>JBBFLD010000003.1:0-129187 GCA_037481715.1 Melioribacteraceae bacterium
CCTACGTTTCCGCTCTCGTTAGTATGGCGGACTTGTCCGCCTGACGTTATCTCTTTTCGTTTGCTTGGCGAACTTGTCCGCCTCCCGTAATTGATATCGTTAGTTTGGCGGATTCGATTCAAACAATATCTCTAAAAACACTGCATATTTTTAACATCTCGGAGTCTCTCAGCCAGAGGCTGATCCGCCTTTGTCGGAAATTCCACTCGAGTTCCGCTTACTAAAAACATTTTAATTAATAACTCAAAGAGTCAAACGTGGTTTGTCTACTACATTATTCCTATCGGAGGATTGGTCTCAATTCCACTATGGTTCGATTTCCCGACTATTTTTATATAAAATTTTTAAGATTGTCGGGACGACCTCACTTCGTTCGGTCGCAATAATTACACATTAATCAATCATATAAACTTTTTCAATAAAATAAATCTCAAAACCAAATATTGATTCGTAATCAAAAGGCTAATCTTTCTTTGACCGAAATTCTACTCGAGTTCTGCTTATAAAAACATTTTAATTAATAACTCAAAGAATCACACGTGGTCTGTCTACTACATTATTCCTATTGGAGGACTGGTCTCAATTCCACTATGGCCTGTCCGCCTTACGTAATTGCTTTCGTTAGTTTGGCGGATTCGATTCAAACAATATCTCTAAAAACACTACATATTTTTAACATCTCGGAGTCTCTCAGCCTGAGGCTGATCCGCCTTTGTCAGAAATTCCACTCGAGTTCCGCTTACTAAAAAATTTCATTAATCAGCGGAACGAGATCCCGATTTATCGGGATATGGTTCGATTTCCCGACTAATTTTATATAAAATTTTTAAGATTGTCGGGACGACCTCACTTCGTTCGGTCGCAATAATTACACATTAATCAATCGAATTTTTATTAGTCATCAAAATATTAACCTGCCTTTGGCATAAATTCCACTCGAGTACCGCTTACTAAAAACATTTTAATTAATAACTCAAAGAGTCAAACGTGGTTTGTCTACTACAATATTCCTATCGGAGGATTGGTCTCAATTCCACTATGGCCTGTCCGCCTTACGTAATTGCTTTCGTAAGTATGGCGGACTTGTCCGCCCTACGTTTCCGCTCTCGTTAGTATGGCGGACTTGTCCGCCTGACGTTATCTCTTTTCGTTTGCTTGGCGAACTTGTTCGCCTCCCGTAATTGATATCGTTAGTTTGGCGGATTCGATTCAAACTTGTTCACAAAGGCGAAGAAGGTTGGGAATGCTGCAAGGTCTCAATTCCACTATGGTTCGATTCAAACACGATCCAGAAGCAATCGATCCGCTAGACATTGCCAGTCTCAATTCCACTATGGTTCGATTCAAACCAAAATCGAAGATATAATTTCAATAGATGGCTTCTCGTCTCAATTCCACTATGGTTCGATTCAAACGGCCGCAAATGGGCTATAAATATACTTAAAAATATCAGGTCTCAATTCCACTATGGTTCGATTCAAACCAAACTTGAATCCATAATAGACAGGACTCAGAAAGGGGTCTCAATTCCACTATGGTTCGATTTCCCGACTATTTTTATATAAAATTTTAAGATTGTCGGGACGACCTCACTTCGTTCGGTCGCAATTTTGTTTAATAATCAAGTAAACTATTATCATTAAAAACAAGTTTAAGAGTCAGAGAGCTAATCAGTTTTTCGGCTAAAATTCCACTATGGCTTGTCCGCCTTACGTTTCCGCTTTCGTTAGTATGGCGGATTCGATTCAAACAGCCAATTTTCTCTACAAAAATATGCATTTATTTTTCAAAATCAAATATTTTTTTATTCTTAAGAAAAAATTTTTCCGTGAACCTCATTTTTGCCAAAAATACTGGGAGGTTCACCCTTCGTTTTTAGCTCATTTTCGCAATTTTTGTCATTTTTTTCTTAACTGTCTATTTTTTTGTACGTAGGTTCACCGACGAGCCTGCATTTTTGATTCATTTTCGCAGTTTTTAAATTTTTTCTTCTGTGGAATTATCATAGAGATGATCAGCTATTTCACTAATAGATATTTCAGGAATGGTCTTAAACTGCATCTTTTCTCTTAATTTTTCAAACTTATACTTAAACAAATCATTTGCCTGCATTATATATTTTTCTATTATTTCTTCGGCTTCTTTTATTTGCTTGTTTTCAATATAGGCAAAAGCAAGTGTATATGCAGCATACGGAGGCAGGTTCTGATTTTTCTTATAAATTGGCTCGAGTGTTTTTATTGCAGCCGAAAAATTCTCCTGTAATATGTTCAATAAAGCAATTTTTTCTAAGATAAATATTTTATTTTGTTTTCTCAGTTCCAAAGGGAAATTAGTTTCCATTGCAAGCTGAAAAAATTTAAGTGAGTCAATTGCATATTGTTTTTCTTTTTTAAGTGAATAAAGAGAAAGCTGAATTGTCCCTTTCAAATATGATTTGTAAACACCACATACAAAATTATCACAATTTGCCATTTCGATTATTTCTGTTTCTATTTTTTTCTTGCCGTAATCTTTTTGAATGCACTTGTCAATGTATTGGTTTGCCTGCAAAAGATTTGCAAATGCTTCTTCTGCTGGAATTTTATTTTTTTGAATAAAATAGTTGTGTTTAATTCTTGCCAGCTTAAGAAATTTTTGTGCAAGGTGATAAAGTGATTTTATATAAATCTTTTTTTGTTTTTGAATTTCTTCTTCATTAGTAAATGATTCATATATCAATTCAATTTTTTGAAAACATTTTATTGATTCTGTTAATGCAGATGTATAATCAACAAATTTTTCTTCGGTATGTTCTTCACCAAATTGTTTAAAAAATTTGTGTGTGCCTAAAATATCTGAGTATAACATTGCTTTACGATATAAATCTGTTAATCTGTTTGGATTTAATTCCAATGCTAAGTTTAAGTATTTCAAGGCAAGTTCAGCTTCATCAAAAATATTTCCATCTCTTCTTGAACCAGGCGTTGTTAATTCATTTACAGATTGGTAATAAGTGTAAGCAAGATTAGAATAAAATGTAGGATTTTGAGGCTCAAGTTCAATTGCTCTTTTTCTTAATTTAATTGTAAGTTCTCTAAATTTTCTTTTTTCCTGAATAAATTGTTCTCTTTGATTTTTATCTGAGAATTTTCTTTTAAGATTTTCAGAACATTCTGAAAGCTTTGCAGTTGAAAATGAAAATGCATTTAAAAGTTCAGCATCATACCAGATTCTACTTTTTTCTACGGGTTCGAATGTTTGGAAAATTCTATATATATCTTGCCAGTTATTTTGTTCTTCAAGTTTTTTAATTTTAGATGAAATTTCTATGTTATTAAGGATATCAAAAAATTTTATTTCATCAACTACAGAAAGGAACGGCAATTCTAATATCGAGTTTAGATTCATATATTTTTTGAGAGCATCTTTAATAAGGAAAGATTGTAATTCGAGTGTCTTATCAATTTCGAAATAAATTCTTAAGAAATTAGGCTTTGTTTCCACATTTGTTATTTTGAGTAATAATGCATTGCTAAATTTTTGATGAGATTTACAATAATATAAAATTCCAGTTTGAATAGAAGATAAAGAATTGTAATCGCATGGAAGAAAATCTAAAATGTCTGATAGATATTTATTACTCCAACAGAAAGAGTTGTATTTAGGTTTATTTTCCAATGCTGTTGCAATTACAAATTGCATAGTTCCCCAATGATTTTTGATAGTTAATTATTGTGATGATTAGTAATATTGAGTTATTTCATTTTTTTCTATTCCAATAATTTTTTTGCCAATATGTTTTTGTTCTTCTGCATGGTAAAAAATAATTGAATCTTTTTCTTTATTAATTATTTGAAGCAATTCTTCTTTTAATGCATGAAATTGCTTTGCAGTTAGTTCTCCCTCGAATGCTGAATTTTGAACCCAGTTCATATATTTTCTAAAAGTTTTTAATGCTTTAGCCAATCTCTTTGGATGTGTTATGTCATAAACAGCTATGTAAAACACTTTATTAAGTGGCTCTGTATGGTTCATAACTTTTCAATTTTCCTTCAAGATAATTGATTAAATTGTAGCACTCCATTCTAATTAATGAGCGATAAGAAATTCTTCTGTTTAATCTTTTGTGATGAATTACTGTTGAAAGTCTATTTTCAATTTGTTCAACAAATTTTTTACGTGGGCTGTCTTTTAAGTAATAACCCTCGTCAGTTATAGTAAAATCGTCATCATCAATAATTTTAAGATTCAGCACACGGAATATTACTTTATCAACAATTATTGGTTTAAATATTTCTGATAAATCATAAACAAGAGAATGTTTGCCATCTCCAATTTCGTGAATGAAGCCAACAAATGGATTTAATTTTGTTCTGTATATTTCAGTCAGAATTATTGCATAAAGAATTGAGTTGCCAAAAGAAATAAGAGAATTAACAATTCCTACCGGCGGCTGTTTTATTCTTTTATAAAAGTCAGTTTTTTTTTAATTAAAGTTTGCCAAGCCGTGTAATAAATTGTTCGAATATTTCCTTCATAACCTAAAAGTTCCGATACAGTTTCTGCAAAATGAATTTGTTCAAGAATAGAATTGATATTGGCAATTTGTTCGAGCAGTTCGTTATCATCTGATAATGAGTTTTTCAGATTAAATAAAATATTTTTTACAGCAGATTCTAAAATTGCTTTTGCGATATAAAGCCTCTTGTTATAAGTTAAATATGCTTCATATTGTAAAAGCTGAATGTAACCAGAGCTGTTATTATTCACTGGAATAAAGCTGCCAACATAGTTTCCATAGTAATTAAAAATATGAACAGGAATGTTATAATAACTAGCTATTTTGAAAAATTGTGTGTTAAATCTAAGTTCACCAAAAGAATAAAAAGCTTCTACAGATTCAGCAGGTATATGCTTTGGTTTATCAATTAGTTCATCTTTTCCCGGCGGCAAAATCACATTTTCATTTTCTGTTTCATAAATATCTATTTTGTGAAAAGGTTCAGTATCTTTAACAGAATTTAAAATGAATGAATTATCTTTTCTGCTTAAAACAGAATTTGAAAATATGTAAATATTATTTTTCATGATGTATTATTCATCCCATGGTTCTTCATCACCTGGAATTATTTCAAAATGAGAGAAACAATCGGCACAAATACGATATTTAATTTTGCTGGTGCCAAAACCTTCATATTCTTCTGAAGAAATTGTATCAAGTACAGTTCCGCAGAAAGGGCAAAAAATAACAAAATAATTATCATCACAAATTTTATCTATACAATTGCTGCAAAACGAACCTTTGTATTGAACAAGATTTGTGCATTCTTTAACGCTGCATTTGTGAGCTTTTAATATTTTGATTTTTCTTTCCAACTTAAACTCTCCTTTATTTATTAGAAGAAAAAGTGCGGCAAGATGTTACTCTGAACTGAACGCCCTCGAAATTCAGCGAGTCACAATCTTAACCGCACTCGGTATGTCAAAAAGAACAGTAATTCAACTTTGTAAATTTATTTTGTAATAAATGTGCAATAAAGAATAGAAATATTTTGAAAATGTTATTGGTATGCCCTGCAGATTTATATTTAACAAAACAACAAAACTAAAAACTTAATCAACCAATCCGATTACATAAACAAATTATCTTCTAATCAATAAGAGATTATTAACTTCATTTTTTCAAAAAAGAGTTAAAAATTTTTTGCAGCATTTTACCGGTCATTCTTCCTGTAGTACGCCTTACAATTCTTTGACCAATTTTACCTTTTTGGATTGCATTTATATCTCCAAGCAATCTTGCAATTGAATAAAGAATATTTCGAATTGAATTAATTGTCATATTCTTCCCTCGAAATAATATTTTTGAAAAATTCATAAATTAAATCTCGGTTCAATGTATTAAGGTCGGTTTTAAGAATTTTATATTGCTCTGGTTTCATGTTCTGTTCTTCGAACCATTTTGACCAATATTTTTTGAGTATATCAAAATCTTTAGGCGAATTTTCAGAAGGATTAAACTCAGCTGCAATAATATAAAGCTTCGAAAGGTCGTTATTCAGTTTAATTAAGCCATAATCTTCTTTATCAAAAATTTCTTCCCAATTTTCTAATGCACGAAAATATTTAACATGGTCAGCTTTTGGCACTAAATAGCTAAATCTATTGCCATTGCGATACCGGCTGTTTTGATGATAGATATAACCATCTGTAAGAATTATAAGAATATTAATGTAATTTGAATCATTTGAAATACAATCGTCAACCACTCTATGTTTGAAATAATTGAAAAGGTCAGAACCCTCGTAACTTCTGGCTTTTGTTGCAAATGAATAAAGTTTTTTAAGATTATTTTTATAAATCTGTGAAATCCTGTTAAAAATTTCTTTACGCTGTTTGAATTCATATTTTCCAAAATCAATATTAAGAGAATCTGCAATTTCTTGATAAATTTCATAATTGAGTGTAGGATAGAATATAGTTTTTATTTTGTCTTCACTTTGAACAACACCTTTTTTATTCAAATAACTTTTGAAGGCATCCACTACATACGAAACTATATTAATATCTTTTTCATATTGTTCTGGATTTAATTTAGATGATATTCTATCAGAAAGGTCAATCAATATAGACACATTAAGATTTTTATAATTGCTCGATTTCTCATTTTTTGATTTTTCTTCATTTACTTTTTCATTAGAACAAAATTGAAATAGCATTACAATAATCAGCAATGATATTTTAGAACCGAAATTTTTGATTAAAAGCTTTTTCATATTATTGAATTCCCTTTAATTGACAGAAATTATTAAGAGCAGTTTCAATTTTCATAATATAGTCTTCAGAATAATTTCCGTTATTAAGATAGTTAATCCAGCCAAGCGCATACTCGGTAATTATTTTTTTGATTTCATGAGTGCTGAATCCAACTTTATCATAAATCTTCGTTATCTCGGTTGTTTCAATATTAAGATTGTAAATTAAAGTTTCGAGCGAGGATATTCTACTTTTGATTTCATTTACTTTTGATTCTGCCTCAGCTTTTTTATCAATTAAATACTTTTCCATGTTTTCAAATTTATTTTTATTCATCCTGTGTTCATTATAAAGAGAAAATATTTTTCCAAAGAGCATGTAAACACAGAACCCAAGAGCAATTATTATCCAGAAATTTAAATCTGTTAATGCATCACGAACTGTAAATGGTTTTATGTTTCCAAAAGTATTTATTGCTTTAGAATTATAAATTCTTTCTGAAATGTGGTAAGCCAGAATAGCATCAACAATAAATGTAAACATAGCAACCGAAACCCAAGTATACTTATAATATTTTGCTTGATTATTTTTTACATACTCAATTACAAGTCCAAGTCCGAGAAATATAAAAGGAGAAAAAATTACAAGCATAAATGCTGATACACCTTTCCTATAAGATTCTTCGAGAGCTTTAGGATAAAATATAGAATCGAACAAAGTATATTTGGTTATGCTTATATCGCGGAACACTGCTGAGTAAACTACGGATGTATAGAAGAAATAGAGAAATATTGCAATGAATACGCTCAGCAATCCATAAATCCATAAAAACATATTATCTTTTTCAAGAGAAATAAATTTTGATGGATCTTTTTTGAATTCATTCAATGCATTTGTTGCTTCTTTAAGATGAGCTTCTGCTTCGGGTAATTCTTTTTCTAAAAGTCTGGTTTTCTCTTCTGAATGAATAGATATTTTTTCAAGAACAACTTCTTTTTGCTTTTCAATTTCAGCATTTTTTACTTCAATTGTTTCTTTCATATTATCTAATTTTAAAAGTAAATCAGAATAAAAATTATCAAGGCTGATATTAAATGCAGATACAGACCCCCCAACTTTACCAGCATCACGAAATCCTTGAGTATAATAATCTGTAACTTGAGTGTTCTGTATTTCTTTATTTTGATTTCTTGTAAATGGTAAAATTGATGACATAACACCTCCAGTTTTCAATATTATTTATGTTTAGAATGGTAAATCTGAATCATGTTTAGGTTGATTTTTACTTACATTTTTAGAAATAAAAGAAGTATGAATCATATGTTCTAAATAATTAAGTGTAAAACCAGTAAAATTTTTATGCTCATATCTTTTTTGTTCACCAACTCCAACCGATGGAAAGACAAAATATTTTAGATTGTCAACATCAGAAAGAAAATCATCAACAGTTGTAAATGCAAAATCTCTATCGATAATAAAATTTTCTTGTTTATAATTTTGGGAGTCTAACATTACGCTGTTAATCACTTTGGGAAAGTATTCCTGATAAATATCTGTTCTATTAAAAATTTCTATTCTTACAAGTTCAGAACCAACAAATACTGCCATTCCATTTGCATTCTTTTCTGCATAAAAATTATTTACTTCATCTTTTATTTTTTTTGATTCCTTATTAATCAATTCTTCTAAATTCGATGTTGATGATATGTCTCTTCTTCTCATAAAGAAAATCCCTATATCTTCCCACACTTCCTGCTGGTTTGGATCATATTTTTTTTCTTTCTTAAGATTTTCAGCCGTATTTCTATTAATTTTACTATACAATTCATTGGGAACAACATGATCAGATTTATCAAATTTTTTGCTTGTATTCCTCCATCTACCCTGTTCAATGCAGCTGACTGGTATTTTTGTATTGGAATTTGGAGGCAGCAACATCGAAGTATTAACAACTCTATTTTGCATAGCTCCAACAAGTATATCGCCAGCTGAAAAGAATACATATGAATTAGAATTATTTTTAACCAATATTTCTTGAACGGAAGCGAAAATATCATCGTTCTCTGTCACCTCAATATAATTGCTCTTAATTGCAATGGTGCTGGAAATGTAATCGAAAGAATTAACTGGTTGTTGTATGAATTGAACAACCGACAAGTTTCTCTTTGCAGCCAAAGGCTGATAAGCTTTTGATAGATTCTGGAATGATAATATTGTTATTTGCATGACTTCCCTCTTTTATAAAATTTACTTTGTAAAATTCATAATTAATAATTAGATGATAAAGGAAAGAAACATTTCGGAAATATTTCCGAGCCCTCGATGATAAGTTGAATTATTTTAATTCCCTTGGTTCAACAATTTTGAAACGATTAATATCTGCTTTAATCATATAAGTGCTGCCACCCCACTTCCTATCCGAATCAATGATAAATAAATTTGCTATATCGTTATCTTCTATCAAGTCCTCAATTTTTTTATTTACTTTTGACCTTCTTTGCAAAAATAACGCACTATCCCAGTTTGTTTTTTTCCATTTACTTTCATTTATAGAACGATTTGGATAATATTTTCTAAAATACTCAAGAAATTTATTCTTCATTTCTTCAGTAACAAATTCATTTATCGAGATATTTCTTATCCCTTTCTCTTTAGATTCAACAAAAAAGAAATAAAAAAGAAATTCCATTGGCTCCATATCAATTTTTTCATTTCCAAACCTCAATTCTCTTCTTTCAATATCTAATACAAGTTGATTACTTGGTGCTAATATTTTTAGTTGTTTTTGAGTATGTTCAACAATTTCATCAAAGTTGAGTTTGAGTAATTCAGAAGATTTTATTTCTGAAGAAAGCAAAGAACGTAATCTAACGAACGGTATTTCTGCAAGTTCAAGGTCATTAATCTCTTTCTTTGACTTTGGATAGAAATCTTTAAACTCATGTTCTTCTTTTGTGAGCACATGAATTAATTTATCATTTTCTCTTGCAAAGATTGAAAGAGCATTTGCCAGATGCACACTCATTGATTTGCGTCCACCAGTAATTGAACAATATAAAACATTATTTGGGTCAGAGGATTTTGTTCTTATAAATTCACAAACTTTATTTGGGAAAAGAATATTGTCTTTGTCTGATCTGATATCTGAAAGTTCAATAGATTCTTCTTTTGCAACGATGATATGTTTTTCGCTTTCATCGAAGACAGGTTTTTTGATTTTGTACATTTTACACATTTCTTCAATTTCATTTTTTAGAGGAGATTTAGGAGTAGTTGGAGCTTTATCTTTTCCAAGTATAACATCACGACCTCTTTTTGTTGTGAGCACATAAATTTCGTCAATCTGAATTTTCATTTTGTAAGAAAGACAGAACAAAGCTTCTGTAACAATTTGAGGAGTTAATCCAGAGACACAAATAAGAAGATTTTTAGTTTTCATTTTTAATATTCAGCTCCAATTTATCTTTTATTTGGAATAAATCATTAAAAACAACTTTACTTAGTAAAGGAAGAAACTGTTCTGAAGTTATTGCGCGAAAGTTATATTTTTCTTCAATTAATTGACAATATTTAGGAACAGCAGAATGCAGAACACAAAAAGCATGATTTTCATCCAGTTGAAGAATACTATTAATTGAAGAATACTTTTTAATATCTTTTTCATCAAAGCTTCCGCTTAAGAAATATCTTAACTAGAATTATATTCTAAAATTATCATTCTATTGGTATTAATCATTATTATCCTGTTCTTTATTAAATTCATTTCTTAATGCCAATAAAATTCTTTTTTGATTTGTAGTTAAAATATCTCCATTAATCATACTAATAGCTAAATTAGCCAATCTTTGAATTAGTTCATCATAGGGATATTTCATAGAAACACTTCTTATTGATTTTATAATATCATTAGAAGCCTGCTCTGAAATAATATCTTTTGCTGAGTCTCTTCTATCACAAATTTCTCCCAATGCATATATAGCTTTTCTAATTGCTTCAAAATGTGGTTCAAATAATAATTGTTTTTGTATATCAGAAATTACTGACCTTAAATTATTAATTGGGATTGGGTTTTCTTTTTCTCTCGAACCTACTTTTCCAAGTGCCCAGAATGCTGCTATTCTTTCTCCTTTATTATTTGAAATTATATATTTTGATATAGTTGCTATACAATTCACAGAATTGCCTACTTTTCCTAAAGATATTAGAATACTATTAGAAATTGAATTAGGATAACAATTTAATAAATTTATCAGATGGGTTTCAGCTATGTTTAGACCTGTCTTGCCTATAGTTTCTACAGCATTACGAACAATCAGATTAAAATATTTATCACTTCTTTTTTGTAACTTGTTAACATCTAAAAATTTTACACAAACATTAAGTATATCAACAGATAAAGCAGGATATTTCATTACACATCTGCCGAGTAAATAAATCATACGACTTTTTACATTTACTGGCTGATTATTTAAAACGTCTAATATTCTATTTACAATCTGCTCATAATTTTGAGCCTGGATTAATTCTCTCTCTATATCTTTGATTTTCTTCATAACTATTCGTTTATGATTATCATTTAAGTTTGATCTCGAATGATCTTTACATAATTTTACATATTCATCAACTTTACTTATAACATCTAATAATTTACCGGATGGAACTGAATCTAAATTAAAGTTACTGATGTTTTTTTGCTTGCTCACCAACATACTTCCATTATTTTTTCCAGGCAGCACTTCTATTTTAAATTTTTCTTGCGGATTATTTTTTTCCCACCCAGTCAGTTGAATAATGTTACTTTCGTCAATATAAAGCTGTAGTTCAATTTTTGCACCTTGATTAAGTGGACTATTAAATCTTACTCGTCTTTCAGCTATTTTTCTGTTGGGAGGATTAGTATCATTTGCTCTACCTAAATAAATAGGAATATCAATGTATGTAGTATTATCATCCTTAATTACAAAATCACTAATTACCCCAGTTTTGTATGGTAATGATACTCCTGCTTGTGCTAAATGCTTTACATATCCACCATCGATTTCAATTCCAATAGTATCATTTAATATTGTTTTAGATACTATTCCTCTTTTTAAATTATAATGATAAACTGAGGCACCTTTTGCAACCGATAAATCCTGGTCCCCAACTGTAATAGGATTAAATCCGAAAAATGCTTTTAATCTTTTTTCAATAAAGTACAGCTTTGTCATTCCACCATTTAACAACACTGCATCGACATTGGGATTTTTCTTAAGCTTTATTTTAGCTTTTTCCAAAACATCTAATATTGGATAAATAATATTATTATTATTACTAATTTTGTTGAGGTTTTTATAATCATCAAACTTTAAATCCCAAGCGAGCAACGGAGAAATGATTTTTTCATATTCTTTGAAACTCAAAGAATAATCTAAACTTTTATTATCATATAATTGTCCTCTTCTTATATCTATTTTTACATCTTCAAAATCCATCTCTAATGATTTACGTTCATTAATTAAGTTACTGAGTTTTATTTTAGCATCTTCGGCAATATCAATAAATTGGGAAAAAGTTATATTCATATCAAAATCGGACATATTTTCAATCCTATTATTTTTTTTAAAAGATTGAAATAAATGATTTGCAAGAACTGTATCAAAGTTGTCACCCCCTAATTGTGTATACCTCGAAACCGCAATATCATCAATTTCTAAAAAGCCTGAATTATTATCTCTATGAACATAATGATAAGAAACATCCAAAGTCCCTCCCCCAAGGTCAAAGACCATAATATACTTATCCTTGCTGAAATCAATTAAAGAAGTGGGAAATTCTCCCTTATTCTGTCTATTTATAAAATCATACAAAGCTGCTCTTGGCTCAGCTAATAATATATTCTTAAAAGTTCCATCTGTATTTTCTACGTTAAAACCTGCTAACTTTGCTGCTTTTAATGTAGCATAACGCTTATCTGTATCAAAAGACGCTGGTACAGTAATGATTACATCCTTTGGTTCAAAACCAAAAAATTCTTTTGCAGCACTTGCAAGTTTTTTTAATATTAAACTTGATAATTCTTCTGGTGTATATGATTTATCATTAATTTGTACAGTATAAGCTTCACCCATTTTGCTTTTAATTGACTTTACTACTTTATGCGGGACCATAGAATACATATATTTAGCGTATTCACCAATAATCGGCGTATTATCATTATTAAAGTATATAAACGATGGAAGTTTTTCTTTTTCGATTTGATCTTGGTGTTTATCTAACATCTTTACTTTAATTATTCTTGTAATCAACTGATTAGTGTTTGGGTCAATTGTACCATATGAAATGACAGAATTTGTAGTTCCTAAGTCAATACCGAAATAATAATCTGGCATATTTCCCCCTTTATAAATTTGTTATTTCTTTTACTTTCGGTTTTGAAATAACTCTATCTTTATATACCCATCCCGGTGCTATTACTTCTACATCTTTGCTAGAACCTTCCTCTAAAGGTGATCCTATATATTCATAAGTACCACAATTATTTATCTCTAATTTTAATCTCTCGCCAATGTTGTTTACTTTTTTTATTCCTAATTCCTTAATAAACTGCATAAAGTTACTTATAAATATTGGAAGAGCTGAAAATTCTTCGGGCAAATTATTTCCATTTTTTTTATTCATTATTAAGTGCTCTAAATATGCAATGCGGTCAAGTAAAAAATCATTTTTAGAAGAATTAATTTCCCGTAAAAGTTTAAGTACACTTTCCTCTTCATACATTTTTTTTATTAATTCACTTTCTTGTTTCAATTTTTGTATCTCATTATTGTTGATTATTACAGCAGACTTCAGACTTTCATATTCAGATTTAGGGATTCTTACATAATTTTCTATAAAACCGTTATCAATAGCAATTTTTCTTATCAGATTATTTAAAAAATAATATGATCTTTTATCATCCAAACTTTTTAATAAATAAATTATTTTATTTATATCCTCAATAAATATATAATTAGAGGTTAATGAATATATTAAGACTGCTCTAGCAGTAATATATTTCATATTTGATATTGTCCTTATTAATTGTTTGTAAACTTCTTTATTGGGACTAGTTATATAATTAATTAATAAATCACCTATATTTTTAATATTACTCTTCCATGCTTCTATACTAAGATTTTCTTTTTTAATTGAGCTCATTATTTTATTTACTATTATATTAGAGTTAGAAATATCTTTCCTTTCTAAAAAAGTTATAATATTTTTTTCATTAGGTTTATCAATCTCAATAATTGCTTTAATAATTAAAAAACTTTTACTATAGAGCCCTCGCTTTTCGATTCTTTTTAAATAATAATTTACTAAAGTGGAAATTGGATTTTCCATTTTAACCTCGCTTAAAAATAAATTGGTAATTCGTTTATTGATTGATGTACAATTATTCTCTTATTTCTTTTAAGTAATTCTGAGTATATATTAATTTCGCTGGAAAAATCAGGTATTCCATGAACAAATATTAATTCTTTTGGATTTACTTTATTTATTAATTCGAAAATGCCTTCAATATTTGTATGAGCTGATAATCTGTATTTAGTAATCTCTGCATTAATTTTAATTTCTTTTGAGTCATTTTTAAATAATCCTCCCTTCCCCATTTTCATTAGTTCATTTCCTGGGCTTTCCTCATCCAAGTACCCGCTAAAACAAATCATATTATCTTCATATTCTATTAATCTACAAGCAATATTATAAGATGTTGTATCTTTAAGAAGCATTCCAGAACTTGCTATAATTAAACTTTTCTTTAACTTCTTAAGAGAATAAGGAGCAATTTTAATGTCATTATTAAATATTTTAATACCATTTTCTTCGTATATATTGCAAGCTAATGATGCTAAACCTCCTATATATACTGGAAATTTAATATTATTGTTTTTTTGAAAATAATCATTTAATAGAAGTGCTATCTCTTGTGTTCTTCCGATTGCGAAAGCTGGTATTAATACTGTGCCTCCTTTTAAAATTTTATTACCAATCATATTTATAAAATCACTTCTTTCACATTCAATACCGCTTTTAAAATCAATATTCTGGTATCCATAAGTGGTCTCAGTAATTAATAAATCAATATTAAGATTTTCGGGGACTTCATATTTTTTCACTGTATATTGGTCGAAAGAAGAAAAATCTCCTGTTATTAATACATTTTTTTCGTTAGATTTTATGAAAATCATAGCTGCACCGAGAATATGACCTGCAGGGAAAAAACTTATTTCTAAATTTTTAATTTTTACTGTATCATAAAATTTTATAACTCTAACGTTAGCCAAAGTGTTTTCAATTAGCAGTCGATTATATAAATATAAGTCAAACTCAGAATTGTTTATATTAATTTCTTTATTAATATCATTGTATAATAATTCAGCTATTTGCTTTGTTTGTTTTGTAGCATATATTGGAACATTTCGTGCTTGTGAAAATAGATAAGGTAATGCACCACAATGGTCTAAATGCCCGTGAGTAATTATTACAGCATCTAACTGGGTTAAGCTGTCAAGGAAATCTAATTTGTATAATATATTAAATGAAGGTAATAATTTTTTTGAATTATATCTTATTCCAGCATCTATAATTATTTTAGTATTGTCCAATTGTAGAAAATAACAACTGGCACCAATTTCATTTCCGCCCCCAAGTGGTAAAAAGACATTATTAATCAACATAAATTACAGTATTTTGAATTACAGTATTTTGAATAATGAACTATTATCCTATGAATAAATATCTTAAAATTTAATGATATTCCTTTAAAAAGAATTGTCAAACAATATCATAGAAGTTTTTCTTTAATATACTCAACTAATTTTTGTTCAGATTGCTTTGTTAAATTATTATTTCTTCTTTCTAATTCTATTCCATCAATTATATTTAAATTATGTGCTAATGCAAGTTCTTTTATTTGTTTTGACAATATTCGTGAAGTAATCAAAAATCTTTTTGTATATATACCTAAATATTCTCTTTGACTTGCTAATGCAAGCTGCTCGATTCCTTTTTTAGGTCCCTCTTGTTTTTGATCCCCTATTTTAATTTCAGCTATTGCGACATTATTAGTTCCTTTATATCTAAATACAAGGTCTATTTCCAACTGATTCCCTTCACCAACAGGCTTTATATTTTGTAGAACTTCAAAATTATTTCTTTTTAATATAGTAGCAATAGCATTTTCAAAGTTACTTCCAGTTGTTGATTCTGATTCAATTCTATAATCAAATAAGTGTGCTTTTAAATATAAATCGACATTTATTAGTTCGGGCACTATTATTTTTTCTTTAAGTATTGATTCCCCTTGATAGAAGTAGTTATAAATTATTGTTTTATTTTGTTCGCTTTGCAAGTAAATAAAATTTGCTATTTTATCTTTAGCTGCTTCATATAGAGCCAATGACATAATTTTTGTGCCACCTGTTATATTAAAAATTAATTCACCTTTTTCATTTGAAATCTTATTACGAATAACATTCAAAATATTTTGAAAATCATATGCATCTATTTCTTGAGGTTCACAATTAGGGATTAATTCTCTTAATTTTCTTTCTACTATTTTGGTTGTGTCCGAATACAAATTAATAACCTTATCTGGTTTATAATAAAGTATGGGGATTAAATTAGGTATGGGTTGTTCTCCGATAAGATTAATCAAAATTGACATAATACCTCCAATGTGCATTTAGTGTTAAAAATTAGTTTTCATAAGTCAACTTGATAATTTTTTCAAAAAATTCCTCTTTATAAGAATAATAAAAATTACTTTATAACCCTTAGATTATTTCATAATAAGATATATGAAAAATTTATACAGATAAAAATTCATTATAAACAGTCAATTATACTATTATTTTCTATAATTAAATTAATAAATTAAAATGAAGAGTAAATGTCATCCCAAAATGAACAGAATACAAATCATACTCAGAAATATCACCTGGCTGTGTGACCTTTCCATAAAATTCTTTTTTTGTACTCGTCTTAAAAATACTTCCCGGTATAAACATGATTAATGGCTTTTTAAATGGATTTTCGCTTAGTGATTTTTCTTCGCCTAAACGACCATATTTAACTATAAAATCGTAATAACATTCGCTTGAAATATTATCACTAGCGGATGGCAAATAATTTCCTAAACAAATAAAAGCGTCTGGATTATCAGGTTCTTTAATTTCATTATACTCAGTTATCTCACCTACTACTTCAAATTGTCCATATCCAGATGATTTTTTCTTTCCAAATCCTATTTCGAAAACATCCTTTAGTATATCTCCACAGTGGAAATGTTTGAACATTTCTTGATTCAATACTTTTATGAGTAACACAACATTTGTATTACGAGAATCAAGAAATTTTGGATTATAGCTAAATAATTGTCCTTTTTTTGAGCTGAAAAATCTCCTATCTATTTCTACACTTACTCTCAAATCAGTTTCATATTTAGGTCTTTCTATTTTGTCATTAAGTATGCTTTCATAAAGCTCCTTTATCTTGCCATTAATTGCTAAATTGAATTGGTTTGTTGTTAATTGGTTGATTGATTTCATGTCTTTATTTTTAAGGAGATCAATTATTTTTTCTTTTTTTGATTTTTCTTTCTCGTTTGCTCCGGCATTTTTCACGTAAATAAGTGGTCTTGGGAAGAATAGTTCACCACCTTTTTCCAACAAGCCATTTGAAATTGTGAAAACAGGTGCTTCTTTTTTGTTATAGAGTTCAATGAATTCTTTTAGCTTTGTTTCACCAAATTTATCGAGCATTCTCCAGCAAAAATGCCCCATCACTGTATCAGAGTGTAACTCTGACAGCAAACCTGATTTTAATTTTAGCGTAAGTTTTTTTATAGTGACCATAACTCACTCTTCTTCTATTCTTAATTTACACCAACCAATATGATCGATACGACCATTAAAATTAAAAGTTATAGAAGTATGTGGCTCTTCCATTTTTCCTATTCTGTCTTTTTTAGGACTTTTACTTTTGAATCTAGGTATGGTATCTTCCAAAACCTTAAACCAACTTCCTCCACCAAAACCAATATTTATTAAAAACTCTTCATCTTTTAAATTATTCAAATCTTTCTCTAAATTTTGTAAAGCTTCATCAAAAATATCTGCGCCATTTAGTTTTCTTCCTTGAGAAGCTCTGTATTTTCTAATACGATTCCTCGCTAAATCAACTTGTTTTGATGAGTATGCTTTCAAATTTTTTTTTAATTCAGTTACATTCAATGATTTATATTTACTTACCAAAAAACTAAATGTGGTGTTCGGTGCAATACATAACAAGCCCATCTTAGGAGGGCGATTGTTTGTCAGGTAAACCTTCATTTTATCAGAGTCAATAAATTCTGAATCATGCATAACAAATTTATCATTAATATCGGCCTCCTTGATATCAATCCCTAAATGATCTGTTTTCAAAACAGTTAAAATAGCTCCCTTAATAGAACTGGCTGGTACATAAAATTTACCATTGGAGTTAATGAATTCATTAAAATATTTTCTTCCTTTAGCTCTTTCATTTGCAATATATTGGGAGAATGCTCTATCAACTTCAACAACATAAAAAGCATCTTCATCAGTAAATAAATTCTCATATTTTTTTATAATATCAATTAAGTCATCCAAAGAATAATTTTTAGTAAAATCAAAAGCTTTTTTCTGTGCTAATTTTTGAGCAACTTTTAACGGATTGAGTTTATAGATATAATTACCTCGTTGAATGTAATCCAAGCCATATCCAAGTTGTTCTCCATTTGATATATGTAATGGAGTTAACGTAGTGAAAATTAACTTTAACATACTTACACCTTTGTTGTAGTAGATTAATTCAAAAAATCTTTCGGTTCTACTTCATAAGTAACAGCCCCATAACCTCTGCTACCTGAACCACCTAAGTAGTCATTCTTTAATAACTCCAAACCTTCTTTCAGTACATTTTTAATGTCTTTTAACTCATTATTATTTTCGTACCGAATTAAAATATCACCTTCGAATACAACTTGTGGAGGAACTCGTTCGATAGTTCTTGGACCTGCAGGTGTGACTGTACCCTTTTTTCTATCTATACTTATCTCTGATTTAAATTCAGTAGTTAATTTACCTTCAAGAAATTCTTTTTTATAATTTATTACTTTATTATCAACACTGTATCCTTCACTCAAATGAAGATCACGGAAAATAATTCGAGTTGGGGTTTCATATTCAATAGGTTCCTCATTTCTATTTTTTCTTTCCTCGTTTTCTATATCCATCTTTTTCTTAAACTGAACGTTTATACCAAAATACTTATTCAATTTATCATTTAATTCACCAGCATTATTTTTTTGCTTTAATTCATCAGATGTAATTATTTTGCTTTCTGTTTCAAGCAAACATCTTATTTTTCCTTTTAATGAACTGCCAGGTATATATGGTAATTTTGTGATAGGATCTTTAATAACCTCACTATCAACACCACCTATTTGAACTTTATCATTACCACTACCAATATGTAAACCTGTTTGTACAATAATTTTAAGACGAAAACTTGTTTTATTCATGGTAACATCTCCTTATTAATTTTCTTTTTTACGTGGATAGTATCCAACAAGTGCTTCAAAATGTAGTTTAAAAGCTTCGAGATATCTATTAAAATCTTCACCAGATTTTTTGATGATTATATTTATTCTATTATTCATAAACATAGAGAATCTTCTATGTTCATTTCTTTCTGCTGAGTATTCACAATTAGCTTTCAACATTAGCAATTGAATTTTCTTAGTATCTTCTGGAACCTGAGAATAAAATATTTTAAGAAATGAATCATAGTACTTTCTTAGTTGATTTAATGTAAATTCTTTGTGATACTTTTTCGTTTTTTTTTCATTAGGTTTCTTTGGATAATTTAGTTCCTCTTGCAAAACTAATCCTAGGTTTTTTACATTAAATTTAATATCATTAGTATCAGAGATAAGTTCTAATTTTAATTTTTGATTATTATCAAAAAAATCGTCAATGAGTATTTCATTTTCTCTTGGGTCTTTCATAGTGTGCACTCCTTTATTTATTTTCTTAATTTGTAAATTGTCTCGCACAAAACAGGATAGAGTATACTCTGTATCTTTCTCGCACTCTCATCCTTATAAATACTTAATATCTTATCAAAAAATTCTTCTACCTCCTTTGTTGTCCCTTTTTTCCCTCTGATATTTCTATTTAAATAATACGTTAGCATCGGATGCCAAATTAATTTACTTGTATCGCGATTTTTTTCATATGCTCTTATTATCTCCGATAATTGTAATAGATTACGAATTGTTCCCATTGTAACTGGATTTTCATTGTCTTTTACCCATTGTATGAGTTTCTCTCGTTCAGTAATAATATCATTGTGTCTGGAATTTTTTACAGGCGTATCGAATAACAATGTTCCCGCTTTATCATTTTCTGCGTAAAAACATTCAGAATCTTGAAGAAAAACTTCAGGTTTTAATTTGCTTTTAAATATTCTCTTTGATTCCTTCTGATTATCTTCAGCTATATCTGCTACTATTCTAATCGGAGTGTGGTGCTTGAAATTTGTGAGTGAATATGAAATATGGACTTCAGGATTTGATACAACGAACTCGGTAAAAACATCATTGAAGTTTTTCAATAAATTTAATGATGAAGATTGAGGACAAATTATCATTAAATCATCACCACCAGCGAAGACTGTGTATACACGATTTTCGTTCTTAATTTTTTGAAGTTCTGCTTTAGTAATCTCTGATTTATTTCTTTTCTCAATTTCTTCTAGCTCTTTTTGTTTGTTTTCTTCCCAATCTCTCAAGAATCCGTTTAAGAAAAAGCTGAAGAAATACTTTAAGTGGTTACTGAGTGTTGTTGTTCGCGATATTGCTGTTAAATCTTTTTCATCTTCTTTATCAGTAATTTGCTCTTTGTCTCTCGTTAAACCATATGCCATTATCATTCCGAGATTGTCAACATCTCCCTTGATGAGGGTAAGATATTGAGCACCTTCATTTTGTTCAGCCATCATTTCGAATGGCATTACACTAATCTTTTCCCCATTAGTGTCAAAATATTTTGAGCAATAATTTGCAACTTCAATGAATAATGTGTTTCGTAAAAAACCCTTCCCCGTGTTATCTGTTTTTAGCAAATCATCAAGAACTGGATTTATCAATATCTTATTTGTCGTCAAATTTATTGGAATTGTCTTCAAGGTATATACGTTTTCGATATTGAGATTATCGTTCTTATTAAATACTAAGAAAACATTACTCTCTGTAACTTCATCACCTATCGCATATTCCAACTTTACTTGTTGATCAACAAGTATTTTTTCTTCATCATCAGAAATTTCTCTATCCCTCCCTAATCGAATTGGCTTATCAGTAACTTTGCATTTTATATTATTTGAATCACCATCCTTCGGCTCTATATACGTCTCTTCAAGTATTACGGATTGAGGACTAAATGCACCATCGATAGAAAAAAAGTATTGGTGAAATTGTTTTGATTTGTTTGCATTAAGATTCTCTGTAGCCCTATCGATAATTTCTCCAAACGTTATTTTTCTATCTCTCAAATCCTCCCAAGAAAAATTGTAATACCCCGCGATAAACCCTAATTCATACCTAAAGTTTTCTGCTAAATACTTTTCAATATCATTTACTGCATTATTGTATTTATCCTTAAATGAATTGTCGTTAGGGGCCACAATATAGAATTTTCCTCCTGCGAGCATAATTAAATTACATTCAGTTAATTCAAATTGTTCTAAAAACTTTGAAGCAAAATTTCTTGCAAGCACTTGAATAAAAATTGACCGCCCTCGAAGTATCTTTGCTGGTTTTTTATAGATAACATCAAAAATATAATCTTGTATTCCTGGTATATCTCCAATAACTAAATTCAATGTCTTATCTGATATATTCCCATCTTTTTGGGTTTTCCATATTGCATGGCTTAGTCCAGCAACATCTTTTAAGTGATTAAACAAAGATATATCTGTTTTTGAACTTCCTGTAAAATCGGGAACGCACCATAACCACTTTTCAAAAAGGATTAACAATAAATTTATAAGTGTATTAAAATCAGTATCATCTTGGTAAAAATTTAATATTATTTTTAGTTGTGTCTTGAATTCACTTAAATCATTTTCTGAATATTTATATCGAAGAGCATTAGCGTCATCCTGCTCATATTCAGGAATTAAAGCATTATAATTTTGTTTAGTAAGTTGCTGGTGTCGAAAGTATCTTAGTTTTGGTTCCTTTTCTGAATTCAATCTGATTTTACTAAAAAGAGAAGCAAGAAAATTATTATTCCAATCAGTTCCACCTTCCTCGTTTTCCTCTTTCTCTACTCTCTCACTTGCTGATATATGATCAGCAATTTTACAATACTTTGCAAAATCATTTACTGGATTATGATGAGAAGAAATAATTTCTTTCATCAATTTAAAATAATTCTCAGTATTAACGATTCTTATAAACTCATTATCAAATTCTTCTACCAATTGAAGACCTTTTACAGGATGTGATTGCAATTTATCAGTACATCGCTGCACAAACTTCCCAATATCATGCATTAGCGCCCCGAGGATTAGTGTTTTTTCTTCAGGTGTCATGTTTAATTCCTGATTTATTTTCTGATTCTAATTTATTCCCTCTTCTGTATTATTAAAACTTCAGAAATATTTCCAAAATATTTTTAATTCTTGTCCCCCTCTTTAAGATTCTCCAAAATTTTTCGTCAATTGTTTATAGTTCTCTATTATCTCATCTACAACTTCCCGAGCTTCTGCCTCATTTAATTCTTCATTTGCTATTGCTACTGCTTCTTGCAAATATTTTTGTCTCTTATTTTTATTCTTTTCTTTTATAGAACTTATTGCTAATGCAGTCAGATTAAATGCCCACGTTATCAAATGTTCTTCTATCTCTGTGCATTTATCTTTCCCTTCTAATAAATCCATAAATCTATCTCTTGGTAAACCATATGCTTCTAATGCTGGTCCTGCAAAAACCAGTACTGCCAATGAATCTTCCGGTAAAAATGGAAAGTTACTTGATAATAGTCTTATTGTTTTTTCTAAATTTTGGTCTATTTCCTCATCATCTGGCAAATCGTAATTGTAATAATCAAATTCTATTGAGTTAAACCATTCTCTTTTAGCTGCCTGACTTAGATTTTTTAATTTCAGTTTTTCTGGAAGTATATTATCAATAAAATAGTATAGAATATTGTTAAATACGATTTCCATCTCTGTATCATCTACAAATTCATCTCGATTTGCATATAATCTGTATTTTTCTAGATGAATCTTCAGAAACAAGTTAAAGTCTTCTCTAAGTTCTTCTATCTTTAACATTTTTATTACTTTTTAATTATTAGCTATAACCTCTGCCATCCCAAAACCCATACTGTTCTTCTCGCCAAATCCACATTCATATCCAACTTTTATTAGTTCTTTATCACCACTAATATTAAATGGACAATAGATGCCTACAATTTCTATGGGTTTATTGATGTCTTTTAATATAGATACTTTTTTTGATAATCTTTTTTTATTCTTAAGTGCATGATTAATATAATTTTCGTCCCATGTTAATTTTATTCCTTTGCCGCTGTATTCTTTGTTGTAAATGATTGAATACTTATTTATTAAGTTCTGCATTAAAACTCTGTTAATCTCATTTAAATCATCATTATATCTGTAATAATATGGCGATAACTTTCCATTCACTATTTTCATTGTAGAAAGGACAGTTGATGTCATCATCTTAAATTTCATCTCTTCATTAAATTCAGGTTCAGGTAATATTTCTGCCTGTCGAATGTTAAATCTTGTAAATATATTTTCTGCCATTATTTCAATTGCCTGATTTTCAAAAGTTCCTATTACAAAACTTTTTATAAATTCATCAACAAGCGGTGATGTTACATACAAATAAGCAATAGGAGATTTTAGTATAAATGAATTCCCATCGAGCACTGCATTATCAAATTGAAGTGAAAATGTAAACAGTTTATAGGATTTATTTTTTATAATAAATCCTTTATGATGCAAAAATGCAGAGAACTCGGGGGAACCAAATCTTAGCAACTTATAGATAGCAGAGGATAAACTGTAATTATAATTAATTGCAACCCTCGCTGAATGCACAGAATAAAGTTTTAGTTTTATTCTCACAATTGCCGCTGCAATTTTTTATCTGTATTAGTAAAACTTTTTAGCAATATAAAAATAGTTATTTAACAAAAGCAATAATTTTTTCTTTATTTATTCATTTATAAATGAAACATATCTTAAAAGTATTCCCTAAATCTTACGAACGAAAATCTCGATAACTTTCCTTCTGCCGTTTCTACAACATCTCTTCTTGTAGTAGATGCAATTGCTTTTATCCCTTTTTCTCTTAATTTGTTTACTAAAACATAAGTAAATGTTAATTCACCCATTATGTGCACAGCAATTTCATAGTCAGAAGTTTTCTTAATTTTTTCTTCAATTTTTTCTAAATATTCATTTGCAATATTATGAATATATCCCAAACCTTCTTCAGGAGGAATTAAAGGAAAAGCTATATCAACAATTTCTCCATATTGAGTTCTGGCAGTAGAGATTTGATTTTCCTGCCATGTATTCGAAGGATGATTTGATAAATTTATAAGCATTTTATTTACCTGAATTGTTTATATTTTTAGCAGCAAATATACTTGATGCAATTCCATTTGCACTCATGAATGTTTTGTGATATTCCATATCCAATCCAACTGGCAAATCTGAATATGATTTAAAATTTCCAGCTATTAGTCCAGTATCTTTAATTAAATGAGCAGCAATCCCAGCCCACAATGCTGCAATTGTCATATTCTTATTTTTCTCAATAAATTCTTTTATTTTATCCCAAGATTCATGATGATTTTCTGGCAAATGTTCGATTACATTATTTATAATTTTATAACTCAATCTAAGAAGAAATTCAAAAGTAAATCCCGAAATAATTGAATGGAACCAGATACTTCTGTGAAAACCTATTCCATCAATTTTAATATCAAGGTCAGGTATGCCGCCTTCAAAATCGCTGCCACCTGCTGCAATTAAAAAAATTATTATTCCCAGAGCAACTGAAATAAGTATTTCAACTTTTTCTTCTTTTGACAAATTTCTAAATAATTCTGCTTTTTCTTTAATAGAGGCTGGCAAATTGTTAATGAAATTTTTTACCTTAATAAAATCTTCTTCAGCTGCTTTTCTGATACCCACTTGTTTATAATAATTAATTTTTCCTTTTGAAAATTCTGTAACAGCATTTACAATATCTTTTTTGTTTTTATAAGTATCAATCGCAGAATCTTTAATTAAAGCGAAAAAAATTCTCAATAAATCTTTTTCTTTCATCGAATTTAGTGAATACTTCAATTCCTCATATAATTGAATGAGCACTGGATTTTTTTCTAAAGCAAGAACTTTTTCCATTTTGCCCCCAAGATTTTAATTGGCTTTATTCAATAAAATTTGTTTCTGTTTAGAATTTTTCATTTGAATAAACAATATTAAAACAGAAAGTGCATTTGACATTGTCAAACCCAGTATTCCACCAGTAACAGCATCCCCAAATCCAAGGAACGAAACAAGAAATCCTGTTGCAATTAAATCTAAAAGAAAATATCTGCCATAGTAAAAGAAACCAAATATATTTCTAAAGAATGAATAAACCGTATCTATTGGATAGAGTAAAAAATTATTTCTCTTTTTTGGATAATAAATATTCTCGATGAAGTATTTTAATTCCAAATACCAGAAAAAAACTGTTATAAAGACCATTGATATTCCAAGAAGTACTATTGGTGCCATTGCTTCACTCTTTGTTAATTTATAAGAGTGCGGTTTATTGTGTTTTTCAAAAATTGCTTTAGATTTTTTAAAAATGATTATGTTTATATAAATGCAATGAGGATAATTTATAGAACACAGATAAACGCAGATTTGACAGATTCGCACAGATGAAGTAATAATTATGTATTCTTGTAAGTCGATTCGTAGAATCGACACATAGAATAACTACATCACCTTTGTAAGTCGATTCGTAGAATCGACACATAGAATAACTACGTCATCTTTGTAAGTCGATTCGTAGAATCGACACATAGAATAACTACATCACTTTGTAAGTCGATTCGTAGAATCGACCTACAGAACACTAAATATTTTCTTCTGAAAAGCTACTCCTCTAATTTTTTCTCTAAGGCATCGAGATTTTCTCTTAAAGCAGAAATTGTCTTGCGTGCATGTTGTTTAGGCTTTGGCTCTGCCTCTTGGAATTTCTCTTTTAATACAGAATATGTGTATTCAAGTTTGTCAAATAAATCAGGTTCTTCGGGATTATAGTCTTTCTGTTTTGCCATTTCTTCTCTGTACCCTCTTTTTAATCCTTGATAGAATATTGATAGAAGTCCCATAGTATTGCCCCCCTTTATAAGCTTTTAAGTTAATATAATTTTCTCATTACGTAATTCAACAGGAAAAAGCCGATGATAATAAGTATTGCATAAATAAAAAATTTGAATAATGTAATGCTTCCAATAAAAAGAAGTATTATAAAAAAAACTATTGTTCCAACTAAAGATGCACTGCTTATTGGTGATTTCATAGATACTCTCAAGTATATGGTTGATTAATTAGCACACAAATAAACACAGCTTTATTTGAAATAAATAATCAAAAAACTCGCTGTAGCTTTTGTATAAATGCTGCAGCGAGTTTGATGTCGATCGATTTTTTGTTAAGCTTATGAACCGATTAACTCTTTTGTAAAGATCAGCAATTCTGGCAGAGGAGCACATTTCAGTTTGCCTCGCTTTCAACAATTTCGCGCCCTCCGGTTATATAACCCCAAATGAGATCGCTACAACAGTAAAATACCTTTTCATACAGAACACTTTCGTCGACTATGCTCGATTCGTCAGGTACATCGGTTGCAAGCCCGACTTTGTTATAGTTCTCTTTTGGGATATCTTTAACAATGTCCTTAAATAGTATTTGAGGGACAGCAAAAAATCTGTATTGATGGGTCTTCTCATCATAAAACACTGAAATTTCTTTAAAAATGTTCAATTTTGCCAAGAATTGCAGCACTAAGTCGATGAATGTTTTTTGTTGTGGACCGAGTTGTTCCATAATTTACTCAAGTTTTTTATGTTCAATACTTCTTTAGTAAGGTAATGAATTTTTTATAGATATGAGTCCCTTTCGCGGGAGTTTTCAAATTTTCTCGATAAGTAACAATCCTTCTTTAGCAAGGTAGACAAACATTGGGGTTACAATTGTACATTTGTAAACTCTTTCTTTCATATTTCCCTCTTTTTCCTATTTAATTAGAGTTTGATTAAAAAATTATTTCAAATATTTATACAAATAACCTGCAATTGATTTTAATTTATAAATAGAAGAAAATTTTTTAACTAGTAGTGCGGCTATGTTATTTTTTTTAGGTGTGTAAGTAAAAGTCTTGCAAGATAAAATTTGGTGTGGTTAGCTGAAAGGTTATTCATCGACAATAAGATTAAACAATCCATAATCCCTCAGTATTTAATCACTACTGTAAAAATAAATCATATAATATTTTATGTAAAGAAAATTTTTAGAATGTTAAAAAATTTTTTTGCTTAAATTATCTATTGAGAGCATAAAATATCTCATTTATAATAAATAACATCTCCCTCTTTTAATTTCGAACCGCCGCTGTTTGATGTTCTTATTACTATTGCAGCTTTATATGATGAATTATTTGGCTGGATTGCTGAAGGATAATTAATTGCAAGAAAATTGGGCAGAGAATTTATAATTTCCGTAATGCTTGAAATCATTGAGTAAAGTGCTATTGGTGCTCTCCCATCATAAATTACACCATTTCCTTCATCCTTAAGTAGTTGAATATTATTGCGTAAAAATTCCGGCATTTGTAAAAATTCATCTATCAATAAATTTCCATTTAAAGATATTGTAATAACTTTGTGCTTACCAAATTCAGAACCTACTTCGCGCTTTTCCAAAACTATACTACGCTTAACAAAGGGTGATTTAATTATATTCTTAACTGAATCAGCAAATAATTCTTTAACTATATCAAATAAATCTTTTGATGTTTCGGGATAAATAAATTTTCTTACAACAGGTAACTCTTCCTGAATTACTTTTTGTTTAATCTCAATTCCTTCGACTCTTTTTAGAACATATTTATTATTAAATTTTTCTAAATCACCTGTAAAGCAATATTCATTCGAAATGTTTTTCTCTGTCAATAAAGATATTACAGAAAGAATGAGAGGCAGCAAGTAGGACTTTCCTTCAATTTCATATTTGTCGACAGAATTGTAATAATTTTTAATGCCGCACTTTAGTCCACTTAAATCCCATTCTAATATTTTTATAAAAGGATATTCTTTTTTAAGATATAAATCAAAAAAGTCAGTGATAATCTCTTTGATGTTATATGTCCATTCTTCATTTACATTAATATCATCATAATTTCCGTAAGCAGTCTTTAATTTTAGAACTTTCCCCTGATTATTATTCTGATTAACTAAAGGCAGGAATGTCTCGCCAGGAATATTTGTTATAAATGCTTCATAGTATTTTTCGATAAGTTTTTTCTCTTCTTCAAAATGTATTCTTTCATCAAGATTATTTTCATACTTTCTAATTTCTTCTTCACAAAGTCTAACAGCAGTATTAAATCTTCCTTCACTAATTAATTCTTTTATTTTATTTACCATAGTTAACCATGAAATAAGCAGAAAGTGATTTACCTTCTAACTCAATTTCAAATCTATAAACGGCTTCTTCGTTAAATTTCTTGTTAATTAAAATTGGTATGCGTTGAGTTTCTACCACTAAGTTTTCTTTTTTGAAGAATGTCTTTTCATTTTCAAAGATTTCTATTCTATCAATATTTTTATACTTATCAGTTACAATTATTAAATAATGCCAATCATCAACAAAAGAAATTCTGATTACTAAATTTGGAATATTCAAAGGCAATTCTGTTTTATAAATTGCATCTCTTTCCTTTCTCCAGAATTCAATATTTTTTTCTTCTGCAGAAAAATCTGATGCTGCTAATCTTATTCTTTCTTCTGTAAATTCTTTTTCAATGACAGGCAGATTGATAATTATCAGATTTTCAGAATCAATTTCTTCCGAAGCCGTTTCTTCATAAATATTAACAGCTTCATGACGAACAGGTTCAAGCGATTCAAGGAGTTCATTTATTAATATTTGCTGAGTTTCGTCATAACTGTAATTTTTTATCTTCAGAGATTCTTTAATTTCTTGAAGTGTTTTATCTTCCACTTTCCCGGAATAAATTTTAAACCACCTTGCTGCAATCGGTCCATCAGTTATCCTTAACACAAACCTTTCCCGATGAAAAACTTCGCTAGCTATTTCATCATTTTTAAGTGAGATATCATTAGTATCGGCGAGATATTTTATTGGGGTTATAATCGAAGCCCTTACCACTGTATCAGGCGACTTTTTTTCTCTTTGGGAAAATACTTCTGTAATAATAAACTCCAGTCCCTTAGTGGGATACTTCCAAATTTGACCTGGTTCCAAGAATTCAGGTGGGTTAAGCATATATTCTATGTATTTATATTCATCTTGCATTTTATATACCTGTTTTTATTCATTGGTTAAATTAAATTCTTTAGCAATTGAATTCATTAAATATTCTATTGCATTATAGAATTCCTTGCTGTCTGAATCAAAGTATCTTTGGAAATCCAGAATAAGTATTGTGTTATCAATATAATTTTTGACTGTTTGTATAGAGATTTTTTTATTGTAATGTTGCATGATATAATTTCTTATTTCATCATAAGTAAAATCAGCTTTGTAATAAAGGAAAAAGCAAATTTTATGGAGTTCAACTTTTTTCTCATTTTGCAAAAAATATTTTAATCTTGCATTACAGTTTTCTAAGAATGCATCATAGTCAAATGGTTCAGTTTTTTTATCCTGAATTAATAAATGTTCTTCAGAAATTATATTATCATATTCCTCATTTTCATCTGTACTATCTAAAGCAACCGATGTGCGTGATGTTATATCACTGTTGTTCAAAAGTATATCCATTATATCAGAGATGGACAAATAGTAATTTTCTAAATTTTCAAGTATCTCATAGACCGCCTTATAAACTTCTGCGCCATTAACTCTTCCAATTGAGCTTGAACTATTTTGTCGAAGTATAAATAATTTTCTAACCTCTAGATAACCATCGTATAGTTTTTTCTCTACATTGTTATTAACAGAAAAATAATCAGTATCATACTTGTTTATTTTTATTACTTTATTCTCAGCAACTAACGAATTTAGTGAATTTATTACAGCTGTTCTTAGATTTTTTGATTCTTCAGATAAAATAGATTTAGTTAATATTCTATGACTAGATTTGATAATCGAATAAATGTAAGAGATAATCATTTTGTTATTGTCTTCGGTCTCAGCAGATTTCTCTTGCCAGAATTTATTATTATCAAATGATTCGTATAAGCTTTGAATTACTTGTTGTTTTAAATCTTTTATTAGCTCTTCATCAACAATGCCCTTATCTCTAAGCCAAACACTGACCATTTTAGTTATTTGAATATCAAATTCTTTAATATCACTATAAGCAGCATTATTTGAAATAATTTTTCGAATAATTTGGTGAATTAGATTTTTTTCATCCATAATAATTGTCAATAATTTCTTTTAATTTATTTTTTAGAGATGGTGAAAGTTCGGTTAGTCTTTTTTTTATCAATGATATTTTTGCATTCCACTTGAAGTGAATTAAAAAGAAAGTTGTCTTTTTTAAATTCTCAGGGGGCACTTTTGCAATTAACACTGTAGGCTTTTGTTTATGAATTTTTGATGTTCCTGGTGCAACTTCTGCAGTGCCGTAATAATTTTTAATTTGTTTGTTGTCTACAATTAAAACGGGTCTAAATACATTCTTAAAATTTCTCTCTTCGCTTCCAAAACTAACATGACTATCGTGCATTGACCAAACAGAACCGAAATCCATTCCTTCTATTTCTGGATAAAAATATTCATCTCTTTTAATGTAACGGTCTATTAATCTAACATTTCTTAGTTTAACATTTTTACTCATGTTCAATTTTTTCTTCAGATATTCTATTGATAACATAGTAATTGATTTAAAATTTATTTCAAAAATAAGTTGTGAAAATAAAATTTCATAATAAGAAAATATATTTATTAAATTTTTTGTTCGTAAAGTTTATTTTTAATTGAGTTCTCATCGTTTTAAAACAATAAACAATAGAGATGAAGTATCAGTAATTCTTTAATACTTTTATAAAGAAAATTCTTGTCATAAAGTTATTATAAACTCGAATTAAACTCGTTATAAATTCGATATAAATTCGTCTCACATACGCTTCACATACGCTTCAGATACGCTTTATTCTCGTCTATCTTTCGTCTATTTCTCGTTTATTCCTCATCTGTAATAGATCGATTAATTGTTTGCATTTGAAATAAATATCGAAAAATTGCAAACAAAAAAATATGGGTGTAACTATTCTGTCTAAGGTTGTATTTATTTTTTGCACGCAGATAAATGCAGATTTAATTGATTTACTCAATTGTTAAAGTATGCGAATTATCAATTCCAATGTAAGGCGATTCACAGAATCGCCCTACATTATTATCATTTACTTTATAAGTTCTGCAGTTACAGTCCCTCCGCCCATCATTGCACCAAGTTTCGATTCGGATTTTACCAAGGTTTTTGTTTTAACATCCATCCATAAAGTTTGTGCGCCTTCTTCACTGTCGACAGGTTTAATCAGAATTTTATATGTCTCATATTCACCAGATGGAAGTGTTAATTTTTCTTTTCCAGTTACTTCAATTATCATGGTTTCAACATTTGCTTTCATTATATTAATTTGTTTATATGATGATTTGTAACCTTCAGCCAATGGCAGAGATTTTAATGCTAATTCTACTCCTGCTCCTTCAGTTAAAACCGGGGTATCAATTTTTATATTTACCGGCATTTTTTGTGGACCAGCTTCAATTTGTCCTTCTACTTTATCAGAACTAAAAGTTAAATGAATAACTGCAGGTCCCTGCTTGATATTTCTTTTTATTGGCAGAAGTGTATTTGCATCAACAATTAAAGTATCATTACCTCCCATCATACCAGTCGCTGCATCAACAACCACAAAAACATTTTTCCCATTAAGTTCTGATTTTGTAATTTCTCTGTTTACATTCATTTCAAATTTTTGTCCTCTTGCTTCAATCTTGATGAGATATTTTAATGATGAAGGTTGAATTACAGAACCATCAAAAGTTGTAAGCAGATTACTTACAGTTTCATGCTTAGGCATTGTAACAGTTTTAATATCAACTGTAATTTCATTTAGTCTTTTTTGAATTTCAGGTTTTACTTCTTCCTGAATTCTTCCACCAAGATGTTTAGCAAAAAATTTTTCCATTGCTACAATCATTGCAAGCCGATTTTCTCTTCCCAAAAATCCATGTCCTTCATCTGGAGCAACAATGTATTCAACCTGTCTTCCTAAATCTCTCAGTGCAGCAACAATCTGGTCTGATTCGGATTTTTTAACTCGTGGGTCATTAGCCCCCTGAACAACAAACAAAGGAGCTTTAATATTGCTTGCATAATTAAGAGGTGATTGTTCTTCGAGCATTTTCTTTTCTTGAGGATTGTCAGGGTCACCAACTCTAATTGTAAATATTTTTTTAACTGGTGCCCAATATGGAGGGATTGAATTCAACAAAGTAATTATATTCGATGGACCTACGATATCAAAACCTGCTGCATATAAATCTGGAGTAAATGCTAAACCTGCTAAAGTTGCATAACCGCCGTAAGAACCACCTGCAATACCAATTCTTTTGGGGTCAGCAATGCCTTCTTTGATTAAATAATTTACGCCATCAGTAATATCCTGCTGCATTGTTCCTCGTCCCCATTGCTTATTTCCTGCATTCAAAAATTTTTTACCAAAACCTGTTGAGCCTCTAAAATTTGGCAGCAATACTGCATAACCTCTATTTGCTAAAAATTGTGCATAAGGATTATAACCCCAATAATCACGAGCCCAGGGTCCCCCATGAGGAAAAACTATTGTAGGTAAATTCTTTGGGGGGATACCTTTAGGCAATACTAAATAAGCTGGAATCATCAATCCATCTTTGGCTTTGTATCTAATTGGTTTCATCTCTGCAAGATATTCTGTTGGCAAGTTCGGTCTTGATTTATAAAGCAGTTCTGCTTTTCCAGTTCTTCTGTCAAATAAGTAAGTTGAACCTGGGTCAACATCTCTTGATACACTTACAATCCACAAATTTTCATCATCAGTCATTGAATTCAAAAATATTTCTCCTTCAGGAACAGCTTTCTTCAATTGCTTAAAAGCGTTTTCAAAATCTTTGTTCTTAAAATAAATTCTTAATCTATCACCTCTGTAATAGGTTGCAATAAGTTCATTTGTTAAATCAGAAAAAATTGCACCGCCAAAGTCAACTTCGTTTTCAGGGTCTCTTTCAATAAATTTTGTTTTCCCTGTTTCCATGTCAAATAAAACTAATTCCGTCTTATCTACTTTATCCCCTTTATTGGTTACGAGATAAAAACTTTTTCCATCAGGTGTGAATCGATAAGGTTCGGCTTCTTCTTCGCTTGAAACAGAGAAAATAGGAATTAATTTTTCTCCATCAACTTTTAAGATTTCTGTTCCTCCATCTGAAGTTTGTCTTACTCCAAGTCTTAAATTTCCATCTAAGTCAAAAACCCATCCAGCAATATTTTCATCATTTTTTCTAATTAATGTTCTTTCTCCTGTTGTTAAATTTAATTTATAAACATCATGCAGTTGAGGATTGCGGTCGTTTAACCCAATATAAATTTCGTTTGGTCTTTTCTTTGGAACATCGTAAATATAAGCTCTCACATTTTCCAGAGGCGTTAAATCTCTTGAAGGTGGAACGGGGTCACCTTTATCATGTGGACTTACAGCATAAACTCTAAAATTTTCGTTGCCGCCCTGATCCTGAACATAAAGAATATACTTGCTATCTCTTGACCAGAAATAATTTGTTATTGGTCTTTTAGTATCGTTAGTTAAAGGACGAGCTTCTTCAAATTTTTGATTGATTTCTTTAATCCAAATATTACGAACATTATTGAAAGGCTTGATAAAAGTAATATACTTTCCATCAGGTGAAATCTGAGCACCAGAAATCTCTGGATCACCAAAGAAAAGTTCTCTGTCGATAATTGGTGGAAGTTGAGCAAAAGATTTCATAAAAAATCCCATAAAGAAAAGAATAATTAATTTTTTCATTGTGTTTCCCTCATAAATGTTGACTATAAAATTAACCAAGAATAATTTAAAACACTATCTGAATTATTAAATTTTTTTCTTGATTAAGCTCACAATGATTTTCATAATTTTATTTTACTATTGTGCAGGGCAAATTAGAAAGAAATAAAAATGATAACCTATCTAATACTCGGCATAATGTTTTTAGTGATTCTAATATTTTTGAAAAAGGTAATCAGAATTTTTAAAGAACTGAAATCTGACAACTAAAATTTAGTTACCTTTTAGATTCATGTTAATTTAATAAGGTTAACTTGAAAACCAATGCTATCCATATTCTCGAATCAAAAAACATTTCATTTGAAACTGCAGAATATGAATTCAATGATGATGAAATTGATGCAATATCTATGTTGTTACAAATTAAATATAAAACAAACTGCGAAAATCTTGAAAATCTGTGTTCATCTGCGTGCTAAAGTATGGAAACCGCAAACTTATCTAAGAAAGCCATTGCGCCTTCTTTGCGAACTCTGCGGTTAAATTATAATGAAACCGCTAAGAGCACAAAGATTTTAAAAGAGATTTTTTACTTCATTAGAAATTGATTTGAATTGTAAGACTTGAAGAATCTAAAAATAAATTTCAAGCGAAGACGCAAAGAATAAGAGAGGCAAAGAAAACTCTGCGGCTTTGCTGAAACTAAAACAAGTGAGATTGCATTATAATTATTTTTTTAGAGATTCTTCGCTTCGCTCAGAAAGACAGAATTGAATATTTCATTCTAAGTAGCCCAACAAAAGTAAACGACGAAAAATTTTAAAACTATTTCATTGAGATTCTTCGTCCGCCTTTGACGGACTCAGAATGACACAACGTTTTCTTTTTTACCCTAAAAGTATTAATTCTTTCCCGTCATTCTGAAGGAGTTCCGCCAAGGCGGGACGACTGAAGAATCTAATTACTATTTAATACTTTTACATGAGGTTCTTCGCATCGCTCAGAACGACATTAAGTTTTTTCTGTCATTCTGATGGAACCCTGCTTTAAGCGGGGTTACTGAAGAATCTCAAAAAATAAGTTCACTCAAAGTTATACAAAAACTTGGCACCTTAATGTAAAATAAAACTTGTAAGATTTCTTCTGAATAAAATTCTAGGTTCAAAAAGTATTTGAGATTCTTTCTTTAATTATAAAAAACTAATTATTCACAGGCAGCACAGAATATTCCTTTGCATAATAAAGCATCTGTTCTGTAAAATCTTCTGGATACTCAATTTTTACATCAACAATTTCATCGCCATTCATTACAGGAATTAATTTTGGATTAATAAATCCTGCATAAGGTGCAATATTTAATTTTTGATATCTTTCAAGAACTTCTTTATGAAGTTCCGAATCAACTTTTACTCCATAATTTTCAACAAGATTTTTCCCAGCTTCATAATCTCCTTCTGATTTTATTCTTTGAATTTCACGCAGCAGCTGTCCAAATAAGTTTCTAAGTTTTTCATAATCATTAATTACAAAGTATGTTTTTCCATTTTTAATTTTTTTCTCAATTACATTTTCAGGCAAACCTTTTTCATAAACCCATTTAGCAATGAGCTGTCTGTTTCTCATGTGTGCTTCTTCCAAATTTTCACCTTCTTTTACACGTGCAAGCTGAACCATTAATGCATTTCTAATAAAAGAATCATATTCAGCTTTTCCAACTTCAAGAGAAGGCATTACTCCAATGTCAACTAATTTTTTATCCATTATAAAATACAAAGCAACCAAATCGGCACGAGCTTCTTCAAGAGTTGATGCATAACTTTTCAGCGTTTCATTTGGCTGACCGACGCCCGGATTAAGCTGTCCCGATGCATGACCAATAACTTCATGCATATCTGTATGCAAATCACTTGCAAGTGCACCATATTTCTTTGCTCGTTCAATTTCTTCTTGAGAAAATGCAAATTCTTCTAAAACTCCGCTTGTCTCAGCAGCTTTGTTATAAGAGTAAACAATGTTGCCAAGATTTACAGATTTAGAACCGTGTTCTTTTCTAATCCATTCTGCATTTGGCAAATTAATTCCAATTGGAGTAGAAGGAGAAGCATCGCCCGATTCTACAACTACAGTAATTACTTTTGCAGATATTCCCTTTACATTTTTCTTTTTATGTTCAGGCATTATTGGAGAATTATCTTCAAACCACTGTGCATTATCGCTGATTGCTTTTATTCTTTTTGTTGCTTCAAAATCTTTGATAGAAACAACTGATTCAAACGAACCTCTGAATCCAAGCGGGTCGTTATAAGTTTCGATAAATCCATTAATCACATCAATTACCGATGAAGTATCTTTAAGCCATTCAATATTGTATTCATCCCATTTTTTTAAGTCGCCTGTTTCATAATATTCAATCAATAATTTCAAAGCTTTTCTTTGCTGTTCATTTTCTGCAACTTCAACAGCTTTCTTGAGCCAGTAAACAATTTTTTGAATTGCTGCATCATACATTCCATTTAATTTCCAGTAATGTTCATAAATTTTTCCATTTTCTTTCACAAGTTTTGAATTCAACCCGTAAGAAATTGGATGCGGATCTTTCGGATTAATAATTTTCTTGTAAAAATTTTCTACTTCTTTTTGTGTAAGATTTTCATAAAAATTAACTGCGGATGTTTTTATTAAATCAAATTTAGGGTCTTGATTAACTTTGATTGCATCAACATTTGGGTCGAATAAAATTGGTTCTAACTTTGCTATCAAATCTTCGATTGATTCATTTTCTTTCAGAGGAAATTCTTTTGGATCAGAATTCTTTATCAGTTCTGCAAAATATTCCTTAGAAAATTCCGGCAGAAATTTTTTATTGGAATAATGATGATGAATGCCGTTTGAAAACCAGACTCTTTTGGTATAAACCATAAATTTTTGAAAATCAGGAGTTGTTCTGTCTCCTTTATATGATTTTACAATTGCTTCAAGAGTTTTTCTTATCAAAAGATTGTATTTATAATTTTGGTCCCAAAATATATCTCTTCCATACAATGCAGCTTGATAAAGATAATAGACTAATTTCTTTTGCTGAAGTGTAAGATTTTCAAATCCATCAACTTTGTATCGCTGAATTCTTAAATCTGCAAATTGTTCAGTTACATACTTGAAATCATCTTTTCTTTCTTGATTTGCACAGCTCATGATTAAAAGTCCCGTAATTGTTAGATAAAATAATTTCTTAATGAAATGCATATAAGCCTCAAAAAATTTTTTAATGCTCAAAAATATGATTATCCAAAGTGCTTTACAATTTATTAAATAATAAATTCTCAAATTACATTTGAAAAAAATAATATTATAAAGAAGGATAATAAATACAAAAGAGATGTAATGGAATTGTTAACAAGCCTGTTTATTTAATTAATTTTTTTTATTTCAGGTACATTGATAAAAACATTAAGCATTTTATAGTATATAAATTCAAATAAATATTTAAAGTTCGTTAATAATTATTTTCTATTTTAGAAAGAAAATCTTTTAACAGTGTAGTCTTACCTACTCTTCTTGCCCCGTAAATGATTAATACCTTTTGAGGCTTGAGAAGTTTTCCGATTTGTAGTAATCTTGGAATCATAAAATTTCTATAAAAATTTGGATTGTCACTCCATAAATTTACAGTAATTTGTGGGAAGTTAAAACAATTTTTAATATCAAATTGAATATCATAAAAATTATGTTCTCAGCAAGAATAAGTTTATTTTTTTAGTTTTCATTTAGTTCAAAAAAAATTATAAGGAATTTATTAAAATGAATATTCAAATAATTGGAACAAAGAGCTGCAATGATACACGAAAAGCAGAAAGATTCTTTAAGGAACGACGAATTCAATATCACTTCAGAGATTTAACCGAAAAAGGATTAACAAAAGGTGAACTTGAAAACATTAAAGCAAAAATTCCTCTTGAAGATTTAATTAATCGAGAAGGAAAACAATTCAAGAAAAGAAATCTTCAGTTTATGGTTTTTGACATTGAAGAAGAATTATTAAATGACCCGCTTTTGATTAAAACTCCAATAGTTCGTAATGGAAAAGAAGTTACAATTGGATATCAACCTGATATCTGGAAAACATGGCTCAGCTAATTCCATCAAGAAAAATATTTCTGTTTCTTAATTCTTCAACAAGTAACTCATAATTTTGAAAATGAATTCCATCCCAGCCGCACCTTTTTGCACCTTCAATGTACTCAGGAACATCATCAATAAATAAATGCTCATGAGATGGTTTTTGTGTGTATGATTCAACAGCCCTGTAAATTTTTTCTTCAGGCTTTACTGCCCCTACTTTATATGATAGAAATATTTTATCGAAGTAATTCAAAAATTCATAATGACCATATCCAAATTCTTCATGAATTTCATTTGTATTTGACAGAAGAAGGACTTGATAATTCTTTTTTAGTTTTGGAATTAATGAGATTACTTTCTCATTCAATGTAAAAATATCAGAATAAATTTTACAAAAATCTTTTTCTGAAACTTTGTGTTCCAGCCAATCGAGCATGGTTTCTAAAAATTCTTTTTGAGTTATTTTACCTCGTTCAAAATTTCGATGATATTCATAATTCTCGCTGTAAAGTCTTGCAAATTTATCTCCAAGACCTTTGCTTATCGAATTCAGTTTATTAATAACCTTCGAATAATCAAAAGGAATTAAAACATTACCAAGGTCAAACACTATTACAGAATACTTTGACATATAACCTCTTAGAATTAAAATTACTACACAAAAATAAAAAAAGAGGTCATTCCAAAATAATCCATTAACTTCTGGATTTTGAAACGACCTCTCAAAAAATTATTTCACTTCAAAAAGTGAATCTGGAAGATTTGTATTTACTTCGATTGAAGAAACATTTAATTCAATAGACTGCGGTCCAAAACTTTGAACATATTTGAATGGATATTTCAGTCCCTGCACATCTCTGTAATCACTTAAATCCATTGTTTGAGCAAAACTTCCTTGAGGTGTTGTAACATTGCTTATGGTTCTGACAAGAAGTCCAGATTCAACATCATAATATTGAGTTGTTTTCTTTCCAGAAGATGAAGTTAAAACAACTTTGTATGCATCTTTACCATTAATTGATTCAATCCCAACAAGCTCAGGTTTCAATCCATATTTTGAATAATCAAGTGGAGCATCAATTGCCTGCTCTTTCAATGATTCTACCTGCTCATCATTAAGGTCTTGAGATTGTCCCATAACTTCTACTTTTCCTTTTGCTCCATCAAAAATGGTTTTTTGTTGAAATACTCCTGCATCAATTACTTGCATCAACTTATTAGGATATTTTTGAGAAATTGTAACACTAATATTCATTCCTTGGGTTGAACCTGTTAATTTTATTACTCTGTCTTTTACCTTCAATAAATTTTCTTTGCCGCCAATTACTTCAATATATTTATTAATTACTTGGTCGACTGTTAATCCTGCAGGCAGTTTTTTTAATGAAGGGTCATATTGATTACCAAATGCATCATAATATTCAATTTTACCTGTAATGCTAAAGTTTACAAGATTTTTTGAAATTTCTTCACCATTACCAACTACAAGAATGTAAGCATTATTTGGTTTAATATATTTTTTTGCTGTTTCAAGAACATCATCAGTTGTAACAGCAGAAAGATTTTTTAAATAATTTTTATAATAATCTTTTGGAAGATTAAATCTTGCAGTGTTGATTGCAAATCTTGCAATTGTAGCTGGGTTTTCGAGACTTCTAATAAATTCTCCTGCCAAATAATTTTTTGCTTTTTCAAGTTCTTGTTCGGATACTTTTTCGCTTCGAATTCTTTTCATCTCTTTAAGCATTTCAGTAATTGCGCTGTCGGTAACACTGTTTCGAACCTGAGCAAAAGCAAAGAAACTTCCAATTATCGGGTCAGCTTTCAGTTGTGAATAGGAACCATAAGTATAACCTTTTGATTCTCTGAGATTCATGAATAATCTGCCTGTTGCACTTCCGCCAAGAATTAAATTTGTTACAGCAGCTTTAATTTCATCATCGCTTCCAATTTTTAATTCTGCTGGATAACAAATTGCAATTACTGATTGAACTGAGCTGGGACGGTCAACCAGACAAACTTTATTTAGCAAAGGTGGTTTTGGTGTTTCATAAGAATTTTTTGGGACTTCTTTCTTTTCCCATTTTCCAAAATATTTTTGAATCAATGCTTTAGCTTTTTCTTTATTGATATCTCCAACAACTGCAAGATATGCTGCATTTGGTTTGAAATATGTTTCATAATAATTTTTGCACATATCAAGTGTAATTGAATTTACAGATTCTTCTGTTTCTGGTTCGCCGTAAGGATGATTTTTTCCAAACATTAAAACAGAACTTACTCTTCTTGCAATAGAATTTGGTTCATCTTTCGATACGGCAATGGAAGAAAGCATCTGCTTTTTAATTTTATCTAGTTCTTCTTGTTTGAAGTTTGCATTCAAAATTATATCGGACATAATTTCAAGAATTTTTTCTTTATGCTTTTCAAGACCACTTGCAGTAATTCCATTTGGTGAAGTAGATAATTCTGCTCCAATAAAATCAATTTCTTCATCGATTTGGTCTTTTGTTCTTGTTTTTGTGCCGGTTCTCAATAATTCACCAGCAGCAGTAACATATCCAACATGTTCTTTTTCGAGCACTGGGTCAATATCAATAAACAAACTAAAAGTTACTCTTGGCAGTTTATGATTTTCAACCACAAAAACTTTTAATCCGTTTGGCAGTTCGAATGATTCATAATCTCCAATTTTAACTTCTGGAGCTGGAGCAGGCTGAGGGCGTTTTGATCTATCAAGCTGTGCATATAAAGGCACTGCAATTATTAATGCTGTCAATAAAATTTTCTTAATCATTTTTCAAAACTCCTTTTGTTCCACATTAAATTTTTTATTTATTCAATTACTTTTTCTCGAGTGATTTCGGCAAATAATAAAGAACCACTCTGTTTTCATTTCTCAAATATTTGTTTGCAACTCTTTTTATGTCTTCACGAGTTACTTTCATATATCTTTGAATTTCTGTGTTAATTAAATTTGCATCTCCATAATAGACAAAATAATTTGCAAGGTCTTCTGCAATTCCAATCATTGTTGAATTTCTTTTCACGAAATCACTTTCAATTTGGTTTCTAACTTTTTGAAATTCATAATTGCTTATCAATTCTTTTTTTACTTTTTCAATCTCTTTTTGAATTGAAGCTTCTAAATCTTCTGCAGTTACACCAACATTTGCAAGACCATAAACTATAAACAAACCAGGGTCTTCCATTGGAATTGGTATTGAACCAACAGCAAGTGCTTTTTGCTGCTTATCTTTAATTTCTTTTTGAAGTCTTGAACTTTCACCGCCTGAAAGAACTGTAGTTAAAATGCTCAAAGCATAATAATCAGGTGTTCCCTGCTTTGGCATATGATAACCAAAAACAACCATTGGAAGTTGAACATTATCATAAACAACTTCTCTTACTTCTTTTGTTTGTTCTGGTTCAACAATATTCGGGCGAGTAATTTCCTGAGTTCCTTTTGGAATTTCACCAAAATATTTTTGAACTAATTCTTTTGTTTTTTCAATATCTATATCTCCTGCAATACTAAGAGTAGCATTTTGAGGAACATAATATTTTTTGTAGAAAGCAATAAATTCATCAAGCTTTGCCTGATCAATATATTGAACCTGACCAATTGGAGTCCATCTATATGGATGAACTTTGTAAGCATTACTAAAAAGTTTTTCAATCAATGAGCCATAAGGCTGATTTTCATATCGCTGCTTTCTTTCTTCTTTTACAACTTTCCTTTGTGTTTCAACACCTATGCTGTCAATTTTGAGATGAAGCATTCTTTCAGATTCCATGTATAAACCAAGTTCTAATTGATTTGAAGGAAGAATTTCGTAATAAAAAGTTCTGTCGAATGAAGTATTAGCATTTAGTTCTCCTCCTGCGGCTTCAATAATTTTAAAGTATTCTCCGCGGGGAATATTCGGTGAGCCTTCGAACATCAGATGTTCAAAGAAATGAGCAAATCCTGTTCTTTCAGGATCTTCATTTTTGCTTCCGACATGATATAAAACTGATATTGCAACAATTGGTGTTGAATTATCCTGATGTAAAATTACATTCAGCCCATTATCCAGTTTATATTGCACAAAATTAATTTTTCTTGGTTGAGCTGAAGTAATAACAAAACTAAAAATCAGCAACAAGAATAATAGCCTGCTTTTCATTTAGTTTACCCCTTAATTTGTGTGACTATTTAGTTGTGTAAAGATGCTTAATAGTTTCAAAATTTATTAAAAAATTTTTTGCCCTTCGAAGTAAGTTAACTTTGTTAAAAGCTATTTAATTTTAATTCAACATTTGAATTACCAAATATTCTTGATAATTATTTCTGCCTTAATCTTGTAAGAAGAATTAATAAAATGTTTTGCGACCTTACAAATTTTTTCAAACGTAAAAATGAAATCCTTTATTAATGCAGCATAATTCTATAACCAAGCAAATCACTTATGTTTATCAACAAATTAAACTCATCCTACAATTCATAAAAAATTATTTAAAAAACTGTAAGATGAAGCTCAAAATTTTATTTGTCTTACATATTGACAATTATCTCAACTTATCTAAAAGATAATTCAACAAATTGCTGATTGATACACGAACTTGATTCATCGAATCGCGTTCACGAACCGTTACAGTTTCATCTTGCAGAGTTTGAGTATCTACAGTAATGCAGAATGGTGTTCCTGCTTCGTCCATTCTTCTGTAGCGGCGACCAATTGCTGCTTTATCATCATAAAATATTTTCAGATGTGGTCTTAAGTCAGCTTCAATTTTTTTAGCTACTTCCGGCATTCCATCTTTATTAACAAGCGGGAATATTGCAGCTTTGATTGGAGCTAATTTTGGGTGAAACCTCAGAACACTTCTAAGTTCGCCATTAACTTCTTCTTCATAATAAGCATCAATTAAGAATGCCATAAATGAACGGCTTGCTCCTGCTGAAGTTTCAATTATATATGGAATGTATTTTTCTTTAGTTTCATCATCAAAATATAATTGTGATTTGCCGGAATATTGCTGATGACGACTCAAATCATAATCAGTTCTGTTATGAATTCCTTCAATTTCTCCCCAGCCGAATGGGAATTCATATTCAATATCTGTTGCTTCTTTTGCATAGTGAGCTAATTTATTTTGAGGGTGGTCGTGGAATCTAAGTTTTGTTGGTGTCATTCCGAGCGACTTATACCATTGAATTCTAATTTCTTTCCATTCATCGTAATATTTTTTGTCGGTGCCTGGTTTAACAAAATACTGCATTTCCATCTGTTCGAATTCTCGAGTGCGGAAAAGAAAATTTTTTGTATTGATTTCGTTTCTAAAAGCTTTACCTATTTGAGCAATTCCAAAAGGAAGTTTCTGCCTGCTTGAATTTGCAACATTAAGAAAATTGACATAAATACCTTGAGCTGTTTCGGGTCTCAAATATATTACATTGCTTTCATCTTCTACAGGACCCAAAAAAGTTTTGAACATCAAATTAAATTTTCTTGGTTGTGTAAATGTACCTTTATTACCGCATTGAGGACAATTTATAATATCGAGTAATTTTGAAGCCAAATATTGATTTTCGAGAACAGCTGTAAATTTATCATCAAGTGAACCTTCCTGATCAAGCAAGGATGGATCAAGTTCTCTTAGTGCTTTTTCTTTGTTCTTATCCGAAATAAGTTCAGTTAAAGTATCCAATCTGAATCTTGCTTTACATTGTTTACAGTCAATCATTGGGTCTGTAAAGTTTTCAACATGTCCGCTTGCTTCCCAAACTTTTGGATGCATAAGAATAGCGGCATCAAGTCCTTCAATATCTTCTCGATAAGTCATAGCTTTCCACCATTCTTCTTTAATATTTCTCAGAAGTTCAACACCGAGCGGACCATAATCCCAGCAGCCGTTTAAGCCGCCGTATATTTCACTTGATTGAAAAACAAATCCTCGTCGCTTTGCAAGCGATACGATTTTTTCTACCGTGTCGTTTTGTCCCTTTGCGATTTTACACCTCCAGCAATTTTTTAGTGGCAAATATAAGAAAACGAAGTGGAAGTTAATAAATGAATTTAAGAAATTTTTTGAAGCACATTAAAAATAGAAAGTGTCTATATAAGCAATAAACAAGTTAGAAAATTTTTCTTGCAGGTATATGTATTTTTGAAGTTTCTTCTAAACAGACAAGAAATTCCATTCCAAAAAATCTAACTAAATTTTCTAAAAGAATTTTTTCATTAATTCTTTTTAGAAAAGTAAAGAAGGCAAAATTTGTTTCAAACATTATTTGCTGATGGGATGGTGAAAATGAATTTACTTCCTTTATTCAACTGACTTTCAACAAAGATTTTGCCGCCAAGTCTTTCAATAAAATCTTTGCAAAGAATTAATCCTAATCCAGTTCCAGCTTCACCTGCAGTTCCACTTCTGCTTTTATTAATATCAAGTTCAAAAAGTTTATTCATTGTTTCATTGTCCATTCCAACACCATTATCTTCTACAGATACTTTGATATAATTATTTTCTTTCTCAGCATTAATTAAAACTTTTCCTCCTTCATTTGAAAATTTAATTCCGTTTTGAATAAGATTTCTAAGAATTGTGTTCAGCATATTTTCATCAGCTTTGACTTTTAAATCTTCAGAAATATTTGTTTCGAGCAATACATTTTTTGTTTGTGCATATGAATTAAATATTGAAAAATTTTCCAGCACAATTTCATAAAGACATAAATCTTTGATGTCAATTTCAAGTCTTCCAGTTTGAGAGCGAGACCAGAGGAGTAAATTTTCAAGCAGATGAAAATTTTGTCTTGCAGCTTTTTCCATATTATTCAGATAAATTAATTTTTCTTCGTCACTCAAAGATTCATAATTATCTTTCAATAAACTCATATATCCAAAAAGAACATTAAAAGGAATTCTTAAATCATGAGCTATTATTCTAAAAAGTGTGTCCTTCATCGAATTAAGGCTTTTCAATTTTTCATTTGCAATTTTTTTTGTGATATATCGGCTGTAAGTAATAACAGATATCAAAAGAATCAAAAGAGTAATTATTATAAAATAATCTCTTTGTCGTTCTGCAAGCTCAATATCTTTTTGAAGGATTTCATTTTCCCTTTCTGTTTTTTCTGCTTTATAAATTGATTCCATTGCTTTTACAATTGAGATATTCCTCTGATTAAACAATGAATCCTGTAAAGCATTATATCTCTGACTGTAATAAAATGCATTTTTATAATCATTAATTATTTCACTGAATTTAATCCATTGCTTGTAACTTTCAAGAATTATGTAAGCTGCTTTTAAATTCTTAGCTTCTTGCTTTGCACGATTTAAAAATTCTTTTGCTTCATTAAGTTTATTTAATTCTGCATAAATAATTGCAAGTCGATTTAAATTGTTTACCAGACCTTCTACATAATTTAGTTCTTGAGAAAGATTAAGTGCCTGTGTATGGAAATAAAGAGCTTTGTTATAATCATTTTTTAATTTGTAAATGTTACCAATTCCACTCCATACAGATGCCAATCCTCTTTTGTCTTTTAATTTCTTATATTTTGATTCAGCAAGTTGATAATAATTCATGGCATTCTTTAAGTCATGTTTAGCAGAATAAACTTCTGCAATGAGTGTTAGTGCGAGTGCTGTGCCAGATTCATCTTTAATTTCTTCTCTAATTTTTAATGTATTCATTAAATAATCTAATGCACTATCGTTATCTCCCTGATTTTTATAAATTAATCCAATATTAATTGAACAGAATGCTATTCCTTCTTTATGATTAAACTTTTCAAAAATTTTTATTGCTTTCAAAATATATTCTAATGCAAGTGGATTATTACCTTGAAGTCGATAAATTCCACCAATATTGTTATAAGAATATGCTATTTGAATTGAATCCTTAGATTTAATTGCAAGATTTAATGCATCATTGTAAAGAGATAAAGCTTTTTCATGTTCTCCCAGATTGCGATAAACTACTCCAAGCAGATTAAGAGCTTCTGACTGCAAATTTTTATTTCCAATTTTTTTTGCTTTTTGAATAGCTTTATCGCCGCATTGAATTGCAAACTTTGGATTGCTGTTTCTGTACCGCCAACAATTGTTGATAAGAATTTTTATTTGGGTTGTTTCCGGTAAATTAGAATTTGCTTTCAGCAGACTGTCAAAATTTACCTGAGCATTCAACAATGGAATATTTAACAGGAAAAGAAATATAAAACTCATCAAAAAAGCCCTCTCTCAATTTCTAAAAAATTTGTATGCAAAGATACGAATAATGAAGTTATAATAAACTAAATTTTTCTTTAATTAAGTCCCATGCTTGTTGAACGTGACGTTCTTCTTGTCGAATTCCTGAAACAACAAGTCGTAATGTAAATTTATTATTCAACTTTGTATGAGTCAGAAATAATTTTCCGGTAGAATTTATTTCGTTCATTAGTTTTTCATTCAAGTAATTAATTGAATCTTCATTCATGCCATTTTTCACTGCTCTAAAACAGACTGTGCTGAAAGGAACGGGTGCAAGTCTTTCAAAATTGGGATGTTCATCAATCCAGCCGGCAAATAATTTTGCAAGACGAATATGTTCCCGAATTCTTTCTCTTAAACCTTCAACTCCAAAATATCGAATAACAAACCAGAGTTTTAATGCACGAAATCTTCTTCCGAGTTGAACTCCATAATCCATTAAATTATCTACTATAGAATCTTCTCCGGTTTTAAGATATTCAGGCACAAGTGAAAATGCTCTTTTCAAAATTTCGGGTTTGCGTGTATAAAATACACTCAAATCAATTGGAACAAAAAGCCATTTATGAGGATTTGTTACAATTGAATCTGCTTTTTCAATTCCCTTAAAATAATTTTTCATTTCAGGAAGCATTGCAGCTGAACCAGCATAAGCAGCATCAACGTGAAGCCATAAATTATATTTTTCACAAATTTCAGCTATTTCATCAACAGGGTCTACACTTGTTGTTGAAGTAGTTCCAACAGTAGCAACCACGCAAAAAGGAATTATTCCATTTTTCAAATCATTTTTAACTGCAGCTTCAAGTTCTGATGGAATCATTCTAAATTCTGAATCTACAGAAATTTTTCTAACTCCTTCCAAACCAATTCCCAATGTAACAGCAGCTTTTTCAATTGATGAATGAGCTTGTTCAGAACAATAGAGCCGCAGTTTTGGTAAATCGAACAAGCCTTTGTTTCTAATATTCAGATTAAGATTTTCACGAGCGGCAGCAATTCCGTGAAGTGAACTGACTGATGCTGTATCATAAATTATTCCCTTAAATTCATTCGGGATATTGAGCATTTTTTTATACCAGTTTAATACTACTTCTTCAAGTTCTGTTAATGCTGGAGAAGATTTCCATACCATTCCATTTGAATTAAGTGTTGAACTAACTATATCGGCAAGAATTCCAGGTCCGCTTGCTGTTGAAGCAAAGTAAGCCATAAAGTTTGGATGCTGCCAGTGTGTAACTCCAGGTAAAATTATTTCATTAATATCGTTAATAATTCTTTCAAAATTTTCTCCTTCAAATGGAGGTTCATCAGGAAGTTTCGATTTAATATCACCTGGTTTGATATTTGGCAGAACAGGATATTCTTCAATATTTTTCAGATAATCAGCTGCCCAATCAATTAAACTATATCCTGCATTTTTAAATTCATCTGCAGGCATATCGCATAAATTTTTCTCTTTCATTTTAAAACTCAATTTTTGATAACCAATTAGAAATTATTCTTGCAAGTTGAATTCGTTTATCCAGAAATGAATGTCCACACTCAAGAATATATTCTTCAAAATTTTGGGGATTCATCAAACTAAGTGATGTAACCAATGGCAGATGATGAATTTCAAGCGGAGCAGTTGTATCATACTGGGCACCGATGAGCAAAAGATTTTTTAATGATAACTTGCTTACATAATTCAACAAATTCCATTCGTTTTTATTTGCAATGAGTTCATCTAATAAATTTTCTGCACTTGTATTCTTAACAAAAGAAATTGCTCCTTTAATTTTTTCAACACCTTGCTGATAAATTTCCTTGTTCAATTCCAGAATTTCACCAAAAGCACCAGAATTAAAACCTGCTATCGATACAACATTTTTAATTTCATCATGAAAAGCTGAATAATACAAAGCAGCAAATCCACCCATGCTGTATCCAATCAAAATTATTTTTCTGCTGTCAACTCTGAATTTCTCTTTTGATTCATTTGTCTTCATAAATTTTATTGCAGCATCAAGGTCTTCGATTAAATTTTTCCATGAGAAATTGCCCCCGCTTCCCCAACATCCTCTATAGTGAAAAATTAGAACATTAAATCCTTGTCTTCTAAAAACATGTGCTAAATCCAAATTTGTCTCGTTGCCAGGAAAACCATGCAATAAAATTATTATGGGATGCAATCCTTCATTTGAAGCAAGAAGCATTGTTCCTAAAACTTTATCCCCATTACTTTCAAAAACAACAGGTATCATTGATGACGGAAATTCTCTGTTGACATAAATTGGGTCTTGTGTTACCGGGTCAAATGAATTCATTTTGTTCTTTTTTTATTGTAGTATAAAAATAAACATAAATAAGGTTTATAGAAAATTGACTTATCTGAATCCGTTATTTATGAAGTAAATTTCAAAGATCTTATTCTTATTTTAAGAATTTATTCATAATTGAATTCAAATAATGTTTTAATTAGAATCTGCATTTCTTATCTTTGCATCTAAATTTTCAACAAAGAGAAAAAAAATGAGATTAAGTAAATCTTTTGTTCCAACATTAAAAGAAGTACCTGCAGAAGCAGTAATTCCAAGTCACATTTTGATGATAAGAGCAGGATTGGTTCGTCAGCTTTCAGCTGGAATTTATACATGGCTTCCGCTTGGTTACAAAGTTATTCGAAAAATTATGGATATAATTCGAGAAGAAATGAATGCTATTGGTGGTCAGGAATTTCATTATCCAGCACTCAATCCAAGAGAAATTTGGGAACAAACAGGAAGAGTTGAAGCATTTGGCGATATTATGTTTCATGTTAAAAATCGTGATTATGTTTTAGCTCCAACTCACGAAGAAATAGTAGCCTGGCATGCAAAAGGTGCAATCACATCATATAAAGATTTGCCACAAATTTGGTATCAGATACAAACAAAATTCAGGAATGAACCACGACCAAGAAGCGGAGTTATAAGAGGTCGTCAATTTATAATGAAAGATTCTTATTCACTTGATAAATCTTTTGAAGACTTAGATAAATCTTATGAAATGCACGATAAAGCATACAGAAAAATTTTTGACAGATGCGGATTAAAATATTTTGTTGTTGGTGCATCGAGCGGCGCAATGGGTGGAAGCAAATCAGAAGAATTTATGGTCAAAAGTGATGCGGGAGAAGATACAGTAGCTTACTGCGAAAACTGTGGATATGCTGCAAATGTTGAAGTGGCACAGTCAATTGCTAATCCTGCAACTCGCCACAATGAAAGCAAAGAGGTTTATGAAATTTACACTCCAAATGTCAAATCAATTGACGAACTATGTGAATTCCTTAAAATTGATGAACATGAAACAGCAAAATCAAGAATTTATATTCATAATGGAAATCCTGTGTTAGTCTTAATGCTTGGCAATGATGAAGTTAACGAAACAAAACTTCAGGCAGTCCTTGGCGGAAATGTTCGTCCTGCTCATCCAGATGAGTTAAAAGAAATTTCTGGAGCTGATGCTGGTTCAATTGGTCCAATTGGATTTAAACATAGAATAATTGCTGATAATTTATTGAAAGATGCAAATAATCTTTACAGCGGTGCAAACAAAAATGATTATCATATCGGCGGAATTGATTTGATGCGCGATGTGCCAAACATTGAATATTATGATTTAAGAGTTGTTGAAAACGGCGAGAAATGTATCAGATGTAATTCCACTCTTCAAGTTTTCAAAGCAATTGAACTTGGTCATATTTTTAAATTAGGAACAAAATATTCCGAGGCTCTTGGTGTAAATTATCTTGATGAGAACGGAAAAGAACATCCAGTAGTAATGGGAAGTTATGGAATTGGGGTTGAAAGAATTCTTGCCTGCTTCTTAGAACAAAATTATGATGATAAAGGAATTATCTGGAAAAAACCTTTAGCTCCATTTGATGTTCACTTAATTGGCTTGAACATGAAAAATTCTGATATCAAAGATGCTTGTGAAAAATTATATGATGAACTTCAGTCTTCTGGCTTTGAAGTGATTTATGATGACAGATTTGATGTCAGTGCTGGTTTTAAATTCAATGATGCAGATTTACTTGGTATGCCTCTGCAAATTATAGTCGGCGAGAAAAATCTTAAGAATGGATATGTTGAAATAAAAATCAGGAAATCGGGCGAGAAGCTTATTGTTCCAATTGTTGAAATCAAAGAAAAGATAAAAAGTTTGTTAGAACAATAGGACGCAGATAAACACAGATTTAACAAATTTTCGCCGCTGCATTAATTATACATTGTAACACGATTCGAAGAATCGTGCTAAATAATATTAAAAATAATGTAAAGTGACCACAAACAGAACAAATATTATTGTAACACGATTCATAGAATCGTGCTTAATTATATTGAAAATGATGCAAGGTGAATGCAAATAAAATAGACATTTTAGATAAATCCTGCAGCGAATCTGGATATTTTTAATTTTGTATTGTAACACGATTCGAAGAATCGTGCTAAATAATATTTAGAACTTGAGTCCTATCATAATTTATGAATCCAAAATTATATATCGTTTCAACACCAATAGGTAACTTCGAGGACATTACACTTCGAGCATTAAAAATATTGAACGATGTTGATTTTATAATCTGCGAAGAATTTAAAGATGCTAATCGCTTACTTTCACATTACAAAATTAAAAAAGAACTTTTCACATTAAATGAACATAACGAAAAAGAAGCTTCAATTGAATTATTTCAAAAAATAAAAGAAGGAAAAAATGCTGCATTAATTTCGGATTGCGGAACGCCTCTTTTTTCCGACCCCGGCTGGATGCTTGTTCGGCTTTGTATTGAATCAAATATTGAAATAGTTCCAATTCCTGGAGCTAATTCATTGCTGCCTGCACTTGTCGGTTCAGGCTTTAAGTTAAATAAATTTTTTTATGCAGGATGGATTTCACCAAAAAAAGAATTGCGCAAAAAAGAACTGCAGCAATTAAAATCAATCAGGGAATTGATAGTTTTAATGGAGACACCTTACAGATTAAAATCAATCTTAACAGAAATCTCAAAAGTATTTGGTGAAAACACAGACATTGTCTTAGCATTCGAGTTAACAATGCCTTCAGAAAAATTTTTTAGAGGGAAGGTAAGAGATATATTGAAAAAAGCAGAAAAAGAAAATCTCAAAGGTGAATTTGTAATAATCATAGATAACAGACCCAAAAATTAATTTCAGCTTGAAACGAAATCATTTTTTTGATAAGATTGCAATCAGACAATTGAACCTTTGAGACAATAATTTAGTTAAAAAGAAAAAAAGGAATCAGCTATGTTAATGGTTGAAGATGTTGATTTGACTCCAAATCCACAAGCACTAAAATTTATTTTGAATGAAAAACTGCTGCAAAAAGAAGCAAGAAATTTTAATAGCAAAGAAGAAGCACAAAACGACCCGCTTGCAAAAGGAATTTTTGAAATTCCTGGTGTAGTTTCTGTTTTTTACATGGATAAATTCATTACAATTGAAAAAGACCCAAAAGTTCAGTGGGGACAAATTCAACGACCATTTGTTGATTTCATTAAAAAATTCGACAAATCTTTAATACCACCTGAAAGCGAAAATTTCCAGATAAGCACAGAAGAACAAACTGAATTACTAAGAAAAATAAATGAAGTTATTGATACTCGAGTTCGTCCAGCACTTGCAGGCGATGGTGGAGGTTTGGAAATAAGAGGATTAGAAGGCTTCACATTGAAAATTCGATATCAGGGTGCATGCGGAAGCTGCCCAAGTTCAATCAGAGGAACCCTTCTTGCAATTGAAAATTTACTGAAAAGAGAAGTAAATCCTGCAATTGAAGTTGTATCAGATTAAATAAAAAGCCGCTTCTTTTGAAAGCGGCTTTTCTTTAAACAATTTTGTTGTTTAGATATTCAGCTTTTAGATACAGAATAGAAAAAGAGAAAAAATTATTTAATCTCTGTAACCTTGCTTATATCATCAAGCTTAACAAATCTTTCCTGAAATTTGTATGTGCCATTTGGTGTCTTAACAGTCTTTACAACTTTCACATTAACATGAGTTGATTTTGCTTTCGCTTTTACTTTATCTGCAAATGATTGCTGCTTTGCCATTTATAAACTCCATTTTTTGGGTGCAAAATCTATGAAAATTTTTAGATATAAAAAAATTTTCTGAATTTAATATTGTTTTTTCGTCATTTTAATCATGCAACAAAAAGATAAAATAATATTTACAGGATGCTGCGGTTTTCCTGTATCTCATAAAAAATATTTTCAAAATTTCAGCTGCATTGAAATTAATATTACATTCTATCAAGTTCCCGAAATTAATATTGCTGAAAACTGGAAACAGGAAGCTCAATCTATCAACAAAAATTTTGAATTTATTATCAAAGCCTGGCAGCTAATTACTCATCCAGCATCGAGTTTTACTTACAGAAGATTAAAAGAAAAAATTCCTGATAACAGAAAAAAATATTATGGATTTTTTCAACCGACAGATGAAGTATTAAAAGCATGGGAAAGAACAAAAGAATTTGCCGAAGAATTAAATTGCAATAAAATTTTATTTCAAACACCTGCATCATTTAAGCCGAATGAATTGAACAAAAAGAATATTCTCGATTTTTTCAATCTGATAAACAGCAGTAAAAATTTTCAATTTATTTGGGAAGTAAGAGGCAGCTGGAGCCTGAAAGAAATCAAAGAGATTTGCAGCAAAATAAAATTAATACACTGCGTTGACCCTCTATCACCAAATTTGAATAAATCAGTTTATGGAAAATTTAATTACTTTAGAATTCATGGAAGTTACGAAGGAAAAAGAATTAATTATAATCACAAAATAAATTCTGAAGAAAAAGAAAAAATATATTCCTCATGCAGTAAAAAAATAAATTACGTAATGTTCAATAATGCTTACATGTTTGAAGATGCAATTGAATTTCAGAGAAGTTATTCAGAATAAAAATCATTAATCATTCAAATTACACATACCGCTTGAACAGAAACTATTATCAGCATAGTTTCTATTATCACCACAGCAGCATTGAGTATTTTCTGATGAAGAAGACCCCGCAGAAGAACTAAACATAGAAAATAATTTATTAATATTTTCAGAGAAACATTTAGGACATTTAACATTTTCCGAATCTTTTACTGATTTAAAAAATATTTCGAACTTTCTTCCGCAATCGTTGCATCGATATTCAAATATTGGCATATGATGCTCCTTTATCTTACAATTGTTGTTTCAAGAGTTCCAATGTTTTCAATCTCTGCAAAAATTTTATCTCCAGGAACAACTCTTCCTACACCTTCCGGTGTTCCTGTAAAAATTAAATCTCCTTTTTCGAGAGTCATTTTTTCAGATACATACTTCACAATTTTTGAAGGAGAAAAGAGCATATTATTCAAAGTAGAATTTTGCCTTATTGTGCCATTGACAGAAAGTAAAATTTTTTCATCGCCTCGAAGTTTATAATCTTCTTTCAAAACAAAATCTGAAAGAACAGCAGAAGTATCAAAGCTTTTCGAAAGTGTCCATGGGTCCCCTTTTTTCATAAATTCAAATTGTAAATCGCGCAGTGTCATATCAAGCCCAACAGCATAACCATGAATAGCTTCTTCAGCTTTTATTTCATCAGCATTTTTAATTGTCTCTCCAATATAAAGAACAAGTTCAACTTCATGATGAAGATTATTCGAATAATTTGGATGAATAACTGATTCTCCAGAATAAATAACATTAGAAGCAGCTTTCAAAAAGATGACAGGAAATTCTGGAACTTCATTCCCTAATTCTTTCGCATGTGCTGCATAATTTCTTCCAATGCAAACAATCTTTCCAATTGGAATTTCTTCGTTGTGATTTCTGAATTTTATGTATTTCATAAAAACCTGTTATTTAATTATAAAATACAAATTTCTTAAAGACCAATAAAAGAGTGCTTAAGCATCAAAATATTGATTTCCTAAGTTGGTTAAGTGCGAATAGTTTTATTTCATCAGTATCATCTTTTTAGTTTGTACAAAACTGCCGGCGATTAATTTATAAAAATAAACTCCGCTTGAAACATTGTTTCCATAATTATCTGTTCCATCCCAAGCAACATTATACTTTCCTGCTGGCTTAATTTCATCAATCAATGTTTTTATTTCTCTTCCAAGAACATCATAAATTTTTATTTGGACATTTGTCATCACAGGAATTTGATATGATATTGTTGTGGTTGGATTGAATGGATTTGGATAATTCTGTTCCAGTGTAAAACTTGAAGGTAGAAGTTCTACAACTTCTTTATTATCTGATAAAACATAACTTACATAAGCACGAATTAAATAAAGTGAAATTGTTGTTCCATCACCAATATAATACCATCCTGGCTCTTTACCTTCTGACGGTTGATTCAAATATGTGTAACTGTGAAATGGACTTGAACCCGGAACATTGGTATGCATTACCCTGTTTGTTGGTGAATTTGCATTTTCATAAACTCCATCTATTACAAAAGCAATAGCGAAATTTGAACTTGCATCAAGGTTATAATTTCTTAAATCAACTGTAACCCAATTAGGATATGGTTGTAAGTATGGATAAGTAGCATTTTGATTAATAACTTCTGGAATAAGTTTACCTGCAACTGTTACTGAAGCTAATTTTTTTGCCAATATTTTTTGATTTGTTGAAGTCCAAATACCACCTTGCATTGGAATCATATTTCTTAAAGCTACTCTAAATGAATCTAATTTAGTTCCTTGAATTCCATCAAAAACAACTGCAACAGTATCCCCAACTGATAATCTGTAAACACCAACCGGTTCTGTGCTGTCATAAGCAATTTCAATTGGTTTATTTTCGAAAATACCATCAGCTGAATAAGAGAAATTGAATGGACCTGTTTTTGACTCACTCTGGTCTATAAAATAAACTGCGAAAGTAATTTCATTATACACAGTTCCAAAATCAGGGAATGAATAATCTGAAGTTGCAGATATGTCTTCAACAGAAGCATAATTATTACCAATTTTTATAGCTTTAATCTTGATATTATTTCCAAGGTTATTAAATAAAATGTTAAGATTTTTCCCACCATTAAAAGTTATATATTGAACTCCATACTTATAAACATTAGCAGTTGCAGAGGGAACATTTGGATTAAAATATGTCCGTGATTTCATTTTTACCAAGTTTGGATAATCATAACCCCACTTTGGATTTACGGTTTTATTATTCAAATAATTTGCAATGAACCAATCTTCAAGTATATCAGTAAATCTTCTGGTTGAACCTAATTTTTGCAATGTAAAATCCAACCCACTAGCACCTTTAATTTTATTCTCCAGATACTTTTTAAATAATTGTACTCCAAATTGTTCTTTTAGATAAAGTGAAAATCTTGCTGCACGAGAATAATCTTTCAAGACTGCTGTAGCATCATCTCTTCGCCATGTGAATAAATATTGATTTGATTCATCTGCATAATGGTTTTGAGAATAAATTGGATATCCATTTATTACTTCTGCTACAAGAGACCAACCTTCATCAAAAAATGTTTCTTCAACAGGTATATAATTCCAATGAATCATGTGTTGAAATTCGTGGGCAGTAGTACTCATTGCAGTTTCCAAACCTGCGGGTTCATCAAGTTTATTTTGAACTCCATCAAGAAAATAAATTTCTGTTTTATTGCTGTAAGGATATTGAGAAGATTTATCTTTTTCATGATATGCATAAAAATATCCAGCCACATAACCGCCGTTGCCTGTAAATCCATCTTTTATATCAAGAATAAGAATAACAATTTTAGGGTCACCATCTACATCAGGCGGGTTGCCAAATGTTTCAATATTTGTTTGATAAACTCCTTTTGAAGGATTTGCAGGAGTTTTTTGTTCAAATGCTTCTAGTACTTTTTGAACTGCAATAGCATCAACATTTTTATCCCAGATTTTATCTTCAACAAAAATATAACAATAATTGCCAACTGCACGACAGGTTGAAGAGACCTGATAAAATTCTTGATTTGTAAAATCTGAGGAATACCAGGTTTTTGTATCTCCAACTTTCCATGCTGTTGTTTTTCTTAGAACCGCAGTTTGTTCAACTGGCTGAGATAAATCTATTCCATTTGCCTGACTAAATCTTTCGAGATATGGTCGCGGGTCAATTGGATATGCTTTTCTTTCATCAGAAAAAGACTGGATTGACATAGATTGAGCAGACAAAACTGCAGTAAAAATAATTAACCAGAAAGCTATTAACTTCTTCATTTATTTGTTTCCCTTATTTTCTTTTTCTAAAGGTATTGCTTTTATAACATTTATCACAGGAACATCCATCTCAATTCTGCTTTCATCAAATTCGACTGTATAATAATTGCCTTGTTGTTTATATAATTCTTCTTCTAATTCTTTGCTGCATTTCAAAATATAAATTTTATCTTCATCTGTTTTTAGTGCAAGTTTAGCAAATGGTTCGTTGCCTACAACTGTAATATATCCTTTTACAATTTTTTCTTCAGCAGCAATTTTTTTACACCCGCAGCAGGAAGAAATTATTAAAGGCAGCGTTCCAAATACAATAATTAATAAAATGTTTTTTAATTTCATTTTTATTTCCTTTAAGTAATTTTAAAAACAAGACCAAACTAAATAAGATTCATTTTTTCAGCTGCAAGTAGAATTAATATTTTTCAGATAATTCATTTAGACTTTCAACAAAATCTTCCAATTTGTAGCCTGATTCATCAGATAACTTTTTAATAGTTTGATATTTCTTAAATGAATGATTAATTATCTCAACAATTTCAGGATGAAGTTTTTTATAATCTTCTTCTGTTTCAGGATTTTTTTCCAAGATAAATAATATCATTTTTTCAAGTATTGAAATTGTAAAAAGCCAATCTAATAGTTCTTCGAGATTTTCTTTACTGTAATAAACAATATTTTGATACTCATTAACTCCAATAAACAACTTAACATTTTCATCAGCAAGAAGTTTTACAATGCAGCCAAGTTCAATTTTGTTATAATTAGTTTTTTCTTCGTTTTCTTTTACAACACAGAATAATTCAATCAGTCCTGTGTTAATTTCCTGAAGTATATTAATTAAAAGCATTGAACGGAAAATATCATATTCACCGCGGCCAAGTTTTTTTAACACATTTCTAATTGGTGTATCGAGCAAAATTTTATTGATATAATTTCTTTTATTTATATCTCCTTCATCTTCAAACATCTGCCCAATGTTAGAAACTACCAGCCACATAATAAATAAAATTGAATCTTCTTTATAATTTCTTGATTTATTTGTAATAACAGCTTTATGCAGATTAATATTAAGCGGATTTTCTTCCGATGAGAAATACAAATCCAAAATATGATTAAGTTTTCTTACTGTAGAAATTTCCCTGTCAAAATTTTTGAGTATTGGTTTTATATCCTGATTAAGATTAAGATGAGAATTGATTGTGCTTAGTAGTCGATAATATTTAGTATCAATAAATTTAATTCTAATATCTTTTTGTAATTCTTCGTTATCTCCAGCAACACAGGCTTTAACAAAATTATTCAAGATTTCGTCATCAAACATGTGCTCAAATGCAATGTGAATTGGTTCAAGCTGCATTTCAACTAAAGCTCTTGCAACATTTGGAACTCCTTTGCCCTGAAGTCTGCGGTCTAATTTTTCCCAGTCGCCGTATTCATCATAAACTTCTCTAAAGTCAAGAAGAACTGCATACTTAAATGCGCCAAGTTCGATGTAAAGTCCATCGATACTGAAGTCGAGTCCAGAACGCAAATATTCAAGATTGGTTACATGGTCGCGGTAAATGTAATAGTACTCTTTAGATTGTTTAATGTTGAGTGTTAAAGCTAAAGTTTTTGTATGAATTTCTTTTTTATCATTAACAGGAATTAATTTTGGTGTTGAGCGATAGATTTTTCCTGCAGTGTTTTCAAATTTATTATTATAAATAACAATTACTCTTTCACCATTAACATAATTTGAATATGCAAAAACATTTTCATTAACATGGCCATAGTTATCAATAAAATCATAGAACCAGAAATTTTCAATTGAGCTGAACAAATATCGTTTTCTCATCAAAGGAAAAATTTCTCTTTCATGTCTATCAATTAAATATTGATTTGGTGTTTCGTGATAGTAAGCTCTTTGATATTCCATTCCATATTTTTCGATAAATCCTTCAATTTGACCATGAGCAAACATTGGCAGACCAGGGAGTGTAACCATTAGAGTGCAAACTCCAAAGTATTTATCATCTGTGCCAAATTGTTTAATTGCAGTTTCTTCATCGGGATTGCTCATGAAATTGACATATCTTTTCAAAATTTCGGGTTCAAACTCGAGTGTGTTTGTAATCAAATCGCGATATTTTTCATTTTCTTCTCTCATCAACATATTCATAAAAGCTGAGTTGTAAACTCGATGCATTCCAAGGGTTCTAACAAAATAACCTTCGAGAAGCCAGAAAGCTTCGGCAAGCAAAAGAGTATTTGGCATTTCAGAATTGATTCTATCGACAACTTCGCGCCAAAACTCAACTGGGAAAAGTTTATCAAATTCTTCTTTGGTCATGGCAAAATCAGCACGAGATGGAATATCGCCTCCAGTTCCTGGCTCTGGATACCAGAGTCTTGAGAAATGTCTTTTTGTCAAAGTCATTGCAGCATCAAATCTAATGATTGAAAACTTCCTTGCTACTTCAAATATTTTTTGAATTACAGCTTCACGAACTTCTGGCAAAAGCATATTTAACTGTGCTGTGTCATTCCACGGCATATTTGTTCCATCATTGCCATGGTAAATATATCTTCTTTCACCTGTTCTATTATCAATTCTTTCAAACACAACTGCAGCATCACTTCTTGTCCAATATCCATCCTCAATTCTAATTTGAATTGAAGGGTCATCAGATAAATCTGGTCCTGAAAAAGTATAATTTGGAAATGGAGGATAAGCGGTTTGAATAAAATATTCAGGATGTTCAACAATCCATTTTGAATAAATTCCAGTATGATTTGGAACCATATCACTTGCAAGTCGAATTCCAAATCTTTTAGCTCTATGATTTAAATTCTGGAAAGCTTCTTCTCCTCCTAAGTCTCTTGCGATTTGATAATCATAGAGAGAATAAGCAGAAGCAGCGGCATCGATGTTTCCCATCAAATGTTTTATTTTTTTTGATGCACTGCTTCTTTCCCAAATTCCAATCAGCCATAATGCATTAAATCCCCAGCGAGATAGTTGTGCTAATTCTTCATCTGGAATCTGATCTAAAGTTCTGATATGTCGATGATATTTTTTTGAAAGCTGGTCTAACCAAACATAAGTATTCTTTGCAATTAAAATTACATTGGGCATCCAATCTGTATCAGCAGTAAACTGTTCAGGTTCTTCATAAACTTTTGAAATGTCGTATGCATATTTGTAACCTGATTTTCCAAGTCTCAATAAATCTGCATCACTAATTTTTCCTTTATATTGAGGCGGCACAACTGGAGGTGGTCCGCCGCCTAACATTGGACCATATTCTTCTTTAATAAAATCTTTGCTGCTCAAGATTTTCTTTATGAATTTTTCATCGAGTAATATTCCCCATTTTTCGCGAATAAAGTCGAGCTGTGCTTCAACATTATCGGGGGCAATTAGAATTGGAGTTTTAAAGAATGTGAATAAGTCCTGATTATCAAGACCAAATTTCTTTTCCTGTTTAAAAAATTCTTCAAGCGAATCAATAACTTTCTTATATAAGTTTTTATTTGAAAAATAATTTTCATCAAAGAGTTCGATTATATTTTTGTTAACTGGATTAAAATTAGCAAAATAAAGAAGTGATAATTCTTCAAGTGTAATTTCCTGATTGGATTTATTTTCTGTAAATGAATTCAAATAATCATACAAACCAATTTTCCCTTTATAAACATCAAGAGGTGGAAACAAATCGACAAACTCAAATAAAATTTTTCTTAGATTTTCTTCTCCAAGTTCTTTTTGAAGATACTCCAATGCTCTTTGATAAACACCTGGATTAACATGAAATTCATACTGCCTGAATAAATAATGATAAATTTCATCAATCAGTGCGGATGCATTTAATTTACCTGCTTGAACATAATCTGCTAAATTTCTTTTAGAATTTATTTTGTGAACAAAAACTCTAACGGCGTGGAAATCTGCAAAAATCACATTTCCATTAATTGAAAATATTTCATCCGGAAAATCATATTTCTTTCTGATTTCTCTTGCGATGTGAAATTCATATCGGGGAAATTTTCTGTGAAGAAAAAAATCATCAGAATAATATTTGCAGCTTATTTTAGTGCAATATTTTTTCATATCTGCAAAGTTAATTTCAAATTCATTTACAATATAATTAATTAAGTTAACTGATTAAACCGTAATAATGCTTTTTAATACGAACGCAAAAGATTTTCTTCCATCTATTATCGGAATTTTTGATGAACATTTTAATGTAAAAAATAACACACAGATTATGCAGATTAAACTGATTTTCACAGATTTTAATTTCAATCAGGCAACTTTTGAATCTAAATTGTGATTAGTTCAGCATTATAGTATATTTTTCAGCCAAAAAATTAGATTTTATATGTCTGTAACACCGTTAATGGCTCAATATGCAAGGATAAAAGAGCAGTATCCTGATACAATTTTGTTGTTCAGGGTTGGGGATTTTTTTGAAACATTCGAAGAAGATGCTAAGATTGCTTCGAAAGTTCTTGGAATTACTTTAACAAAACGTTCCAATGGTGCAGCAGAAGATGTTCCACTTGCTGGTTTCCCTCACCATGCAATTGACACTTATCTTCCTAAACTTGTGCGTGCAGGTTACCGAGTTGCAGTATGTGAACAAATGGAAGATCCAAAGTTTGCCAAAGGAATTGTCAAACGAGAAGTAATTGAAGTTGTAACTCCCGGTGTTGCTTTTTCGGATAAACTTCTCGACCACAAAAAAAATAACTATCTGCTTTCAATTTATATACAAAATGAAATTGCTGGACTTGCATTTTGTGATATCTCTACTGGAGAATTTCAAACCTATGAAGTAAAAAAATCTGAATTAAACAGCCAGTTTGGTTTAATTAATCCATCTGAAATTTTAATCCCCAAAAAATTAAAAAATGAACTTGAGCCTTTGATTCAAAAGTTAGCTGCAAATGCAAGAATTACCAAAATTGATGATTGGATTTTTGATTATGAATACTGTTCAGAATTATTGATGAATCATTTTAATGTAAAAACAATGAAAGGATTTGGAATTGAAAATTTGAATGCAGCTGTTTGTGCTTCAGGTGCAGCATTGAATTATTTACGCGAAACTCAAAAAGCTAATCTTCCTCATATAAGCAAAATCAGTCGGTATAATCCAACTGATTATATGATTCTTGATTATTCAACAAAACGAAATCTTGAAATTTTATTTACAATGCAGGAAGGAGAAAGAGAAGGTTCACTAATTTCTATTCTTGACAGAACTCAAACTGCAATGGGCGGACGATTACTCAAAAAGTGGATTACTGCACCACTTAAAAAGCTTGAACCAATATTAAAGCGTCAGGAGTGTGTTGAAGAATTTTTTAATAATAAATCATTAAGAAAAAATTTACAGAATGAACTCAAAGAAATTGGAGATTTAGAAAGACTCATTTCGAAAGTATGCACAGGAAGAATTAATCCTCGCGAAATGATAAATCTCAAAACATCACTAAAAAAAATTCCATTAATAAAACAACTTTTAGACCAAACGAAATCCGAAACTTTAAGAAACATAAATGAAAGGTTTAACAGTTTAGATTGGCTTGTAGAAAAAATTGAAAAGGCAATTGTTGATGACCCTCCTCTTACAATTTCTGATGGAGGTGTAATAAGAAGTGGATACAATCCTGAACTTGATGAATTAAGAGAGTTATCAACTAATGCAAAAGATTGGATTTCAAACCTGCAAAAAACCGAAAGAGAAAGAACTAAAATTCCTTCTCTAAAAGTAAGTTACAACAAAGTTTTTGGATATTATATTGAAATAAGTCATGCTAACAAAGATAAAGTTCCTGATAATTATATTAGAAAACAAACATTAGTAAATTCTGAAAGATATATTACACCTGAATTAAAAGAGTATGAAGAAAAAATTTTAAATGCGCAGGAAAATATTTCAAAACTTGAATATGAATTATTTGAACAAGTAAGGTCGGCTGCAGCATCTGCTGTGAAGGAAATTCAGGAAAATGCACAGCTCATTGCAATGCTCGATTGTTTTCAATCACTTGCTGATTGTGCAGATGATTATAATTATGTAAAACCAGTTATTGATGAATCTGATGTAATTGAAATTATTGATGGACGTCATCCAGTTGTCGAAAGAATTCTGCCGCCTGGAGAAAAATTCACACCAAACAGCTGCAAACTTTCTTCTTCTGAAAATCAAATTATTATTCTAACTGGACCAAATATGGCAGGCAAATCTGTATATCTGCGTCAAGTTGGATTAATCGTACTTTTAGCGCAAATCGGCTCATTCGTTCCAGCAAAAGAAGCTCGCATTGGTCTGGTCGATAGAATTTTTACACGAGTTGGTGCAAGCGACAACATTGCATCGGGTGAAAGCACTTTTCTTGTAGAAATGCAGGAAGCAGCAAACATCTTAAATAATGCTACAAGCAAAAGTTTAATTTTACTTGATGAAATTGGTAGAGGAACAAGTACATTTGATGGAATTTCAATTGCATGGGCAATAACTGAATATCTTCATGATTATCCTAACTTGAATGCAAAAACTCTCTTTGCAACTCATTATCATGAACTCAATGAAATGGCTCAACTGTTTCCAAGAATAAAAAATTACAAAGTTGAAGTGCGCGAATATGGCGATAAAGTAATCTTTCTCCACAAAGTTACGCCAGGAAGTGCAGACCACAGTTATGGAATTCAAGTTGCACAAATGGCAGGATTGCCAGAATTTGTAACAAAAAGAGCAAAACAAATACTTGAAAATCTCGAAAGCAAAGAGCTTACTCCTTATGAAGTCAAAAAAGCTAAATTAGCAAAAATGAAACATGAAGATAGTTATCAAATAAGTTTATTTGAAATGAAAGATGATGAACTTCGAAAAGAAATTTCTGATATATCAATTGAAAACATTACACCGCTTGAAGCCCTAAATAAATTAAATGAACTCAAAAAGAAAATAGATGAAAAAAAGGATTAACATGAAATACATAATAATTGCACTTTCATTACTTCTGATTACTTCATGCGGAAAAAAATATACTGATGAAGAAATTAATTACATAAAATCAATTGAAGAGCAAAGGAAAATTAAAAATGAATTTATGAAAAACGATCCAACTTCCCCATTTAACTACAAAGGCAAAGTTGAATTTCATAAGTTAAATTATTTTGATGTAGACCCCAAATTTGTATTCAAAAGCAAATTGTATGAATACAATCCTAAAGATACAATTACAATTTATGGAACTAAGGGAGAGCCAAGAAAAGCAGTAAGATTTGGTTATGTAATAATCAATTATGAAAATAAAGAATATAAAGTTAATGTTTATGAAGGGACAACTAAATCCGGAGAAAAATATTATTCAATCTGGTTTACAGACAAAACAACAAATAAGGAATCATACGGCGTTGGCAGATATCTCGACTTTGAAAAACATGATAATCCAGATTATATTTATACCATAGATTTTAATTTAGCATATAATCCATATTGTGCATACAGCCCAAATTACTCGTGTGCAATACCAACAAAGGAAGATTTTATTCCAATAGAAATTAAAGCAGGAGAAAAAAAATTTCATAATTAGAAAGGAGTATAAAAGTGGTAGTAATTCTCGAAAAACATGCAACACCAGAACAAATTGAAAATGTAATAAAACATCTGGAAGGATTTGGTTTTCAGGTTCACAAATCTGTTGGAGCCGAAAGAACAATACTCGGTGCAATTGGTGTAAAACCTGATTTCGACATCAGAAAAGTAAGCATACTTGAAGGAGTTGAAGAAGTATATCGCGTAACAACTCCTTATAAATTAGCCAGCCGAAGTTTCAAAGAAGAAAATACTGTCATAAAAATAAAAGATGTAGAGATAGGCGGTAATAAAGTTGTAATGATGGCAGGTCCATGTTCAGTTGAAAGCGAAGACCAAATTTTTAGATTAGCAAAAGTAGTTGCAGAGTCAGGTGCAAAAATTCTAAGAGGCGGCGCATTCAAACCAAGAACTTCTCCATATTCATTTCAAGGTTTAGGTGAAGAAGGATTAAAGATGATGCGCGCTGCAGCTGACAAATACAATTTACTTGTGATTACCGAAGTAATGCAAATTAGTCATATTGAATTAATTGAACCTTATACAGATATATTTCAAGTTGGAGCACGCAACATGCAAAACTTCCCGTTGCTCAAAGAACTTGGCAATGTTAAAAAGCCTGTTATGCTGAAAAGAGGTATTGCTGCTACAATCGAAGAATGGTTAATGTCTGCTGAATATATTTTAAGCGGTGGAAACAGCAATGTTATGCTTTGTGAAAGAGGAATTCGAACATTTGAAAATTATACAAGGAATACATTTGATTTATCTGCAATTCCTGTGGTTCATAAGAAAAGCCATCTTCCTGTTATTGCCGATCCATCGCATGCAACTGGAATGAGAGACCAGGTGCCTCCAATGGCTCGTGCAGCTGTAGCAGCTGGAGCCGATGGATTAATGATTGAAATACACGATGACCCGGAAAATGCACTTTCTGATGGTCCTCAGGCTTTGTATCCTGATACATTCTTAAAATTAATGAAAGAACTTCGTTTAATTGCTCAAGCTATTGGAAGGGATTTCTAATTGGAAATTAAAAAAATTTCTATACTTGGTTTAGGATTAATCGGCGGTTCGCTGGCAAAAGCATTAAAAAGAAATAACTTGAATTTTTATATCTCTGCCTACGACCGCCCTCAAATCTTAGAACAAGCTTATAATGACAAAGTTATTGATAAAAAACTTAATAACATTGATGAAGCTCTTGATTCTGATTTAATTTTTTTATGTCTTCCAGTTGATTTATCAATTCAGGCATTTAAAGAACTTATTCCAAAATTAAAAGAAAATCAGATTATAACTGATGTTTGCGGTGTTAAAGAAATTTTCCATCAAATCTGGAATGAAAATAATTCAAAAGGATTTTATATCGGCGGGCATCCAATGGCTGGTAAAGAAAAGAGCGGTTACGAAAATTCTGAATCAACTCTTTTTGAAAACTGTGTTTATATCTTAAGCGACACAGCCAAAGAATTTGCATTCATTCAGTTATTTACAAATATCATTCACCAAATTGGTGCAAGAATAACTTTCCTAAATCCCAAAGTTCATGATATCATTGTTGCTGCAGTAAGTCATCTTCCACAAATTGTTGCTGTATCATTAATTAATTCAGCTGCATTGAAAGACAGCGACATTAACTTTTTTGATTATGCTGCAGGCGGTTTTAGAGATATGACAAGAATTGCATCGAGTGATTTTTCAATCTGGGAATCAATCATTAAACTGAACAATAAAAATATTCTGCAGGCAATTGATAATTTTATTTTTGACCTCGAAGAAATGAAGAAATCAATCATAAAAAATGATTTAAATAAAATTGCACAAAAATTTGAAAGTGCAAGAAGCAAAAGGGATGAAATTCCCAAAAACACAAAAGGATTTCTATCCCCTCTTCATGACATTTTCGTTTTTGTTAAAGATGAACCTGGTGTTTTAAGTAAAATTACAACAGCTTTATTTCATGCAGGTATAAACATTAAAGATATCGAGCTTCTTAAAATTAGAGAAGGAACTGGTGGAACTTTCAGAATTTCTTTCGATACAAAAGAAGCAGCTGATAAAGCCAAAAATATTATCGAAAGTTTAGGTTTCACTACAAGAATTTAGAGAGTTTTCTTTTCGGAAATGAAAATAAATTTCCAATTAACTATTTTTACGCCGCAAATTTTTAAGCAATAGGAGAAATTTTTATGGCAACAACTTCAGACTTCAGACCAGGAATGGTTATCAGATGGAACAATGAACTCTGGACAATCGTTGAATTCCAGCATGTCAATCCAGGCAACTGGCGTGCTTTTGTAAGAACAAAATTAAAAAATATGAAAACCGGAAGAGTTCTTGAAAATAGATTCCGAGCAGGCGAATCAATAGACGAAGTAAGAGTTGAAAGAAGACAATTTCAATATCTCTACAGAGATGGTGCAGATTATGTTGTAATGGACAATGAAACATTTGAACAAATCAACATTTCTCCAGAATTAATTGGTGAAGGTCAAAAATTCTTAAAAGAAAATACAGTTATTGATATTCTTTTTGATGATACTCAAATAGTTGCCATTGAACTGCCAATTTTTGTTACACTTGAAGTTACTCAAACAGAACCCGGCGTAAAGGGTGATACAGTTTCCAATGTGATGAAGCCAGCAACACTTGAAACAGGAGCTGTTGTAAATGTTCCTCTCTTCATTAATCAGGGAGACAAAATCAAAATCGATACTCGAACTGGTGAATATGTTGAAAGAGTAAAGGAATAACAGCTTTACTTTGTAGCGATAACAACTTGAACTAAACCTAAAGTTAAAAAGTGTTGCTCAACTTTACTAAATCCTGCTTGAGTGAGTAATTCTATTAAATTAATTTTTTTATCAAACTCACCCACAGATTCCGGCAGGTATTTATATGCTTCTTTGTCTTTCGAAATTAATTTTCCTATTAATGGCAAAATCTTATCAAAATAAAAAAGATAGATTTTTCTTACGAACTTTTTTGAGGGCAAACTAAATTCAAGTATTGTAACTTTTCCATTATTCTTAAGCACTCGATAAAATGATTGAAAGCTTTTATTGATGTCATAAAAATTGCGAACTCCAAATGCTACAGTAATATTCGTAAAAGATTTATTCTTAAATGGCAAATTTTCTGCAGTGCTTTGAACCAATCTTCCATTACTCCATTCTGCTTTTCTATTAAAATGTAAAAGCATATTCATTGAAAAATCCAGACCAATAATTTTATTTACATTAAATTTTTTTGCTGCAATAGCAAAATCACCAGTGCCGCATGCTATATCAAGTAGAATTGAATTTGAATCTAACTTGCTCAATTTAATTGCTTTTCTGCGCCAGTAGTAATCAACTCCAAAACTTAAAAGATGATTTAAAAAATCATACTTATCAGAAATTGAATCAAAAATTCTTTTTACTTTGCTCTTTTTTGTAATTGAATCCATCTTTGTTCACAATAATTCAATAAATAATTTTTCACTTTTCTTACTCCACCAGTTGTAAATATATTTTCCGCTCCACAATGTAAAAAGCATAAATATAAATCCACCGATTAAATCTACAACATAGTGATATCTTAAATAAACAGTTGCAAAAATTAAAAGCGTTCCATCAACAATAAAAAAGTATTTCAATCTGCTTTGAAATTTTACAGATAGAATCATAACCAGCAAAGTCATTTGAGTATGGCCGCTTGGGAAAGCATCACGTTGAACTATTGCAGCTGGATTTAAAGTTCCTGAAGGAATTGATTCACCTGAGTTAACAACTTCTCGTAAAAAATTTGTTAAGCAAAGTCCCGGCAGTTCAATATCATTTAATTCAAAATTATGAAGAGTGAATCTTGGCCCAATTGCAGGAACAAGTATATAGCCAATGTAAGAAAGCAAAAATCCATAAACTATTATGAAAGCTGAGTAATCAAGTTCTTTAAGTTTTCCGGTAAAAATTAAATCCAATCCAAGTATAATTGGCAAAAAGAAAAAAGTGCCGTAAACAATTTGAAGCAATTCTGTCAAATAAGGATTGGCAATTTTATAAAGTTCGTGAGTTGGGTCAGCATTAAAAATCATTCTATCAATTTTAATTAGAATATCATCATAAATTACTCCGCGAATCGGATCAACCATGTAATAAAGTTCTTTGAAAAAAATTAATATTAATGGAACAAGATACCAGTAATGAAAATGCTTCCAGAGCAAGTTATTATTGTTTACATCTTTATAGGCAACAAAAAAAACATAAGTAATAATTAAAATATTTACAGCAATATTATTCTGCCAGTAGACAATTTTATTCGAATAAATAATGTTAAGAATAGATAGAAACAAACTAAAAATTATGACAATGAAATCTGTTGGCGTGATATTTAGAATAAGCTTTTTATTTTCTTTCATGAACAAAAAGAAGAATAATTATAGAAAAAATTTACAACTGACTTTTAATAAATTCATAAAGCTGAATAAAATCTTTAATTGATAAATCTTCTGCGCGTTTTGCAAGAAGATTGGTTAATGCTTCATTGTTTGTAAAATTTATGGTTCGAAATATACTATTGCTGAGTGAATTTTTTAAAACTTTTCTTCTGTTTCCAAATGCAGCTTTAACTACGTTTATAAACAAATTATCATCAAAATTTTTTTGTTCTTCTTCATTAAACTTTATTCGAATTATTGCTGAATAAACTTTTGGTTTTGGATAAAATACATTTGGCGAAATTTTGAAACATAATTTCGTTTTTGCAAAATAATTTAACAGCACGCTTAAAATTCCATAGTCTTTTGTTCCCTTTTCTGCTGTTATTCTTTTTGCCACTTCATACTGAACCATGAGCAAGGCATCTTTAACAAATTTTCTTTCGTAAATCAATTTGAATAAAATTGGAGATGTAATATTATAAGGAATGTTTCCGATTATTCTTAATTTTTCATTTTTGCTAATAAATTCGGAAAGATTGGTTTCCAAAAAATCTTGATTAATTATTTCAAGTGAAGGAAATTTTTCTTTAAGCTGTTTAACTGCTCTTTTATCAATTTCAACTGCAATGAATCTTTTTACATTATTTATTAGCTCTGATGTTAATGCACCTGTGCCTGGACCAATTTCCAGCACCACATCTTCTTTTTCTGGATTAAATTCATCAATGATTTTTTTGACAATATTTTTATCCACAAGATAGTTCTGACCAAATCTTTTTAATGGATAAATTTTATCTTCCATAAAGATTCATGTTATATAATTATTTATATTTGATTACTAATGTAAAGAAAATTTATCATGTTCGAGATAATATTTTTAACTGCATTGTCGCTTTATTTTATTCAATTAGTAATCTTCACAATTGGAGCAGGAAAAAGATTTCCAAAAATTCGGGATGAAAATTTGCCATTTATTAGTGTTATTGTTGCAGCACGCAACGAAGAAAACAATATTCTTGACTGCTTAGTCTCACTTGATAACTTAATTTATCCAAAAGACAAAATTGAAATCATTATTGTAAACGACCATTCCACCGACAGAACAGGTGAAATTATAGAATCTTTTATCAAAGACAAACCAAAATTCAAATCCATAATTCCAGATAAACAAATTGGCTCGCTCAAAGGGAAAACCAATGCTTTGGCAAATGCAATTAAAATTGCAAAAGGAGAAATTATACTTACAACCGATGCTGATTGTATTGTATCTCCAACATGGGCTAAGACTCTTGTTTCTTATTATCAAAAAAATGTTGGATTTGTTGGCGGCTTTACTACTCAGCAGGACTATAATACATTTGCGGGAATGCAGGCCATTGATTTTATTTTTCTCCTAACTGTAAATGCCGGAGCTTTAAACTTAGGCAAACCACTTGGATGCATCGGAAATAATATGTCATACAGAAAATCTGCTTACGATGAAGTAGGTGGATATGAAAGCATCCCATTTTCTGTTACAGAAGATTTTAATTTGTTAATGGCAATTCATAAACTGAAAAAATACAAAATACTTTATCCTCTCGATCCTGGTGCTCTTGTAGTTTCAAAGCCATGTCCTGATTGGCAGGCATTATATTGGCAAAAGAAAAGATGGGGCGTTGGCGGAACCGAAAGTGATATTATTGGTTATTTAATTATGCTCTTGGGATATATTACTCATGCAGCAATGCTGCTTACACCATTTCTGTTTTCGCTTACTGCACTTTACTTGTGCTTTTTCAAAATATTCATAGATTACTTTTTTGTTTATCCTGTTTATAAAAAACTCAATCTGAAATTAAAACTCAATCACTTTATTGCATTTGAAATTTATTTCATAATCTATGTTCTTTTGCTTCCTTTCATAGTTCTGCCAAATAAAAAAATTAAATGGAAAGGAAGAGAATTTTAAATATTCACAAATCTTAAAAAGGTTCTATGAAAACTAAATTTACTCTAATCCTGCTTTTGATTTTTCATTTACAAATTTTCTCTCAATCGAAAATTGAAATATTTCCAGACAATTTAACAATTCAGCCATTTACAGCTAATATTCTTGAACCAAAACTTGGTTTTCAATTTCACCTATCAAAAAATGAATTAAGGTTGGATATTGGAAATTCAATTGATGCGTTGAGAATTCAAAATGGGGATGAAACTATTTCAGTTGGTGCTGATTTATTCACTTATACACTTCTTCGAAGTGAAAAAAATTTTCATTTCCCTGTCGATGCTGTTGATTATTTGTTCGGAATTAATTCATGCTATGTAAAAAAAATTGATGATAGAAAATTTGGACTGCGTTTTAGATTAAGTCACATCAGTGCTCATTTTGTCGATGGACATTTTGATATAACAAACAATAAATGGCGCGATAATCTAAACCCGCGAGTTTACAGTCGAGAATTTATTGAAATCATGCCTTTTTACTCATTTTCTAATCTAAGATTCTATGCAGGATTTACATATATTTTTCATGTTGACCCTCAATTTATTAAAAAGGATAATTATCAAATTGGATTTGATTATTTTGGAAATGATTTTTATAAAAATATCAGACCATTTTTTGCTTATGATTTAAAAGTAATTCACATTGATAATTATTCAATTAATCATTCAATTGCAGCTGGATTAAAATTTGGAAAAACTCATGGAAAAGGATTCAGCACATATGTAAATTATTATTCTGGAAAAAGTATTCATGGAGAATATTTTGATATTGATAAAAATTATTTTGCATTTGGAATAAATCTGGATTTATAAATGGAAGATGATTTTACAGAAATACGGGATTATTATCAGCCTCAGGAAAAAAAGAATTCATATTTAATTCATGTAATTCTTTTAATAATTACTTTTATAACTACTATTATTGCAGGCTTGGAATGGACAACTGGTAAAATTGGTCCATATGAATTCAGCGATTTAAAACATGGTTTGCCCTATGCAGTATCAATCATATTTATTTTAGCAAGCCATGAATTTGGTCATTACTTTGCTGCAAAGTATCATAAAGTGAAAGCAACACTTCCTTACTTTATTCCTTTCCCGCCTATTCCTGGATTCTTTAACTTCGGAACTATGGGTGCAGTAATTAAAACAAAATCAGTTACTCCAAACAACAAAGCTATGTTCGACATTGGCGTGGCTGGACCAATTTCCGGTTTTATTGCATGTTTGATTGTTCTGATTTACGGATTCACTCATCTTCCTCCTGTAGATTATATTCTAACAATTCATCCAGATTACTTTTCACCTGATTATGGAAAAGATGCCGTCAATCTTGAATTTGGAAGCACTCTAATTTTCGAACTGCTGAAAAATTTATTTGCTAAACCCAATGATTTCATTCCGCCAATGTCCGAAGTTTACCATTATCCATATTTATGTGTTGGATGGTTTGGTCTATTTGTTACTGCAATGAATCTTATTCCAGTTGGACAATTAGACGGTGGTCATATTATTTATTCAATGTTTGGAGAAAAAATTCATGAAGCAATTGCAAGTATTTCAATGATAATATTAATGATACTTGGCGCTGGAGGAATTTTAAGCAGCTTTCTTGGATTTCATTTTGAATTTGGATGGAGCGGCTGGTTATTCTGGGCTTTAATTTTATATTTTTTCATAAAAGTCAAACACCCGCCTGTTCCATATTTCGAAAAGCTTGATAAAAAAAGAATGATACTTGGTTATATTGCAATTGCAATTTTTATCTTATCATTTTCTCCAACACCATTTATTATTTCACTATGATAACCTTGACATTAACACTTTGCTTTGTCTAAATTTGTTTTAACAATAAAGGAAAAATTATAGAAAAGATTGCTACGATTAAATTAATGGATAAAACAAATATTAAAGGCAAGTTTTCTATGATTTTTCCTTTATCATTTCTTTTTAGAATATCTCTCCTAAAAATCAATAAAGTTTTTTTTGTGAAGTATTTCATACGATTATCAGTAATTACACTGTTATTTTTCTCTGGCTGTGATAAAATTCCTGATAATGCAGTTGAACAAAATTTAATGTATACAACTGCAAAAATTATTCAAGCACCAGATGACTTCAGATACTCGAATTCAGATTCTTCTTTTGTCACATCAATTAAATTAAGCAGCACAGATTTAATTGAGAATGTATGGCTTAGTGTAAAATACTATGATGGTTCTTCTACAATTCATCAACAAATATTTATGTCAGATGAAGGAGATTCTTTCTTGACAGGTGATGAAACCAGAGGAGATAAAATTTACTCTGCATTTATTACAATGAGTAAAAAATTTCCAAGCGGTAAATATGCTATTGAATATTTTGCTCAATACAAAAATCAGGAAAGTTCATTAAAATTAGCTGTTCATTATTTTAATTACATTAATTCACAAATCAATTTACCGCCATCAATTAAAGAGGCTATTGTTCCATCAACAGCAACTTATGAACAGAAAATTACCTTGATTGTAAAAGTCAACGACCCAAATGGACTTAAAGATATTTCTTCTGTTTATTATGAATTATACAAGCCTGATGGAAGCAAAACTGTTAATAGTCAAGGAATATCACAATTTCCATTGTTTGATGACGGAAACACATCATCAAATGGAGATGCAACAGCAAATGATGGCACTTATTCAGTATTTCTTACTTTCCCTGCAGGTCAGCCCTCAGGTCAATGGAGATTTGAATTTTATGCCAAAGATAAAGGCGGCTTAGTAAGTGAAAAATTTGTTCATTTCTTAACATTAAAATAAAATTGTCTAAGAGAATTAAATGAAAAAGTTATTCTTTGTTTTTCTATTCTTAATTTTTGCATCAAATATTTTTTCACAAAAATTACCTAAAAATTATTTAATAGATAATTCAGAAGTGGATGATTTACATGCAAGCAATTCAATTGAAAAAATTTTATTTGTGGGTGATACATTATGGCTTGCAACATCAAAAGGTTTGAGTAAATCAACCGACTATGGGAATTCATGGATTAATTTTTATCGCACTAAAGATTTTGGTGAAGATGGAATTTCTGCAATAGGTTATTATGATGGAACTATCTGGGCTGCTACATGGAAAATGGAATCAATTGCAGGTTCAAATATTCCTACAGGAACAGGACTTCATTATTCAACTGATTTCGGAAAAACCTGGACTAACATAAAACAACCTGTCGATGACCCTGGCGATTCAATCATCATATATGGAATTAATAAAATCCGTGCATTGCCAGTAACAGTTCCTCAACAAAATTTTGTTTATGATATTGCATTTACAAAAAACACAATTTGGATTGTCTGCTTTGCAGGCGGATTAAGAAAATCAACCGACATGGGAAAGACATGGCAGCGTGTGGTTCTTCCTCCAGATAATCTTGATTCTATAAAACCTACTGATACATTAAAATTTTCTTTGCAACCTGTAGCAGGTAAGTTTGGAAAAGAATCTTATTTGAATCATCGAGCATTTTCACTGCTTGCAGTTGATGATTCAACAATTTATGTAGGCACAGCAGGAGGGATTAATAAAAGCACAGATGGCGGAATTAGCTGGGTAAAATTTAATCATACAAATCAATCAAATCCCATCAGCGGAAATTTTATACTTTCACTTCAGCACAATAAATTTGATAATTCTATTTGGGCTGCAACATGGAAAGCAGAAGGCATTGATGAATATTATGCCCTTAGCGTTACTTACGACGGCGGAAATTCATGGCAAACTTTTTTAACAGATGAAAAAATTCTTGATATTGATTTTAAATATTATGGCAGCAATAATTTCACACATTCAGATATCTTTGCAGCAACCGAGAATGGTCTCTTTCGATCCAATAATAATGGAAAATCATGGATATCAGTTCAAGAAATTGTAGACAGCAAAACTAAAATTCCAATCAATATAAAAAAACAAAGATTCAGAGCTGTAAAAGTTAAGCAAAGAGAAAATGCAGCAGATATTTGGATTGGGACATTAGATGGTTTAGCAAAATTTACTGATACCAACAGCAGCTGGGATGGTGAGTGGAAAGTTTTTCTATCATCAAAAAAATTAAACAGTTCAAATGAATCTTATGCCTTCCCTAATCCATTTTCTCCTGATGATGAAGTTGTAAGAATCAAATATAAAATTGAAAAAAGTTCTAATGTAACAATCAGGATTTTTGATTTTGGAATGAATCTGGTTAGAACAATAATTCAAAATGCTTATAGAAATTCTGCAGGTGAACAAATTGAATTCTGGGACGGCAAAGATGAAAGCGGAAGAATTGTTCCAAATGGTGTTTATTTCTATCGAATTGATATTGATTCGAATGAACCTCTGTTTGGTAAAATTATTGTATTAATGTAAAAACAAATTGCATAGAATATGTTGAAAAAAATATTATTAATTATAGTAATTGCTGCATCGGTTATAAAACCACAAATACAGTATTCACCAATTAACAGCATGCCCGGCTCGTTCAGCAGAATGGGATTTGGTGCAAGAGGAATGGGAATGGGTAATGCACTTTCTGCAGTTAAGGATGGAAATCTGGTTTCATATTACAATCCTGCTCTTTCTGCATTTCAGGAAGGTAATGTTTTTCAAACTTCATATTCATTTCTTTCACTCGACAGAACATTAAGCTTTATTAACTTTACAAGAAAATTTGAATTCAAAAAAGACTCAAACTCAAAACAAATAAAATCTGTTGCTGGCATAAGTTCGGGTTTCATTTTAGCTGGAGTATCAAACATTGATTTGCGTGACAATGAAGGTGAAATCTTTGATAACATATCAACACTGGAAACACAATTTTTTATTTCTCTTTCAAATCGTTTTTCAGATAAATTTGCTTTAGGGATTGCATTCAAATTTTATTACTATAAGCTTTATAACAATATTACATCAACAGCTCTGGGAATGGATGCAGGAGCTTTGTATTCATTTAATGAGAATCTTTCTTTATCACTAGTAATTTCCGATTTGAACAGTGCTTACAAATGGGATACTGGAAGTATTTACGGTCAGAACGGCAACACAACAGTAAATAAATTTCCACTGCTTAAAAAAATTGGTATTGCATATAAATTTACCAACCCAAAACTAATTGCAGCTATTGAACTCGAAAGCAGCAATGCAAAAACAAATTATTTAAGAAGCGGAATTGAATACAATATTTATCAAGACTTTTTTATTCGCAGCGGAATTGACAGATTTAATTTATCTAACACAGAAAATCCAGTTAGACCTTCTTTTGGTTTTTCATATTTTTACAAAATGAAATCTATAAAATTTGGCATTGACTATGCATTCGTAATTGAACCTTATTCATCAAATGACCAACACATTATTGGAATTAACATTAACTTTTAATCACTATGAAAAAAATAATTATTTTAATACTTATCAGCTCATTAATAATTAATGCACAAAATATAAAAACAGGATTATCTTTTCTGAAACTTGGTGCAGGGGCAAGAAACATTTCAATGGGCGATTTTGGTTCTCTATCTACAGGAGATTTGAATAGTGGAATTTATAACCCTTCTGTTATCGCATTAAATCCAAAAACTCAATTATCATTTTCTCATAATACTTTTTTCAGAGATTTGAATTCAGAATTTTTTTCTGGAAGTTTTTTGATTCTTAACATTCCATTCATGATTGCAGTTAACACAACAACAATTTCTGATATTGAAGTAAGAACCAGACCGGGAGAAGCTGAATCAAAATTTGATGCTCATTACTTTTATGGAAATCTTTCTGCTGCTTATGAATTATATGATAATTTGTTTGCAGGCGCATCAATAAAATATATTTATGAAAATCTTTTTTCTGATGATGCGAACGGCTATGCTCTCGATTTTGGAATTAGTTATAAAAATATATTTAAGAATTTGACAATTGGTGCATCATTAAGAAATATCGGCTCAATGAAACAGCTTCGAGCAGAGGCAACTACATTACCAAAAGATTTTAGAGCTGGTGCTAATTACAATTTTGATTTGCCAGATTATAAATTGAATTTTAGCCTTGCAGCAGGTTATCAGAATTATATTGATGATAAAATTTCTCATTTCCATTTTGGAATAGAAATTTTTTACTACAACATGTTTGCATTAAGAGGCGGATATATCACAGGTTACGATTCAAAAAACATTACAGCTGGATTTGGAATTATTTTTAGTGGAATTAATTTAGATTATGCATATGTTCCATATAAATATTCACTTGGTGATTCGCATATTATTTCATTCACATATACATTTAATTAAAAATGGAAATTATCAGATACACAGAAGAGTGGAAAGAAAAGTGGGACAAATTCGTTCTCGAATCAAATAATGGAACAATGTTCCATCTTCAAAGATTTTTGGATTATCATACCCCAGGCAAATTCAAATTCGACCACTTAATCTTTCTCGAAAAAGGTAATATTGTTGCGGTTCTTCCAGGTTCAATTAACAATGGAATGTTTGAATCACCTATTGGTGCAAGCTATGGTTCAATTGTTACAAAAGATATCACTTTTGCTAAAGCTATGGAAATTGTATCTACACTGCTTGATTATGGCAGAAAAAATGGAATCAAAGAATTTATGCTTACTGCAGCACCAATGATTTATGAACAATATCCAAATCAAAGTCTTGACTTCGCTATGCTCTGGCAAGGATTCAAATATAAACTTCATTATATTTCGAGTGCAATTAAACTTGATAAAGATAGAGATATACTCGAAAGATTTTCTCCAACCGTAAGAAGAAACATTCGAAAAACTTTCAGAGATTTCAAATTGCGTGTTGAAGTAAATGAAAGATATGATGAATTTTATCCAATACTTCTTAAAAACAAAGCTCGTCATAATGTAAAACCAACTCACACTTACGAAGACCTACTTCGATTAAAAGAACTTCTTCCTGATAGATTGAAATTATTTATGGTATATTATCAGGATACACCTATTGCTGGTTCACTAATGTTTTATCCAAATCAATATGTTGCACTTTGTTTTTATAACATGCTTCTTTATGAATACGCAGAATATAAGCCTATTCAAAGAGTAATGTATGAAGTTGTTAAAGATTCTACAGAAAGAGGATTTCGTTATGTTGACATTGGAGTGTCTCAAGATACAAAAGCAGAAAATCCAATGACTCCAAGTATGAGCTTGATTGAGTTCAAAGAAAAATTTGATGCAAAAACAATTATGAGAAATACTCTCTATATAAAATTATAAAATTGCAATCAATGCACACTAAAAAGATTTGCATAGCTTTTCTTGGAAATGCTTTCAATGATTCAAGAATTACAAATCTTACAAACTCACTTAAAGAAGATGGATGTAAAGTTTCAGTAATATCTTTTGATTGGTTTATAAAAAAACAAAATATTATTTCTGATGAAATCAAAGTCTTCAAACTTAATAAAGGCAGGTTTTCAGTTTTTTTCTATATTCATTTTGCATTCATATTAGTAAGAGAATTAATAAAATCAAACGCAGATATTTATTTTGCAGAAGATTTTTATACACTTCCGTTTGTAGCTGTAATTGCAAAACTCAAAAATGGAAAGGTTTATTATAACAGCAGAGAACTTTATGCATATATTGGCGGATTAAGAAATCGTCCTTTCATTCAAGCAATCATAAGATTAATTGAAAAATATTTTATTAAAAAAGTTGACCTTGTTTTAACAACAGGCGAAATGGATTCAAAATTTCTTGAAGATTATTACAAAATCAAAAACACGCTTGTTATAAGAAATATCCCTCTTTATCAAAAACCGGAAAATATTTTTGACTTCAGAAAAAAATATAACATCCCGAAAAATTCATTAATTCTTTTGTATCAAGGAGTTTTGCTTGAAGGAAGAGGAATTCCCATAATTATAAAATCATTAAGAGAATTGCCTGATACATATTTTATTTTGCTTGGCGAAGGCGAGCAAAAAAATAATTTCATTAAACTTGCTGAACAACTTAATGTAAATGAAAGAGTAATTTTCGCAGGAGTTTATGAACAGAATGAATTAATTAATTACACTGCTGGTGCAGATATTGGACTGGCAATAATTGAAAACATAAGCATCAGTTACTATCACGCTTTACCAAATAAACTTTTTGAATATATTATGGCAGGCTTGCCTGTAATAGTAAGCAACTTACCTCAAATGAAAAATATTGTTGAAACATACAAAGTAGGTGAAGTAGTTGACATAGATAAAGGAGAATCAATTGTACCGATAATAATGAAGTGGAAAAATAATCCCAAGCTTATAGATGAATTCAGAAAAAACTGTTTTAATGCTGCTAAAGAATTAAACTGGCAGGAAGAATATAAACGTGTAAAAAATGTGCTTCTGAATTTTTAATTCTAATTCAAAATTGATTTTAAGAACATTAATCATTCTTATTAAAATGAAAAAGCAAAAAAGAGTATTAATAGTAAGACCTGATAGAATTGGAGATGTTATTTTATCCACACCAATTCCGAGGGAAATAAAAAAAACTTATCCTGATAGTTTTGTAGCTGTGATGCTGAAAAAATATACTGCTGATATTTACACCCACAATTCTTATGTCGACAAAATAATTTTAATTGATGATTATGATGATGGTTCAATCGAAACATTCTGGAAAAAAGTTGATGAGATAAGAAGCTATAAGTTTACTCATGCTTTAATGCTTCTTCCCAAAGAAAGAATTAATTACATGTTATTTTTTGCAGGAATTCCTTATCGTGTTGGTGTTGGTCATAAATTTTATCAGTTCATAACTTTTACACATTATGTCTCGAGGAATAAATACATTCCATTACGTCATGAAGCAGATTACTGCATGGATTTAGCAAGAAAAATTGGAATACAAACAAACAATCTTGAACCAGAAATTTTTTTAAGTGAAGAAGAAAATAAAATTAAAAATGAATTAAGAAATAAATTCTTAAATGGAAAGAGATATTTAATAGGAATACACTCAACAAGCGGAAATTCTGCTCCAAACTGGACAATTCAGAGTTACAGAAAACTAATCGAAATATTAAATCAGGAAAATGAATTTCAAATTGCTGTAACTGACAACAATCCACCGAATGAACTAATCAACATTGAAGGAGTGATCTATCCAAACATTAATAAAACTCTCAGACAATCAATTATAAACTTTGCAGCACTCGATGTGCTGATTTCATCCAGCACGGGACCAATGCATATTTGTGCAGCATTAAAAGTAAAAACTATTTCAATGTTTTGTCCATTAACTGCATGTTCACCAGATCTTTGGGGACCGCTTGGCAATCAAAACAAAATTATAATGCCGAGTAATGATTACTGCAGTAAAGTTTGTCCAGGAAATCCTAAAGTATGTACTTTTGAAGGAAAAAATGGAATTGATGCAGAAAGTGTTTTTCAATCCATTTTTAATTTATTAAAATGAACTAAAAAAGCTGTCCTGCAAATTTTTGCAAGACAGCTTTGAAGTATTAACATCCTTCACGTTTTTTCTTTGGGGCTGATTTTAAGTTACTTGCAGGCGGCGGTGTTATTTTAGGAGTTGATAAAGTCTGCACATTTTGAATAACACTTGAAGTTGTTGTTCCAGAAACAATTTGAGGCGCTCCACCAAAATGTAAACTTATCTGCTTAATTTTCTCGAACTCTGCTTTTTCTTCACTCGAAGCATTTTCTGCTAATTTTGGATAAAGAATTTTTTCTTTCCATTCATTTAATCCGCCTTTCAAAATATAAACAGATTTGTAATTAGCACTTTTCAAAATAAACCATGCTTGAGCAGAAACGATGTCATCATCGCCATATAAAATTATTTTTTCATTTCTCATTAAATCAGAATCAAGAAGATTTTCAATTGGAATATTAACTGAAGCAGGAATTGAATACTCATTAAAAGATTTTTCATCACGCAAATCAACAAGAGTAAAATCGGCTTTCCCTTCGATTAGCCATTCTGCCAATTCCATTACGGAAATTTCATCTTGATTTCCTATTGCTGTTAAAGCCAATTCTTTTGCATTTACTGTAATTTTATTTTTGTTTACTGGATTTCCAATAAACAATGCGGCAATTCCCATTAAAGCAGCAATTATCGCCAATCTTTTTGATATACTTAATTTTTCAATTGGACATTTCATTCTTTTTCTCTCCCCAATTTTTTCGTCATAACTTTTTCGCTCCATTCAGCAGCTGCAAATGCACCTAAAGCCATCATAACAACAAGAAAAACAACCAAGCCGTGAGATAATCCTAAAAATTGCGGCAATGTAACTTTTCCCATTGGTGTTGAGTTGTAGAAATTTTCTATCAACGGGAAAATTTCTCCAAAGAGAAAAATTCCAAAGAACATTCCAAGCAAGTAAACCATTCCATCGTATCTGCCAGTAGATGCAGAAACTACAGATGTGCCGGGGCAATAACCACCAATTACAAATCCAATACCCAGCAATAATCCCCCGATAATTTGAGGAATGATATAAGTATCAGTTAAATAAATCAATGACATATCCAGCCAGCCAATCCATGATAAATAAAAAACTCCAAGCATAGCAGTAACAATTGCGGTAAACATAACTTTAAGAACTCTCATATTATAGAAATAAAATTGAGCTGCAAGAATTCTTGCGTTTCCAAATCCGCCTCGTTCTAATGCGAAACCAAATCCAATTCCAATTACAAATGCAACAACTAAACTGAAATCAAAACTGAAGTAATCGAATTTATAATATGGCATCATAACCATTGCCTCCTAAAAAAGTATGCTGCTAAATAACCGCCGCCAAAGACGGCAAACATAAATGCCCAGCTTCCAAGATTAAGCAAGGCTCCACCAGTTAAAGCTTGACCACTTGTGCATCCTCTTGCAAGTTTGGCACCAAATCCCATTATTGCTCCGCCAATGAATGCATAAATTAATCTTGTTCGATTAGATACATTTGGACCTTTTTCAATAGTTCTTTTAACACGATGTGCAAGTGTGCCGGATAAAAATCCTCCGGCTGCAACACCTAATACTTCAAAAACAAGCCAGTCCTTTAATGGATTTGTAGTTCCATCTGTAAGATATTCTTTGTAAAAATTATTCTTTGATGCATGTTCAGGTGCTACTTTAGATACAGTTACAGCAACAACAGTTGAAGCTGCACCTGAAGCTCCTAAACCTCTTCCCATAATTACAAATGCAGCAAGAAGAACAAGTCCCAAGCCTATACCAACAAGATATGGATTTGAATATGGCTTTGGCTGATGAACAATTTCTTCTGTTTTTGATTCACTTTTTGAAAATAATCCTGCTAATGTTGACATTTTTACTCCAGTAATTATTTATATTTATTTAAAATGTGCATTAAAATAATGACTGTATTGACCTGCATAGACAATAATAAATCTCAATATTAATCCACCAAGAATAACCAGAATTGGTGCAACGGGTGTATGTTTAATTTTATGATTTACTGCAAGAAGTTGAATAATCAATGGAATAACAATTCCAAGTCCTATTACAAAAGTCCAGAACTGCGGTGCATATTCGCCGCTTATTAAAAGTTTTGCAGCTGCAATATGAACTGCAGAAGAAGTTGATAATCCAATTAGCAATAACATAATCACAAAAAGTTCAATTACTAAAAATCCATTATCTGCTTTTGCAAGTAATTCTCTTTCATAAACATTCTTTGCAATCATGTGAACAAAAGCTGCAGCTGTTGATAATCCAGAAACAAGAAATAAAATTGATAGAATTGAAGAATTCCACAATGGTCTAGAACCCATAGTGCTTAAAAGTACACCGGTATAAATTCCAAGCATGCCGCCAAAAAGCATATTGACTATGCCAATGTTTTGAAGCAATCTCGGCTTTTGATTTATAAAAGTTGTTACTTTGTTTAATTGCGGAAACTTATTAATCAAGAATGACGGCGGACCAATTAAAAGATTAGCAATTATTGCTGGATATACAAGAATTAAAATCCATGCACCCCACGACATTGGAGAAGAAATTCTGAATGTTGTATATAAACGCCAAACAAAAAGTTTATGCTCTAAATCCAGAAACAATGCAAACATTCCAAAGCTTAGAAGTACTAAGCTTATTAGTGGCAAAGTATAACATGCGCAGCTTGTTTCTTTATATCTCTTGCTGAATAAAAAATATCCTGAAATAATCATCATTCCAGCAACCATGCCACCAAGAAAAAGATAAACTGGGATTTCCCAACCCCAAACATGAGTGAATGGATCAATTTGAGGATTATGACGAGTTGTTGTTAATTCTTGCATTTTAACCTCTTAAAAAAATTTAGAACAATATTTAAATAAGAAATACAAATGTTGTAATCTTAATACAAACTGAAGCAATCTTGGAATCTCCTATTTACAATTTACCTTTAGATTTTTTGCATTAATTAGTCCAACATCAAAGATTATTTTGCTTTTCTTCTATTGTAATTCTGAGTCTGCCAAAGGCAGATGGCGAATCTTAAACCAATTATAAACTTCTTCGCTTCGCTCAGAATGATTTCGTTATCATTTATTACTTTTCATTCTAAGGAATCCGCCAAATGCGGATGAGAAACAATCTATTTATAAAACATTAATTCTTTGAGAATCTTTCCTTACTAAATCGGTGTCATAGTGATACTTGTGTTTTTTCTTAGCATGAACAACTGTGTTCTGTTTTTTCACTTTTCTCAGAATAATGCTTAAGAGTCCACAAGTCTGTCAAACAACAAATTAAGAACTCATACAGTTTTATAAAACACATAATATCATATCAAATAAAATATTCTTGGTGATGTTCCTGCTTCTGGCAAAAGTGTATGATATTTTCTTGAAGCAAGAAGTTTGCTTACTTCGCTGTTTGGGTCATCTAAATCACCAAAATACATGCAATGTGTTGGACATACAGAAACACATGCTGGCTGTTCACCTTTTTCTACTCTATGAATGCAAAATGTGCATTTATCTGCATATCCATCTGGATGAATAAATCTTGCATCGTATGGACATGCGGCAAGACATGCTTTACAACCTATGCACATATCATGGTCTACAAGAACAACTTTTCCAATTTCATGTACATGACTTGCACCTGTTGGACAGCAAGAGACGCATGGAGTATTATCACAATGATTACATCTTTGTGATTGAATTTCAACCTGAACATCAGGAAATTTTCCTTCAGTAATTTGAACAATCCAATCACGATTGTAACCTTCTGGAACATTATTTTCTGTTTTGCATGCAACAACACAATCCATGCAGCCAACACATTTCTTTGTATCTATAACCATTCCATATCTTGCCATATCACACCTCAACTTCAAATGTGACAAAATTTACATTCATACCTGTTCCTCCCATCAATGGATCAGTTTTATATTTTGTTATTAATTGAGAATCACTTGCACCTTTTTGATATGCCCGCTTCAACATTCTTGAATTATGACCAAAACCATGAACCATATAAACACAATCAGGTCTAATTCTTTCTGTTGCTTTTACTTTTACTTTATTGCTTAAAATTCCATCTTGATTTTTCAATCGAATATATTGGCCGGATTTCAATCCCCATTTTTGTGCAATATCAGAATTAATCCAGACTTCATTTTCTTCCATCATATCCATAAGAATAGGATTTGATTGTGTTCTTGAGAAGGAATGAACTGGTGCTCTTCCAAATAGTAATCTGAAATATCCAGCTGGTGGTTCTTCTGGTCTTTGATATTTTGGGACTGGATCAAATCCTGCTTGCAAAAGCTGCATTGAATAAAATTCAATTTTACCTGAAGGCGTTGCAAATTCAGGTTCAATCCCATCTTCAATATAAATTGGTTGTTTGGAGCCTTTAATAATTCCTTCTTTCTTAAGTTGTTCTAAACTTAATCCAGCAGCTTTAAGTCGATAATCAAAATATTCTTCAATATGATTCCATGGGAAGTAATGTCCAAGTCCAAGTTTCTCGGCTAATTTTTTTGCAATCCACCAGTTTGGTTTTTGGTCTGCAGGTGGTTCTACCACTGGTTGACGAATTCCAACAAAAGGTTCTTTGAAGGCAGACATATGCAAGTCGTCATATCTTTCAAGATATACAGCTTCTGGTAAAACAACATCAGCCCAGCCTGCTATTTCACTTGGAATTACATCTATTACAACAAGCAAATCCAAATTCTGAATTGCTTTAATTGTTTCTTCTTCATTTGGTAATGCGTGAATTAAATTTGTCGCATATACAAACCATCCTTTGATTGGATATGGTTTACCAGTAATAGTAGCTTCTCTTATTCCTGTTGTAATTTCTTCGGAAGCAAAAGGATATTTTTTATTTGGATTATCTAACTTTTCTTTCTTTGGTTCTGGATAAGGCGGATATGGATAAGGAGGTAATGAATAACTGACAGGGAAAAAGAATCCTCCTTTTCTTCCCCAATTACCCATTAATGCATTCAGCAGAGCAATGGCTCTACTTCTTTGAGTATCATCTCCATACCAAGTTGCATGTCGACCTGGATGAATCAATGTTGCTGGTTTATGCATTGCTATTGTTCTTGCAGTAGTTCTTATCAAGTCAGGTTTGATACCTGTTTCTGGATAAGCCCATTCTGGAGTGTATTGAGAAATTTCGGCTGCGAATTGTTCAAATCCAAATCCATATTTTTTAATAAAATCTTCATCATATAATTTTTCTGTAACTATAACATTCATCCATGCAAGCAGAAGTGCAATATCGGTTCCCGGCTTAATTGGCAAATAATATTTTGCTTTGGAAGCTGCAGTTGAAAAACGAGGGTCAACGACAATAATTGTAGCATCATTTTGAACTGCTGCAGCAAATTCCTGAACTTGTGAATTATGCATATTTTCGCCGAGATGAGAACCAATAAGCACAAGACATTTAGTATTTTCGATATCAGTTCTTTCGGGTGAACCGATAGCATCGCCAAAAGTTAATTCAAATCCAACATCTCGAGGACCGCGGCATTGAGCAAATGAAGGTGCTGCAAAATTTATAGCTCCGTAAGCTTTTAACATATGTTTAAGAAAATTACCGCCAATACCATGTGAAAATGAAGCAACAGATTCTGCTCCATACTTTTCTTTAATTTTAATCATTTTATTTGCGATATAATCAAGAGCTTCGTCCCAAGTTACTTCTTTCCAGATTTCTTCACCGCGCTGTTTTACTCTAATTAATGGAGCTCTTAATCTATCAGGATCAAAGTGAGCCCCAATTCCTCCTGTTCCTCTTGGACATAATCTGCCTTTACTTAACGGGTCAAGAGGATTTCCTTCAATCTTCCACAACTCGCCATCTTTCACGTATGCAATCGCACCGCATTTCCAAAAACAAATATCACAGTAAGTTGGAATTTTCTTGATGCCTTTAACTTTTTCGCTGTTAATTTTTTTGGCTCCTTTAACAATGGGACCAAGTGCAGAGGAAGCCGCAGCTGCTCCAACTGTAAATCCTGTAATTTTCAAAAATTTTCTTCTTGATATTTGATTCATTACTACCTCGAAATAGATTTTATTAATTCTTTAATTTCGCTGCATTGAGTATACTTCTGATAAACATCACACTCACGGCAATCTCTTTTTTCGCAAATAGTTTTGGGATGTTCATAACTCCAGCAAGGTTCACTATGTCCTTTATAAGCTTTACAATTTTTTCTATCCTTAATTGAACATTTTACAACTTCCCAGCATGGAATTAATGAATACAAAGTTTTAATCCCATTAATACTAATTTTTGATTCATTAATTGCTTTTCTGATACATTCTATTCTTTCAAGGTCAGATTTTGAATAAAGCCTTTGATTCGATTCTTTCTTGAAAGGAATAATTAATCCTTCACGCTCATACATTCTTAATGTATGAACAGAAATATTTAACAACTTAGCTGCAGCGCTGATTGGGAAAATTGGCTCTTTATCTTCTATTCTTTCTATCATTTTTATATCATAACAAAGTTGATATCTATAAATATCAACTTTTCTGCCAGTTATAGATATTTATTTAATCTAATAAATCAAATCTGTGTGAAATTATTTTTTTAGAATTAAGAAAACTTTATAAAAAGCGGGAATAATAAGAGAGAAGCTCTACAATTACTTGCTCAAAATTGGTTCTAATTTGCTTCGCAAGTCAAATATATTAGAAATGATAAGTTTTTCCCTCGCTTTAATACTATTAAATAATTCTAATTGTTTGCCTTTTAATTCAGACATATATTTTGCTTCTATAAGTATTTTGTCATCTGTAAAGAAATCTATTTCAAGTTTGTCCTTATAAATGTAATGAGGGTTTTTATGTTTAATTTTAAGATAAATGTAATTTTCAAACAAACTTCCTTTATCGCGAAATCCAGTAAAAACATTTCTAATCCCCAAATCGGGTGCATAAATTTTTTTTGCAGATAATAATCTTTCGTTAGTAGTTCCATATCGAGGCAACAGATAAATTAGATAAGTATCCTGAAAATAACTGATAAGTCTTTTTACAGTATCTGGAGAAACCCTTAGAATATTTGCTATTTTGTTTATGCTAAAAACTTTCCCACATCTTTCCATTAATAAAAGAAAAAGGTCTTTCAATAAATATGAATCTCTGATTTTATATTGTGCAGCAATATCTTTTAGAATTATATCATCAACAAGTTCTTTAACATATTCAATATCACCCCTTAACACATATTCAGGGATGCCGCCTGTATACATGTAATCTTCAAAATATTTATCATACAAATGTTCATCTCTTTTATTAATATGAATGTCCTTAAAGATTAAATACTCATCAAAATCCAGGGGCAATAATTCTATAATTTTTGTCCTTCCTGTAATAAAACTTTTTTTGCTTTTTAATATTGAAGATTGAGAAGAAGATGCAAATATTTTCACATTTTGATTATCATAGAGATTTTTTAATTGTTGTTCAAATGCTTCTTTATAAGCTATTTCATCAATAAAAAGATAAACTTTTTCTGTAAATCTTATCCGATGTATTTTTCTATAATCATCAACAATTTCAATAATTGATTTATTTGATAGCAGATAATCGTCAGCACTTATGTAAAATATTTTCTTGGGGTCAATGTTTTCTTTTAGTAATAAATCACTAATTATTAATTTCATTAATGTTGTTTTCCCAATTCTCCTCAACCCTATTAAAAATACAATATCTTTGGTTCTTAAGTGCAAAGAAATTTGGTTAAGAACATGCTTACGGGGAAAGATATCTTTAATACTATACTCTTCTTCCCACCAAGGATTATATCTGTAATATAACTCTTCCATGTCAGCTCAAATATACGATACTATCGTATAAAAAATCAACAAATTATACGACAGCATCGTATAATTTAATTCCATAACGGTAAAGCACATTTTTTACTGAGATTTCTCAAAACTTTTTCAAAATCAATCAGAGAAGCTTTCATTATTTCAGAATCTGGATTATGACAGACTAAACATGCGCCAACTGTTAAAATCTTTTTTTGTTCATCAATTGTAAATGGTCTTACATTATTTCTTGTTGATGAATTATTTTTTCTCTCCTGAAAAAATCCTATCCATGCATCGAGTGGAAGTCCATCATATTTTGAATTCTTATATTCTGGAATAAATTCCCAGATACCTTTATTGCCTGCAATTTGATAATACAATTTTCCTCTTCCATAACCTAATGCAGTTGGTTCATTGTGACATGATTTGCAGCTTCTCGATTCTTTTCTGATAGTATGTGAAAATGCAGGTGCAAATAATCTCTTAAAAATTATTTTATCTTTTCTATCATGCTTATCTTTATCAATTGTAATTATCATTCCAGGAATAAATGTGCTTATTGTTCTTTTCTCGTTTTCAATCTTAACGCCAAGTGCTGGATAATCTGAAAGAAAATCTTTTGAATATTCCTTCCATTCCCCTTTCATTTCTTTGTTATACAATAAATCATATCGAGTTCCATTTTTATTGTATTCAGTATGACATCCTATACATTGAGGTGACCATGAAGTATGACATGCAATACAACTCAAATCTTTATGAGCCTTTCCAGCAATGCATATTGACAGTGGCTTTTTCATCTTTTCTATTTCATTATTTTTCTTTTTGATTAAATAGGCATTACTACCATCAAAAAATGAATTGATAATTGGTTCTCCTGTTTTCTGTACGGTTAAATATTTTCTTTCATCTTGATTGTAATTTCTGAGTTCCGCAATCTTTTTTGATTCATAATCAAAATCTATAAGATTTTTTGTTTTTGGCTTATCAATTAAATGACAATCAACGCATTGAATTTTTACCTGTTCTTCTTTATGAACATATAAATTTCCATCTCCCATTATTTCTGATGATGTGTGACAATCAATACAAATCATACCTTTATCATGGTGAACATCAGAAATCTTTTTAACAAAAATTCTTCCGTCATCTAATTGACGATAATTTTTGTTCCGGATTGTATCTATTGAAAATAATTCAGTTTCATGCCAGCCTTCATAATTAGTTGAAATTCTTCCTGAACGAGAATGACATCCAAAACAATAATCATTTGAATTTGGCAATTTGATATCAGGATGAAACTCAATCTTATCAAAATCTTTTTTCAACAGATTCTGATTATTCCCCCCATCTTTCAATCCCGCAATCTTGTAATTCTGCAAACCTTCAATCTTGTAATCTTGTAATCTTGCAATTTTGTAATCTTGCAATCTTGCAATTTTGTAATCTCGTAATCTTGCAATTTTGTAATCTTGCAATCTTGCAATTTTGTAATTCTTTAAATACTCCTTCGCATCATTAGAATAACTCAGATGACATGCATTGCAGCCTCCCCCACGTGATAATTGATTTATTGGTCCTAACTCTTTCTTTTCATTTGAAAGATGACACGACGCACATAAATTTCTTAAGTGAATATCGGCTGGATTGCTTCCTAAATTTTCAACTTTGTAAATATTATTCAGAGAATTACTTTCATCAAAAACAAATTTATCAACACTAATTACTCCGCTCATTGTATTCATCAAAGAATTATTAACTTTTTCAATAATTTGTTGATGACATTGAGAAGAACCACATGTTTTCTTTGCCATCAACAAATTTCCCGGAATTAAAATCATATTTGAATGAGCTGAATTTTTATCAAGAGTAAAGGGATTTCCCAGATGACATGAAGAACAACCAATTGAACTGTGTGAATGAGATAATCCTACAACATTACTATGACAGCTTAGGCATCCCTCATATCTTCCCATTACTAAATTAATTTTTGTAGTATCTGAAAAAATTTTTTTGAATTCTTTAATACTTCCGCTGAAAATATTTTCATAAGGATTGTATTGCCAAGGATATTTTAATTCCCAATTTTCCCCTCTAAAATAAAAACCAATCACAGTTAACATTAAGTAAAGAAATAAAAATATCAGCAATATTTTCTTAACAAAAGCTGATTGTTTCTTTTGAAAATATCGTAACATAAAAATCAAAGTAAGCACAATTAAAACAATAAATAAAAAAATAGAAGGATAAGTCAACCAATGAAGTAATTCCTGCACTCCAACTAAATACCATGGTCCTTTTACAATTGAAGAAAATTTATCATGAAGATTAGGTGTTAACAAAAATGAAATAATTACTATTGCAGGTATTAAAATTGAGAAAGTTCTGTTTGAAGGAGTAATGCTTTTTGCATGTTCAATAATAAAAATGAGCAAAAAGATTGCAGCCGTAGCAATGTGATGAACATAAACAATTTGAAAATTATCTTGTGTGCCAAGAAGAAAGAATGAAATTGTGTTTCCAATCAACGGAATTTTATCAATCAAATTTTTGAAAATACTTTGAGCAAGAAAACTTTCTGAATCCCCTTTCAAAATAAAACCACTTAGCATTACAAATACAACCAATAGAGTAGAAACAGTTAGTCGAAACCAAATTCCTTTGCTCACATTTTTTTCCGTATATAATCTTAAATGGTCAATGAAATGAAGTAATGTAAACACCAAGAAAAATTGTGCACTCCAATAATGTATGCTTCTAATTAACCTTGCGCCTTCATCAATCAGCAGCATTTTAGAAATTGATTCCATTGGCTTGGAAACATCATAAGGCAGGGCAAGAAAAATGCCCGAGACAATACAAATTAAAATTGATCCAAAAGCATAATTACCAAAAGTCACATTAAAAATTTTAATGTAATTATTTTCTTTATTCATAAATGACAAACTTTTTTCCTAATTCGTCTGTTATAATTTTTAATTCAACTAAATTTTTTATTGCTGGTCCTGCAGTTACTTTTCCATCAAGAGTAAATTTAGAACCATGGCATTTACAGACCAATTGATTTGACAGAATATTCTCTATTTTGCAGCCTAAATGTGTACATCTTGAAGAAAAAACTTTAATTCCCAAATTACTTTTATTGATAATTAATTCATCATAAAATGTTATCCCATTTTCTATCTTTTCGGGCAGAAATATTTTTTTGTTCTGATTTAATCTTTTTTGTTTATCAGCAGAGAAATATGCAACTGCAAAAAGAGGGATTAAAAGAATTTTATAAAAATATTTTAGAAATTTTTTTCTGGTAATCTTCACAATCAGAATAATTTTTCTTTTACATATTCAAAATCTTCTGGCGTGTTCATATTAAAAAAGAGGTCATTGAAATAAAATTTTTCGTTTTCAACATCAACAATTTCGGCACCAACTCTTTCAATAAAATTTTTCATACTAAAGAAAAAAGATTTTTTTTCTTCATAAAGTTTTTTTGCAATGAAATTAGCATTCAATACCTGCTCGGCAATAGGCAACAATTTCTTTGAATAAATTCCAATTGAATAATGAATAATTCCTTCGGCTTTAGGAACAACAATTAATTCATCAGTTTCTATTCTAAGAAGGTGATTAATTAAACTTGAGGTAATAAATGGATTATCACACGAAACAACAAAAATTTTTTCTACATCAAGTTCAGCAAGAGTTGAATGAATTCCCGAGAGAGGACCAAGATTTGGATAAACATCTTTAATCTTATCTAAGTCTAAGAAATCATAATCTTCAGGAGTGTTTGTGCTAATTACAATTTTTTCGAAAATTGAACTAATCCTTTCATACAAAATTTCTATTAAAGTTTTATCGTCAATTTTAAGCAGAGCTTTATTTGTTCCCATTCTCTTACTTAAACCACCCGATAATATTACACCTGCAATGTCATACATAAGATAATTATTAAATGATTTTTCAAATGCAAGATTATGATAAATAATTGAAATAGAAAAGGGTGCAAAGCTGCACCCTTGAAAAACTACTCAGAAGCTGTTTCGACAGGCTTTTTATAAATTAAAGATGTAATTATTCCAAGAATCACATATTGAATAAATCCATAAACAAACCACTGGAATGTTAAATAATATGGAAGAGGATAAACCACATACTGATAATAAGCAGCAGGCAGACTCATAAACAGTCCAATATAAATTCCATAACGCAGACCTTCGAGCCAGCCTTTATTTTCATATCCTTTAACAAAAATAAAGACAAAGAAGAAAGACCAAATTACATCTACTACAATTCCAACCCACATTTTAGCCTGCATTTCATCTACAGGGCGAAATACTTTTGATATTTCTTCCTTTGCATATGTTGATGCCAGAATAACATTATGAATCAACATATTGGTTAATTCCAGAACAACAAAAACAACTACAAAAGCAATAATCAGTTTCTTTACATTCATAACTTCCTCCTAATTTTGTTATTATTTTTTAAGGAGAATTAACAGGAATTTTTTATTGATTAAAAAGAAATTTTTTTATTTCCTCTTTTGAGTATTGGGCAGATTCATCGATTTTATTTACTAATTCCTGAATATAACCTTTGGTTATGTAAAAATTCCCAAGGTCAAAAAAGTTATTCAAAATTGTTATGTATTCAATTGTGTTAACAAAATCTAATCCTTCAAACAATTCTTCTTTCCATGCGATATAGCTCCAGAAAACTTTTTTAGTTGTATAGAGAGCATAATTTACTTCGGTTAAGGGGAACCCTTCGCGGAATCTTTCTGCGCCTACATTTTCAAAATACTTTTCTGCTTCAATATTAGAAGCTCCTTTCTTAAGCCAGTCAACAAAATTAAGAAAAACCTTTTCGGCTCTTTCAATAACTTTTGCTTTATCAAACTTCTGGTAGGTCTTCATAAATTCTGATTGCATCACCTGTTCGTAGTAAGCATTTGACAGGGAGGAAATATTATCTTCGAGGAAATGAATTATTTTTGAAAAATTCATCTTTCCTCCTTAATGGTGAAGTTAAATTAATGTAATTATATCATTACAGCAACAATATTTTTTAAATAATGCATTTAATTAAACTGATATATTTTTTCAACAATATATTCTTTGCCAGCAGGCAATGGCTGCCATTTTGATTTCAAAACGGCACTAATTATTTCTGATATTTTTTCTTCTGACTTTATTGTGCTGCTTAATATCTTGTAATTCTTTACTTCACCATTTTCATCAATCAGCAACTCAAATTTTATTATTCCTTTTATTCCTTGATTTACAGGGAGGATTTCTAAAGTTTGTTGAGGAAAAAATATTATGTTTTCGTCTTTTGCTTTGATTGTCTCTGTTTGACGATTTGTCAACTGTTGATTTGAGTCACCTGATTCATTTAGTGATAAAATTACATCAGGCAGAATTTCAGGTTCTTCCACAAGAATATTTAATTCAGGCTTTGCAGGTATTGTTTTGGCAGGAAGTGATAATTTTGTTTGTGGTATTTCAAATAATTTAATTATCGGCTCTTGGTAATAAGAAATTTTTCTTTGATTGATTTTAACATTTGGCAGAATTAAAAATGAGGCAATTATTAGTAATAGACTCAACACTACACTAATCTTAACATTACGCAGATAATAATATTTATCTTCATTTAATTTCATTTTATTAAAAATTTTTCATGCAAAATTCAGGTATTCATTCCAAATTTTATATAAGTTATAAGTTGCTCTTACATCTTCGCCGCAGTAAACAGCAATATCTTTAATTCTTCCTGCTTTATATAATTCTTTTACTTCCATTCCAGTTATTCCTTTTGATTTAGGAGATTGAATTCCAAAAGCATGACAGTAGAAATCGAGATTGAATTTTTTTGTTATTCCATAAAATGTAAGTTGCTCAAGTAAATCGATATGATTTGAAGAATCATATTTGCTCTTAATTAAATTTCTGCTTGGTTTTATTTTTAAGAGTGCCGACCTAAGCATTATAAAAGGCACATCAAAATTTTTTCCATTAAATGTAATAATCTTATCAACTTTTTTAACACAGTCCCAGAAATACGAAATCATCTCTGTCTCTATCATCGATTTGTATGTGGCTTTTCTTTCTTCGGCTTTCCATTCTTCTTTTTGTTCGCTCTCATATAATACCATTACATTTTCACTTTCTGTATTGAGCATTCCTATTGCAACAATTTTTGCTGTGAAAGGATACAAACTTAAGTAACGCTTTGCATCTTCAATTTTTTCTTCTCGCTTGATTTCATCTTTTTCCTGTTCTGCATAGCGGAGAATGTATTCCTGCTGAGATTCTGATAGTGTGTCAAATTCGTATCCGACAGTTTCAATGTCGAATACAAGATTCATATGCACCTCTTAAAGTGTGCTAAAAATTAGCAATTTTTTCTTTTTATAAAAATTAAAAAATATTCTCAGAAAATTTTTATAAATCATTAAAAACACTTTTAACTTGCATAAAAAATATCGAAATTAATTATATAAAAAGCTGAGATTTATTTTGACACAATCGAATCGTGCGCTTTTTATTGATTTATTAAAAGGTATTGCACTTCTAATTATGATTGAAGTGCATGTAGTAAATTCATTACTTAATCCAGAAATAAAAACTCAGAGCTGGTTTGAAATATTAAATTACATAAATGGATTGGTTGCCCCTGCCTTTACTTTTACATCGGGAATGGTTTTTGTTCTTTCACTTCAAAAAGGATTGGATGAATTAAGAAGTTTTGGGAAAAAATTTTGGAAAAAATTTGGAAGATTAATTTTGATTTTTCTTGCCGGTTATTCTATTCATGCTACTTATTTATCATTAAGAAAAATTTCTAATCCTGCTTACCCACACATGATAAGAGAATTTTTAAGAGTAGACATTTTGCAATGCATTGCAGTGGGATTAATAATTTTACTTCTTTTGAGACTATTAATAAAGTCAGATAAAATTTATTACAGTACAATCATTCTTCTTGATTTATTTATTCTTGTTTATTCACATATAGCATGGCATACTGATTACACAAAATATTTCCCATTAGGAATTGCAAATTATTTCAACAGAAAGTATGGTTCTCTTTTCCCTTTGTTTCCCTGGCTTGCATTCATTTTCACTGGTGCATTAGTTGGCAAATATTATGTAGAAGCAAAAATTAAAATTGGGGAAGAGAAATTTATAAAAAACATTTTGATAGCTGGTTCAATCTTCTTTATTACTGGGGTAACATTCTTAAATCTTTTATTCCCAGAATCATGGGTTAATGTAAAACCAAATTATTTTTTCTTTTTACAGAGACTTGGAATTATTTTGGCTTTACTTAGTCTATGCTGGATTTATCTAAAAAGATTTAAGCAGAATCAATCATTCATTCTCGATGTTAGCAGGGAATCACTTCTTGTTTACTGGCTGCACTTAAAACTATTGTATTTAAGAATTTGGGAAGGAAAAAATATTATTGATTTATTTGGTCCCACATTAAATATTGTTCAATGCTTGGTAATAGCATTATTACTTGGAATACTTATGGTCTTAACAGCTAAAGGCTGGGGATATTTGAAAATGAAATATCCCGCAGCTGTATCAAGATTTGTATTTATAAGTGTAACAATTGCAGTAATTATATTTTTTGTTTATTAAAAAATATTTAACGCAGGTGCGCAAGGATTCAGAAATTATTCTTAAAATTCATTAACTCACTTTAGAATTTGTTCTATAATTTTGGAAGCCATCTCAATATCATCTTTTGAAACATCCATGTGTGTTACAGCTCTAACAACACCTATTTTTCCGGTTCCAAGAAGTAAACCATTTTCTTTACATTTTGAAAGAAATGTATCAACCGGAATATTCTTAAGAGAAAAGATTACAATGTTTGTTTCGACCAATTCTAAATCGATGTTTATATTTTTTATTTGGGAAAGATTGTAAGCAAGTAATTTTGCTTTTTCGTGGTCTTCTTTTAATCTGTTAATATTATTATTAAGAGCATATAAACCAGCAGCAGCAATAATTCCAACCTGACGCATTCCCCCGCCCCAGGCTTTTCGAACACGATATGCTTCTTGAATAAATGATTTTGAACCTGCGATGATTGAACCAATTGGTGCTCCCAATCCTTTTGAAAGACAACAAGAAACAGAATCAAAGTACGATGCATATTGTGCAGGTGTTATACCTGTTTCAACAGACGCATTCCAAATTCTTGCACCATCGAGGTGCATAAATAAATTATATTTTTTTGCGAGTTCTGATATTGCTTTAATATTGTCGATAGGATTAATTGTGCCCCCTGCACGATTGTGTGTATTTTCTATTTCAATTACTTTTGTTCTTGCCATGTAATATGCACCTGCAGGTCTAATCAAAGGCTCAATTTGCTCTGGGGTAAAAATTCCTTTTTTATTTCCTTCAACTAATGAAAGCTGAATACCGCTTAATGCTGCAGGAGAACCAGATTCATATTGAAAAATGTGAGCATCTTTTTCACAAATAACTTCATCACCAGGCTGAGTTAAAACATTAAGACAAATTTGATTTCCCATAACACCGCTTGGGACAAAAAGAGCAGCTTCTTTTCCAAGCAACTCTGCAGCATATCTTTCAAGCTCATTTGCAGTAGGGTCTTCTTTATAAACATCATCACCAACCTCAGCTTCATACATTGCCTTTCTCATTCCTTCTGATGGTTTTGTAACTGTATCACTTCTTAAGTCAATAATTTTTTTCATTGGAGTTGTTCCTCAATTGTATTAAATGATTTTAATGTCATTTCAAAATTAATAAAATAGATTGGATAATACTGATATTAGCAATTTCATTATCAAATCATTTTCAAGAATAAATTATAATTGGAATGAAATTATGATTCTTAGTATTGCTGTCAACATTTAATGAGTAACTTATGGATATGCCCCTCATGAGTTTTTTAACTTAAAAATTAATTAACTAACAAGAATAGTTTAATTATTGCTCTCTTTTCTTAAATATTTCTGAATCAGATTAATCAATTCTTCTCTTACAACAGGCTTTTGTAAATAATCTGTAAAACCATGGTCTAAAAATTTTTGTCTATCCTCTTTCAAGGCAAATGCTGTAACAGCTATAATTGGAATTTTATTATAACCATGCAATTTTCGAATTCTTGAAAAAGTTTCAATGCCATCAATGCCTGCTCCAAGATTAATATCCATTAAAATTGCATCATAAGTTTTTATTTCTGCTTTTGCAATTGCAGTTATTCCATCTTCGGCTTCTTCTACATCAAAATCATTACTTAAATATTTTTGAAATATTTTTCTATTACCTATGTTATCTTCAACAACAAGAACAATTGGTTTAGTAGATTTTTTCGTTATCAGAGTTTCAGAGACCAATTCTTTTCCATAATCAATTGTTTTCATCAACTTTTTTTCAGATTGAATAGCAGGCAATTTAAGAATAACCATAGTTCCTTTTCCCACATGACTTTGAACTGAAATAAAACCATTTAATCTTTCAACCATTTGCTTTGCAATTGACAATCCTAAGCCCATCCCTTCAAAAGGACGACTCATGCCTTCTTTTTCCTGACGGAAAGGCATAAATATTTTTTCTAACTTATCTTTTTCGATTCCAATACCTGTATCAACAATTCTTATTATAGCAAAACAATTTTTATCATTCTCTTCAAGTCTGATGTTGATTGAGATTCCTCCTTTTGATGTAAATTTGATTGAGTTATCAACTATACTATCTATAGTATTTTTTAACAAATTGCGGTCTGTGTTAATCCATACTTCATTTGTGTCTATTATTAATTTGAATATTAATCCTTTCTTTTCAGTGTTTTTTCTATACTCGTCAGAAATACTTTTAATAAATTCAACTAGATTAAACTTTTCTTGTTTTACTTCTAATTTCTCTTTTTCTATTTCAGTCAATACAAGTAAATCATTCAATGTTTTTTGTAATCTTAATCCGGATTCATAAATATATTTTACAGATTCTTTGTGTTCTGGGTTATCGAGTTCATTCAAAAGAATTTCTGAGAAGCCGAGTATAGAAATCAAAGGTGTTCTAAATTCATGGCTTATATTAGATAGAAAATAAGATTTTAACTTGCTCATCTCTTCTGCTTCTTTTTTTGCTTTAATCAATTCTCTTTCATATTGTTTTCTAAGTGAAATATCAGTTTGAATTGCTACATAACCAATTAAATTATGATTTTCATCAAAAATAGAACTTATAAGATTTTTGATTTCAATTAATTTGCCATCTTTAGTCCGGTTAGTCATTTCAACTACAACATGCTTATTTTCCAATAAATTCTTCCATAATTGTTCGTAGAACTCTTTATGATGTAATCCGCTTTTAAGAATTCTTGGAGTAGCTTTATTTACAATTTCATTTCTATACCATCCATACATTTCAGTAAAATATGGATTAACATAAATAATTGTTCCATCTACATCAGTCATCATAATTGCATCATTAGTATTTTCAACAGCGAGCATCACTCTTCTTAAAAGTCTTTCAGCTTCTTCTCTTTTTTTCATTTCATTTACTAATCTCAATGCTCTGCGCACAGCCGGAACAAGCCTGTCCATTCTATCTTTCAGGACATAATCCATAGCACCAAGTTGCAAGCATTGAACCGCTCTTTCTTCGCCAATAGTACCTGAGCAAAAAATAAAAGGTATATCTTTTCTTTTTTTCTGAGTTTCAATTAATGCTTTTAATCCATCAAATTCTGGAAGGTTATAGTCAGAAATCACCATATCAAAATCTTTGTCTACAATCAATTGCAAAAAATCAGATTTTTTGCTCACTACAACGATTTCCGCATCAATACCACCAGCTAGAAGCATCTCTTTAACAAGTTCTGCATCATTCGAGTTATCTTCGAGGTGAAGAATTTTTAATTTTTCTTTCATGGCTGATAATTAAAAAAATACCTCATTTTTGTTTTATATAATCAAATAAATCATTTTCGTTCAGTGATACATTTTTCTAATGCAGAGAAAATAGTTTTTTTCGTGCATGGTTTTGCTATATATGCATCTGCTCCGTTTCTCATACAATTTTCTTTATCTTTGAGAAATGCGTGAGCAGTTATGCAAATAATAGGCAAGTTTTTAAATTTCTCGTTTGACCTTAAATATTGCATAATTTGAATTCCATCGTGATTTCCTTTTAACGATAAATCCATTATCACTGCATCGAAATCCCAATCTAAGTTATCTTCAATAAACTTTTCAAATGATGAATAAATTGCTGTCTGGTATTCATCTTTAAATAAAGTTTGATATAAATTTTGATTTAATACATCATCCTCAAATATCAGTAACTTTTTCATGGCTTTCATAATACTTACCCTCTATTAAAAATAATTGTAATCTTTGTGCCGACATTTTTTTCTGATTCAACATGAATTTCAGCACCATTTATTTTACAATATTCTTTGACAAGTGACATTCCTAATCCAACACCATCAAATGCTCTTGTATAACCAGTAGATTCTTGAGAGAAAGGTTCAAACAATTTAGGCAAATATTCTTTTGCAATTCCTATACCTGTATCTTCAATTGATACACAAAGATTATTATCTTTATTGAATACTGTAATTATTATACCCCCTTCTTTTGTGTATTTTATTGCGTTATCAATAAGATTAGCAAATAATTGAATTAGAGAATATTCATCGCCTAATATTTTGATTTCTTTTGTTTTGGGAAGAAGTTTTATATATAAATTTTTCTCTTCTGTTGCTGTAATAAAATCGTTAATTACTTTTTTAATAATATCATCAATAAGATTTATTTCTTTAAAGTTCGGTTTATAGAAACCTACCTGCAGCTGTGACATATTCAATATCATATCAACAGTTCTGATTAATCTTCTTGAAGCACTATCAATTGAATTAAAATAAAAATCAATATCACTTATATTTCTACTGGTTAAATCCTCATGCAGCAAAGAAAGATAGCTTAAAATTGTATGAAGCGGGGTTCTAAATTCATGTGACATTTGTGCAAGGAAGAGAGATTTCATTTTATCAGAATCCTCAGCTTTTTCTTTTGCTAAAATTAAATCGAGCTCCATCTTTTTTCGTTCAGTTATATCTGTAATCATAGCAAAGCTTCCTTTATAATTACCCTCGTCATCAATGAAAGGTGAAGCAGAAATTAATGTATAAATTATGGAGCCATCTTTTTTTACAAATTTTCTTTCTAACTGTGCTAATTCCCCTTTCTTTCTTTTCTCAATTTCATTTAAAAAACTTTCTATTTCTTCTTCTGGTAAAAATGATGTGACTTTATTTCCAATAATCTCATTTATTTTATAGCCCAGCATATCTGCCATTTTTTTATTTACAGTAGAAATTAAATTATTTTCATCAACAATCATTATTCCTTCGTTTGCTGTTTCAAACATTTTACGGAACTTTTCTTCACTCTTTCTTAACTCATTTTCTGCTTTCTTTCTTTCTGTAATTTCAAAAATGTAACCTACAATTTTTTCAAGATTATTATTATCATCAAAAACACCTACTACATTTTCAATAACATTTACTATAGAGCCATCCTTTGCAATTAATTCCAATTCACGATTTTGCACTCTGCCATATTTTTGAATTTCTTCAAATAAACTTTCTCTAATTTCACCTGATGCAAAAAAATCTTTCACATTCTTATTAAGAATTTCTTCTTTATTATCATATTTTAAGATTTTAACAAGGGAATCGTTGCATATTAAAATTGTTCCATCTGGTTTAAATTCAAAATCACCTGAAATATCATTATGGAAAAATAATTTATATCTTTCTTCGTTGCGTTTAACTTCCTCTTCTGCTTTTTTTCTTTCAGTTATATCAAATGCAGTCCCAATGGAAGCTATCTCACCTTTCCATTTAATAACTCCAGCAGTAAAATCGAGCCATTTTTCAGTTCCATCTTTGCAAATAATTTTAAATTCATAGTTAGAAGGAATGTCTTTACCTTGTTGTCTTTCGAGCCCTCTTTGTTTTACCAAATCTCTAAACTCTGGATGCACTATATCCCAGAATTTCATATTTAATAATTCATCTTCGCTGTAACCTGATATTCGTTGCACTGCTTTATTGACATAAACAAAATGTTCCCCTTTATAAACAAAAATTGCTGTAGTGGTAGTATCTGCTAATGTTCTAAATAATTCCTTTTCTTCTTTTAACTCTTCTTCAAGTTTTATTTTTTCTGTTAAATCATATACAGCGATTAGTTTTAATTTATGTTCTTTTGTTTCTTCTAATAAATTAGATTTTATTTCTGCAAAAATTATATCTCCATTTTTTTTCTTTTGTGTGCATAAATTTGTTATAACAGAAACTTCATCATTAGAGCTAATTAATTCAGAATAATTTTCATCCAGGCAAATTTCTTTGAAAGAAATCTTAAGAAATTCATCTCTCGTGTATCCATAATATTTTACTGCCTCATCATTTACTTCTATAAATTTTTGAGTCCGTTCATCGATAATTAGCATTGGAATTGGATTAGAATAGAATAAATCTTTAAATCTTTCTTTAGTCAGTATTAATTGTTGTTCAGCTTTAACTTTTTCTTCATATGTTTTTATAAGAGCTTCTTCTAATTTTTTATTCAGCTCGATAATTTGATTTTGTTTTTCTTCATTCATCAATTTTAGTTTATATATCGCGTATGCATGTTCAATAGCACTTGGCAGTTGTAACAAATAATTTTTTCTCTTAATTATATAATCATAAACTCCTAGTTTTAATGCAGTTATTGCTGATTCTTCATCAGTGCTTCCTGTTAGAATTATTACAGGCTTATCATAACCCGAGGTTTTCAGTTTTTTAAATATTTCAATACCATTCAATTCGGGCATCAATAAATCGATGAGTATGACATCAAAAGGTTTATTCTCTAATAATTGAAAAGCTTCGTTAGCAGTTTTTACTGCGGTTAAATTTATGTTTTTAACTTGTCTTTTTATGTAATCAACAGTTAATTCAATATCATTTTCATCATGTTCAATATAAAGTACATTATATACTTCGGGTATATATTTTTCTGTGGACAATTTATGCAATGAATACTTATTGTAAACATCTTTTAATAACAGAGCTAATTCATCAATCTCGATTTTATTTTTATTAATATAATCCACAGCACCATATTTAAGAGCTTGTATAGCAACATTTATGTCGCCATATCCAGTAAGAAAAATTATTGGCACATTATAATTTAGATTCATAATTTTTTTTATTAATTCAAGTCCATTCATACCTGGCATTATATGATCTACTAATAAAATATCATATTTTTCCTTTTGGATTAATTCCAGACAATCTTCTGCAGAGGTTACACCCTCAATATCAATATCATTAATTTTGCATATTAATGATTCAGTTAAATATTGAATCATTATTGAATCGTCATCAACAATAAGAACTTTCATAAAGACTCCTCATTTTTAGAGTTTGTGTATGAAGCATAATTATTTTACTCTCTCTCAAGCGGAGGTTCATTTAATATTGCCCAGAAATAACCAAGATTACTAATTGCTTCAATAAATTTTTCAAATCCTACCGGTTTAACAACATAAGCATTTACACCTAAGTTATAACTATCAACTATATCTTTTTCTTCTTTAGAAGAAGTAAGCATTACAACAGGAATAGTTTTTAATTCAGAATCATTCTTAATTATTTTTAATACTTCTAAGCCATCTACTTTGGGCATCTTCAGGTCTAATAAAATGCAAGCAGGATTTTCTTTTTCTCTTTGAGAATACTTACCCCTTCTGTATAAATAATCAAGAACTTCTGCTCCATCGCTAACAACAAGAATTCGATTTGCAATATTGTGTTGTCTCAATGCTTCGAGTGCGAGTTCTACATCATTTGGATTATCTTCTGCTAAAAGTATTGGTTTTAATTTGCCCATTGTAACCTCATTTTATTTTGGTAATGTGAAATAAAAAGTGGCACCTTTATTTACTTCTCCTTCTGCCCAAATTTTTCCGCCGTGTTTATTAATAATTCTTTTTACAATACTAAGGCCTATACCTGTACCGCTGTAATCAGATACATTATGAAGTCTTTGAAAGACACCAAATAATTTATCTTTATAGTCCATATCAAAACCAGCACCATTATCTTTTACAGAAAATTCATAATAATCGTCCATTTCTTTACAGCTTACTTCAATTACAGCTTCTTCACATTTGCTTGTGTATTTTATGGAATTAGATAATAAATTTGTCCAGACTTGTCTCAATAATGCGTAATCAGCAATTACTTTTGGCATATTTGAAATTTTCCATTCAATCTTTCTGTTAGCTGTTTCATTTTCTAATTCTATACGGACTTCATTTATTATAGAATTAATATCGACCTCTGTTCTTTTCAATTCAGTTCTACCAATACGAGAAAATGCCAGCAAGTCGTCTATCAATTGACCCATTTTTTTAGATGCTTCTGAAATAATGTTAATATACCTAATAATTTTTTCATCAGAAGTTTTTAGACTATTTTTTAATAATTCTATAAATCCATTTAAATGTCTTAATGGAGCTCTTAAATCGTGAGAAACAGTATAGCTAAAAGCTTCGAGTTCTTTATTTAATTCCATCAATTGTTGAGTTCTATCTTTTACTTTTTGCTCAAGTTCTTCATAGAATTTCTTTAATGATTCTTCATTTTTTTTATAAATAATTGCTATGCCAATTAAATCAGAAATAGATTCAATAAGTTTTAACTCTTCTTCAGTTGGAACTTTAGGTTCATGATGATAAATTTCAAAAATTGCTACTACATTGCCTTTGTCATCCATAATAGGTTCGGACCAGCATGACCTAAAATTTGCATTTTTAGCTATACCTTTGTATGGAATCCAAAGAGGATGGGTCATAATATCATCAACAATTATACGCTTCTTTGAAAAAACAGCTGCTCCACTTGAACCAGCATTTTCTTTTATTTCTTCTTTTTCAATTATTTCTTTATAAAAATCCGGAATATTAGGTGCAGCACCTATTCGAAAATGTTTTCTGTCTTCATCTAAAAGAAGAATTGAACAAATTTTTGTTGAATCTTCCTCTTCAACTAAACGAACTATTAATTCAAGTATACTATTTAGTTCTTCACCACGAATAAGTGCATTTAAGACTTTGGCTTTATTTAGATTAGTTTGCTCCTCTTGCTTCTTTTTTGTTATATCAATCCCAGATGAAATATAAAATTCTTCTTCACCAATTTTTACTTTTTTATTAGATAGAAGAATAACAACTTTTTTCCCCTCTTTAGTTTTTAGATTCAATTCTAAATTTTCAACATATCCCTTAGCTTTTATAGTATCTTGAAGCTTCTCGTAATTTTTTTTATCTATTATTCCAATCTCAAAACTTGTCTTGCCAATAACTTCTTCTTTAGTAAATCCATAAGATTCGCACCAAGTATTATTGATATCAATAAAAATACCCTCAGTATTAAGCAAAGCCATTTCTACGGGCACAGAATGAAACAATCTTTTAAATTTTTCTTCGCTTTCAGATAATAACTTAGTTTTTTCTTTTACTCTGATATCCAAATCCTCGCTATATTTTGTGAGTTTCTCTTCGGCTTTTCTTCTCTCTTCTAATCCATATTTTACTATAAAAAATATTATAACCAATAAACTAATCTGAGGAATAAATATTAATGTTATAATTGTTTTTGTTTTTGAAATTTTATTTGCTTCAAGGTTTTGCCTGCTTTTTATTAAATTCTCTTCGTTAATTAAAAGTTGATTGCTACACGCCCTGACGCTGTCTGTTAATTTATTTATTGATTCTTCAATTAAATTAATTTCTGAATCTTTAGTTTCATTTAAAGCATAAGATAATTTTGTTGTTGTTATAAAATAATTCCTAAGCCTTTCTATTAAAGATTGCTGAATTGGGTTATCGGACGTAAGTTTTTTTAATTCATTTATAGCTGATGATGTAGAATCTAAATTATAACTATACTTTTCAAGATAATTTTTTTCACCAGTTAAAATGTAGCTTTTTAGTAATAATTGAGCATGGTCAAGATTATGTTCTAAATCTTTAATCTCATTTATTACCTGATGAGTATGATTAATTAGATTAGTAGTTTCTTTTATAGTGTTAAATAATGCAACCAAAATGAAAAATATGTAAACAGTAAATACAAATATTGGGGTTATTATAAAAAATACTTTTTGTTCTACAGTAAATGCTTTTCCAGAAAAGTGCAAATAATATATTCCAATAATTATAATTATTATTGATATTGATAGCAGGATTGAAGTTTCATAAATAAATTCGCCTATCGTTCCAATTGTATATAAATTTGTTAATTGACCAGTTACAATAATAATAACGAGTGTAAAAGTTGATATTAATAAAAATTCTATTAGATATTTAACTCTTACTTTCAAAGAAATAAGAATAAAAACTAAACCCAGGAAAGAAAAAATTATAGATGCACTTAGAGGTTGCATCTTAATTTTATTACTAAAAGTTAATTGGTTGGATGGACTTATTAGTAAATTGAAATAATTTATTGTCCAGTTAAAAATATTATCTAAGCTTAAAATAATCCCAGATAAAAATAGAACAATACCTAAAACACACATTATTAACCTGTTATATCGAAATTTATAAATCATACACAGCAATGCTAATCCACATAAGACCAAAAATAAAGAAGAGAATGGTCTCAAAGGAATTTCGGCATTTAAGAAAATTTGGGATAGCACTCCCCCAAACCTCCAAGCAGAAAGGACTAAGACTCCTATTGTTATAGAATAAAACGCAGCTAAAAGGGGAAAGTATTTTTTTAATTGACTTAAATAATTTTTAATCTGCATAACGCGCCTCAATTATTATGCAGCTTTGATTCACTCATAAGTTAAGAAATATCTATAATAAAATCTCAAAATAATTGATGTAAAAAATTAGCTATAAATAAAATTTACGATAAATTATTCATGTGTAAATTACTATAAAATGAGAAAGGACGAGTTATTTTTCTAATTCAGACACATAATTTAGAAGTGCGCAAGAAAGTTTTTATAGTAAAAATCAATTAGGATTTTTTTCTGTCTTTAAAAGAGTTATAATTTTCTTTATAAAAGTAACAAACAAAATAAGAATTGCAATAAATAAAGAAATATAGGGGAATAACAGCGGATATTTCGTAAAAAAAGTTTTTTCGTTTCTTAATTCTGCATAACCTGTTAATTCTGTTTTAGTAAATAATTTTGTTTCATTAATTGTTCTGCCGAGCGGGTCTATTATGCAGCTGATACCTCCATTTGCAGCACGAATCAAAGTTCTGCGGTTTTCAATTGCTCTTAAAGCAGCAATTTCTTTATGCTGAAATGGTCCGCTTGAATATCCATACCAGCTGTCATTTGTTACAACAACAAGAAGTTCAGCATCTTTTTGAACAAAACCTGCTACAAAATCAGGATAGATTGATTCAAAACAGACAACCCCTGCTGTCCTGATATTCATGAAATTAAAAATTGTTTGTTCTTTTCCTACATTCCAGCTTGAAATTCCAACCTGCCATTTAATTAATTCACCTAAAAATGGAAGCTGTTCAACAAATGGAACTTTTTCTCCAAAAGGGACAAGCTTTATTTTTCCATATTTCTGAACTGTAGTTGTGAAAGGTGAAAAAAGCAAAATAGAATTATATGAAGTATAAGCAACATCACTATTTTTGATTCTCTTCGCATCTTTAGGAGCTTTTGACAAATCAAAATAAAAATTTGCATCCGGCATTCCTGTCATCAAATAAACATTGTTTGAATCTACAAATTGATGAATTCTTTCCACTTCATTTGGATAATTTCCGGAAAGCAGATAAACAGGCAATGCAGACTCGGGCCAAACAATTAATTTTGCCCCTTGATTAACCGCTTCTTGTGAAAGTGATAAATACAAATTTAACTGCTCATCTAAATTCCCTGCTTCCCATTTATCCCATGGATTTAAATTTGGTTGAATCAAACCTACTTTAATTTTCCTTGATGAATGCTCGAAGACTGATGATTTATACATTCCATAAATTACTGGAATTATAAAAAGTAATACAGCTGCAGCAGCATAGAATATATTATTTCTTTTCTTCTCGATATAATTTTTAATAAAGAGATAAAGAAACACATTAATGAATAAAATCAAAAGCGAAATTCCATATGCACCAATAATATCTGCAATTTGAATGAACCAATTAAAATATGGTAATGAATTTGCAAGCATAAGCCAGGGAAATCTTAAATCTGTTATGCTGTATGCATATTCAAATGCTACCCAGAAGAATGGAAATAAAAACAACGAAATTTTTTTGTTAAGTGATTTTTTTGAGAAATAATAAATTGTGGATGGAATCAAAAATATTGCTGGATTTATGAACACTAGAAGAACTCCAGAAATCATTAAAAAAGGGTCAGCTTCTTTTGTCCAGCTCCCTACCCAGTATAATGTGATTAGTGTAAAGATAAAAACCGTATAGTATGTAAATCGATTTATCGACCCGAGTTGTTCTTTTTTTTCAATTACAAAAAAGTAAGGGATAAATGCAAAAAAAATTAAAATCGGAAAGGGAAAAGGCGGAAATGAAATTCCAAGCAAAACACCACTGATTAATCCAAAAAGAAGTTCTTTCTTTTTAATCTTCTTTTCTTCAGGTGTTAACTGATAAAATGACTTAAGTATTTTCATCTTTTCGTTTCTTTTTTACAAAATATCTAACGACAAAATATAAGACAACTATCAGAGTTAAAATTAAAGCTATATCAGAATATGTTGTTAAATATTTATCAATCAGTTCAATGTTGTTACCCAAAAACATTCCAAGCATAATTAATAAAGTATTCCAGACAAATGAACTTACAAAAGCATAAATAAATGTTCTTAATTTTTTCAAGCGATGGAAACCGGCAAAAAAGCTAACAACAGCTCTGGTTCCAGGCAAAAATCTGTTTATTAAAATTATGTTATAGCCATATTTATGAAACCACAAATCAGCTTTCTCAAGTGATTGCGGTTTAATAAATTTTAATTTGCCGTTACGAATTAAATTTTCGCCCAGATATTTTCCTATGAAATACATAACAATAAAACCAATTCCGCTTCCAATACTGGCAAGCAGTAGGATAGGCAAAAAACTTAATGTTGAACTGGCAATTAAAGTCGCTCCCAAAACTATTACTATATCACTTGGAGATGGAGGAAACAAATTTTCGATAAATCCAAAAAAGAATACAATTAAATAAATTAAAGATTTGTCAAGTGTGCTTATGTAAGAAATTATATTTTCGAGCATTAATTTTCTTTTTTGGTGAGCAAAACAACAGCATAAGCAGCTGCTCCTTCTTCTCTTCCTACAAAACCAAGTTTTTCGGAAGTTGTTGCTTTAATTGAAATTTGATTTTCATCGGCTTTTAAGACAGCTGCAATTTCTTTTATCATTAATTTAATAAATGGAGAAACTTTTGGTTTTTCAATTACAAGAGTAGCATCAAGATTGCCAAGCACATAACCATTCTGCTGAACTAAATCATAAGTTTTTTCAAGTAAAATTTTGCTGTCGATATTTCGAAATTCCTCGCTTGAATTTGGGAAATGTTTTCCAATATCGCCAAGTGCAAGTGCACCAAGCATTGCATCACAAATTGCGTGCAGCAAAACATCAGCATCGGAATGTCCTTCCAATCCAGTTTCATAAGGAATAACGATTCCACCCAGAACTAAAATTCTATCTCGAGAAAATGGATGGACATCGTAACCAAAGCCTATTTTAAATTGTTGATTCAAAATCTTATCTCAAATGTTTTAAATTCGTTTTTAGGTTCGCTCCATTTAATAATTGCATCTTTCACATCGGCAGAAATTGGTCCTACTTTCAATCGATTAAATAATTCTTCAATCAAATGAGGCTCCCCTTCCACAACTGTATAAACTTCGCCTGTATAAAGATTTTTTGTATAACCTTTTAATCCAAGATTTTGTGCATGCCGATAAACAAAATATCTGAATCCTACACCTTGAACAAGTCCACTCACAATTATTTCTGCTCTTTTAATGTTTTCCATTAGAATTGTTAAAAAAATTTGAATAGACAAAATCGAATATTTCAGATACAATCAATCCGGAAAAAATTAATACGCTTCCGAGCAAGCCAAAATTAGTGAATTTTTCGTTGAGTATAAAGAATGCAAAAATAGCTGCAAATATTGGTTCGAATGAATAAATTATTCCTGCTTTAGTAGGACTTACAAGTTTCTGAAATTTTGTTTGCAATCCAAAATTCACACATGTTGCAAGCAATGAAGTATAAAGAAGTCCACTCCACAAATTTGAAGTTAATTTTATTTTTATTAATTCAAGTGCACTAAAATGAAAAATCAGCGACATTAAAAAAGCAAAAACCGAAACACTAATCAGCTGAGATACGAATAAAATCCAGAAATCATGTTTAGGAGAAATTATATCCATATAAACCACATGCAAAGCAAAAAATAAAGCGCAGATTAATGTGAATGTATCTCCAATATTAAATGTTTTTCCGAGTTCAGATAAAAAATTTTTTATTGAACTGCCGCCGCTCGACAAAAACAAAATTCCTATGAAGACAAGAAGAGTTCCAATTAATGCTCCTTTAGAAGGAATTTTCTTTTCAATCAGCATCTGTAAAAATGGAACCATCACAACAAGTGAACCTGTTATAAATCCAGATTTTGTAGCTGTTGTGTATTTTAATCCAATTGTTTGAAACATAAAACCAAAAAAAAGAAAAAGACCAAGAAAAATTCCAGAAAGAAAAGCTTGTTTATTAATTTTATAATTTTTGAAAAACAGATAAGCAGAAATAATCAATGCAGCCACGCCAAAACGAATTGAAACAAACAGCATGGAAGAAATATCATGAAGAGATTCTTTCACAATAACAAAGGTGCCGCCCCAGATAATAGTCATCAATAGCAAAGCACCTTCGCCTAAAAAGTGAGTTGATTTTTTTTCTTTGGAATTATTCATCTATATGTTGATTGATTAGCAGTTTTCTGAAAAATCTTTTTCAATTATTCTTCGGGTGGAACATATCCAAAAGATTTCAACAAATTTGGTTTTGAACGCCATTTCTCTCTTACTTTCACATACAATTCAAGATAAACTTCCCGCTGTAAAAATCTTTCAATTGATTCACGAGAAAGCCTGCCTAATTTTTTTATAAGTTCCCCGTTTTTCCCAATTATGATTGGTTTTTGTGATTCCTTTTCAACTATTATAATTGCACGAATGTAATCTTTTCCTTTTTCTCTTTCCTTAAATTCTTCTACAACAACTTCGGTGCTGTAAGGAACTTCTTCATGATACATTTCAAAAATTTTTTCTCGAATTATTTCTGAAACAAAAAATCTTTCGTTTTCATCGCTCAATTGGTCATCAGGATAATATTTTGGATGTTCAGGCAAGTACTCAAGTATTATGTCAATTACAGTTTGAAGATTATAACCTTGAGCAGCAGAAATTGGAATTACTTTTTCAAAAAATTTTTTCTCGCTGAGAGAATTAATTAAATTTTCTACAACCTGTTGATTAACAAGGTCAATTTTATTTATCAAAAGTATTTTTTTGATTTTTTTATCCTTAAGAATTTCAAAAACTTTTTCATCTGATAAAGTTTTTTCACCTGTCGGGTCAGTTGATATATCAATCATAAACAAAATTAAATCTGCATCTTTTGCAGCAGCTAAAACATATTCAAGCATTCTTTCTTGAAGGAGATATTCTGGATTCAAAATTCCAGGTGTATCCTGAAATATAATTTGATAATCTTCTGCAGAAAGAATTCCAATAATTTTCTTTCTTGTTGTTTGAGGCTTGCTTGTAGTTATCGATAATTTCTCTCCAATCAAAGCATTCATCAAAGTTGATTTGCCAACATTTGGTTTTCCAATTATCGAAACAAAGCCTGCTTTAACTGGCATAATATTTCTCCTTATTTACATCATAAATATATTGAAAAAACAGAATCAGAACATAAGTAAGCATTAAAACAATTTTGCTCTTTTTGAAAAATAACTGAGCAATGCTCTGTCGAAAGGTGTAGATGTATCTATCAAGTTATATTGAATTCCGTAATTCAGGCATTCAGATTTTAATTTGCTTAAGAAATCTTTCATTGCATCCTGATATGCCTTTTGAATCAAATAGGGCTGAGTTGTAATTTCATCTTTTGTTTCAAGGTCGATAAAAACTGAATCTCTATCAAATCCAAAGTTCATTTCAATAGGGTCTAAAATCTGGAAAACAATTATTTCATTTTTTTTATAGTGAATATGTTTGAGTGTGGTCATTATTGAATCAACAATATCATCTTCTGATTTTGAAGGGAAATCAAAAAAATCTGAAATAATAATTGTTAATCCCCGTTTAGTTATTTTATTTACAACTGAATCGATGCAGCTTGAAGTGTTTGTATTTCCAGAAGGAATTGTTTTAGCCAGCTCTGTAAATAAAGTTTTCAAATAGACTAAATTTGATTTAGGAGGCAGATAAGAATGAATATGGTCTGAATAAATTGCAAGACCAATAGCATCCTGCTGATTAATCATTATATAACTTAATGCTGCTGCAAGTGTTGTTGCATATTCAAATTTTGTAAATCGAGATGAATATTTGAAATTCATTGAACTGCTTGCATCAAGAAAAATATGACAGATTAAATTAGTTTCCTCTTCATATTGTTTAATGAAAAATTTTTCGCTCTTTGCATAAACTTTCCAATCAAGATTTTTAAGTGAATCGCCCTGCATGTATGGTCTGTGCTCGCTGAACTCAACACTGAATCCATGATATGGACTTCGATGAAGTCCAATCATAAATCCCTCGACTATCATTCTTGCTCTTAATTCAAGATTTTCAATCTTAGCAATAATTTCAGGATTAAGAAATGATTTTACATCTTTAGTTTTTATCGACATTTGATTTCATCTTCTTTGTTAAAATTTCATCTGGCGATGCACCAAGATTTTCGAGTTCAAGTTTTACAGATTTTGTCAATTCACTTTTTGGAAAATTTTTCATAAACAATTCATAATTATATTTTGCTGAATCGAGTTGATTTAATTCATTGGCAAAAATAAAACCTGCAACAAACAAAGCTCTTTCAGCTTCTGGTGAATTTTTATATTCATAAAAAATCTTCTTGTAATAATTAATTGCTTTTTTTAGTGATTCTTCTTTGCCGAGATTTGGAATCAATTGAGCATGATAGAGTTTTGCAATTTCATAAATTGATTGCGGAGCGAATTTACTTTCTGGATACTTTTTCAACAAATCATTAAAATCGTTAAGAGCTTGAAGATATTTTTTCTCTTTAACTTTTTGTAAAGCCTCGTTAAAGTAATCTTTATCGCTTTTAGAGCTGCAATTAAAAATTAATAAAGATGAAAAAAGAATCAGAAAAAATTTATAATTCAATTTCATAATTAAACCTGAATTATTTTTAATTCTTACTGGAAATATACAATCAAAATTAGTAGCTAAAAAATTTGGAGTATAAATTAACTGCTGAGCTGCATTTTAAGCGAATCCCCGCGTGAGGTAGAAATTTTTCTTCCAATAGATTCAATTTGCAATTGAAGACATGCACGACATGCTTTTGGGTCGTCATTGATACATTTTCGATTGGCATAAATTTGATAATGTTCTCTGTATGGAAATGGTGTGAAGTCTGGCATTATAACATTTGCCCCTGCTCTCAAACCTTTTATTCTTCCATCTTCGTCAAGAGTTGCAAGTGCAGTTGTAGCTGGAATGTGAACAGATTTTAAAACAATTCTTGCAACTGCCATAGTCTTCAATGTTAATTCAACACTTGCAGGCTTTTTACTTCGATAAGGAGTATTAGGCGATGGAATAAAAGGACCAAAAGCAGCCATATCTAAATCAAGATCTTTGCACAATAAAATATCATCAGCAATATCTTCTATTGTCTGCATAGGCAGACCAATCATATTACCAGAACCAACCTGATAGCCAAGTTTTTTCAAGTATCTTAGATGAGCAATTCTTTCATTTAATTGCTGATGCAGATGATAAATTGAATACAGTTTTGGATTTGCTGTTTCATGTTTTAAAAGATATCTGTCAGCTCCCGCAATTTTCCATGTTTGATATTCATGAAAACCTCTTTCTCCCAAACTCAATGTAATTGCAACATCTGCAATTTGTTTTATAGAATAAATTATATAAGCAATTAAATCTGTATCATAAAAATTATCTTCACCTGATTGAAGAACAATAGTAAAAATTCCTGAATTAATAATTTGTTTTGCAGTTTCAATAATTTCTTCAGGTGACATTCGATAGCGATGAAGATGACTGTTATCTGCTCTTAAGCCGCAGTAAAGACAATTTTGTTCACAGTAATTTGAAAAATCTATTATGCCTCTAAGATGAACTTCATCGCCGCAATATTCGGCTCTTACTTCATCAGCGCGTTCATAAAGTTTTTGAATATCTTCCTGCTCAGTAAGGCTAAGCAGAAAAATAATTTCTTCTTTTGTTAATTCTTTTTTATGTAAAATTTCTTTTAGGTTCATTCAATTATACTTTTTCAAAAATTTATTAAAAGAAAACATCACGTTCGCCGTTATCAACTCTTTCAATCATTTTAAGAGCTTTTGTTTTTGTTGGTCCATCTAATTTTTCAATTTCTTTTTGAATAAAGCTTTCTGCAACTTTTCTTGTTTCTTCAGAAGCATAATCATTTATATATTCTTTAAATGTTGAAAGAGCATTTGGCGAGCACATAAAATGAATGGTTCCTGATTTTGCAAATTCCATAAATCTATCGCCAGTTCTTTGAGAACGATAGCATGCTGTGCAAAAGCTTGGCAAAAACCCAAGTTCGCAGCAATCTTTAACTACTTCGTCCAATGAACGATGGTCGCCAAGTTGAAATTGCTGCATTTCGTATTCATTCAAACTTTCCTGAGATTCGCGATAAGCACCAGGAGAAGTTCTGCTGCCTGCACTAATTTGAGATACACCAACATTGAATAATTCTCTTCTTAATTCCGGTCTTTCTCTTGTCGATAGAATAATTCCAGTGTATGGAACTGCAAGTCTTAAAACTGCAACAAGTTTTTTGAATGATAAATCATCAACTGCAAAAGGTGGTTTATGAGAAATAGGAGCATTGAGCGCAGGTTCAAGTCTTGGAACTGAAATTGTGTGTGGACCAATTCCATATTTTTCATCAAGATTAAAAGCATGACTCAACATTGCAAGAGTTTCAAATTTATAATCTGTCAAACCAAATAAAGCTCCAATACCAACATCGTCAATTCCTGCTTGCAAAGCTCGGTCCATTGCATAAAGTCTCCATGCAAAATCTTTTTTTGGTCCATCAGGATGCATCTTCACATAAGTTTCGTAATGATAAGTTTCCTGAAAACATTGATATGTTCCTATACCAAAACTTTTTAATACTTTAAAACCATCAACAGATAATGGAGCAGTGTTGACATTAATTCTTCTTATGTTACCGCCATTAATTCTAACATCATACATTGTTTGAATTGCTTTGCCGATATAATCAAGAGAAGAATTTTTTAGACTTTCCCCTGCAACAAGTAATATTCTTTTATGACCTTGTTTTACTAAAAATTCTGTTTCTTCTCGTATTTCCTCAATTGTTAATGTTTTTCTTTTCAACTCTTTATTATCTCTTCGAAATGCACAATAAAGGCAATTATTAACACAAACATTTGTAACATAAAGCGGGGCAAAAAGGACAAGTCGATTTCCATAAATTTTTTCTTTTATTTCTTTTGCTGTATGAAATAGTTCTTCCAAAATTTCACTATCTGAAATATTTAATAATGCTGCACTATCTCTTAGAGTTAAACCTTTTGCTTCTTTTGCTTTCTGTATAACATCTTTCTGAAGTGCTTTATCATTCAGCTTGTCATCATTTAATAAAGAAAAAATATATTCTTCATTTATAAATTCCATAGCCCCACCATAAATTGTTTAGATTTTGCAAACAACAAATATACCAGTCTGATTCATAGCTAAAAAAACCTTAAAAATGAACCATTTTGAAATTTTTTTCTTAAAAAAGAGAAATGATTAAGGCGGGATTCTTGAAAAGAAATATGTTTGAGAAAATTATTTTACTGCACTTTCGGGAATTTCGATAGAGCTGTTCCCAGAATTAATAACACATTTAATTCCAAATGGGAATGTAATATTATCTTTAACATGACCATGCCTTACATTATAAATTACCGGCACTTTTAATTTTTTGAAATAATCAAATATCACTTCATTAAGTGTAAAAGATTTTTTTTCAGGATTAGTTTCAAAGCAATTGATAAAATCGCCAAGAATGACTCCATTAATCATATTAAAAACTTTGGCAAGTCGCAGTTGATTTAACATTCTGTCAATTCTGTAAGGAGCTTCATTTATATCTTCTAAAAGCAAAATTGCTCCTTTAATTTGTTGCTGAGGGAAAAATTCTGTTCCCATCAATGAAGTAAAAAGGCTTAAATTTCCGCCAATAATTTTCCCTTGGGCTCTTCCTTTTGTCAGAACAAAAAATTTTTCATTTCTTGGATTTTGAAGTTTCCCAATTTTTTTGTTTGAAGTAAGCATTCTCCAGAACAATTCTTCTGTAAAAGGACTGATTTCATCCTGAAAATCAACAGCAACCATTGGACCTGAAAAAGTTACAAGTCCACATTTTGTTAAAAATGCCATTTGAAGTGCATTTATGTCACTATGTCCAACAAAAATTTTGGGATTGTTGCGAATAAGCTTGTAATCGATTTTATCTAAAAGTCTTGTTGAGCCATAACCGCCGCGGAGAGTAAAAATTGCTTTGACATTTTTATTTTTGAACATATCATGAAGATCTGAAAGTCGTTGTGTATCTGAACCAGCAAGGTATCCTTCCTGCTGACCGACATTTTTACCAACTTCAACTCTATAGCCTAAACTTTCGAGATAAGTTATTCCTTTATTGATTTTAGATAAATCATCAGGAGAAGAAGCTGGCGAAATTATGCCAATTACATCACCCGTTTTAAGCCGTTCTGGTTTGATTATTCCCATTAATAAATAATCACTGAACTGGTATTAAATATAAAAAAACTAAAATCTAAAGCAAAGAATTTTTTTATTGGAAATTTAATAATTTTTTAGAGATGAGATTTAAGGAATGTAAATTTTAATGACTTTGATATTCGTATAGAATTAAATTAAACCAACCGTAATTACAATTCTTGTGATTCTTCCCCTTCTTTTTTCTCTAATTTTTGAAATTTCTTTTTGTGAGAAACAATTTTAGCTTCAATATAAAAGACTAAATCTTCTGCAATGTTAGTTGCATGGTCTGCTAATCTTTCAATATGTCTGGTTAAAACTATTAAATGTGCAGCAGGTTCAATTAAATTACTATCTGATTGCATTTTAGATACTAAAAAACGGAATGCCTGTTTATTTAGATTATCCACAACCTCATCATTTTTGATTACAGAATCAGCAAGTTGGCTATCTCCATAAATAAAAGAATCAATTGCATTTTTTAACATTTGACGGGCTTGTTTTCCCATTTCGTTAATTTGTGCTTCTATGATTAATGAATTATAATCTTTTGTTTTTTTAATTCTTTGTGCAATGTTGACTGCAATATCTCCGCATCTTTCGAGCTGATTATTTATCATTAATGCAGAAATGATAAATCTTAAATCTGCAGCAACTGGCTGAAAAAGGGCAAGCAGGTTTTCGCACTGTGCTTGAATTAGATTGTCATAAGCATCAACTTCAATGTCTCGTGCTTTAACTCCTTTGCATAATTCAACATTGCCTGTTTCGAGTGCATTAATAACTCGTTCAACTTGTTCATCAACAAGCGAAGCCATTTTAATTAAATTTGTTTTAAGACTTTCAATTTCTGCTAAAAAATGTTCCCGCATATTTTTTCCCTTAATTTTTGAAATTATCCAAATCGACCGCGAATATAATCTTCTGTTTGTTTATTTTCTGGTGCAGTAAATATTTTAACTGTATCAGCATATTCAATCAAATTTCCCATATAAAAAAATGCTGTGTAATCACTAACTCTTGCTGCCTGCTGCATGTTGTGAGTAACAATAACAATTGTATAATTATTTTTCAACTCAAAAATAAGGTCTTCAATTTTAGTTGTAGAAATTGGGTCGAGTGCACTTGCTGGTTCATCCATTAAAAGGATTTCAGGTTCAACAGCAATTGCACGAGCAATACATAATCTTTGCTGTTGACCGCCGCTTAATGATAAACCACTCTTTTTGAGATTATCTTTAACTTCGTCCCAGAGAGCAGCTTTTCTTAAACTTTTTTCTACTATTTCATCTAACTCTGTTTTATTTCTAATTCCATTTATCCTTGGTCCGTAAGCAATATTATCATAAATTGACATTGGGAATGGATTTGATTTTTGAAAAATCATTCCAATTCTTTTTCTTAATTCAACTACATCAATTCTATCTTTATAAATGTTTTTACCATCAACAATAACATCCCCTTCGATTTTAACATTTTCGATTAAGTCGTTCATTCTATTTAAGCATCTTAAGAATGTAGATTTACCGCATCCTGATGGACCAATTAATGCAGTAACTTTTTTTTCTTTAATGTTCAAAGAAATATTATTGAGTGCTTTTAGTTTGCCGTAAAATAAATTCAGGTTTTTGACTTTTATTTTGTAATTGTTATCCATCAGCCAAATCTTCCTGCAATATATTCTTCGGTTTGTTTGTTAGATGGATTTGTGAAAATTTTTCTTGTGTTCGAAAATTCAATTAATCTGCCCATGTAAAAGAATGCAGTATAATCACTAACTCTTGCAGCCTGCTGCATGTTGTGAGTAACAATTATTATCGTATAATCTTTTTTCAATTCATAAATTAAATCCTCAATTTTAGTAGTAGCAATTGGGTCAAGAGCACTTGTAGGTTCATCCATTAAAATTACATCTGGATTAAGAGCAATTGTTCTTGCAATACAGAGTCTTTGCTGCTGCCCGCCCGATAAACTTGCACCTGAACGATTAAGATTATCTTTGACTTCGTCCCACAATCCAACTTTCTTCAAGCATATTTCAGCAATTTCATTTAACAGCTTTTTATCATTTATGCCATTGTATTTTAATCCAGCAACAACATTGTTCATAATTGACATTGTTGGGAAAGGATTTGGTTTTTGAAAAACCATTCCAATATTTCTTCTTAAAATCACCGGGTCAATATTTTGAATATCAATTCCTTTATAAAATATTTTTCCTGACATTGAACCACCAGCAACTTCATGCATTTTATTTAAGCATCTTAAAAAAGTTGATTTGCCGCAGCCAGAAGGACCAATTATTGCAGTAACATTATTCTTAGGTATTGAAATAGTAATTTCATCCAGAGCTTTCACTTCTCCAAAAAATGCAGAAAGTTTTTCTACTTTAATAATTTCTTCAAATTTCTTTGCTTTTTCTTCCTGTAATGATAATAATTTTGAAATTACATCTGTTTCAATCATAACTCAATTAGCTTTATATTTTGATTTAGTGATTATTCTAAAAATTATACTGAAAATAGAAATAAATAAAATTAAGACAAGAGCAGCAGTCCATGCCTGAGCATTCCAGTCTTCAAAAGGTGCACGTGCATAGTCATAAATGTAAACTGTGAGAGATGCAATCGGCTGAAAAACATTTGTTGACCAAAATCTATTGCCAAGAGCTGTAAATAAAAGTGGAGCAGTTTCGCCTGCTGCGCGAGACAAAGCAAGAAGAATTCCAGTTGCAATTCCTTTCCATGCTGTTCTAAGAATAATAAAAAGAGAAGTTTTCCATTTTGGGATTCCAAGACCAAGTCCTGCTTCTCGATAACTATGAGGCACCAATCTAATCATTTCTTCAGTTGTTCTTGTTACTGTTGGAATCATCAATATTGCCAGAGCTACACCACCTGCTAATGCTGAGAAATGTTTCATTGGAATTACAACCAGAGTGTAAGCAACAACACCAATTACAATAGATGGTACCCCGCTTAAAACATCTGTCATAAATCTAAGAACAAAACCAAATTTATTATTTCCAAATTCAGCAAGATAGATACCTGCCATAATTCCCACTGGCAATCCAATCAAACCGCCCAAACCAACCAAAATTAATGTCCCGACGATCGCATTTGCCATTCCTCCGCCGGGCTCACCAACTGGCTTTGGCATAGAAATAAAGAATTCGAGATTTAAATGAGAAATTCCTTTTGAAACAGTGTAATAAAAAATAAATGCCAGAGGAACTATTGCAAGCAATGCTGCAATAAATGTTAAATTCATTATGATGAAACTGACAATCTTACGATAAATTAGTTTTCGTTTATAATTCATTATACTCTTTTCCACTTTTTCTCCAGACTCCATACAAGCAATCTTGCAGATGCATTAATTATTATAGTAATAATAAAAAGAATTAAAGCCAATTCAATTAATGCGCTTAGATATAATTCAGAGGTTGCTTCTGTAAATTCATTAGCAATAATGCTTGCCATAGTATAACCCGGATCAAACAATGACAAAGAAATAATTGGTCTATTTCCGATAACCATTGTTACAGCCATTGTTTCCCCGATTGCTCTTCCAAGTCCAAGCATTGTTGCACCAAGAATTCCGGATTTCGAATTCATGAGAACAATTTTAGTTGCTTCCCATTTGGTAGCTCCAAGTGCTAGAGCAGCTTCTTTTTGAATTGAAGGAACAGATTTCATTATATCTCTTGAAATTGAAGTAATAATTGGAAGAACCATGATTGACAAAATTATTGCAGCTGCAAGCATGCTGAAACCATACATTGGTCCTCTGAAAAAAGGCAAAAATCCAAGATGTTCATAAAGAAATGGCTGAACTTCAGAACGAAGCCATGGAACAAGAACAAAGATTCCCCACAAACCATAAACAATACTTGGTATGCCGGCAAGTAATTCAACAAGAAATGAAAGAGGTTTCTCAAGCCAGCGGGGGGCTAACTCCGATAAATAAATTGCAACACCTAAACTCAATGGAACAGCAATTAAAAGTGCAAGAAATGATGAAACAACAGTTCCAAAAATTGAAGGCAGAGCTCCATAAATTTCTGCAACTGGGTCCCATGTTGTTTCTGTTAAAAATTTCCAGCCAAATTTTGAAATGGAAAGTTGCGAGCTGATATACATTTCATAACCCATAAGAACTGCAAGAAGAAATACAATAATTCCAAATATCAGAGTAAGCTTTTCGTAAAGAAAATCGCCTAAATTTACTTTTCTCTTTTTACTTATTTCTTCGAAATTATTCTTCTTTAACTTTTCGTTAATCAAGGTATATGATTTATTTTCAAACATGCTGATTCAGTCTAATAATTTATTTCACACGAATTGGTTTGCCATTAAGTGTAAGTGAATTTATTTTTTTCAAATTAAGTTTAATTACAGATTGGGGAAGTGGTGCATAATATAAATCTTCGGCATAGGCTTGACCTTTTTCCATTGCCCATTTTAAAAATTTAACAAGAGCCTCTGCTTTTGCTTTGTCTTTCATGTCTTTATAAACTAAAAGCCATGTAAATCCAGAAATTGGATAAGAGTCTTTTCCATCTGCATCAGTAATCATTGCTCTTAAATCATCAGGCATATTTTTAGATGCACCATCAGATGCAGCAGAAACACTTTTAAAATTTGCTTCAACAAAATTGTTAGATTTATTCTTAATTAATGCATAAGGTAAATTATTTTTAACTGCATAAGCTAATTCTACATAACCAATTGCACCATCTGTTTGTTTAATTATTCCAGTAACACCTTCATTTCCTTTGCCGCCAAGACCAATAGGCCAGTTTACTGATGTATTATAACCTACTTTTTTAGCCCACTCATCACTTACTTTTGAGAGATAATTTGTAAATATAAAAGTAGTTCCGCTTCCATCTGAACGATGAACAACAATTATACTTTTATTTGGAAGTTTAATATCAGGATTTAATGAAGCAATTCTTTTATCGTTCCACATATAAATTTTTCCAAGAAAAATATCAGCGATTGTTTTACCATCAAGTTTAATTGGCTTGTTAACTTCTTTCAAGTTATAGCTGAGCACTACAGCACCGAGAACAGCAGGAATGTGAACAATTTCAGTTCCTCTTTTTTGTTTTGCTTCTTTTAATTGTTCATCGCTCATTGGACCATCGCTTGCACCAAAATCAACTGTTCCTTCAATCACCTGCTTAATTCCACCACCGCTTCCAATTGATTGATAATTAATTTGAATGCCGGTTAATTTTTTAAATTCATCAAACCACTTTGAATAAATTACATATGGGAATGTGGCTCCTGCAGCATTTAATTGCACTTGTGCAGAAGTTAATGTAAAGGAACTCAATAAAAACAAAAGTAAAGCAATTATCTTAATTCTCATTTTTTTTCTCCTTCTTAATTTTTAGAATTCCCAGAAAAAAGTTAATCTTGGAATAACATCATCCCTGCTTCCATTTTTATAAGTCTTCCATTCAACATTAGGTGCAAAATGAATGCGAGCAGCAGGTTTATAATCAAAAGCAAGGATTATTAGTGAATAATCATCATTGTGAATTTTAGAATTATTATCATAGAAATCATAGCGGCTTACAAGTGTAAATTTATTATTCAAATTATAATATGCCCAGAGAGAAATTCCATAAGTATGCAAATCGGTTAATTGAGCATTATTTTGAAAACCATTTTTAATATTTCTGAGTAATGTTTCCAAACCTGCTGAAAAACCGTTGTATTTATAATTACAGAATAATGTTAAAACATAGCTATTAGTTTTTTTGGTTGAATTGGAAAAATTATCATAAATCGATGATAAAGTTGTAAAATCACCATAAAGAGTAATTATAAAATCATTCAGAGGATAAAATTCGAGCAATCCATAAAATCTTTTTTGTTTATTGTTCTCTGGACCAGAATTCGCATTATTTCCAATCTTAAACCAATATTTGATTTTACCATCACTCAATAATTTACCTCTTAAATCCACTCCCATATCTCTGCTCGAAACAATTCCATTATAATCAAGAATAGTTTTTTCGAGAAATCGATGATTCCATATTCTTGTAGAAACTTCAAAAGCCGGAGTTGGAGAAACTCCAACAAATAAACTTGAGCCTTCAAAAATATCTGTCCATTCTAAGTAGGCATCTTTAATCCACATATTCATTTTATTGGCAGATGTATTTAATAATGAAATATTATCTGCTTCAATTCTAAATCTTGTATTGAATTTTTCGGAGATAGAATAATCTGCAGTTATAAAAATTCTTCTAAATTGAAATCCATTCATTCCTTCTTCAGCGGAATTGTGATGATTGAGGTTATAAAAATAATCCCCGAACATTAATCCGCTAAATTTCGGAAGATTTTGAGCATGCAAAAAATTACTTAAAAGAAAGAACACAATAATTGCTTGAAAACTTAATTTCATTTTTTTCTCTCTCTCCTCTAATAAACCCGTATTAGAATATGCAATTATAATTAAAATTATCTTGTTTAATTAGCATTGTTATGTTAAGAAAATGTTAAATTTCTAGAAGAAAACTGGCGCCCCGCCGGGTTTAAAACGAGACGCCAGAGGAAAGAGAGAGAGGAGAGAGAGTTACTTCAAAAGCATCATCTTTTTTGAAATCGTATTTCCTTCAGTTTGTAAAGAATAATAATAAATTCCTGTTGATAAATTTTCAGCATTCCAATTAATAAAATATGTTCCTGGATTTTTGTACTCACTAACAAGATTTTCTATTAATTGCCCAAGTGAATTATAAACAGATAATTTTACATAAGCAGGTTTTGATAATTTGAAAGTTATTGTTGTTGATGGATTAAATGGATTGGGATAATTTTGATATAAAACAAATTCGGAAGGGATAAATTCATTTTCTTCAATTGAATTTGTAACACTATAATTTGTACTCTGCGGGTCATAATTTGTCCAACCTTCATCCCAGCGTGGTCCATTAGGTGCAAATGCACCAATATAATTTACTTTTGTAAAGAATGGGTCATTTAATCTGTCGTTATTAAAGTTTGCTGCATTGACAGCAGGAGAATTTGTGTTTGGAACTGGATTAGAAGAAGATAAATTGAATGGATCAATCAAATTAACATCTGTACTTAAATTAAATGTTTTATTAGCAAATTCTGTATTGTTAAACCATGCAGCAACATCAAAACTATTAACATTGGTAGTTAAATTTTTGCCTGTTTGAGAACCAGCAATAATTGTATTTCTAATTTGTAAATTGTTTGATGATGCGCCGTCAGCAGAATTCTGTCCATCAATCAAAAGTCCAACTGGATAACCCATAATAATTGAGTTATAAATAGATGTAAGAGTTGACCTTCTTAAATGTGCTCCTCTTTTGAAATTCGGATTAAATTGTGTGAAGTCAGGAGTGGATAATGGTCCAATTAAAGTAACATTAGAATAAATTGGCTGGGTTCTTGGTTCATTTAAAGTTCCTGTTCCATCATTATCTGATTCAAAACCATTGCTGCCGCTTATGTCTGCAATGTTGGGGTCACGTAATCCAAATAGGAACTGACATTTACCTCTGTAACCAAAATCAGTATCAAAATCATCATCAACACCTTTATAAGCTATCAAGTATTTGCAATTAACTGTTCCGCCAAACCATTCAAACGAATCATCACCGCTGTAACTAACTTGAACATATTCAATTACAGTTTTTCTGCCTACACCTGCTAATGTTAATCCATTAATTTCATTATCAGGAAGGAATGCTATGCCGGGAAATTCAATTCTAACATATCTAAGAACACCGCTGCTGTCATCATCATTTGGATTATCACCTCCACCGTAAATTGTTCCAGTGCCTCCTTCAATCACTGCAGTGCCTCCGGGAACATTCAATTTAGCTCTTCCAGCTATAATTATACCACCCCAATCTCCTGCAGCACGCTGTCCAACAGGTTCTTGACTTGTGAACACAATTGGTTTTTCTTTTGTCCCATTTGCAATAATTTTTGCACCACGATTTATAATTAATGTCCCTTTGGATGATTTTTCTCCATAAATTATTGTTCCTGCAGGAATAGTAAGTGTTGCAGGTTCATTAACATTTACAAATCCTCTTAATAAATATTTCTTGCTTGCATCCAGAGTTTTATCTGAATTGATGTTCCCTTCTAATACTTCATCATAAGAAGCTAATTGAGCAAATGAAGATGATAAAGTAATTAAAGAAAAAAGTAATAATTTTAGAAATTGCTTATACATTAATACCTCCTTTTATAATTTATAAGATATGTTAAATGATAAAGACGAATTGTTGCTGTCAAGTCTTGCTTTTTTATTTCCTTGCATGAAAATTTTACTTTGTGCCAGAATATCTTTTGCGGAGACTTTAAGTTCTATATTTTCTGTCAATTTATGATTTATCACAAGGTCAATAACATCACGCGGCTTTTCTATTATATCATCTTCATAAGCTGTTGCTACTTCTATAATTCTTTCGCCAATACGGTTATACAATAAACTAATTGATGTGCCGTAATCCTGCGAATTATATGATAATGCTAAATTTATAACATAAGGTGATTGACCTTGAAGTGGTCTTCCTGTTCTAGAAATTGTAGTTTCTGTGCCCCTTACTGTTACCTCAGATTTTACTAAAGTATAATTTGTATTGATTGAAAAATTTGATAATAATTTTGTTATGCGTTTTAATCCAAATCTTGCTTCTAATTCAAGGCCATAAACTTTTGCAATATCAGAATTCATGAATGTTCTTTCAGAACCGAGTGCACTTCCAGTAACTACTACCTGCTCTATAGCATCTTTTATATCTTTATAAAAGAAACTTGCTGAGAATAATTCTCCAATATCAGGATAGGTTTCAAATCTTAAGTCGTAGTTTTTGACCAAAGCTCTTTTTAAATCAGGATTACCACGAACAGATGTTTGAGTGTAAAAGTCAAAATATGCAAACGGAGCAAGTTCTCTCAATTCAGGTCTGTTTACAGTTTGATTAGCTGCAAATCTAATATTGGAAACATTAGAAATTTTATAAATCAAGTTAATTGAAGGAAGAATATCAATATTCTTTAATTCAAATAATAAATCTTTCTGGTCTGATAGATCTCTTGATTTTATTCTTTGAACTGAATTTTCTAATCTTGCCCCAGCAATTATTTTTAACTCTTTATCAAACAATGAAATATTTTGGTCTAACATTAAGTATGTTGCAAAATAATTTTGTTCAGCTTTGTAGTTATTTGTTCCATTCAAATACTCTTGAATTGAAAATCCATTCTTTCTAAAATTTTCAGGAGAAAAGATTTTATCTATTGGCAAATACAATAAGTTAAAATCCGTATAGCCATTGCCAGGTGCATTAATTATTGTTCCAATTAATCTTGAATTAAAATCTCTATCTTTATTTTCGTAACTGCTTCCGAATTTTAATTTCAAAGTTGAAACAGGCAAAGAAACATCTAGATTAGCTCCTTTTGTATCTTCAGAAAGATTTGAATAAAATCTTCCGCCATTTTTCAGATTAACCTGTGGACCCAATAATGCAGCAAATTGATTATCACTGCCAAGCTCGCGTGAATAAATTATTCTTCTGTAATCAGGTTCATTTCGGTGAGAAATTGAATTAAATAGTTTCCACTCAACTTGTAAATTGTTTAATGAACTGAAAAAGTGTTCACCGCTTAACTGTCCAGTATAAACTTCTCTTGAAGTAAATCTCATTGATGTTAAAATTTGTTCTGAGCCTGCATCAGTATATTGAGCGCCCTGCAGCTCTGAGACTTCATCATCAGATGTATGACTGTAAGTATTTTTAAAACTAAACTTATGATAATCTGTAAGCTTATAACTTAGATTTAGTATTCCTCCCCATAATGTTGAGTATGTATATTGATTACCAGAATAATTAAATCTTGGTTCACCGCTTGCTTCGTATTCATTTCTTTCTAATTGGATTTTATTAAATTGGTTGCGATATGATAATGCAGTTACAAATCCAAATCTTGGTCCAAACAAACTTACTCCATCTCCCAATGAAATCATAAATCCGCCATTCAAAGGTGCTTTGGTAGATTTTGTTGACCAATTATTCGGCAAAGATTTTGCAAAATCTAAAATTTGGTTTGAAGAATAATTACCTTTGCTTAAATCAGAAGGAATACTTGAAGGGAGACTTCTTGTTCCATCATCAATGCCAAGAAAATCTAATTTGCCGCCATTATAAGTTAAGAATTGAGAAAAAGTTATATCAGGCACATAAGAACCAGTAAATGAAATATTGAATTTTAGTTTATCAGGAAAATCAATCGTGTTTAAGTTGACAATTCCGCCAGAGAAATTACCTGGTTTATCTGGTGTATAAGTCTTTTCAATTATAGTATTATCAAGAAGATTTGATGGAATAATATCGAAAGCAAATGATTTTTTATCCGGCTCCGTGCTTGAAAGTGGGGCATTGTTAAGTCTTGCATCGCTGTATCGCTCGCTTGTTCCTCTCACAAAAATAAATTTATTATCAACTATTGAAATTCCTGTAACTCTTTTTAGTGCCTCACTTGAGGTTGCATCTGGAGATTTTTTAATTTGCTCTGCACTAATACCGTCACTGATTGAGATTGAATTTTTTTGTCTGTTTAATAATGCAGCTTCATATGAATTTTCAGATTTACTTATAACTACAACTTCATCAATATTAATTGATTCCGGCTTTAGTGCAACATTGATAATTGTTTTTTGTCCAGCTGTTACTTTAACATTTGGAATTTTTGTTTTCGAATAAGATATGTAACTTATTAACAAATCATATTCGCCTGGCTCTATATTTGATATTACAAAATTTCCTTCGATATCACTTGCAGCTCCATAGTTTGTATTAATGAGAACTACATTAGCTCCAATTATTGGTTCGCCTGTAGTTTCATCAACAATTTTTCCTCCTATGGAACCTTTGACTTTATTTTGTGAATATGTTGGATATGTCATAAGAATTAAATAAAATAAAAGAAGATAAATGCTTTTGAAGCTGTTTGAATTGTTTGCTTTATTCACTTTCTCCTCCTCTTGCATAATTAAATTTGCTGCTCAAACATAGAGAAGGAATGTTAACTCATTATTAACTAAATGTTAAGTAAATGTTAAGTTTAGAAATGCGTAAAAGAAGTTTTGGAGAGAAAAAAATTTTTTGATATGAATTACTCTTGAATCAAATCCTTTCTGCCCCACAGAATTAATTTGCTTTTTATAAATTCGATTGTTTTCTGATGTTCTTCGTTGCCATTGCCACTTATAAACATTGGTTCACCAAAACAAATTTTTACTTCTTTAGATGGATCTATTTTACCAAAATCTTTAAGATATTTTCCATTACCCCATGCATCTGTAAGAAGTGCAACAGGAATAATCGGCACATTATTTCTTTTTGCTAATTTAATTCCAAGCGTATTAAAACCTGATGGATTTATAAATAATGTTCTCGTTCTTTGAGGAAAAATTATTATTGATTTTCCATTTGCAAGTTTTTCACTCCCTTGATTTAATACAGCCATTAAATCTTCACGAGGATTTTTTCTTGAAACCAAAATTGGATCTCTTGCTGCTGAGATTGGACCAAACAAAGGAAATCTTACAAGCTCTTCTTTCATAACAAAAACAATTCTTTTAACAGGATGAATTATGCATGGGAAAATAAAAGTTTCCAGAACACTCATATGATTTGAAACAAAAACAACAGGTCCTTCAACTTTCTTCAGATTGTTCATTCCCTGAATGTGAAATTTAATTCCAGTTTTCTCAAGACCTCGCATCATATCGACAGAAGAGTAAATCCATTTTTCGTCGTCATAGATTCCTTTAACTGCCTGACGATTGCAATAAACAACAATTCGAAGTAGATGGAAAAAATAAAAATAAAGTGAAGGGAAAGGTTTTTTATGATAATTGTTAATTGTTATATATTCATCTTTCTCAGCTATAATTATGTTTTGGTTTTTCATAAAAATTTATAAAAAGTTTACAAAAATATGTTAATTAATTTTCTATCTTCAAAAATCAATTAATAATTTTATAAAACTATACGATAGTTAAATGCATCTAAATCACAAACTTTACTAAAATATGGAGGAAAAATTGGAAATAAAATACTCACTTTCAAAGGAATTAAATCCTGAAGATGTTGCAAATGTTTTTCGAAATTCTGGCATTAGAAGGCCTTATGATAATTTGGAAAGAATAAAACGAATGATAGAAAATGCAGATATAATTATTTCTGCATGGAGTGATAAAAAATTAGTTGGTATAGCAAGAGCATTGACTGATTATTCCTATTGCTGTTATTTGTCAGACTTAGCAGTTGATAAAGAATATCAAAACATGGGAATTGGGAAAAAACTAATTGATATGCTGAAAGAAATAATTGGTGAAGAAGTAGCATTAATATTAATTTCTGCACCTGAAGCCATAAATTATTATCCCAAAATTGGATTTGAAAAATGTGAAAGAGCATTTATCATTAATAGAAAAAGATAAGAATTAATATGTGATTACTTTTTCAGATTATTGAAAATTCATATTATGGAATAAACAAGGCTTAATAAAAATCGATAAGGTCGATTTTCAAATTCTATTTTCTTAAACTAATTCAGAGTCATTAAACCTGAAACCTGTAACCTGATACATATTAACATTGAAACCCTCTAAGATTATAAAATATTTTATCCGTTACATTTCATCTATCAATATTAAACCAATTTGGGGTTTTGATGTAGTTAAGGAAAAATTTTTTATTAATACTTGATTTTGTGACCCCAACGGGAATCTTCCAATAGGAATCCCTTTGGGAGAACCCGTATTTTCACCTTGAAAGAATGATTAATTTTTGGGGGAATTATTGAGACTTGATTTTGTGACCCCAACGGGAATCTTCCAATAGGAATCCCTTTGGGAGAACCCGTATTTTCACCTTGAAAGAATG
>JBBFLD010000003.1:129281-298038 GCA_037481715.1 Melioribacteraceae bacterium
GAAATGATTAATTTTTGGGGGAATTATTGAGACTTGATTTTGTGACCCCAACGGGAATCGAACCCGTATTTTCACCTTGAAAGAGTGATGTCCTAACCGTTAGACGATGGGGCCTAAACTTTATTGTTGGGTGAGCAATGGGACTTGAACCCATGACCTTCTGGGCCACAACCAGATGCTCTAACCAACTGAGCTATGCTCACCATTCAAACTTTTTATCAACAAATTTAAATAGATTCTTCCAATTAAATCTGGGGATGAATCTCTTTCCTTTAATTTGAGGCTTTTAGTTTATTTAATCAATAATAAAAAGAACTTCATAATACATACGCCAGAGTGATTTCCCAAAGGGACTCCTTTGGAGGAACCACTAACCCTCAGCTTTTGCTTCGGGTTTTTTATTCAACATTTCGAGAACATTTTTGTGTACGCCAGAGTGGACTCGAACCACTAACCCTCAGCTTAGAAGGCTGATGCTCTATCCTATTGAGCTACTGGCGCAATTAAATTTGAAAATGAGCAAGCAGCTACAAACAAAAATTGAAAGAACTCAATTTGTCGGGGAGACAGGATTCGAACCTGCGACTTCTTGGTCCCAAACCAAGCGCTCTAGCCGGGCTGAGCTACTCCCCGATATCCATACTTTCAAAAAATAAATTTTACTGGATTAAATTACCCAGTCCATCATAATTTGGCTTTCAAAAATATATCTTTGATTCTGAAATGTCAATTTGGTTATCATAATTTATCTTCTTCCTGCTTTTGCTCTATCATCGATGAACTTAAAAAATCATTCCACAAGAATATAAAATTGAATATTTCTATCTTTGTTTCAATAAAAAAATAAATTTATGCCAATCACTTTTTATTTATCGAACAGGTATATAAAATCAAAAAAAGATTCCCGATTTATTTCAACAATTTCTACTATTACAATTTTAGGAATTGCTATAGGTGTTTGCGTGGTTATTATTGCACTAACTGTGCTTGATGGCTTTCAAAAAATTGTAACAGAAAAAATTATTAATCTTAATTATCATATTAAGATTACTTCATTTGGGAAAAGAAATTTGCCTGATGAACCTGAAATTCTCAATCTTATTAAAAATCATTTTCCAAATGACATTGAAAAAATTGACCCTTTTGTTTCCAAGCTTGCAATTATAAAATCAAAAAAATTAACTGAAGGAATAACTATTACCGGATTAAAAAAAGAATCTTTCAACATCATCTTAAAAAATTACATTGTTGAAGGAAAGATAATTGATAATAACAACGATAAAATTATTCTCGGGAAAAAATTAGCAGAAAAACTCTTTGTAAAAGTTGGTGACAAAATTACTCTTTTTTCACTTAAACACGACCAAATACCTTCTCCAGAGAATCCTCCTTCAATTATGCAATTTCAAGTTGAAGGAATTTTTGAAAGCGGGATGGCTGACTATGATGACTTGAACGCATATATAAGTTTTCAAAGTGCACAGGAATTATTTGGAATGCAGAATGAAATTTCAGGCTACAATATTAAACTAAAAAACATTTCGAATATTAATTCTTTTGCCGATAAACTTCAGGATTTACTTGGCTATCCATATTATGTTCAAACAGTTTTTAATATACATCAAAATATTTTTACATGGCTTGAACTTCAAAAAGAGCCAATACCAATCGTACTTGGTTTAATAATTTTTGTTGCAACTTTTAATGTTGTTGGAACATTATTGATGATAGTGCTTGAAAGAACAAATGCAATTGGGATACTTCGTTCCCTTGGTGCAAGCAGAAAATTGATATTAAAAGTTTTTCTACTTCATGGAATTTATTTAACTATTTCAGGATTAATTCTTGGGAACACCCTTGCTTTAATTTTAAGCATGATTCAAGAAAAATTTGATGTTATTTCTCTTCCAGAAAAAATTTATTTTGTAACTAAGGTGCCTCTTTTTATTACTATAAACAATTATTTACTTGTATCGATTATCACATTTGCTGTTTCTGTAATTGCATCACTTATTCCTGCTTTTGTTGCATCAAGAATTCAACCTATTTCAGCAATCAGGTTTGATTAAAATGATTGAACTATTTATTGCAAAAAGATATTTAAGAACTAAACACAAATTGAATCTAATAACTATAATTTCTTTTCTTTCAACAGCTGGAATTGCAATAGGTGTAGCAGCACTCATCATTGTTCTTTCAGTTTTTAATGGCTTTAGTTCTCTTGTTACATCTATTTTAATAAGCTTCGATCCTCACATTAGAATATCAATTACTGATGAAAATGCATTTTCAAAAATTCATGAATTAGAACCTGCTGTTAAAAATATTTCTGATGTTAAAACATATTACCCTTTCGCAGAAGGGAAATCTCTTCTAATCAATAAAAAAAGTTATGAGATTGTTACACTCAAAGGAATTCCTTCATCGCTAAAAAATGAAAATTGGGGAATATCAACTAAGATTATCAGCGGGAAATTTGATATAGAAAGTATTGACAATACTGGCAAAATTATTTTAAGTCTGCCTTTAGCTCTTCGCCTTTCTGCAAGAATTGGTGATATAATTTATGTTACATCTGCTTATAATATTGAAAGAACTATTACTTCTTTATCACTTCCTTCAACAAGGAAATTTATAGTTGCAGGAATTTTTGAAACCAACAATCGCGATTATGATATTTCTTATGCATTTACATCTTTAGAATCTGCACAAAAATTATTTGGATTGAAAAATAATTTCACAGGATATGAACTTCGATTAGATAGAATTGACAAATCAGAAAAAGTTAAAAAGGAACTGCAGAAAATTCTTCCTGCAAATTTATTTTCTGTTAATACTTGGTATGACCTCCACAAAGATTTATACAGTGTAATGACAGTTGAACGATGGTCTGCTTACATTTTATTAAGCTTGATTATTGCTGTTGCCACATTTAATATTTTTGCTTCGTTAACAATGACAGTTCTCGAAAAGAAAAAAGATATTGGAATTTTACGTTCAATGGGATTAGAAAAAAAATCTATCCTGAAAATTTTTATGTTGGAAGGAATTCTTGTTGGAATTATTGGAACAATTATAGGAATGACAATTGGCTTATTAATCTGTTATCTGCAAATAAAGTATAATTTTTATCCTTTAGACCCAACAAAATATATAATCAATGCAATGCCGGTAAAAATTCAATTAACTGATATAATTGCTGTAGGATTGATGGCAATGTTTCTTTCTTTTATTGCATCACTTTATCCAGCAAAAAGAGCCGCAAATACAATAATTATAGATTCAATAAAATATGAATGAAATGAACAATTACATCATTGAAGCAAAAGACATAAAAAAATCTTTCTACAAAACAAAAGAAAAAAAATTAGAAATTTTAAAAGGGATTTCTTTGAATGTTGAAGCTGGAAAAATTACTTTGATAGTTGGAGCATCTGGCGCAGGCAAAAGTACTTTACTCCACATTCTTGGTGGACTTGACTTGCCTGACAGCGGTGAAGTTATAATCAAAGGGACAAACATATTCAAACTTGGTGATGATAAATTATCTTCATTCAGAAATAAAAACATTGGATTTGTTTTTCAATTCCATCATCTTCTGCCGGAATTTGATGCTTTAGAAAATGTTGTAATCCCAATGATGATTAATGGAACCTCATTGAAACAAGCAGTAAAAAGAGCAGAAGAACTGCTTGATATAGTTGGCTTAAAAGAAAGAATGCATCATAAACCATCGGAACTTTCTGGCGGAGAACAACAAAGAGTTGCAATTGCAAGAGCACTGGCAAATGAACCCTCCATCATTCTTGCAGATGAACCAACTGGAAATCTCGATTCACAAAACAGCGAAGCAGTTCATAATCTTTTTGTTGAACTCAATAAAAATTTTGGAATAACATTTTTAATCGTTACACATAATCCATCTTTAATTAATCTTGGTGATTATGTTTTTGAAATGAAAGACGGATTGATATTTAATTCAGAGAGAATTAAGAATTAAGAAGATTATGAGTGTATTTGCTTTCAAAGACCAAAGAATTTTTTGATTTTATCTGCAAGAATTTTAATTCTCGATTTCACATGCAGTTCTGATTCTGAAATTTTATCAACATTTATTGACTGTCTTTCAGCAATAACTTTTCCAAATTCTTCTACAAGATTTGTTCTATTATGAATTACAGGTGATATTACATCTTTGTTAATCTCAAATATCAAACATTCTGTTCGTGCTTTTACTGTTGCAGAACGAGGTTCCCCTGTGAATAACGACATCTCACCAAAAAAATCTCCTGCTGTTAAATTTCCCACATGAACATCAATTCCTTCTCTGTTCCTTACAAATACATTTAACAATCCCTCAACAAGTATAAACATTGAGTCACCTTCTTCTCCTTCATTGATAATCACATCATTCTTATCAAAGGTTTTTACATGAATATTAGATGCAATACTGTTTAGTTCATCATCATTCAGAAATTTCAGCAGTTCAATGTTTTGAAGAATTTTTACGCGGTCTTCGATTAAATTAGTATCATAAAATTTACGCTGATAATTTCCAATATAGACATCATTCTTTTGTGAAGCAGGATAAATTCCAGCATAACTTAAATTTTCAAGAGATGATTTTAGAACCATATCAATAAATTCAGAAGGTTTTACTTCTTTCCATGGTTTCAGCCAGTAAACTAATTCATATACAATTCCAGATTCATTTACACTATTTATTAAAATTTGTGGTTCAGGCGCATCAGTAATATTTTTTTCGTAGTAAATATTTTCAATTGATGATTGCAAAATTCTTTTAACTTTCTCGATGGGTATTGAGTGGTCAAGACATATTGTTGAACTATATTTTGAAAATTCTTCGAGTGCAGTATGGTTTTCAATTAAAACATCAGATAAAATATTCATTGGAATAAAAACACGATTATTGTTTTCATTTCTGATAACAATTGAACCTCGTGTTATATTCTCTACTTTCCCTGTAAGCAGATTATTTCCATTTTTGTTTTTGATTGTTATCCAATCTCCAACATTAAAAGGTTTAATTCTTGCAAAAGCTTCTCTTGGAAATAAAGAAAGAACTTTTGGCCTAATTGCCATTTGAACAAGCAGTAGTAAAATAAAAACAGTTATCCAGAATAAATCAAACTCTATCCAGAATACATTTTTTAAGATTATAGCCGTTGCAACTGTGTAAATGAGAGATGAGACAAGTTCTTTGCTCCATTCTAATGAAATTTTTCTTGTTGATATTTTGAATACTCTTTCGAAGATAAAATTACTGATTAGATAATTCAACAAATAAGCTGAAGAATACCAGAAGAGAAGATTCACTAATATCATAAAGACATAATCTGTAGGATATTCTTTGTAATTGCTTACTGTTACATAAAAAACATTTGTAAAGTTTAGAAAACCAGTAAACACAAAAATTATTGCAGCAACTATTACTTGAGATTTTTTAGTGTAATTCATAAATCATTCTCTCCTGATGATTGTCATTCATCAACATAAAATTCTAATGCAAATATGAATACTAAATTTCTTCTCTTCAGAATTAATTACAAAAGTCCAGCGGAATGTATTGCATTAAATAATAATTTGAAAGTGCCGAATGTCCAGTGTCTGTTCTGAACTTTGAAACCCATAAGAATTACATGACCAGCCTTTTGTTTTACATCAACAATTGCTGCCTTTTTGAATAAATAATCTTCTCCAAGTAAAAATCCTGATTTTAACAAATTACTATCTGGGAACCGAACAACAATACTTCTATCATATTTCCCAAATGGAATTGTTGTAGTAAATGCAATATTATCACTCACATAAGCAATGGCTTCTTCTTCCATTCCATATCCAATTGGATTTGTATTATCAACTGTTATTCTTAAGAGTGAACCAGGACAGAAGAATTCATTGCTTTTAAGATTTTTGAGAACATTTGTTACTCGTAAACCCAAGTCTTCAATTGCAAAATTGCATGATTCACCAAGTGTAATTAAACAGCCGCCATCTTTTTCAACAAAGTTTTTCAGATTTTCAAGACCCACTTTTCCAATACCGCTGTCATATTCAGCAGGTTTGGGTCTATAAAATCTTGCAGCATCTCCGCTTGGTTTTCCATTTTTAATTAAATCTCCGCTCATATCTGGAATAATAATAACATCATACTTCTGTTTTAATTTTTTCTCCTTAAAATCCTTATTGTGAATTGTAACAAAATTGAATTCAAAATTCTCCATCAGCAATCTTGTCCAGCCTTCGTCCATATTTGCTGTCCATGGTTGATATAATGCTACATTAACTTTTTTTAATTCTTTCAATTTTTCTTTTGGAATGTCTTCTGCAATATCGAATTGAAGATGCAATTCATTTGCTGCTTTGTTTATTACAGCTTTTGATTTTTCTGATACTTCAACAACCACAGAACCTTCATTGAATACTTTCCCATTTAAAGAAAGTTTTTCAATGTTCCAATAAACTGGAATTTGATTTTTCTGTAATCGATTAATCAAAATAGAATTTACATTTAAGCCGCTGCGTGCAATAAAATATTTTCCATTGCCGTTGCTTACACTTCCAGATTGATATAATGGTTCATCAATTTTTACAGAATTAACTTGAAATGGTTTATCTATCTGATAAAATTTTACTCCCATTAAATATGGTAATGTCCAGCCCGCTACATCATAAGGAACTATTGGATTTTCACTTTTTGATTTACGAAGGTCTGGATAATTTTGTTCTTCAAATAAATCTTTTACATATCTGCCATTTGGTTGAGCCAGATAAATTATATAGCTATTTGCAGGATAAATTACATTGTCAATCTGAAATTGTTTATCAGTGAAATTTACTTCAACACCGCCCAGTTGAAGAATCTCAATCATTTTTGATGTTGTAACCGGATCATTTTGTTCACGAGGAATTATGTAAGCAAATGGTTTTTCAGTCAAACCTTTTTGAATTGCTTCTTTTGCCATTCTGTAGAAGTTTAACAATAATTCTTCTTTATAATCTGATGATATTTTTATTAAAGCTTCTGTAAGAGCCAATTCATAATCAACAATATTACGAAGACGCCACCAGCCTCCACGCCATGGATTCGGATAATTTGTTCTTATGTCATAAGTTGTAATTTCATTCGTAACTTTAACTTCAGAAGGGTCAATATAAATTGGACTTGCAATATTGCAGCTTGCCATTTCAGAAAGCAAAGCAATTTGATTATGCCATAATCCACAATTACTTGCAGGTCCTTCCCACCAGGCTTCGAATAAAGCTTGATTAATAATTCCATTAAAACCAAGTTTATCAAGATGAAGTGCTGTTAAACTACCAATTACTCCCTGCCACCTCCATATCAATGGATTTACATTTGGATTAATTGGGTCTTTATAAGGAACTAAAAATAATCTTGCACCATTACTTCCCATTTGATGTTCATCTAGCCAGATTTGAGGCAGCCAATCGTGATATGCAATTTTAATTACATTTCTTGTTTCAGGAAGATTGAACATGAACCAATCACGATTATTATCGTGTCCGGCATAAACATGATAGAGCCAGGGCATTGGAGCGCCGTCAAATTCTGTATTCAAATTTTTGTAATACCAATCAACAACCATCGATGTGCCGTCAGGATTAATTGAAGGCATTAAAATAAAAATGACATTGTTAAGTGCATCAATTATTTCTTTACTTGATTTATTTGTCAGTAAATTATATGCTAATTCCATTGACATTTGCGACGAAGCAATCTCAGTTGAATGGATATTACATGTAACAAGCACAATTATTTTCCCCTCTTTTGCAAGCAGCTTTGCATCTTCGTCATTAATTTTTCTTGGATCAGAAAGTTTCTTAATAATTGCACGATATTTATCTACATAATTAATATTTTCTTCAGAACTTATTACTGCCATAAACATATCTCTGCCTAAAGAAGTTTTTCCAATTTCTTGATAGATAATCTTTTTAGAAAATTGAGCAAGATGTTTAAAGTAATTTTGAATTGTCTCATAATTTGCAATTTTATAATCAGTACCAACTTTAAAACCAAGAAATTCTTCGGGTGATTTAATTTGTTGTGAATAAAGAATTGTAAGAAAAGAAAAAATGAACAGGTTTATTCGCTTTATCATTTCTTTCTCCAAAGTATTATTTGTCGATTGGAAATTAGGAAATAGAAAAATAAATAGACACTATTTTTTTATTCTTATTAATTAAAAATTATTCAGCTCACTATTTCAAATAAGAAGAGAAATTTAAATGAAAGGTTAATGATAGTATGATGATGAAGAGGAACAACTGATTTAACTTGTTAGAAGTATAAATCAGTTGTTCCTAATTTTTATTTACTTTAGAAGAACCATTCGTTTTGTTTCTGAATAATTGCCCACTTCAATCCTATAAAAATAAACTCCGCTTGAAAGATTACTTGCATTAAAATCAATTTTATAAATACCTGCATATTGAACTTCATCAACGAGTGTTGAAATATGTCTTCCTAAAATATCATAAACAATTAATTTCACATGTGATTTTTCTGGAATTGAATATTGAATTGTTGTAACAGGATTAAATGGATTGGGATAATTCTGTTCGAGTGAATAATTTTTTGGTGCAGATGCAATTGTTTCAACTGATGTTATTAAAATACTTGGAATTGATAAGTAATCTATGTGCATCCAACCCCAAAAGAATTCCATCTGTATAGTATTTTTTCCTTGAGTAAGGTTTACAAATGTCTCTTTTTCTAGCCAAACATTCATTGGACCTTGAAAACTAAGTGTATCAACCCTAACACCATTTACGTTAATAAATTGATCCTTACGAATATCATATGCTAGTCTATATCCAAATCTTATTTCATATCGTCCTGCTGCAGGAACATTAGGAATCGTCCATGTAATACTTCCATTATTAGTCGCAGCATCAACATAAGCACCCCTGCTTGCATTTTTATCAGTTCTTACCGTAATACCTGTCCCCTGTTTAACTGCTGCTTCTGCTTCAAGTCTAACAAACTGCGGTGTTCCAACTTTTATCTGAATTTTATCTGAAGTTCTTTTATGTCCCTGATTATCTGTTGCAACAGCTTTTAAAGTATATAAACCAGCTTTAACATTATTCCATGTAATTGAGAAAGGTTCTGATGTTACTTCTCCTATTTTAAGTGTATCATTAGCAAAAAATTCAACAAGAACCACAGTTCCATCATTATCATAAGCAGTTGCATCAATTTTAATTGAAGCATTTTCAGGAAATTCTGAATTATTAACTGGATTTGTTATTGAAACAATGGGCCAATCTCCGCTAATACCATCAACATCTACAGCAGTTTTGAAATTATCCCACATAAATTTTAAACTCTTTAAGATATCATCAACTTTTGTAACTTGATTATCTGTCCACGACCAAGCAAGTGCACCAGCATAACCATTATTATAGAGGGAGACATAAAGATATTCTTTAGGAATATCAAAAGTATTTTTCAAATGGAATTCAGCAACTACCAGAGGTTTACTTAATGCCCACAAAGTTGCAGGTCTATGAAAAGGTGAATAAGTTTTTCCAGCCCAGTCATAATAATGCACAGTATAAAAATCCAGAATGCCATCTTTATCGCCGCCAGCAGCAATCAGTCGTTCATCTGAGTAGTAATTATAATTTTGAATACTTGTTACTTTTTCAAAATGTTTCATAATTTCATCAGCAGTTAAATAGAATCCATATTTTTTGAAAAATCTTTCTTCCATATCTTTCTTATCAGCTTCGCTCATCAAAGAATATTCTGCACTTAATTTAGCTAATGGCGGTGGTGTAATATCAGTCAATGCAATAATATGCCATGTTCCATTTGTAACTTTTGCAGTTGAATCTGTTCTATGAATTGCACCAGCACATAAATTTACAAATCTTTGAATTGCAGACATTGGGACATGTTGAATATCAGACCAGCCATATTCATTGCTCATGCCTTCAGGTTCATTAAAAATTTCCCATGCTATTATTGCTGGATGACCTTTTAGAGAATCTACCATTGGAATTAAACAATTGTTAATATATGCCCGCGTGTAATTTGTATCGAGCAATAATTTTTTATTTCGATCAAGAACTATTTGACTTTTATTTGAACGGAGCATATCGAATGACCAGAGAGTAAGAATCACGCCAACCTCTCTTTCCCAAGCAAGGTCAAGAACATTTTTTATATCTGAAATAGTATTTTTCCCTGGACTAATTACATAACCATTTTGGTCAAATTGAGGAGTTGCAGTACCATCGGTATGAAGCCACCATCTTACAGCATTTCCGCCATTATCATGGATTGAAAGAAAAATTTCTGCAAACGAATTTAAATCTGTTTTGCCAGCTCCAATATCTTGCGCAAAACTTAACCATGCTAAGTTTGTTCCACTTAGAAATAAATCCTGATTATTATACCTAATTCTGTTATTCTGTGAAAATAAAATATATGAACATGAAAAAGTTATGATTGTAAACAACTTCAAAAATTTCATTTCCACTCCCAAAAAGTTTTTTGCAAGGGAAGGATTAAACAATTAAAATGCCAGAGAGAAAAATTTAATTTGATAAAAATGATAAGGGCAGTAGTTCTAGAATTCTTATTAATATGATAAAAAATTATTATAAAGATAAATTCAGCAGGTAATCAATCATAAGTCTTACTCCAAAACCAGTATCATAATTTTCTGTGTAGTTATTTGATTTATGTTTTATTGCTGGTCCAGCAATATCGATATGTGCCCATGGAATTTTTTCATCAACAAAATGTTCAAGAAATTTGCCTGCTGTTATTGCACCGCCCCAGCGAGGACCTAAATTAGACACATCTGCAATATCACTTTTTATCATTGATTTATAATCATTCCAGAATGGCATACGCCATAATCTTTCATAAGTTTTGTAACCAGATTTAATTAAACTATCAGCAAGATTATCATAAGAAGTAAATAAACCAGCAGCAATTTCCCCGAGTGCAACAACACAAGCTCCTGTTAATGTTGCAAAGTCAATTATTTCATCTGGTTTTTGTTGAGATGCAAAATGAAGAGCATCAGCAAGAATAATTCTTCCTTCAGCGTCTGTATCTTTAACTTCAATGCTTTTACCTGATGAAGTGATAATTACATCACCCGGCTTATAAGATTTGCCACCTGGCATATTTTCAACTGCAGGGACAATTCCAATTAATTCAATTGGCAATTTCAGAAGTGCTGCTGCTTTTAAGATTCCAATTACAACAGCTCCGCCTGCCATATCAGCTTTCATTTCAACCATGCCGCTTGTTGGTTTTATTGACAAACCACCTGAATCATAAGTAACACCTTTACCAACCAATGCAATTTTTTTCTTTGGTTTAACTTTAGGTTTGTAATTGCATACAATCAAACATGGTGGATTTTCACTTGCATTTCCAACTGCAAGTATCGCATTCATTTTTCTTTTTTCTAATTCTCTTTTATCAAAAATTTTAACATCGATTCCATATTTACTCAATTCTGTTTTTGTTCTTGTTGCAAAATTCATTGGAGTCAAATTAATCGGTGGTTCATTTACTAAATCCCTTACAAAATAAACAGCAGACATTATTTTCTCTGCATTATCAATTACTTTGTTCAGAACTTTTGTATCGGTGTAATGAATTTTAACATAGATATTTTCAATCTGCTTTTTATCTGATTTATATTTATCGAAAGTATAATTTCCCAATGCAAGTCCTTCAATCATCGATTGGATGAGATATGAAATATCATCAAAATAATTTTTGAAATGCTCGAAAGCTGGAGTAATGATATGAATAGAATTTATTTTTTTATTCTCCAAGGATTTAATTAAGCCGGCAAAATAATTTCTGAAGAAGTCCTGATTGAATTCTTTATCTAATTTTATTTTTTTTATAAATACTGCAGAAGGTTCGCCTTCAGTGCTGTAATAAATTAATTCATCATTTTTTTTATCAAGAAAATTTTTTCTTTGAAGATTTCCTAATTTTAATCCAAGAGAAACAAAAAAATATTTAAGCTGATTTTCAAGTTTTTCGCTGTCAATAAAAAATTTTATCAATGCTGAATTCTCTTCAAAACTAATTGTATCATCTGCTGCTTTGAATTTCAGATTAAACAACATCATTTACTCCTCTAAATAATTTTTTGCTTTTTCAATTACTTTTTCTTTTATATCATCAAGTTTAACATTGAATAATCTTGTGCCCGAAGCATTGATATGACCACCGCCTCCAAATTCTTCTGCAAGTTTATTGACTTGAATATTTCCTTTTGACCTGAAACTTATTTTCAGACCATCTTTCAATTCATAAAATAAAATTCCAATTACAACTCCTTTAATTGAAAGGCAGTAAGACACAAATCCATCGATATCATCTTCAGTTGTGTCGTAAGTTTGCTGGTCGTTTTGAGTTACTGTCATATAAGCAATTTTTCCTGTAGAATCTAATTCAACAGAGCTTAAAGCTTTTCCAAGAAGTTTAATTCTGCTGAAGTTAAATTGGTTATAAACTTTTTCGTATACTTCAGTTGGATTGACACCCGTTTCAAGAAGTTCTGCAGCAATTTTGTGAATCTTTGAAGATGTGCGTTCATATCTGAAAGAACCTGTATCGGTCATTATTGCAGCATAAAGCTGATATGCAATTTTGTAATCGATATTTACAATAGAAGTCTCTTTAATAAAATCATAAATAATTTCTCCGGTTGCAGAATATTCAGTTCCACCAAAAATGTAATCAAAAGAATTTTCTGGGTCTTGATGATGGTCAATACAAATTTTAATTCCTTTGAATTTATTGACAAACTCTTCGAGTTTAACAACTCTATTAACACGATTTAAATCGACTAAAAATAAAACATCAGTTTCATCAAATAATTTTTGATGAACATCCGCATCAAATTTTTGAATAATTTTTTCTTCATCAAGAAATTCAAGATTATAAGGTGTTCCACTATGATTAATCACAAAAGCTTTTTTATTAAGTTTTTTCAGAATAAAAAAGAGTGCAAGTTCAGAACCAATTGCATCTGCATCTGGATTAACGTGAGTTGTAAGAATAAATGAATTATTTTCTTCAATAACTTTTTTCAATATGTTGAAATTATTCATAGAATAACTCGGAAATAATTAAACAAAAATAATAAAAAAGGCGAAGTTTGGTCTTCGCCTTGAAAAAATTAAAAATGTTCATAAATAAACTTAAGCAACTTCCCATGTGTTTGTAGAAAACATAAGTTTCTCGTAGGTGCCCTGACCTTTTTTGGCTTTCACTTCTTCAATTTGTTTCATATAGTCGCCATCGAAAGTAGGTTTACTGAATTGTCTAAAAACACCGAGAGGCGTAGGCATGCCTGGAATATCAGTAAATCTTGAAAGTATAAATCCTCTTGTTGGATTATCATCAAATTCATCATGAACCCAGCAATCATTAATTGAATGAACTCCATCATTCAAATCAATTATAACAGGATTTAATCCATCAAGTTTGATTCCTTTATCTTTATTAGCTCCAAAAACAAGAGGTTTGTTGTGTTCGAGATAAAGAACATTTTCTGCTTTTAGATTTTTATCTGAAAGATGAGAAAATGCTCCATCATTAAATATCACACAATTTTGATACACTTCAATAAAAGCAAGTCCATTATGCTTTGATGCTCTCAAAAGCATTTCCTGCATGTGTTTGGTTTCGGTATCAATTGTTCTTGCAATAAAAGTTGCACCAGCAGCATCAGCCAGCTTAATTGCATTAAATGGGAAATCAACTGTGCCATATGGAGAAGACTTTGTAATTTTTCCTTTTTCAGATGTTGGTGAATATTGACCTTTTGTCAGTCCATAAATTTTATTATTGAACAAAACAATTTTGATATTAACATTTTTTCTGCAAGCATGAATAAAATGATTACCGCCGATGCTTAACATATCACCATCACCTGTTGCAACCCATACCTGCAAATTCGGATTTGCAAGTTTAACACCAGTAGCAATTGCAGCAGCTCTTCCGTGTATTCCATGAAATCCATATGTATTCATGTAATATGGAAATCTGCTTGAACAGCCAATGCCAGAAACCCAAACCATATTTTCTTTTCTTTCCCCAAAATTTGGAGAAGTTCTTTGAACCTGAGCAAGAATTGAATAATCACCACAACCTGGACACCACTTTACATCTTCACCAGAAGAAAAATCTTTTGCTGTGTATTTTATTTCTGTGTTTAGTTCATCTATTTTAGTTTCCATTTTTGCCTCCCAGAACCTCAATAATCTTATTTTCAATTTCAGACACTTTGAATGGTCTGCCTTGTACTTTATTTAATTGAATTACATCAATCAAAAATTGACTTCTAATTAAGAACGCTAAATGACCCAGATTAAGTTCAGGAATTAATATTTTCTTAAATCTTCTTAAAATATCATTTAGATTTTTTGGGAATGGATTAATATAACTTAAGTGAGCTTGTGATACATTATAACCTTTTGATTTTACGTTTTCGACGGCTTCATGAATTGCACCATAAGTACTTCCCCAGCTTAAAATAAGTAGTTCACCTTGCTGGTCTCCTTCCACTTCTAAATCTGGAATTACTTTTTGAACATTGTCAACTTTTTGTTTTCTAATTCTTACCATTTCTTCGTGATTTTGAGGGTCATAGCTTACATTACCATAAATATTTCTTTTTTCAAGTCCGCCTATTCTATGTTCAAGTCCTGGTGTTCCTGGAATTGCCCATGGACGGACTAAATTTTCATCTCTCAAATAAGGATAAAAACCTTCTGGGTCAGTTCTAAACTTTGCTTTTATTTCAGGCAATTCATCGAAGGAAGGAATTCTTAAAGGTTCAGAACCAAAAGCCAGATAACCATCAGTAAGCAAAATGACAGGTGTCATAAATTCTACAGCTATTTTAGATGCTTCTACTGCTTTAAAGAAACAATCAGCAGGACTTTTAGCAGCAAGAATAACGACAGGAGCTTCGCCATGTCTTCCAAACATTGCTTGAAGTAAATCAGCTTGTTCTGTTTTTGTAGGCATTCCAGTGCTTGGTCCGCTTCTTTGAACATCAACAATTACAAGCGGTAGTTCAGTCATAACAGCCAATCCTATTGCTTCAGTCTTAAGAGATAACCCAGGACCAGAAGTAGTAGTAATTGCAAGTGAACCTGCAAAGGCTGCTCCAATAGCTGCAGAGATTCCTGAAATTTCATCCTCGGCCTGAAATGTTACTACATCATATTCTTTGTATTTGCTTAATTCTTGTAAAATTTCCGATGCAGGAGTAATTGGGTATGAACCAAGGAAAAGTTTCAAACCACTTCTTAAAGAAGCTGCAACAAAACCAAGTGCTGTAGCTTCATCGCCTGAAATATTTCTATAAATTCCTTTAGGAAGTTTTGCAGCTTTAACTTCATATCTTGTTGTAAATATTTCTGTTGTATCGCCGTAATTGTATCCTGCCTGCAATGCTCGTTTATTTGCTTCAAGAATTTCTGGTTTATTTTTAAATTTTGTTTCGAGCCACTTCATTGTAATTTCGAGTGGACGATTGAACATCCAATACATCAAACCCAATGCAAAAAAGTTTTTGCATCTTTCTTTTTCTTTGGTAGATATATTTATGTCTTCAAGAACAGACATAGTTAATTGTGTTAATGGAACAGGAATTACATTGTAGCCGGATAATGTTCCATCTTCAAGAGGGTTTGAATCATACTTTGCCAGTTTCAAATTTTTTGCATCAAATGCATTTGAATTAACAATGATTGTTGCATTTGGTTTTAAATCCTTAAGATTTACTTTTAGTGCAGCAGGATTCATTGCAACAAGAACATCAGGTGTATCACCAGGAGTTTGAATATCCTTACTGCTAAAATGAAGTTGAAATCCACTTACTCCAGATAATGAACCAGCAGGGGCACGAATTTCTGCAGGAAAATCTGGAAGCGTACTTAAATCGTTACCGACAACTGCAGTAGTATCGGTAAATTGAGAGCCGGTAAGCTGCATTCCATCTCCGGAATCACCAGCAAACCTTACTGTTACATCTTCTACTATTTGAATTATTTTTGCCATGGCTTTCTCTTAAATAAATTAATTTTTCTTTTTATCTGCTTAAAAATAGGTAATTAAACAACAAAATTAAATGCACTAAAATCACCTCACTTTTTGAAGTTTTTTAAGAAATTCTTCTGCATCAACAAAGCCAGTAAACCTTTCAACTTCGTTTCCCTTAGAATCAATAATCAAAATTGTCGGCATTCCTACAATATTAAATTTATTACGAATTTTTTCTGTTTCTTCAGATAGTGTTTGAGTCATATCTACTTTGAATGCAGTGAAATTTTTTAATTCTTCAATTACTTTTTTATCAGAAAATGTTAATGCATCCAGCTCTTTGCATGGTATACACCAATCTGCATAAAAATCAATTACAATTTTTTGATTATTAGAAACAGCATTCTGAAAATCTGTTTCTGAAAATTTTTTCCAATCAGGTGATGATTTTTCAGAAGGAATAATTGAGTAAACAGATACAGCAATTACAATAAGCGAGAAAATCATTTTAAATAATTTGAAAGCAAAAACTTTGTTACCCATTTTATCAATAAGCATAAGATAGAATGCTGCAATTATTCCAAATGAAGGAAGAAAATAGATATTAATATTTTTTGAAAAGAGAGGGCTTATAAAATAAATTGCCATTCCAAGCAGCAAGAAACCAAAAATATGTTTAACGCCTTCCATCCAATCACCGGCACGAGGTAATTTTTTAATTTTTCCAGAAAAAAGTGCAAGGAATAAGTAAGGCAATCCAAGACCAAGCGCAAGAACAAAGAACATTAAAAATCCATAATAAGGATCACCTTTTGCAGCTACATAAGTTACTAACCCAAGAACGAAAGGACCAATACACGGCGCTGCGACAATGCCCATTGTCAAACCCATAAAAAATGCACCAAAGAAACCTGCTTTTGCACCACCAGCTTTCATAACCCATGAATCAGGCAATTTAAATTCATAAACACCAAACTGGCTTAAAGATAAAACCACAAAAAGCAATGATATTGTTATAATCACAATTGGATTTTGAAGTAGCGTTCCAAATACAGCACCGCTTAATGATGTTACCACACCAATTACTGAATAAGTAATTGCCATCCCCAAAATATAAAGAAGCCCAAGCATGAAAAGTCTGCTTGTTCTGCCTTCACTTTGTCCACCAAAATATCCAATAGTGATAGGAATTAATGGATAAACACACGGAGTAAGATTCAGCGCCAGTCCTCCAAGAAAAATAAATAATAAACTTAACAATAAACCTTTTGATTCAAGAACTGATGCAACAGAATTTTCATTTGAATCATTTTTAATTGCTTCTTCGAATTTTACTTTTTCAAAAATATTCTGATTTGCTTCGTTAATCTTAACAGATGAATCAACTACATGAATTGTAATTGTATCAATTATTTTAGTCGGTGGCATACAACTTTCATTATTGCAGGCTTGATATCTTAGTTGAATTGGAACTTTGTAAATTCCGAGAGGAATATTTTCATCAATTCGAATTAATCCTGCAATTAAAATTTCTCCATCAAAAACAGAAACAGGTTTTTCTGAAAAATTAAACTTGAGTTCTTTTGCATTTGGAAAAATTATTCTTGCAAATGGAAATCTGCTGTCAAGAGAGATTAATTGAGTTGGAATAAGAAAATCTTCATTCGGTTTATCTGAATTAATATGCCATCCATTCTTTATTGCCGTTTTAACAGCAAATTTAAAATTAGAATTCTGATGAGCAGCATCCTGGCCATTAATCAATTCAATAGTTACAATATCATTTGAATGAAGTTGTGAATAAATAAATCCTGAAGCAAGGATTAAAAGAATTAATAATTTCTTTAACATAATTTTTCCTTTCAGAAGTTTTTAATAATTCTGGTTAAGTTTCATCTTCGCCAGCCTTGAACGATTGGATATCTTCTTCCATATCCAAATGCTTTTGTTGAAATTCTTAAAACAGGAGCAGCTTGCTTTCGTTTGAATTCATTTACATCAACCATTCTTAAAACTTTTTTTACAACTTCCGGTTCACCTATAGCTTCTGCAATTTCATAAAATTCTTTCTGGTCCTCGAGATACATCTTCAAAATTCTATCTAGCAAATCATAAGGCGGCAGTGAATCCTGGTCGGTTTGATTTGGACGCAATTCTGCAGATGGGGCTTTTTTTATTATTTCTTCTGGAATTATTTCACCATCTCGATTAATAAATTCAACAATTTTATAAACCTGAGTTTTATAAACATCACCAATAACAGCAAGAGCTCCGCACATGTCGCCATACAAAGTTGCATAACCTGTAGCCAGTTCGGATTTATTTCCAGTTGCACAAAGTAAATATCCGTGCTTATTCGATAAAGCCATTAAGTACAATCCTCGAATTCTTGATTGAATATTTTCCTCTGTAATGTCTTCATCTTTTCCTTTGAAAGCTTCTTTGAGCATTTCAATAATTTTATCAAATACAGGTTGAACAGAAATTTTATCTGATGAGATGCCTAAATTTCTAATAAGTTTCTCAGAATCTTTAATACTTCCTTCACTTGAATATTTTGAAGGCATCATAACAACATGAACATTTTCTTTTCCAAATGCTTGAACAGCAATGTAAGTTACAAGAGCAGAATCTATTCCGCCGCTTAAACCAATTAATGCTTTTTTGAAACCAGTTTTATTTGCATAATCTTTCAAGCCAAGAATTAATGCATTTAGAGCTTCTTCTTCAAAATTTGATTCCACATTATTTATTTCATCATAATTTTTTTGTGTATCAAAAATGAAATAATCTTCTTGAAAAGCTTTTCCAAGCATACACAATTTTCCTTCTGAATTAAAACACATGCTTGCGCCATCAAATATTAATTCTGTTTGAGCTCCAACACAACAAGCATACACAAGTGGAAGATTATCAGTTTTTGTTAGCACACTTAGCATTTGATGTCGAAGCTTGCGTTTGCCATATGCATAAGGACTTGCAGAAATATTTATCAATAAAGTAGCACCAAGCTCAACTTGTTTTTGAACTGGGTCAATTGGATAGCGGCGTTTTTTCCAGTAATCAGCATCATTCCAAATGTCTTCGCAAATTGAAATACCAAGCTTTTCATTTTTAAATTCATGAATGCGAACTTCTTTTGCAGGTTCAAAATATCTTACTTCATCAAATACATCATAATTTGGAATTAATGATTTGCTTTGAACAAATTGAATTTTGCCATCATAACAAAGAACTGCAGAATTGTAAACACCTGTTCCAACTAATTCTTCATAATCTTCTGTGATAGTTCCAAAAATTAATCCAGTAGTTGAAGTTAAGCTTGCAATTTCTTCTGTTGCATTTCTTACAGCATCACGAAATTCTTTTTTCTCTACGAGGTCCAAAGGAGGATAACCGCAAATAAATAATTCAGGAAATACTACTAAATCTGCCCCATCATTAACTGCTTTTTTATAACCATCTAAAATTTTTTTTGTATTTCCTTTTAAATCGCCGATTATAGGATTATATTGACAAATTGCTATTTTCATAAAAACCATTTTTTTATTAAAAGAAAATTAGTAAGTATAGTTCTTAATTCAAACCTTTTGAGAAATTAACCGTCTTAATAATCGAACAAATTTTCTGCAGGAGGTTTTATGCAAAAGAAACTATATCGTTCAAGAAAATTTAGAGTGCTCGGCGGAGTTGCGGGAGGCTTGGCAGAGTATTTTAATTTAGACCCAATTCTGATGAGAGTAATTTTTGTTCTATTTAGTTTAATAAATGGAATTGGGGTGCTGCTCTATATCATACTCTGGATAATTATTCCAGAAGAACCATTTGAAGTTGCATATAATATCGAAAGAGAAACCAGCAAAGAGACCTCGGAAGAAAATGCAAAACCATACAAAACAGAAGTTGAATATAAAAGAAATGGAAGCGGGCGCGTAATTTTTGGTGTTATTTTGATTTTAATAGGTCTGTTATTCCTTGCAGAAAGATTTATACCTGCATTTTGTTTTGAAGATATTATTCCTTTAACTCTTGTAATTATTGGAATATTTTTAATTTGGAATTCGGTAAGCAAATAATGAGGTGTGAGATGAAAAGCAAACAATTATCGTGGGGTTTCTTTTTAGTTACACTTGGTGCATTGTTTTTGTTAACTAAATATAATTTTATCACTTCAGATTTTTCTTTTGTGTGGGATATCTGGCCACTCATTTTTGTTATCTGGGGTTTGATGGTAATTTTTAAAAACTCATTAATCAGGCCAATATTAAGTGCTTTAACAGGAATTTATTTAGCAGTTATGATTTATGGAATAATTGTAAACACATTTTCAAATTTTGAATGGTATCATTATGACAAAAATGAATTAAGAGATACTTATTCGGAAGAATATGATAACACAATTAAATATGCTGAACTAAATTTTAAATCTGGTGCAGGATTTTTCGAAATTGCTGAACCAACAGATAAATTAATTCTTGGAAAAAGTTATGGCAATTGGGCAGATTATGAATTGAATACAACAAAAAGTGACAGCATTAGTTACATCGATTTTGATCTTGAAAAAAATACAATCAATTTCCCTAATTCAAAAATTGGAAATAAATTAATAATGCATCTCAATGAAATACCTGAGTGGGATTTATCTTTAGAATTTGGTGCTGCAAAAGCTAGATTTGATTTAACAAGTTATAAAATTAAAAATGTAAGATTGAAGACTGGAGCTTCAAATGTAGTGTTAAAACTTGGAGGTAAATCAGATTTAACAGATGTTGAAATTGAGATGGGTGTGGCAAAAATCAAAATCTATATCCCAAAAGAATCGGGCTGCAGATTGGAAGGCGATATGGTATTAATGTCGCGAGATTTAGATGGTCTTAAAAAAATTGATTCTAACCTTTTTGAAACACCTAATTACGAAAACGCACAGAAAAAAATTTCAATAAAAATTAACGGAGGTGTGTCGTCATTCAAACTTGTTAGATATTAATTTTTTTTGGCTGCCAGAAATGTTTTTTCAAATTAACACAATTATTTTCGTCGAACTCAATTCCTTCGGCTCGTAAGAGTTCCTCCATTAAAAATGGGTCGCCAAAATGAATTCTTCCTGTCAATGCACCAAATCTATTAACTACACGATGACAGGGTAAATTACTATTCTTAGCACTATTTAATGCCCAGCCTACAGTTCTTGCTGCAGATTTAATTCCACATGCTTCTGCAATTGCACCATAAGTAGTTACTTTTCCTCTGGGAATTTTTGCAACTATTTTATAAACTTTATCAAAGAAATCTTCTTTATTGATTTTCTTCTTTTTTAACATTTTGCAATTCCCACATTTTCATGTATGTCATCATGTTTGTCATCATGTGAACAAGTGATACCATCAAACCATATACTCCATCTTTATAACCTTTACGAGAAATAAAATGATTTAAGAAGGCAGCAAAAGGATGAATTATTAGATGATGTGGTTTTACTTTTTCGTCATTTATTTTTTCTTCTGCTTGAAGTGATGAATACTCATTTATTTTTTTGAAGGTATCTTTTAGATTCTGATGAGTATAATGAATTATATCATTTTTCAGATAAGCTTTTTTGCCAGTAACTTCTAAACCTTCATGAATTTTTCTGTTATTAACTTTTGCAAAATCTTTTCTAACCAATCTAAGTTGATAATCTGGATACCAGAAACATGATTTAATAACTTTATCAAGGAAATAATTTCTTCTTGGTATGTAATAGCCATTAACTCCATCATCGTGCATCAGAATTTTTTCTATTTCATTTTTCAATTCATCAGAAATTCGTTCATCTGCATCAAGACTCAATACCCACTCATTAGTTGCTTGCTGCAAAGAAAAATTTCTTTGAGATGAATATCCTTCCCATTTTCGTATAAAAATTTTATCAGTATAATTTTTTGCAATATCAACTGTTTTATCATTGCTTTCGGAATCAACAAGAATAATTTCATCTGCCCATTTTATGCTTTCAAGACAATCTCGAATATTTTTTTCTTCATTATAAGCAATAATTGTAACAGAAAGTTTTTTTCTTGGCGGGTTCAATAATTATTCTCCAATAATTTTAATAATTACTCGCTTTCTTCTCTGTCCATCAAACTCAGCATAATAAACCTGCTGCCATGGGCCAAAATCGAGTTTCCCATCTGTAACAGGAATTATTACTTCGTGATGAATTAACAAACTTTTAAGGTGAGCATCACCGTTATCTTCTCCAGTTCGATGATGACGATAATGAGGATTGTAAGGTGCAAGTTTTTCGAGCCATTCATCTATATCTTGAATTAATCCACTTTCTGCATCATTAACATAAACTCCTGCAGTTATATGCATTGCAGAGACAAGAACCATTCCTTCTTTTATTCCACTTTTCTTTAATGCTTTTTCAACATCACTTGTAATATTAATATACTCTCTTCTTTTTGAAGTGTTGAACCAAAGATATTCAGTATAACTTTTCATTTTAACCCTTTATTTAATGATGTAAAAATTCTTCGGTTACTTTTGCAAGTCGTTCAGCAAGACTGTAAATAATTTTATGTGAAATATCTGGATATTGTTTTATGATATCTTCAATTTCTCCTTCTACTTCGAGGAGTTCTGCATCCGTAATTGCAAGTATTGATGCAGTTCGTGGTTTTTTTAATATCAAGCTCATTTCTCCGAGTATTGTGCCTTCTTTATCAAATTCAGTTATCTTAACTCCATTTTTGAAAATCCCAACTTTGCCATCTACAAGAATAAAAAGTTTCGTTGCTTTCTCTCCTTCATTTGCAATCATTTCTCCTTTCATATACTTTCTAAGGCGTGCCATAAAAACTCCACTAATTCTGAGAAAATTTTAATAGATATTCTCGAATAAAATTATTGATATCTCCATCCATAACTGCTTGAGTATCAGAGGTTTCATAACCAGTTCTGTGGTCTTTAACTAAATTATAAGGATGAAAAACATAAGAACGAATTTGACTTCCCCATTCGATTTTCATTTTATTTTTTTCATATTCACTTAATTCAGCCTGCTGTTTTTCTAATTCAAGCTGGTAAAGTTTTGCTTTAAGGAGTTTCATTGCATTTGTTTTATTTTGAAGCTGCGATCTTTCTGTTTGACAAGCTGCAACAATTCCAGTTGGAATATGAGTAATTCTAACTGCAGTTTCAACTTTATTAACATTTTGACCACCTTTTCCACCTGAACGAAAAGTATCAATTTTTAAATCTGCAGGATTAATTTCTATTTCTATTGTATCATCAACTTCCGGGATTACAAACACAGAAGCAAATGAAGTGTGTCTTCTTTTATTTGCATCAAAAGGGGAAATTCTCACAAGTCGATGAACACCATTTTCTGCTTTCAAATAACCATAAGCAAATGGACCTTCAACTTCGATTGTTGCACTTTTTATACCTGCTCCTTCTCCTTCGAGATAATCAATCAAAGTCATTTTATAACCATTTTGTTCGCCCCAGCGTAAATACATACGCATCAGCATTTCTGCCCAATCTTGTGCTTCAGTTCCTCCTGCTCCAGAATGAATTGTAAGAATGCAATTTTTATCATCATCTTTTCCACTTAGCATGCTTTTGAGTTCTAATTCAGAATATGCTTTTTGAATTTGTGCAAGTTCATTTTCTATTTCACTTTCAAGAGATTCATCATTTTCTGATTGTGCAAGTTCAATAAATTCTCTAAGATGTTTTTCTTTTTTATCTAATTCATTCCAAGCTTCGACCCACATCTGAAGAGATTTTGACTTTTGCAAAAGTGCCTGAGCATTTTTTTGGTCGTTCCAAAAATCTGAAGCCTCTGATTTTTTTTGTATTTCAGAAATCTGTTTTTCTTTTTCATCTAATTTAAAGATAACCTCTTAAGTTTCTTGTTTTCTCTTCTAACTCATTTAATCTTCTTAACTGCTCTTCGAACATTGTTTCTCCTTTGATTTTTTAGGGAATGTAGAATTAAAGAATATTTAAAAACTTCAGATGCAAATTTACATTTTATTTTTATTCAATGCGTTGACAAAATTATTGACTAAGCTATGCCCTCTAAAATTATATCGGGTATTTTGATTAAATCATTTTCGCTTGAAATAGGAATCCACTTTATTCTATTATCTTTTCGAAACCATGTCATCTGTCTTTTGGCAAATCTTCTTGTATTTCTTTTAATCAATTCGATTGCTCTTTTAAGAGTAATTTCATTTTCCAGATATGAAATAATTTCTTTATATCCTACAGTATTTAGCGAGTTCAAACTTTTTGAATAACCCATTGATAAAATATTTTTTACTTCATCTATCAAACCTTTTTCAATCATTAAGTCAACTCTTGCTTCGATTCTTCTATATAAAATTTCTCTTTCCCACATCAAACCAAACTGATAAAATTGATAATCAACCTCTCTTTTATGTGATTGATGAAATTCCCAGATAGGTTTTCCAGTTAAATGGTAAACCTCAAGAGCTCTCATAACTCTTTTCCAATTTTGAGGAAGCATTTTAGATGCACTCACTGGATCAATTTTTTTTAATTCATTATAAAGAAATTCATTGCCATAAATTTCTCTTTTTACTTTAAGCTGCTGACGGTATTCTTCATCAGTAGAAACTTCATTAAAAATTCCATCTATAATTGCTTTTACATAAAGTCCTGAACCACCAACGACGATAGGAACTTTATTTTCTTGAATTAACCTTTCAATAATTTTTAATGCATTTTCTTCAAAACGACTGACATTGTAATCTTCATCTGGATTTAATGTATCAATAAAATGATGTTTAACTTTGCTTAGTTCTTCTTTTGATGGTTTAGCAGTTCCAATCGATAAGTATTTATAAATTTGACGGCTGTCTGCAGAAATTATTTCTGTGCTTAATCTTTCAGCAAGCTTAATAGCAACTTGAGTTTTGCCAGAACATGTTGGACCAACAATTACAATTACTTTGCGTTCCATCCTTCTTTGCCTACTAAAGGAACAAATGCAAAATATGGTATTTCATTCACACTAAATTCTTCATCTGAAATTTTTGTGAGAATTGTAAGAACTTGGGTCTGGCGGTCACCTACAGGAATTACTAATCTGCCTCCGATTGCTAATTGTTTTTTTAATGCTTTAGGTACTGATGGACTGCCAGCAGTAACAATAATTCCATCATAAGGAGAAAATTCTTCCCAACCAATTGTGCCATCACTGCATCTTGCTGCGATTTTCAAATTAAGTTCATCAAAAATTTTTAATGCACGATTGTATAGTTCATAATTTCTTTCTATTGTAAAAACTTTAGCCCCCATCTCATATAAAATTGCAGCCTGATAACCCGATCCAGTTCCAATTTCCAAAATTTTATTTCCTGGTTGAACTTTTAGGGCTTGAGTCATAATAGCAACGGTGTAAGGCTGAGAAATTGTTTGTCCATATCCGATTGGCAAAGCAATATCCTTATATGCATGATGCTGAACTGCTTCTGGAACAAAACGATGACGTTCTACTTTCAGCATTGCTTCAAGTACACGTTCATCAGTAATTCCTTTTTTTCGCAAGTTATTTATTAATTCATTTCTTTCTGCTTCAAACATTTCTAAAATAAATTCTTAATTTTGGTATGCTAAAATAAAATTTAATTAACAAATATTTTGAGATAAATTAATGGCATTAGAAAGTATATTCGGCGCAATGATTATAATGTTCATGCGCATCGCAGATGTAACACTTGGTACATTTAGGACAATGCTTGTTGTTCAAGCAAAAAAATATCACGCTGCAATTGTAGGTTTTTTTGAAGTATTAATCTGGATATCAGCAATGAGTTATATAGTTCAGCATTTAGACAACACAATCAATTTAATTGGTTATGCATTGGGTTTTGCATTTGGAAATATACTTGGAATTACACTTGAGCAAAAAGTAGCTATTGGATTTTCGCAGGTAAATATAGTATCGATGCATCATACAGATGAAATTGCAAATAAATTAAGAATGTCAAATTTTGGAGTTACAATATTGCCTGGAGAAGGAAGCGTTGGAGGAGTATCAATTATAATTGTAATTATAAAAAGAAAACATCTTGAGGAGGTCTTAAAAATAGTTGAGACAATTGACAAGCGGGCATTTATAACTGTTCAGCATTCAAGGCCTTACAGAGGTTATGTTCACGGACCGAGAGTATAAAAGAAAAAATAAATTCATTATTGCTATGAATTAGTCTTAATATTATATTTACGCACCAAAATAAATGGTTCTTTAGATAAATTGAATAATGCGGGAATAGCTCAGTTGGTAGAGCGCAACCTTGCCAAGGTTGATGTCGCGGGTTCGAGTCCCGTTTCCCGCTCTAACAAATCCCGATAAATTCGGGATTTCTTTTTTCTAAAACATTAGCTAATTAATAAGTGGATTAAAAGCTAAAGACAGCATTCAACTTTGAAGAGATAATTTAATTGTTCCTCTTTGAAAAAATGAATAATGAAATTTTGGCGGTGTAGCCAAGTGGTCTAAGGCGAGGGTCTGCAACCCGCCTTTGGCGGGCGAATCCGACCGCCGCCTCTTTGAAAAAATGAATAATGAAATTTTGGCGGTGTAGCCAAGTGGTCTAAGGCGAGGGTCTGCAAAACCCTTATTCGTCGGTTCGAATCCGACCGCCGCCTCTAACTTTCCTTCTCAGTTCTATGTTTTACGTCTATGTTTTATTGTCTCTCAAAGATTTCAAACGTTACATTGGCTTTACTGAAAATCTTCATCGCAGACTCTGGGAACATAACTCTGGTCTGGTTAAATCTACTAAAAACCGCCGACCATTAAAGCTTATCTACCATGAATCTTTCTCTTCCAAACATGAGGCTATGATGAGAGAAAAATTTTTTAAGTCTGGTCGTGGCAGAGCTTTTCTTGATTCTCTTAATCTCTCTTAATCCTAAGGCGAGGGTCTGCAACCCGCCTTTGGCGGGCGAATCCGACCGCCGCCTCTAACTTTTTCTCCCCCTACTATGTTTTACGTCTATGTTTTATTATCTCTCAAAGATTTCAAACGTTACATTGGCTTTACTGAAAATCTTAATCGCAGACTCTGGGAACATAACTCTGGTCTGGTTAAATCTACTAAAAACCGCCGACCATTAAAGCTTATCTACCATGAATCTTTCTCTTCCAAGCATGAGGCTATGATGAGAGAAAAATTTTTTAAGTCTGGTCGTGGCAGAACTTTTCTTGATTCTAATAATTTTTTGATGTGGAATTATCTTTTTAGTAAATAGAATTCTTAGAAATTGTTGTATTAGTCCTTGGAGTTAATTTCTTAAATAATCTTAATTATTCTTTAACATTTCTTCATTTATAATTTCAAAACAATGTTCCACTTTTTCATTTTGGTCCTTAGTCAATTTCATTTTCTTTAACTCATTTAATTCAGAAGATGCTTCGTTAAGTAAATGCAATTCTATCATAAGATTAACAAAAAATAATCTATCGTCGATTCTTGTTTTGGTATCTGGATATTTTCGATAAGTTTCCTTTGCAAGCAATATGGCTGATTCTTTGTAGCCATTAATTGCAAGCTGCTTGGCACCATTTAATTTTTTTACTCCTAAATCATTGAATATACTTTTATCACCAGTAACACTTTCTACTTTTTCACCATAGACTGCAGTATTTCTTCTTGAATTATCCTCTTTAATTTTGGGAACATTCCTAATTTCTTCCATTGCTAATGCTAACAGCAGCTCATTCAATGATAATCTTTTTATGTTATTAATATTTAATGCAGAATTGCTTTGAAGTATAAATCTAACCCCATTGTTATTTAGCTGAACAAGAGATTTTTCACCAGTAGAAATTAAATCACTCCCTTTTAATAATTGACCAACTTTTACTTTTGTCCATTCTTCATTTAATCCTATCAATGCCTGAACATTACCACTTACTTTTTCAACTACAAATGATTGAGCATATATTGATGTTATTGATATAAAAATTAAAAATATCTTTTTCATACTCACCTCCTAATAAATATCGATGATAGTTACTTTGCCATTCGATAAACCATATTCTTCTATCGCTTCTTTATTAAATTTTTCTGCTGCGAGATTCCAAGCTGTATCAAAATCTTTTAAGCATGTTGTTTCAATAGGAATCCAGATTTCATCTTTCCCATCAGTATTTTTTCTTATGACAATTTTTGAATCATTATTTGTAATTAAATTCATCCTTGAAGGAGAAAGATTTGTGTTAATCAATAAATTAACATGACTAATTCCATCTGGATTTTTGTAATCAACAAATGCTGTTTGAATTCCTATGCTTTCAAGTAATGAAGCAAAACAAACACTCAAGTCGTCGCAATCCCCTCCTTTTAGTTTTATAGTTTCATTTGGGAATTGAACATGTTCGACGCTTGCTCTTGGGTCTGCAACATAATTCATTTCTTTAATAAAATTTTCAAAAAGGATTTTTACTTGATTAAAAATCAAAAGCTCGTAGTTAATTGTATCTAAGTAATTCTTAAAAGATTGTAAAATATTTTTTGAATACTTACTAGAAAATTCAAAATCACTTCTTACAAAGTATACAAGATTAGAAACAGAACCATCCCAGCTGTTTTTATCATTTATTAATATTGGCTTTTGAATTTTATCGTCTGGTTCTAAATCATCTACACTAACAAAAAATTCTGCTTGAGAAATTTCTCTCTTTGTAATCAAAGAATTATTTATAAAAATATAATAAGGCACTTCTACTGTATCGTAAGGAAGAAGTTTGACATTTGGTGAATAAACTATTTCATCATTAACTTTTTGGATTAAACAAGAAGGTCTCACTTCAATAATTTTGTTGGTAAGATTTACAACCTTTCCTATTGCAAATGGTTTGTGAATAAATATATCATTGAGAGTTGGATAAATATCGTCCTTAATATCAACATCAATTAATTTAATTTGTTTTTCTCTTGTTAAGCTCAACGAAAAATTTATGGTCAAAAAAACTTTATCATTGCTGTAAGAATTATTTGAAATGCTGTGTATTCCATATTTAATCATATCATCAATAGATTGCACTTTACTCCTGTTCGAAAAATATTTTACTCCGCTTAATGTAATACTGAAAAAATTAGTTGAATAATTTAACGATGGTATAAATCCTGCAATAAATGGTTTTTGATATCTGTCATGAAAAATTAAACTGCCGATTGTTAAAAATCCTCTGAATAGTTTTGTAGAAAAATTAAATCCTGTATAGTAAGAGCCATAGGTTTCGTATCCTGCGGAGATATTGAATTGTTCAAATGGAGAAATAAAAAGTTTTGTAGTAATACCTTTGTTTCTTTTTAAGGAATAGATATCTGTCAAATAATTTTGTTTTGATTCTTCTGAGAGAAATAAATTATTTGAAAAGATTGAAATCATAAAATCTGGATGGGGTAAAAATGTTAATCCAATATCTCCAACCCAAAAATTACTTTTAGCAATTTCATCTTTAACAGAAATATAATTGACAGAATCAGTATAAAATAAAACTGGTTTTTCTTCTGTAAATTCTTGAGAAAAATATCTTAAAGAAAATCCGAGAGAAAAAAATTGAGAAAAGTTAAATGCATAACCCATTCCAAATTTTTCTTCATAATTTAGTTTTGTTTTTAACTGAGCAACGCTGTCAGGAAGTTGAATATTCATTCCACTCTTAATTATAAACTGTTGAGATATTCCAGGTGAATATCTAACATAAAAATAATGTGAATTAATTCTTTTAGAGATTGAAATTGAATAAATGCTGCTGTTCAAACCTCCATTGTATTCACTGCTGAAAGTTGTAGCAAGCTCCATATCATTTGTAAGATTATAATTGGAAATATTACTTTCTAAACTGTTCAGACGAAAACGAGAATTAAATTTTGAATAAGCATTACCAAAGTAATCAAGAGAAATCTGGCAATAAGCAGATTTTGTAAAAGTAAAACTTAATATCATAATAATGAAAGCTGTTTTATGGTATTTCAATTTTGATGTTATGGATGCTTTGTGCAACAATGTATGTATCATCAAGAATAATATTGTTTATTTGTTTTTCATATTTTCTGATAAAACTAATAATTAAAAACTTATTTTGTGGTGTAATAATATTTTCCAGAATGCTGTATGGCAATTTAATTTTTCCAATTTCATTACCTTTTAATTTCAGCAACGGTTCTGTGTCATTAGAATTCTGTCTAAATCTTGCAATTATTATTTCAACATTATCATCAAATTTTTTATTCCATTCCAAAATTAAATTCAAATTTTTCCTTAATCGGTTTCCTTCCAAACTAACTTTACCAACAATTTCCGACGGTATTGCTACATCAAATTGTGTGAAAGTATTTCTATCTGCTGCAATTTTAATATTAACCTTAGAAGAAAATGGGAAACTATGCATTTGACCATTCTGCATCATTCTTTGTTTAATAAAATATTTTATTCCCAATACTGTATCTCTAACCATCATTCCATCAACAAAACGAATTACATTCGGAATTTTAACAGCTTCATAATTATCAAACTTAACTGAAGAAAAAACCTTTGATTTATAACCAATCAATTTGCCGTTCTTTATTTTTATTGGTTTTGTTTTGTCATTAAAAATGGCATAATAATAACCTTCACTTTGTATCATTCCATAATTTGTATTTCTTACACCTGTTATATTTATAATTGTGCTTTTGCTTAAAAATGGATTAACAACACCTGTAGTATCATAGCCTGATGAATTTAGATTTGCATCATTATCGCTTTGTGCTGGTTCAATTTGAATATTATTTTCTGATTGATTATCAAAAATCAATTCAGTTGGTGATGGCTCACCACAAGAAATTACAAACAGCATTATGATAAAGCACAACAAAATTTTAAAAGGCGGAAATAAAATTCCGCCTTTGTTATTTAATAACATATGGTATGCCCCAAGTTTTTTCTTCTACCGTGTAATCTGTATCTGTAACAGATTTATCCGGCAATAAATTAATTACTGCATGCATAAATCCAGGATGTAAATGAGTTAACCATGTTTTTTCATAGGTTCTAATGTAATAAGTTCCATCAAACTGAGTGTCTTTTAATTCGAATTTTTCTTTTGCTCTATACATTCCTACACCAGCCATTGCTCCATGTGTAACAGTAACTAAATCTGGTTTCTCGTAAATGCTTTTTACTTCCAATGTTACTGTAACTGGCTGTTTTCGACCAAAGAACGGAATTAAATCATTCATTCTTACTTTTACTTTATTCTGCCCATGTCGATTAGTGCCTGTAGTATCTGTTCCTAATGCATATCCCTTTCTTCCAAAATCAAAGAAAAATTCATTTGGAGAAGTAATTGTTATCGATTTACCATCGAGTGTTGTAAGTGTGAGTTTGGTTATTTCAATATTATTTGTTTCGGTTCCACCTTCAGGGAGTGATGAGCCTATAATTTTCCAATCAACAAGATTATCGCCCGTGCTGTCAACTTTAGCATATTTTATAATTCGAGTAATAGTAGAAGTAAATGGTTTTTTAACTATTGTATCTGGAATGATGCGTTTGTCATTTTCATTAAATGACCCCATAATAATTAATTCACCTTTAAATTTGAGTGTTAATTTGCCAATTGCTGTATCTGCCCCATAATCAATTTGTAAGTCACGGTCTACAAGATTAACAACCTGACCAATTTTAATTGGGTAAATTGTTTTGCTTAATTGGCCAGCAAGGCTCATTGCCTGCTCTTCATTATAATTTGGAACGAAAGAATTTAATACTTCATCCGAATAAGTAATTTTTTCTAATGCTGATTTAATTGCTGCGGAAGATTCTGGTTCTGTAATGAAATTTTTATCTTCACATGCAGTAATTAGAATAAGACCTAAAATTAAAAATAAAGCACTGATTGATGATTTTAACTGTTTCATAAATCCTCCATTATGGTTGATGGTTTTAATGGAGAGCTCATTTTCTGTGCCAACATAATTTCTTAAAAAAAGAATAAAATTTGCATACTTCACAATTCTAAAATGCCTGGAAAATATCATCAAAATGCCTGGAAAAAATAAATTAGTCATTTGATTCTTCAATAAAATATTTAATTGTTTCATCTAAATAAGAATGATATCTGACAGGTAAATTTTTGTATTTAGATGCAAGTTTATTTTTAATAGTTGGGAAATCATGATTTTTTATATCAACCAAATCTTTCTTTATATTTTCTAAATATGTTAACACTTTAGATTTTACTTTATCCTGAACATCTTTATCCTCAGTTTGAGCAATTATTTTGACTGTCTCTTCCAAATTGAAATTTGTATTAACATAAATTTTAAAAAATATTCCTCTAAAATTTTCAGACACAATTGTTCGGCTTAAGTTACCTAATTCCTTTGCTGTTTGAACAATTGAAGAATGAGAAAACTTTTTCTCTCGCAAAGTATTTAGAATAATATTTTCAAAATCGGATTTTTCAATATTGCGATATTCTTCCGGCAAATCTTTTAATGTAATGATTGTTCTATTTTCTGACTTTGCAAATATTGCCATTCGTTTTATGAGTGATTCTAATTCTCGAACATTTCCTTTCCATTCATTGCGAATTAAATTTTCCATTACAGCTTTTGATATTTTGAGGGATTCATCTTCTCTTTGAACAAAATAATTTGCAAGAACTTCAATATCTTCTTTTCTATCTCTTAAAGGTGGAATATTGATTCTTATAACATTTAATCGATAGAAAAGGTCTTCTCGAAATTTTTTTTGCTTAACTAATTCATCAATATTTTTATTAGTTGCAGCAATTATTCTAACATTTGTGTGTTTAACTTCTGAAGAACCAACACTTTCAAAATCTCCAAATTGGATAACTCTCAAAAGTTTTGCCTGAAAATTATCGCTTGTTTCTGAAATCTCATCAAGAAATATTGTTCCACCATCAGCAATTTCGAATCTTCCTTTTTTATCCTGATATGCATTTGTAAAAGCTCCTTTTACATGACCGAATAATTCACTCTCAAGCAACGATTCAGTTAATGCGGCACAATTGACTGCAACAAATTTTTTATCTTTTCGATTACTTAAATTATGAATTGCACGGGCTACTAATTCTTTTCCACTTCCACTTTCACCAAGTATTAAAACAGTAGCATCAGTTGGGGCAACTTTTTCAATCAGTTTAATAATTTTATTCATCTTTTCACTTGCATAAACAATGCCTTCAAAAATTTTTATTTTATTTTCAGAAGATTCTATCTCAGTTTCATCATTGTATCTTTTAAGCTGCTCTATTTCTTCTTTAAGTTTGTTTATCTTTTCAATTAAATGAATATCTGAATCACTTTGAAGTCTTTCCTTCTCTTTTTGAAGTTCCAGCAATAATTGTTCTTTATTTTTCAATGCATACCTTAATGCAGTAATTTCTTTAGAAGTTTCATCAAGTTCTGTTTTGCTTTTAATGAAATAAAATATTCCTTCTGTCAAGAACAAAAAGAAAGCAGGAACAATAACCAGAGCATAATTATTTTCTACATAATAAAAATTGAACAAAGCATACGAGAACAAAAGATAAGTTATCAATACAATTAATTCGATTTCTAAATGAGGCTTTTGCAATTTCATTTGAGAAGCAATGATAAGAATCAAAATAAAAATTACTGAAATGAAATTCCCTTTTTGAAAAATGAGCATTCTTCCTGTTAAAATATTATCGAGAACAATTGCATGGAAACCTACACCAGGGAGTTCATCATCATAAAATGTTGAGATTGTTTTTGCAATAGCTGCATCACTTACACCTATAATTACAATTTTATCATAGAAATTCTTGTCAAAATTTTTATCATTCTCTGCTAATTCAAAAAATTCAATTAGAGAATATGATTTGAAATTTTTCCATGATGTATAAAAATTAACCTTAATCAAATCTTTCTTATTGAAAAATTTATCACCAGCAAGCTGAAGAGCAAATGCCTTTTCGCTTTTATTGCCAATGTAAATTTCGGACGGTACATACATTCCATCTTTAGCAATGTAGTTGATATGTCCTGATAACAATTGCGGTAAATCAATTTTTGGCTGAGAATAAATTAAAGTATCATGTTGATAAATCTCGCCGGTTTTACTTTGGTTTGTAACAATAGAAGAAAGAACAACTCTTCCTGATTTCAATAATTCTTCCTTCAGCAAATCATTATAAATTGATTGGATGGCTAAGTTATTCGAGAGCAAAACTTCTATTCCAATTTTTTTGACTTTGAACTGAGTAAGTTTGTTTATCAATAAAGCGTAATAACTTCGCTTAAGAGGCCAGCCGCCCAATCTTTCAATATCAGTGCTGTTAATATGAATAATCACAATAGAACTATCAGGACTCTTCTTTGCACTAAACAATCTCATTAAATTTTCTGCTTGAGAATTGATGCCATCTCTTATAGAACTAAAAATAATTATCAAAAGTAAACCTGTTATCACTGCAAAAAGTTTAATTCGATTTTCATAAAAAATTATTTTTTGAATCTTTTTCATAATAAGTATAACTTTTCATATGTGTATATGTTTAATTTACAAAAAATAAAGTAAAGGAATTGTTATGAAGTTTACAATTAATGGTTTATCGGTAAATACATTTGGAAAACCTGAAAATAAGCCAATTATTTTTATTCATGGCTTTCCTTTGAATTTCACAATGTGGCAAAATCAAATTGATGCATTAAAAGAAGATTATTACTGCATAGCATACGATGTTCGCGGGCTTGGAGAAAGTTATGTTGGTGATGGACAATATACAATGGAATTTTATGTAGAAGATTTATTCTCAATCATTGAAGGATTACAACTGCAAAAACCAGCTTTATGTGGTTTATCCATGGGCGGATATATTGCTTTAAGAGCAGCAGAAAGAAATCAAGAACTATTTGGTGCGTTAATATTGTGCGACACAAAAGCCGATGCAGATGATAACACAGCAAAATTAAAACGTTCTTCAAATATCAATATGATTAATACAGAAGGAATAAAAAAATTCATTGATAATTTTATTCCTAATTGTTTATCAGATGAAACAATTGAAGAGCAAAAAGAATTGTTTGATTCTATACTTAATAAATCATATCAACATAATCCAACTGGCGTTAAAGGAGCAATTTTAGCAATAATGAGCAGAACAGATACATCACCTTTCCTGCCTCAAATAAAAATTCCAACATTAATTTTATGCGGTTCGTTTGATAAACTAACTCCACCGCAGGTTATGCGTTCTATGTCAGAAAAAATTCCTGATTCTGAATTTGCAATAATTCCAAGAGCTGGACATTTTTCGCCGCTCGAAAATCCAGAAGCTGTAAATGATTTGATTAAAGGATTTTTGAAAAGAAAGTTCTAAGCTTATTCAATAAATTTTATTGACAGAATTAAATTTTCTTAATCAATAAAATTTTACATCGTAGCTTTTCAAGGTTCCGTTTTCATAAATAAATTTTGCACTAAAAAATTTTTCCTGAAAAAGCCAGGGAATAAATATTCTATCACCTTCCCATAAATTCAATTCTAAAAGTTTATCATTTGGAATCCATTTTAAGATTCCCTCGTGAGAATCAATTAATTTACCTTCAAACTCTCTTGCAGTAAATAGAAAAACATACCAATCTTTTTTGCCATCAAACATTGGAAATGTAATGAATCCATGAAGTTTAGGATTTTTAATCAGCAATCCTGATTCTTCTTTAACTTCTCTTATTACACATTCTTCTGGTGTTTCCCCGTGTTCAAATTTTCCGCCAAGTCCATTCCATTTACCTTCATGAACATCATTCTTTTTTTTAATTCTATGAAGCATTAAAGTTTTGTCGTTATGAATTACATAACACAAAGTAGCAAGCTGCATAATTCATCCAAAATTTTTGAATATTGATTTAAGAAATTGTTTCGGCAAGAATGGCAGAAATTTCATCGAGTTCATCAAGAAACCACTTTACTTTTTCTGGATTTGCTCTTTTGCTGTCTCTTACAAGAGCAAGCCACAATTTACATTCATTAGCAAATTTAAGAGATGCAATTGTGTAATTGTTCAAATCTTTTTTTGTAGATGCAGCTGTAGCTTCAATATAATTGCTTATTACACTTGTTCCGCTGCTGAAAAGTTCATCGCCAATTCTTTGTGACACATTATCTTTAGGAAGCTGGTCAATAAATTCAATTAATTTTAATGTGAAAAAGTAAAGCCGTTTTCTAAATTCCCCTTTTGAAAATTCTTTTGCCAAATCAACACCACATTATTAATCAGTGTTCATTGCAAGATAAGTATTTTTTAACAGATAATTTTTAACATAATCTTCTACACCCTGCTGAACATTCATGATTGGCTTATCATATCCTGCTTTTCTAAGTTTTGTCAAATTTGCTTCTGTGAAATATTGATATCTATCCCGAATCTCAACAGGCATATCAACAAATTCAATATTTACAGGTTTTTCTAATGCATTAAATAAAGCAGTAACAAGTTCAATCCATGTTTGAGCTTTTCCTGTTCCAACATTATAAATTCCATTTTTTTCTTTATTATCAAGGAAATAAAGAGTTATATCAACTGCATCTTTAACATAAATAAAATCTCTTTTTTGTTCGCCATCTTTATAATCACTTCTGTATGATTTGAACAATTGTACTTTCCCTGTATCTCTAATCTGTTCAAAAGCTTTATGAACAACACTTCTCATATCACCTTTGTGATATTCATTTGGTCCATATACATTGAAATATTTTAATCCAACCACTTTATTCAATAAGCCATTTCTCTTAATCCATAAATCAAAAACATGTTTTGAATATCCATACATATTTAATGGTCTTAATTTTTCAAGTTGTTTTTCATCGTCGTCATAACCTTGCGAACCATCACCATAAGTTGCAGCAGAAGAAGCATAAATAAATCTTATTCCATGTTTTACAGAATAAAGAGCCAAATCTTTTGAATAAAGAAAATTATTATTCATTAAGAAATCTGCATCTTTTTCTGTAGTTGAAGAACAAGCGCCAAGATGTATGATAGAAGATATTTTGAAGGGTACAAAATCTGCTCTTACTAAATCAATAAATTTCCATTTGTGATAATAATCCTCAAACTTAAGTCCATTCAGATTTTTCCATTTATCATCTTTGCCAAGTTCATCAACAATAATAATTTTATCAATTCCCATTTTATTTAACTTCCATACAACTGCGCTTCCAATAAATCCAGCGCCGCCAGTAACTACTATCATAAAACTTCTCTTTTATTTATTATATTTGAACGAAAATTAATCATTATCATTGATTAATAAAAATATTCTTTGATTCAATAAAGAAAGGATTATATGAATAACCTTGAACTTCTAACAAAAATATTAAATGAAAGAATTATGGTACTTGATGGTGCAATGGGCACTATGATTCAACGTTACAAACTAAGTGAGAAAGATTTTAGAGGTGATAGATTTAAAAATCATCCTGCAGATTTAAAAGGAAACAACGATATTCTTGTTTTAACTCAACCAGAAATTATAAAAGAAATTCATCGCTCATATCTTGAAGCTGATGCGGATATAATAGAAACAAATACTTTTAATGCAACTAAAATTTCACAAGCAGATTACAAAACAGAAGATTTGGTTTATGAAATTAATTTTAATGCTGCAAGAATTGCTAAAGAAGCTGCTTTAGAGTTTACGAAAAAAAATCCTAATAAACCTCGTTTTGTTGCTGGTGCACTCGGTCCAACAAATAAAACACTATCAATTTCTCCCGATGTAAACGACCCAAGTTTTCGTGCTGTAACATTTGACGAAGTAAAAGAAGCTTATAAAGAACAAGCACGAGGATTAATTGATGGAGGAGCAGATATTCTTCTTCTTGAAACTATTTTCGATACATTGAACGCAAAAGCAGCTTTGTTTGGAATTATGGAATTGTGCGATGAATTAAATCTTCAGATTCCAATTATGATTTCAGGTACTATTGTAGACATGAGCGGAAGAACTTTATCAGGACAAACTACCGAAGCATTCTGGATTTCAATTTCTCACACAAAAAATTTGTTAAGTGTTGGATTAAATTGTTCTTTAGGACCAGCTCAAATGCGGCCATTTATATCTGAGCTTTCACAAATAGCAAATGTTTTTGTAAGCTTATATCCCAATGCAGGATTACCAAATGAATTTGGAGAATATGATGAATCACCTAATTCGATGGCAAAAGTTCTTGAAGAATTTGCAAAAGAAGGATACTTCAACATCATTGGCGGCTGCTGTGGAACAACTCCAGAACACATTAAAACTTTTGCTGAAATAGCAAAAAAATATCCTCCGCGAAAAATTCCGGAAGTTGAACCTTATTTGAGACTAAGCGGTCTGGAACCTCTTGTATTTCGTCCAGATACAAATTTTGTAAATATTGGAGAAAGAACAAACGTAACTGGTTCAAAAAAATTTGCACGACTCATAAAAGAAAATAAATTTGAAGAAGCTTTATCCGTTGCAAGAGAACAGGTAGAAAATGGGGCTCAGATGATTGACATTAACATGGATGAAGCAATGATTAATTCAGAAGAAGCAATGACAAAATTCTTAAAGTATATTGCATCAGAACCTGATATTGCAAAAGTTCCAATAATGATTGATTCATCAAAATGGAGTGTGATAGAAGCTGGATTAAAATGTCTTCAAGGAAAAGGAGTTGTTAATTCAATTTCATTAAAAGAAGGTGAAGAAATTTTTAAAGAAAGAGCAAAGAAGATATTAAGATACGGGGCAGCTGTTGTTGTCATGGCTTTTGATGAAGAAGGCCAAGCAGATACTTTTGAAAGAAAAATTAAAATTTGCCAAAGAGCTTACAAAATTTTAACCGAAGAAGTAGGCTTTCCGCCTCAGGATATAATTTTTGATCCAAACATTTTTGCAATTGCTACAGGAATAGAAGAACATAATCAATATGCAATAAATTTTATTGAAGCAACAAGATGGATTAAAAAAAATCTTCCTTATTGCAAAGTGAGTGGTGGTGTAAGCAATATTTCATTCTCCTTCAGAGGAAATGATATTATTAGAGAAGCTATTCATTCCGCTTTTCTTTATCATGCAATCGAAGCTGGAATGGATATGGGTATTGTGAATGCTGGTCAATTAGCAGTTTATGAAGAAATTCCCAAAGACTTACTCGAGAGAGTTGAAGATGTTCTATTTAATAGAAGACCCGATGCAACAGAAAGATTAATTGAATATGCAAATTCTATTAACAAAGATTCAAAAAAAGAAATTATCAATGAAGGCTGGAGAAATAATTCGGTAGAAGAAAGATTGAAACACTCAATTATAAACGGCATTGTTGACTTCATCGAAACTGATATTGAAGAAGCAAGAAAAAAATATTCTAATCCTCTTGAAATTATTGAAGGACCTCTCATGGAAGGAATGAACATCGTTGGTGATTTGTTTGGTTCTGGAAAAATGTTTTTACCACAGGTGGTCAAAAGTGCAAGAGTAATGAAAAAAGCTGTTGCATATCTAATTCCTTACATTGAACAAAGTAAAATTAATTCTGAAGGAAATAAAACTTCAGGAACAATATTATTAGCTACAGTCAAAGGGGATGTTCATGACATCGGAAAAAATATTGTTGGAGTTGTTCTAAGCTGTAATAATTATACTGTAATTGATTTAGGAGTAATGGTTCCATCTGATAAAATTTTATCTACTGCAGTTGAAAAAAATGTGGATATCATTGGCTTAAGCGGATTAATTACACCTTCTCTTGATGAAATGGTTCATGTAGCAAAAGAAATGGAAAGAATGGGTTTGAAAGTTCCTTTGTTGATTGGCGGGGCAACAACATCAAGAATTCATACTGCTGTTAAAATTGCTCCAAATTATTCCAATGCAACAATTCATGTACTTGATGCATCTCGAAGCGTTGGCGTTGTAAGCAATCTTTTAAATAAAGAAACAAAAGATAAATTTATACAGGAAATCAAAAATGAATACGAAAGATTACGAGAAACTCACAGTAAAAAACAAATTGAAAAAGAATTTTTAACAATTGAACAGGCAAGAAAAAATAAACTTGTTTTAGATTGGAATAACTATAAAGTAAAAAGACCAAATAAATTAGGCATTTCAATTTTCAAAAATTATCCTCTCAATGAAATAAAAAATTATATTGATTGGACTCCATTCTTTCAGGTGTGGGAACTTAAGGGTCGTTATCCAAAAATTTTTGAAAATGAATATTACGGAAATGAAGCAAAAAGAATTTTTGATGATGCAAACAAACTTCTAAACAAAATTATCTCTGAAAATTTATTAACAGCTAATGGAATTATTGGATTGTTCCCTGCTAATTCAATTGATGATGATATTGAAATTTACACAGATGAATCAAGAACTGGAATTCTTGCCATACTTCATACATTAAGACAGCAGACAATAAAATCAAAAGGCATTCCTAACATTGCACTTTCAGATTTTATTGCTCCTAAAGAAAGCAATGTAAAAGATTATATTGGAGCTTTTGCCGTTACAGCTGGAATTGGAATAGAAAATTTAATTGATAAATTTACCAATGAACATGATGAATACAATGTAATCATGGTTAAAGCATTAGCAGACAGACTTGCAGAAGCATTTGCAGAATTATTGCATGAAAAAGTTCGCAAAGAATTATGGGGCTATTCACCTGATGAAAAATTTTCGAACGAAGAATTAATTGAAGAAAAATATCAGGGTATTCGTCCTGCACCAGGTTATCCTGCACAACCTGACCACACAGAAAAAATTACTATCTGGAAAATTCTTGATGTGGAAAAAAATGTTCAGATTAAATTAACAGAAAGTTTGGCTATGTATCCTGCAGCATCTGTTTGCGGTTTATATATTGCACACCCCGAAGCAAAATATTTTAATGTAGGAAAAATTGGCAAAGACCAAGTTTTGGATTATCACAAGCGAAAAGGAATCAGCATGAAAGAAGCAGAAAAATGGCTGCGCCCAATTTTAAATTATTCAGAATCTGATGAGTAAATCGAGGTGATAATGAATTTTAAAAATGAACTTGAAAAACTTTTTCGTAATTGGTCAAAGCAGAATGTTAAATCGATAACTCAAATCACAGGTTCAGGTTCGAATAGAAAATATTTTAGAATTATTGGAGATAATAAAACCGCAATTGGAGTATTCAATGAAAACAAAAAAGAAAACAGAGCTTTCATCTATCTGACAAAACATTTTGCCAAACACAGTTTGAATGTCCCAAAAATTTTATCTTCAAAATTAAATGATAACATTTACCTACTCGAAGATTTAGGTGATACAACATTATTCATCTATATAAACTCAAGACGAGAAGACAATACATTCCCTGACGATGTAATCACTTATTACAAAAGAGCAATTGAAGAACTTCCCAAATTTCAAATCAGGGCTCGTGTTAATCTGGATTTTTCAGTTTGTTATCCACGCTCAGCTTTTGATTATCAATCTATCATGTGGGACTTAAACTATTTCAAATATTACTTTGCCAAAGCATTTGAAATTAATTTTGATGAACAAAAACTTGAAGATGATTTTCACACACTTACAAAGTTCCTTCTTACTGCCGATTCAAATTATTTCATGTATCGAGATTTTAATTCCCGCAACATAATGATAAAAAATGATGAACTTTATTTTATTGATTATCAAGGAGGCAGAAAAGGAGCACTTCAATATGACATTGCCTCCTTACTTTTTGACTCAAAAGCAAACATTCCAGCAAAGCTGCGCAATGAATTTCTTGATTATTATTTGAATGCTGTAAATCGAATTAAAAAAATTAACAACAAAGAATTTCTAAAATATTATGATGCATTTGTTCTAATTAGACTTTTACAAATGCTCGGAGCTTATGGTTATCGCGGTCTATTCGAAGGAAAATCTCATTTCATTCAAAGTATTCCTTATGCGATTAAAAACCTTGAATTCATTTTAAATAAAATAAAAATTAAAATTCCAGAATTATTTTCTGTCTTAAATCAATTAGTAAAATTAAATGAACTAAAAAATTTCGAATGGAATAAATCCGAAAAACTTACTGTCAGAATAAACAGCTTTTCATACAAAGAAAAAATTCCAATTGATGTTTCAGGAAATGGAGGCGGATATGTTTTCGACTGCCGCGCAGTTCCAAATCCGGGAAAATTAGAAGAGTTCAAAAATCTTACAGGGCAGGATAAAGCAGTTAAAAATTTTCTTGATTCAATGCCTGAAGCACAAAAATTTTTGTCGAATGTAATCAGCATAGTTACTCAATCAATCGAAAATTACATTTCAAGAGACTGGAAAGATTTGATGATAAATTTTGGATGTACTGGAGGCCAACACCGTTCTGTTTACTTCGCTGAAAAATTAGCTGAATATCTTTCTTCCAGATATGATATTGAAGTAATAGTAAATCACTCACAACTTTTCAAAAACAATAAATCATGAAAGCATTTATTCTTGCTGCTGGACTTGGAACAAGATTAAGACCCTTAACCAATGCCAAACCAAAAGCATTAATCGAATTAAACGGTATTCCTCTCCTTGAAATAATAATAAAAAGATTAATCAAGTTTGGTTTCGATAAAATTATTATTAATGTTCATCATCTTGCAGAGCAAATAATTGATTTTATTGAGAAGAAAAAATTTGAAGCCGAGATTCATATTTCTGATGAAAGAGATTTACTTCTTGATACTGGAGGCGGATTAAAAAAAGCATCATATTTTTTTGATGAGGACATTCCATTCCTCATTCACAATGTTGATATTTTAAGCGACATTGACCTTAAAGATTTTTATGAATATCATAAAAAACAAAATGCAATTGCTACGATTGCAGTTCAAAAAAGAAAATCATCAAGATATTTTCTATTTGACAATGAAAGTAATTTATGCGGCTGGAAAAATTCAAAAACCTCGGAAGTCAAAATAATTCGTAGCACATCAAGTCAATTGAAAGAATTTGCATTCAGCGGAATTCATGTTGTAAATCCAGATATTTTCAAATATTTCCCAAGTAATGATGTTTTTTCAATAATTGATTTTTATCTTGCAGTTGCTGTAGAAAAAAGAATTACATTTTATGACCACAGCAATAATTTCTTTTTCGATTTGGGCAAAAAAGAAAATTTACAGCAGGCAGAAGTTTTTCTATTATCATCAAATTTTCTTGAGGAGCTGATATGAAAAAAAGATTATTACTTTTATTCTTTTTTATTTTTTCATTTCTAAATGCACAAGGCATTGAATGGATAAAAGAAAATTATTCGAAGAAAGAATACAAAATCCCAATGCGCGATGGAATTAAACTTTTTACTGCTGTTTATACACCAAAAGATACGACGAAAGATTACCCTATTTTAATGTTAAGAACTCCTTACACAGTTTCTCCATATGGAGAAGATAATTATCCTCAAACTTTAGGACCAAATGAAGATTTTGCAAAAGATGGATATATTTTTGTTTATCAGGATGTCCGCGGAAAATTTATGAGTGAAGGTGAATATGAAAACATGCGCCCATATATTCCAGATAAAAAAAATAATAATGACATTGATGAAACAACCGACACTTACGATACAATTGACTGGCTGATTAAGAATATCAAACACAACAATGGAAATGTTGGAATCTGGGGAATTTCTTATCCAGGATTTTATGCGGCAATGAGTTTAATTGATTCTCACCCAGCATTAAAAGCTGTATCACCACAAGCTCCAATTGCAGATTGGTTTATTGGAGACGATATGCATCACAATGGTGCTTTGACTTTATCAATGTCTTTTAATTTTTTCAAATCATTTGACCAGCCAAGAGATAGTTTAACAACAAAATGGAAAACAATTGAGCCTTATGATTCTCCTGATATGTATACTTTCTTTCTGAAACTTGGACCAATCAAAAATATCAACGAAAAATTTTTTCATAACAAACTTCCATTTTGGAATTCAATTATGAAGCATGGAACTTATGATGAATTTTGGAAAAGCAGAAATAATCTTCCACACTTTAAGAATGTAAAACCGGCAGTTTTGATTGTTGGAGGCTGGTATGATTCTGAAGATTTATATGGACCTTTGAACATTTACAAATCGATTGAAGAAAAAAATCCTGATAACAAATGTCATTTGGTAATGGGACCTTGGAGTCATGGAGGCTGGGCAAGAAGCAATGGAAGCTTTTTTGGTGATTTCACATTTCCAGAAAATACAAGTGAATATTACAACAAAAATATTCTTACTCCTTTTTTCAAATATTATCTCAAAAATGAAGGTCAATTAAATTTACCAGAAGTTATAACTTATAGAACAGGAATAAACGAATGGAAATTTTATGATGAATGGATTCCAAAAAATTCTGAAACAAAATTTTTATACCTATCACCTAATGGAAAATTAACTCAGGAAAAACCATCTAACAAAAAAATATTATTTGATGAATTTATCAGCGACCCAAATAAACCTGTCCCTTACACAGCTAAATTTTATGATTCAAAACAAATGTATTTGAGAACATATATGAGTGAAGACCAAAGATTTGCGGCTTCAAGACCAGATGTTTTAGTTTATGAAACAGAACCTCTGGAAGACAATATTACAATTGCAGGACCAATTTATGCAGATTTATATGTCTCAACCACAGGAACAGATGCAGACTGGGTTGTAAAGATAATTGATGTATATCCTGATGGAGAAGAAAATCCAGAACCAAATCCAAACAATGTAGAATATGGCGGGTATCAAAGATTAATTCGATATGAAATAATGAGAGGAAAATTTAGAAACAGTTACGAAAAACCAGAACCATTTTTACCAAATAAAATCACGGAAGTAAAAATTAAATTAAACGATATTGACCATACATTTCTTAAAGGTCATAAAATAATGGTACAGATACAGAGCAGTTTTTTTCCATTCTTCGATCGTAATCCGCAAAAATTTGTTGATATTTATTCAGCAGAAGAAAAAGATTTTCAAAAAGCTGTTCATAAAGTTTATTTTTCGAAAGATTATCCTTCACACATTAAATTCAATGTTATAAAATAATATCAGCGGAGGCTGTATGTTGAAAAAAATAATGTTATTGATTTTCGTTATAATTTTTTCATTTGCATCATTTAATGCACAAACAATTGCTGTAGGTCCGCAATTAGGCTATCACAAATCAGAAGATGCAGAAGGTTCATTGCTGCTTGGTGCAATGGGAAGAATTTATCTTGCAAACAGCTTTGCACTCGAAGCTTCAATTAATTACAGAAGCGAAGATTATCAGAACGGTGCTGTTAAAACAAAAATGTATCCTGTTATGGTAAGTGGATTATTATACTTTTTCCCTTTACTTTATGGAACAGTTGGAGCAGGCTGGTATAACACAAAAATTGATTATTCTAATGCTCTTAATTCATTGGGAGTTAAAGATGAAACTAAAAGCGAGTTCGGTTATCATCTTGGAATTGGTGCAGAACTTGGTCTTGGCAATTTAATTTTAACTGGTGATATTCGATATGTTTTTCTTAATCTAAAATTAGATAGACTGCCTGGAATAAATGAATTAAAAAATAATTTTTATGTTATTACAGCTGGAGTTTTATTTGAATTATAATTTCATAATTTGCAAAAAAAATAATGGAGAAATTATGATATTTGATTTACTAAAAAATGCACATCTATATTTCCCTCTTGGAAAAAGAATTCAAACTGCATTTGAATATTTACAAAATACGGACTTAATTTCTCTTGAACCCGGCAAATATGAAATAGAAGGCGATAATGTTTATGCTGTTGTTCAAAATTATGATACAAAACCAATTACTGCAGGCAAATGGGAAGCACACAAGAAATATATCGATATTCAATACATTGTTTCCGGCAAAGAAAAGATGGGTTATTCAAATCCTGTAAAAATGATTGTAACAGAAGAATATAATTCGGAAAAAGATATAATGTTTCTAAAAGGAAATGGAAATTTTTTAATTGCAGAAGAAGGTCATTTCGCTTTGTTCTTCCCAACAGATGTCCATATGCCGGGTATTGCTGTTAATTTATCAATTCCTGTTAAAAAAGTTGTAATAAAAGTAAAAATAGAAACGGAAGAAGTTACTCAACAATCAACTGATGTTGAATCACAAACATAAAGTTGCCATAGTATTTGACTTTAAAGTTAATTAAGTATTTGAAAATATTTTATTTATTCATCTCTTAGGTCTTTGCGTTCCCAGCGGTTTAATTAACTTTAAAACTGCAGGGAACGCAAAGTTATTGCGTTAAAAGTCAATGATACTTTTGCGATTGTTAAACTTGATTATACTTTAATAGAATTTTTATAGAATTGTATATAATTAGAAATGTTCAAAAAATCTAACTTCACAATGAATTGCTCAAATTGTAATTGTTGTCAGCTTTTATTGTTGTTCTTAAAATCTTCGAGATTCAAAACTTGCGAACACAATTTCAAATCATCCAATTCATTAGAAGCGATGATGACAAGATTTTTTTCCCCCTCTCTGGAAATCAATTCATAAACTTTCTCTTTTCCAAAATTATCAAGATTAGAAGTTGGTTCATCAAGAATAATTAAAGGAGGTTTATGCAGCAATGCAAAAATGAATTTTAATCTCTGCTTCATTCCTGATGAATAACCACGAACTAAATCATTTTTTCTGTCAATTAAATTCAGTTCTGAAAGCAGAAAATCAGAATATTCTCTATCGAAACTAATACCTCGAATTTTAGAGAAATAAATTAAATTCTCTTCTGCAGTAAATTCATCATAGAGAAAAAGATAGGGAGAAACAAATCCAATATAGTTATGAAGTTCTTCGTTGATAATAATTTTATCTTCATATTTGTGAGTTACTTTACCTCGAGTTGGAGAAATTAAGTTGGCTATAATTTTTACAAATGTTGATTTGCCCGAACCATTTGGTCCTGCTACACCATAAATATTTTTCGACTCAAAAGAAGCATCGATACCATTGAATACCAATCTTCTTCCAAAATATTTAACAAGATTTTCGATATGAAGTAAATATTCAGTCATTATAGATTACAAATTTTCCTTTTTTGATATTATCTCCAGAACTTACAACATAAAAATAAATTCCTGTTGCAAGTTTTTTCATCTCATTGTTTCTTGCATCCCATTTAATTACTGTTTTATCTGATGAATAAATTTTATGCTCGCCTGAATATATTAAATCCATATCTACAGAATAAACATATAAATTAGCATAACCTGATTTTGTTCTTTCAGCGGGGAAATAAATATAATCATCAGTTGAATACCTGAATGGCTGCGGAAAAGCATAATCAACTTCTTCAGTAATTATCTGACCATCATTAATCAACTTGTTATTCAAAATATTTGATTCAGTTAAAAGAAAAGAATTATCACACTCAATCTTTGAATAATAATCATCAATTATATGTTTATAACCATTTCCACTTTGATTTGAAAGAATATATTTAAATAACAATGTACTGTTTGGATTACTTATACCTTGAGTTAAATCTGAATTTGATATTATTGTAACAAATGTATCCGGAACTGCTTTAGCATTGTCTACAAAAATAAGATAATTCGTAGAAACCGGTTCAGATAATATATCAATTGAAGATGAAGGAGGAATAAAAGTGACTGTCATGGAAGCTTTTATCATAGGATAATTTTCTGCTTCCTTAAAATATTTATTTGGAATAGTTCGATAGTTTGTGAAATAAATCCATTGACCAAATAGAGCGAATTCATTTTTAAATGTTGAACCATAATCTGTAATAGCACCTGCAATTGCATTCAAAGCTCTTTCATCCGGCATATATTCCCAAATTCTTTTAATAATATCAAAACCAAATCGTTCTTTTAAGAAAATATTCCAGATGGCAAGATTATATCCATCATTGTAAGAAAATGACCTTTGTGGATTTCTAAAAAATGAAGGCATATAAGCATAATAATCATTAATGCTGTCGAATACAAATTCTTCCATCGAAGTAGAAGTAATTTCATAATAAAATTGGTCTGAAGTTCGATAAACATAATTTCCAATTTGAATTGCGTGATGAAGTTCGTGAGCAACAGAAACTTTTGCGCCATCAATTCCTTTGGTGAATGTATCTGAATAATCATTATCAATTACAGTATAGCTTGTAAATTTATCTTTTCCAATTGAAGTTTCAATTTCAGTGTAACCATACAAACCGCCGGAAAGATTTTGAATGTAAATATCATACTTATCATCACCACCCTGCCCAAAATCTGCAGGAGGAGGCGGATATTTTAAAATATTAACTTCATAATTATAAGCCGAGTCAGCTGCAAGAGCTAATTCATTCAAATCATATTTAGGCGCATGAATTCCTGTTTTATTAAAATGAATTCTAAATTTACCAGAAGGTGTAACAATACTCGTATCTGTTGCTGGTCGTGTTGACTGTTGAGCAATTACGGTTTGTTGTTTTGGCGTGAATCGATTGAAATTCAATTTTACTTCATTTACAATTCCAAAACCGCATTTTATGCGTTGAGTGTCTGATAAAGCAATTGTAAATTTTCGACCGCTTTGTATTCCTTTAATTCGTAAAAATTCAGAATAAAGAGAGTCGAGATTTTGTGCAACTGATAAGTTGATGAATACCAAATTTATTGCAATAAAAAATTTCTTCATTACCGAATGTATTTAAACCTTATAAGATTGTTTGAAGAATCTGTATAAATAATCATATCAATATTATTTTTTAACTGTGCTGCAATATAACTATTGATGTTTTGGGATTCAAAAACATCATCAAACTTGTATGTTAAATAATATTTGCCAAAAGATATCTTTTTTATTCTGCCTCTGATTTTGTCATATAATAAAAAATTATCGGTTCCATCAGATTCATAAAAATAAAGATAACCTTTTGAATAAGAAAAATCAGAAAGTGTAATTGTTCTAATATGACCTTTGACAAAAACTGTAATATTTGTTTTACTGCTGTCGCTGATTACCCCAACGACAGTTTTGTCAATTTTATTTTGACTGCTGAAACTTTGCAACTCTGCTGAATAATATTGAGATTTATCAAGAACAGTTGTTGCAAGATTTATGGGACTCCCGATTTTTTTATCAAAGATAGATTTGTTAAGATAAAAAACATTATTAAATCTTGTGAAGAAATAGATTTCTTTAGTTGCTCCATCAGAAAGGGCAGCATCTTCAACATTACGAGAAATTTCTTCCAAACCTGATTTTACATATCGAAAATCTCTGTACTCATATGATTCGAAGAATAGGGTATTCTCTTTTTTTGAAAGAACATAAATTGTTTGTCTATCATTTAGAATATCGCCAATAACTTTTAGTTCTAAAATATTTCCCTTAGCATACAAAATTCTTCTCGATATTTCATTTTTTTCAAAATTCATTTTTATTATTTCAATCACAGAATTATATGGTGAATAAAAATAAAATGTTCTGCTTTCTTCATCTGTTTCGTCCACAAAATATTTTTTGTAAGCTTTCGACAAAAGAATTTTAAAATATCTTTCAAAATAATTACCTCTGCCTCCAAGCAATACATTTAAGCTCATCTCTTCTTCATCAATAAAAAATAATCCGCGCCAAGTTTGATACATGTAACTAAAACTTCCAATAATTCCCAATTTCGATTGAAGAGAAATTGCTAAATCATCATTCAAAGAAATTACTTTGTCAATTAAATAAACTTTGCCTGATTTATCTAAAGCAATAATTTTTCTTCCGCCTCGGTCAACATAAGCTTCGATATCAACAATGCTTGGTCTTTTTAAGTAAAGAACTGGATAATAAAAAGCTTCTGTATTTTTAGCATAAATAATGTAAAGACTTCCAGTATCTTTGTTGATAAATGCAATATCGTTGTAACCATCAGCATTAAAATCAAAGATCAGATATTTATCAGGATGAACCGGACAATCAACAAAAATTTTTTTATTGAAAGATGAAACAGAATCTCCTTTAAGAATAACAAAATGATTTCCTTCAACATACATCAAATCATTAAATCCATCTGAATTAACATCCACAGCTTTGAATTGTTCAATATTACTGTAGGCATTTAATGTTCTGCTTTCTCTAAAATCTCCAGCACGATTGTTATAAAAAAAGACTATTGAATTAGTGAATAAATCTACAGCAGCGATATCTGTAAAACCATCATAATCAAGGTCGATGTATGCGGCATAAGAATAGATTCGATTGGATTTAATTTTCTTTTCATATAAAAAATTTTTTGATTCATTAAAAATTGATAATCCATCATAAGCACTCCCATAAATTAATATTTCACTGTTGCCATCATTATCAATATCCTGCAAGTCAAAATCTGAAGCAAAACCTCTCAATTTAACTTTTGAATTGATTGACATATTTCCAGAAGAAGAAAATGAGGATAAGCCAATTAATCGTTCTTTTCTTGAAAAGAAAACATACTTTTTTCCGCCTTTCGATTGAGTGCTTTTTAATCTCAAATTATAAAGTGAAATGTTTAGAAATTTTTCTGATGGATTTGAAAATTTTTCTTTGGACCAAATTTGAAAGTTATAATTTTCGTTTTGATCAAAAAGAGTAATCAAATCACGCCAGCCGTCATTGTTAACATCTACAGCAAAGATGTTAGAAGCGTTTACTTTTGTAGAGAATTCACGGAATCTGCAAAAACCATTTAATGGAATTTGAGCATAAATATTAAGTGAAATGAATAAAAATAATAAGGTAAATTTACCCTGCATTAAGTCTCTTTTGTCTTCTTTGCAGTGCCTCTTCAAATCTTCTTTTTTCATCTTCAGTTTCTGGAATAATTTCAAAAGTTTCCACTGGTTTACCATTTTCATCAACACTTACAAATGTTAAGAATGCAGAATTAGTATGAATCCTTGTGCCCTCTGTGTGCGATTCTGCATAAACATCTACTTCAACTTCCATTGATGTTCTGAATGCACGATTAACCCTTGCAGTAATTGTAACAACATTACCAACTTTAATTGGATGATGAAAATCAATTTTATCTACCGAAGCAGTAACACAAACTCGTTGAGAATGTTTTGATGCAGAAAGAGCAGCACAAATATCAATCCACTGCATTAATTGACCGCCAAGCAAATTCCCAAGCTGATTTGTATGATTTGGCAAAACCAGCTCAGTCATTGTAACAATAGAATCTTTTACTCTTTTACTTTTTCTCTGTTGTGAGTTCATTGTGTTTGTTTGTTAATTCGGTTTCTAATTTTCTAATTTCATTTGCATTCGAATCATCTGGATATCTGCTTAGAAAAATACTTATATCTGCAAGAGCTTGATTAATAAGACCTTTTCTAATTTCTATATTAATTTTATTATACAAAGCCATAGGAGCATATTTTGTATCATGATAAGTTTCGAAAACTTGTTCATAATATTGCATTGCCGCTTTATCATATTCCATCTTTTCATATATCAATGCACTTTGAAATTCTTTCTGAGCAAGTTTATCATTTAGTTCTTTTATCTTTCTTTCAGCTTCTTCTACTTTTGGATTTGATGGAAATATATCAATAAAAGCTTGAAATTCTTCAATTGCTTTTTTTGTATAGGACTGGTCAAGTTGATAAGGCGGAGATAATTTATAATATGATTCTGCAAGCATAAATTGTGCATCGGGCACATAAGGACTTGTAGCATAATTTTGAATCAACTTACTGAATTCATAAGCTGCAAGAAGATATTGTTCCTGTTTGAAATATGTCATTGCAAGATAATATTGTGCATCATCATTAATTGTGCTGCCAGGGAATTGCATCAAAATATTTTGGAATTCAATAACAGCCTGTTCATAATTTTCTTTATTATAAAGTTCTAAAGCATACTTAAAATATTCTTCTGCATTAAACTTAGAAGTATCTACACTCCCAGAGCACGATGCAATTAATAAAATTATTATAGAAGAAAGGAATAACTTTTTTATCAAGAGAACTCCGAATTTTTAATTGATTCAACTGTAAAGATAATTAAATCATCTATGCTAAAAAAATTATAATGTCTATTTACTTCTCACCGTAAAAAACAAAATTACAGTTGAAATTAATACTCCAACAATAATTACAGGCTGAATTAGATTTTTTAATACTGGCTGTTCAGGAATTTTTCCTTGTGTAAATGTTAGAGCTTTATTTTCAAGAGATTCCACATCACTAAACTTTACTGTGTCAGAATATTTATAAAAAAATCTATTCGGCTTTTCTGATTTACTAAAAAATGAATAACCAGCTAAAGAAATCTCTCTTACCAATTTATCATCAGTGAAAAAATTAATCTGATTAATGTTATGATAATTAACAGTTATGTCAGTTAATGCATAAATTAAATTAACTTTAGAAGAATCTTGCAATAGGTTAAATCCATTATTCAAAAATGAATTGACAATGCATGGTTTTAGCTCTTCGTATGCTGAAGGTATAATAATCTCAAGTTTAATTTTATCATCATTTTTATCTAATAAAGAATCGATTCCTTTTACAGATTGATTAATTAATTGACAGCACACATTATAATTAGTTTGAGAAAAAGTTATTGAGTAATTAATAAAAATTAAGCTGCAAAGTATCAGATAATTTTTTTTCATTAACAAAAAATATTTATTATATAAATTTTCGATTTTAATACTCAATACAAATTATTTTATCTTCTTCCGCTTGCAATTTCTTTTAATCTTGCAATTCTTTCCTCTACCGGTGGGTGAGTAGAAAACAATTTAACAAGAGATTTACCACTCAACGGATTAACTATAAACATATGAGCAGAAGAGGCTCCTGCATTTGGCATTGGAATCATTTCGTTAGCTTGAGATAATTTATTCAAAGCTGATGCAAGTCCAAGAGGTTTACCAGAAATTAATGCACCACCTTCATCTGCCATAAATTCACGAGAGCGGGAAATTGCAAGCTGAATAAGCATTGCAGCAATTGGTGCTATTATAATCAAAGCCAATTCATAAAAAATGTTACCATTATCTCTATCGTCTTTGTTGCTGCCTCCAAACATTGCAGCCCATCCAGCCATTCGAGCAATAAATGTTATAGTTCCAACAAGCGTTGCAGCAATTGTGCTTACAAGAATATCTCTGTTTTTAATATGAGTTAATTCATGAGCAATTACGCCTTCAAGTTCATCATTATTGAGAATTTTCATAATTCCAGTTGTAACAGCAACTGCACCATTTTGTGGATTTCTGCCAGTTGCAAATGCATTTGGTGTTGGACTATCAATTACATAAACTTTTGGCATTGGCAGATTAGCTTTGGAAGAAAGCTTTTCCACTATATTAAATAATTCTGGAAATTCAGCTCTTGTAACTTCGTGTGCTCGATACATTGCAAGAACAATTTTATCTGAAAACCAATATGAACCAAAATTCAATGCAAGTGAAATTATAAATGCAATCATCATTCCTGATTGACCACCCAATAAATTTCCAACTAAAATAAATAATACCATCATTGCGGTCATCAGAATTACAGTTTTAATGCTGTTCATGTTTTCTCCTTTCTTTTATTTCATGCTTTATCATTAAACTTTGCCAACTCTAACAGAATTAGATTTCTAATTGTTCCTTAAGATTCGAAAAGTTTGTAATTACCTTGCCTTTATAGATGATTATCTTTAAAATCGTGCAATAAAAATAGAGAATTATGACAAAAGCAAAAATAATATTTGTATTTCTTTTAACAACAACTATTTCTTTCTCTCAAAGTGTCTATAGATTTTTGGAACTTGACGTAAGTCCTCGAGCTGCTGCACTTGCTGGAAGCTTTGTTGCAAACAACGATGACCCAAATGTTGTTTTTTATAATCCTGCCGGAATAAATTTTTTAGAAAGTAATCAAACTTCATTTTCATTCTTGAAACATTTGATTGATATAAATTCTGCTTCTTTAGTTTTTACTAAAGAATTTGAAAGCATAGGTAAATTCATTGCAGCTGTAAAATACATTAACTACGGCAGCTTTACAAAAGCCGACCCTCTTGGTTTAAAACTTGGTCATTTTGGTGCAGGTGATGTTGCATTAATGATTGGATATGGAAATCATCTTGACAAAAATTTTTATTACGGAGTTAATGTTAAATTCATTTACTCTGGTATTGAGAATTATTCTTCCACAGCAGCTGCTGTTGACCTTGGTTTGCATTATGAAATACCAGAACATTTATGGAACTTTGGTTTTTCAGTTTTAAATCTTGGTTCACAACTAAATTCTTATTTCAATACTAAAGAAGAACTGCCGTTAGATATAAGACTTGGATTTTCAAAACAACTTGCAAAAGTTCCTTTAAGATTTTACTGGTCTTTTAATAACTTGAACGAAAAACAGAATAACTTTTTCTCCCGATTCAAGCAAATTACATTCGGAAGCGAAATTCAGCTTGGTCAGAGTTTTAAACTTCGAATTGGTTATGACAGCGAAAAAAGAAAAGAATTAAAAATAGGCACAACAGCAGGTCTTGCAGGTTTTAATCTTGGTTTTGGATTTAAGGCTTCAAACTACTTAATTGATTATGCATATTCATCTTTAGGTTCAATTGGTTCACTTCATAGATTTGGCATTACAACAAAATTATAATTTTATTTCTTGTATGGAGATTTGAGATACATTCTTGCAAGTTCATGAGAATTATTTCTATCTCTCAATTTTAAAACTTCATTGTAATATCTTATTGCTTTTTCTCTTTGTCCCATTTGATCATAAAGCATGGCAAGATATAAAACTGTATTGATTAAATAACCAGATTCGGTTCCCTTATCAAGTTCTCTTGAAAGTTTTTCGCATATCTCAAAATAATAAGCTGCAGAATCTACTTTTTCTCTTATCTTATAATCCATTCCAAGATAATAGCTTGCTTCTCTTTTGAATCTTTTATTGTAACCTGGAAAACCTTTTTCACATTTGTTATAAATATCTCTAAAAATTTTGGCGGCTGATTTGTAATCATTTTCTTTAACAAAAGTTAGTCCATAATACTTTTGGAAGTTAGGATTATTTGGAAAATCAGCAAGTAGAAGTCTGCCCCATTTTCGAGCTTCGTCCATATCATTTTCAAACTGGAAATTAAGTGTCAACAAAAAATATCTTGATTCAATTCTTGCATATCTCCCATTCCATGCAACATTTTCTAATTCTTTCAATCCTCTTTTTTTATCGCCTTGTGGGAAAAATACCATAAATGGTTTAACAGCGGGATATTTTTGAGGAATTACTTCTGCATAGTAATGATAAATTCCAAAACCAAGCTGAACATCAACATTTTTGGGATCAGCTTTGTAGGCTCTGTAAACAAGTTCCAAACCTTCTTTTCCATCAAGAGCAGCTTTTATCCAGTTTTCACGAATACCAAGCAATCTTCCTCTAAATCCTATCGAGCCTCCTTTGAAAAAGATAGCATCAATATTTTTTGGATTCTTGTCCAGAATTTTATCGCACATGTCTATTACTTCTTGAAGCTGATTGTAAAATTTTTGGTCCAAGCTTTCATCTTCCAAATCGAGTAAAATTCTCCACCATGTAATCATTGCTTTGAAAAATTTCCCCGAAGGATGAGTCGGATATTCTTTAATTACAATATCAAATGTTTTTTCTGCTTTATCGAATTCAATTCCATAAATTTGATTTACTCCAGCTTTTACAAGTGAATCATGTCGAACCCAATCATAATTTTGAGCAAATAATAATGAAGTGTAAAGAAAGAAAAGAAATATTTTAGTTTTCATATATCTTCATAAAATTGTGCAAGCATTCTACAACTAAATTAGTAACAGGTTCTAAGCCGACTTTTTCAATATTTATTTTCGTTTTGGTCTATACAAATCTGTTGCATGTCCATAATATAATTCTGCAGCAAACATTAATGTTTCAGATAAAGTTGGGTGTGGATGAATTGTCAGTTCCAAATCTTTAACTGTTGCCCCCATTTCAATTGCAAGAGTACCTTCGGCAATCATATCCCCTGCTCCAACACCAACGATGGCAACTCCAATTATTCTTTCAGTTTCTGGCTCAATAATTAATTTTGTTAATCCGTCATTTCTATCGAGAGTTGCTGCTCGACCGCTTGCACCCCATGGAAATTTTGCAACTTCATACTTAATTCCTTTTTCCTGAGCTTCTGTTTCTGTTAATCCAGTCCAGGCAATTTCAGGGTCTGTAAACACAACAGCTGGAATTGCATTTGGTTCAAAGACAACTTTATGACCAAGAATAGCTTCAACTGCTGTTCTTCCTTCGGCTGCAGCTTTATGTGCAAGCATCGGGTTACCTACAACATCACCAATTGCATAAATGTTTGAGTCATCTGTTTTTAATTGCTTATCAACTATAATGAAACCTCGTTCATTTATTTTGACTTTTGTATTTTCTAAACCAAATCCTGATGTAACTGGTTTTCTCCCAATTGATATTAATACTTTATCAAATGTCATTTCAGAATTATCAACATTTTTCCCTTCAAGCTTTACTTTTATTCCTTCTTCAGTTTCTTTTAATTCCACTACTTTGGTTTCAAGGTAAATTGCTTCTAATTTTGATTTGAGTCTTCTTTCAAGAACAGCTACTAAATCTCTATCTGCGCCGGGTAAAAGTCCTGGCATCATTTCAACAACTGTAACTTTACTTCCGAGTGTTGAATAAACTGTGCTTAATTCCAATCCAATATATCCACCACCTATTACAAGTAACTTTTCTGGAATATCATTCAATTCTAAAGCTGCAGTAGAATCCATAATTCTATTTGAATTGGCTGGCAGTCCAGGAATTGAAGCAGGCACTGAGCCAGTTGCAATTATTGCTTTATCAAAAACTACTTCTTCAACAGTTCCATCATTTTTTGCAACTGATAATGTATTCGAATTCAGAAATGAAGCTTTACCATTTATATAATTTACTTTTCGTTGTTTAGAAAGTTGACCAAGACCGCCTGTTAATTTATTTACAACATTATTTTTGAATTCACGAATTTTATTGATATCAATTTTGGGTTTACCAAATTCAACTCCCCATTTTTTAGCTTCTTCTGCTTCATTAATTAATTTTGATATGTGAAGCAAGGCTTTAGAAGGAATGCAGCCGCGATAGAGACAAACTCCGCCTGGATTTTTTTCCATATCGATTAATGTAACCTGCATTCCTAAATCTGCAGCTAAAAATGCAGCGGCATATCCGCCTGGTCCAGCTCCAATTACAACTAACTGTGTTTTTGTTGACATATTTTTAATCTCTTTAGTTATTCAATAGACAAATATAAATGATTCAATTTATTTTAATAAATTCTTTGCTCTGAATGGAATTAACATCAAAGCAGAAAAATTATTCTTTCTGAAACATGCATTAAAATTCTTTTCAAGTATTAAACTAAAAATTATCCTTCAAGAAAAATTAAGAATGGATTTTCAAGAGCATTAACAATCCATCTTAAAAATCTAATTGCATCTGCACCATCTATAATTCTATGGTCATATGATAATGAAAGAGGCAACATCAATCGTGGTTTGAATTCACCATCAATATAAACTGGTTCTATTATAGATTTGGATACACCAAGAATTGCAACTTCTGGTGTGTTAACAATTGGAGTGAAATAAGTTCCTCCAATTCCTCCAAGATTTGAAATTGTAAAACAGCCGCCCTGCATTTCTTCGAGTGATAATTTTTTATCACGGGCTTTTTTGGAAATTTCAGAAAGTTCCACACTTAATTGAGTAATATTTTTCTTATCGACATCTTTAATTACAGGAACAAGCAAGCCTTTCTCTGTATCGACAGCAACACCAATGTTAATATATTTTTTATAAATAATTTCATTTTTCTCCATATCAACACTTGAATTGAATTGAGGAAATACTTTCAGAGCCGATGCTAAAATTTTAAGCAGAATTGCAGTTACAGTTAATTTGCCACCAGCAGCTTCAACTTTATTTCCAAATTGTTTTCTAAATTTTTCTACTTCAGTAATATCAGCCTTATCAAATTGAGTAACATGAGGAACTGTATTCCATGCATAAGAGAGATGCTCGGCTGTTTTACGACGAACATTACTCATTGGCTGGCGTTCAATTTCTCCCCATTTTGAAAAATCGGGAAGAGGTTCTTTAGAAATTCCAAACTGAACACCTGAAATTATTCCGCCTTTTTGAATTTGTTCATTCAAAGCTTTGGCATAAGTTTTAACATCATCAATTGTAATTCTTCCTTTTGGACCACTCCCTCTTACCTGTGTAATGTCGATGCCAATTTCACGTGCAAATCTTCTTACAGAAGGAGCAGCAGGAACAATTGTTTTTACAATATCTTTCGGAACATCAATAACCTGAGGCATGTGAGTATGTTCTTTGACCGGCTCTTTAGTTTCAGGCACATAAGAAATTTTTTCTGTAACTGGTTGTTTATTTTCGATTGGTGCAGGAGTTTCAATCGGCTGTTTTTGTTCTTCTGCCGGTTTTTCGAGTGCTTTCTCTTCTTCGGAGACCTCAACTGAAATTAATGGCTCACCAACTTTAGCTTTTGTTCCTTCTTTGACATGAACTTTTTTAATTATTCCACTTACTTCAGAAGGTACTTCGATTGTAGCTTTGTCAGTTTCGATTTCTACAATAATCTGGTCAATTTCTACACGGTCGCCTTCTTTAACAAGAACTTTTATAATATCTGCAGAATTAATGTTTTCGCCAAGATGAGGAAGTTTAAAATCTACTATCATTTTAGATTTCCAATTTTGTTAGAAAATTTTTATGACTTAGCCGGATTAGGTTTATCCGGATTAATTCCAAGTTCCTTTTGGGCTTTTTTGAGAACATCAAGTTTAATTTTATTTTCTTTATATAACGAATATAAAGTTGCATAAGCAATATGCTTAGCATCAACCTCAAAAAAGTCTCTCAAAGCTGCTCTGCTGTCACTTCTTCCATATCCATAAGTTCCAAGTGAATGAAGTGGACCTGGCAGCCATTTAGCCATTGCATCTTTAATAATCTGAACATAATCCGATGCAGCAACAAAAACACCCGTTTCACCTTTAGTGATTTCAGAAATATAAGGAACTTTAGGTTGGTCTGGATGGAACATATTCCATCTTTCAATTTCCTGAGCATTAAGGTGAAGATTTTTATAACTTGTAACGCTCCAAATATCTGTAGAAACTTTATAATTATTTTCCAGAATTTCTGCTGCTTTAATTGCTTCATTTAGAATTGTTCCGCTGCCGAGTAAATGAGCTTTTAATTTTTGTTCCTTCATCTCACTGGCTTTAAATTTATACATGCCTTTTAATATTCCATCTTTAACATCGCCTGGCATTGGCGGCTGAACATAATTTTCATTCATTATAGTTATGTAATAAAATATATCTTCTTGTTTTTCATACATTCGATAAATACCATCACGAATTATTACTGCAAGTTCATAAGCAAATGCAGGGTCATAAGCTAAAAGATTTGGAACTGGATAAGCCAGAAGATGACTATGTCCATCCTGATGCTGCAAACCTTCTCCAGCAAGAGTTGTTCTTCCAGCAGTAGCTCCAAGTAGAAATCCTTTGCAGCGCATATCCCCAGCAGCCCAGATTAAATCTCCTACTCTTTGAAATCCAAACATAGAATAAAATGAAAAGAATGGGATTGTATTTATTCCATGCACTGAATAAGCTGTTCCAGCTGCAATGAATGATGACATGGCACCAGCTTCTGTAATTCCTTCTTCAAGTATCTGACCATTTTTTGCTTCTTTGTAATAAAGAAGAGTATCTTTATCAACTGGCTCGTATAATTGTCCAACATGAGAATAGATTCCTACTTGTCTAAATAAAGCTTCCATTCCAAAAGTTCTTGCTTCGTCTGGAACTATAGGAACAATTAGATGGCCGATTTCTTTATCTTTCAATAATTTTGAGAGAATTCTAACATAAACCATTGTTGTAGATACTTCGTGTCCATCTGAACCTTTATAAAATTCTTCAAACAATTCTTCTGAAGGAGCTTTCAGAGGTGCTGCTTTAATTACTCTTTTAGGAAGATAACCGCCAAGAGCTTTTCTTCTTTCTTTAAGATATTGGATTTCGGGTGAATCTTCAGGCGGGCGGTAGAAAGGAGCATTAGCAACTTCTTCATCACTTATTGGAATTGAAAATCTAGTTCTAAATTCTCTTAGTTCTTCTTCGTTTAATTTTTTCTGCTGATGAGTAATATTTTTGCCCTCACCAGCTTCGCCCAAGCCATAACCTTTAACTGTTTTTGCAAGAATAACAGTTGGAGCATCTTTATGTTCAACAGCAGCTTTGTATGCGGCATAAACTTTTTCCGGGTCGTGTCCTCCCCTTTTCATTTTTCGAAGCTGTTCATCCGTATAATGTTCTACAAGTTTCAGAAGTTCTGGATATTTGCCAAAGAAATGTTCTCGAATATATTTTCCATCTCTTGTAACATAATTTTGAGATTCACCGTCAATAGATTCATTCATTCTTTTAATCAATAAACCTGTTTTATCTGCTTCGAGCAATGGGTCCCAGTCGCTTCCCCAAACAACTTTAATTACATTCCAACCTGCTCCTCTAAAAATTGCTTCGAGTTCTTGAATTATATTTCCATTGCCTCTTACAGGTCCATCAAGTCTTTGCAAATTACAATTGATTACAAAAATTAAGTTATCCAATTTTTCGCGAGCAGCAAGAGTAATTGCACCAAGAGTTTCAGGTTCATCAGTTTCTCCATCGCCAATAAAAGCCCAGACTTTCTGGTCACTTGGTTTTTTCAAGCCTCTGTCTTCGAGATATCTAATAAATCTTGCCCTATAAATTGCCTGAATTGGACCTAATCCCATAGAAACTGTAGGAAATTCCCAGAAATCAGGCATAAGCCATGGATGAGGATAAGATGAAAGGCCACCGCCGGGTTGTAGTTCTCTTCTAAAATTTTCAAGTTGTTCTTTAGTTAATCTGCCTTCAAGAAAAGCTCTAGCATAAACACCTGGGGCTGCATGTCCCTGAAAATAAATAATATCACCATCATGATTTCCATCTTTACCGCGGAAGAAATGATTAAATCCAATTTCATAGAGAGTAGCAAGCGATGCAAAAGTTGAAATGTGTCCTCCAATGCCTGGTTCAATTTTGTTTGCTCTTACAACCATTGCCATTGCATTCCATCGAATCAAATTTTTAATTCTTCTTTCAATTTCTCTTCCGCCTGGAAAAGGAGGTTGCTTTTCTTTTGGTATTGTGTTGATATGAGGTGTATTTGCAGTAAAAGGAATTTCAACGCCTTTTTGATGTGCGTATGTATCAAGATTGTGCAAAAGTTCCTTTACTTTTTCTGGTCCTTCTGCTTGCAATACATATTCTAAGGATTCAAGCCACTCTCTTAATTCAATATCTTCAATTTGATTATTGCCAAAATTATTTTCGTTCATATTTATCTCCCAATTTTCAAATATTATTTTCTTTTTGATTTTTATGAAATTAACACACTCAATAAAGTTTTAGTTCATTTAACAATAATCACTAACAAAGTTAATAAAAAAAATCTTCATTAATTTTTTTCTTCTGTTTCGTTATCTGGCTCGGCATGAACCATAACCTTAACATTTTTAATTCTTGAAGTAATTGCTTTTTCAACTTTATGAGAAATTTCATGAGCTTTATCGATTGTCATTGTTTTGCTTACATGAATATTAAGGTCAACAAATTTGTAAGGACCGGATTCTCTAACTTTAATGTCGTGAGATAAAATTACTTCAGGAATTTCACTTACAATTTCTTCTACTTCTTCTTTTAATCCCGAAGGGGCTCTGTCAATTAATGCATCAAAAGATTTCTTTCCAAGGCGGTAACTTACTGTCATAACAATAAACGAAACAATTAAGCCTGCAACAGCATCTGCATAATAAAAATTAAAAGAGGCACATATCAAACCAATTATTACTACTGATGAACTCAAAATATCTGTAGAAAAATGGAGCGCGTCTGCTTCGAGTGCCTGACTGTTGTATTTTTTTGCTGCTTTGCTGAGAGCATTTGAACGAGTTATATCCACAATAATTGATGTAATCATAACTACAAAAGCCCATATTGTAACTTCAATTTCTACTTTGTTTGTTACCAATCTTTTAATTGCTTCATAAATTATCCAGATGCTTGTTACAAAAAGTAAAATTGTTTCTATCAATGCGGAATAATTTTCAATTTTGCCATGACCATAATTATGACTTTCATCTGCAGGTTTATCTGAATACTTAACAGCAAAATATGTAATGCCCGCAGCAATTAAATCCAATCCTGAATGCAAAGCTTCGGATAAAATACCAAGACTTCCAGTTATCAAACCAATAATTAATTTAAAAGTTGTAAGAAAAACCGCCGCAACAGCAGATGCAAATGCAATATTTCTTTTTTTAATCAAATCACTTTTAGTAAAATCTTCTTCCATAATTAATTCCACTCATAGCATTTACAAAAATATTTCAAAAAAAATTAAAAAATTACTTGACATATTATCTTATTAAAATTATATTCGCAATAAAAAGAAAAAGAAGTTAATGCAATTTAACAAATCTTACATATGTTGTAACTGTATGAACAAGTTTCTCCAATCTGTGAGGGGAAGGAAGTAAAGTTTTTATTTATATTATTCAAAAAAAGCCCTTCACAGATTGAAGGGCTTTTTTGTTATACTAAATTCAAATTGAAAGGGAAGAAAAATGGCAACGTATAGTAAAAATAATTTTATACCAGACATAAGTTATAGGCATTATAAGCCTAATATATCTAAACATTCATTTCATCAGTCCGCATTAATTTCTACTCTCCTTACCTGTCCCTGTTGCTGCATGATGTGCTGTTGTTAATACAGTACTACCTTACTTAGCTATAATCACTTTATCATAAAATAATATCATTAGGACTTAATAAAGCTTAAGTCCTGAAAAGAGTTCATTAAAAAATCAATATAAAATTTTTATAACTAAACTCTAAGAAAATATGCATGAGAAATCTTATAGAAGTTTAATAAAATCTATTACTTATAGAATTACTGGAAGTTTGTATACAACTTTAATTTCTTACTTATTTACTGATAATCTCAAAATTGCAGCATCAATAGGTGGCGTTGAAGTATTAACAAAAATTTTTATTTACTACTTACATGAACGAATCTGGAATAAAATTAATCTTGGCAGAGAAAAGAAATCTGATATTGAATACAACATTTGAGGATTGACATGAAAAAAATTGAAGAAATAAAAAGCTATCTTGAAAACAAAGATACATTTGAAATTATTCAATATATATCAAAAAAATTTGGTAGCAAAGCTGCTTTTTCTACCAGTCTAAGTATTGAAGACCAAGTTATAACTCACATGCTTGCGGCTATTAATTCAAAGATAAAAATATTTACACTTGATACCGGCAGACTACCAAACGAAACATATAGTTTAATCGAAAAGACAAAAGAACGGTTCAATATTAATATTGAAATTTATTTCCCCGATTACAGACAGGTAGAAAAGATGGTAAATAAAAAAGGGATTAATCTCTTTTATGAAAGCATTGAAAACAGAAAAGAATGTTGTCGAATAAGAAAAATTGAACCATTAAAAAGAGCATTAAAAAATATGAAAGTCTGGATTACTGGTCTTCGCAGAGAACAATCAATTACAAGACAGTATATAGAATTAATTGAATATGATTACAGCTACAAAGTGATAAAATTAAATCCGCTTTATAAATGGTCAGAAAATGAGATTTGGGATTACATAAGAAAACATAATATTCCTTACAACAGTCTTTATGACAAAAATTATTTGAGTATTGGTTGTGCACCATGCACAAGACCAGTTCAGCCAGGTGAAGATATCAGAGCTGGCAGATGGTGGTGGGAAAATCCAAATACAAAAGAATGCGGTCTACACATTAAACAATAAAGAGGTGAACATGGATTATTTGGATAAATTAGAAGCACAAAGTATTTACATTTTTCGAGAAGCATACCGCGAGTTCAAACATCTTGCAATGTTGTGGTCTATTGGCAAGGACAGCACTGTATTATTACATCTTGCACGAAAAGCTTTCTTTGGACATGTGCCATTTCCATTAATTCACATTGATACTTCATTTAAAATTCCTGAGATGATTGAATACAGAAACAAACTCGCAAAACAATTAAAGCTGAATTTAATAGTTGGTCAGAATAAAGAAGCATTGAGAACGAAGCAAACTTTTCCTGATGGGAATGTTGACCGCATAACATGCTGCAAGTTACTTAAGACAGAGGCACTAAAAAAAACACTCTCTGGAAATTTCGTACGATACAAGTTTGACCATGAATTAGGTGTATTTGTTGAAGACCCAAATAAAGAAGCTTACACAGGTGTAATTGTAGGTGTTAGAGCAGATGAAGAAGGAAGCAGATCAAAAGAAAGATATTTTTCACCAAGAGATAAAAACAGCGATTGGGATATTGGTGACCAGCCACCTGAACTATGGAATCAATTTAAAACTGAATTTGCACCAAATACTCACGTACGCATTCATCCATTACTTGATTGGACTGAATTAAACATCTGGGAATACATTGATAGAGAAAATATTCCTGTTGTATCACTTTATTTTGACAATGGTAATGGAAAAAGATACAGGTCATTAGGCTGCTATCCGTGCACTTTCCCAATTGAATCAACAGCAAAAAATGTAAAAGAAATTATTGAAGAATTAAAAAGCGGAAAATTAAAAAATATAGCTGAAAGATCTGGAAGAGCTCAGGACAAAGATGGCGGCGGCACACTCGAAGAATTAAGAAGAGAAGGTTACATGTAATTAAATCTTGAATTCATTATAAAAATTTTACAGGGGAAATATGAAAGAAAGAATGAACATTGTTGTAGTTGGTCATGTTGATCATGGCAAAAGCACTTTAATCGGCAGATTACTTGCTGATACAAATTCATTACCTGTTGGTAAACTTGAGCAGGTAAAAAGAAATTGTGAATTAAATGCCAAACCATTTGAATATGCTTTTCTGCTTGATGCTCTTATTGACGAACAATCTCAAGGAATTACTATTGATACAGCAAGAGTATTTTTTAAAACCTCAAAAAGAGAATACATCATTATTGATGCCCCAGGGCATATCGAATTTCTGAAAAACATGATAAGCGGTGCTGCAAGAGCAGAAGCTGCTATTCTTCTAATAGATGCGCACGAAGGCATTGCAGAAAATTCTAAACGACATGCATACATGCTATCTCTGCTCGGTATTAAGCAAATTGTAGTTGCTATAAATAAAATGGACCTTGTTAATTACAGTGAAGACAAATTTAATGAAATAAAAAATGAGTATTCCATTTTCTTGAAAGAAATTGGAATAGTCCCGATTACTTACATTCCTATTTCAGCAAGACTTGGTTTGAACTTAATTGAGCACTCTGATTTAATGTCTTGGTATACTGGCAAAACAATTCTCGAAATAATTGATTCCTTCGAAAAAGAAATTGAAGAACAAGATAAAGATTTCAGAATGTTTGTTCAGGGTGTGTATAAATTTACAGAGAATGGAGATAACAGAAGAATTATTGCAGGAACAATAAATTCAGGAACTATTAATGTTGGTGATGAAATAATTTTTCTGCCATCCAATAAAAAATCAACTGTTAAAACAATTGAAATTTTTGGGAAAGACTCTCCGCTTTTTGCTTATGCCGAGCAGGCAATTGGAATCACACTCACAACCCAAATTTATGTCAAAGCAGGCGATTTAATTTGCAGAGCAGATCAGAAATTACCTTTTACTACAAACAGGTTCAGAGCAAATATCTTCTGGATGGGAAAAAATCCGCTGAGAATGAATAATAAATATAAACTAAAAATCGGCACAAATAAGACAGGTCTTAGCATTGAAAAAATTATTTCGGTTATGAATGCATCAAATCTTGAAAGTTTTACAAATCAAAACGAGGTGCATCGTAATGAAGTAGCACAAATAATTTTCAAAACAGATAAACCAATAAGTTTTGATTTGTTCAATCAAATAAAATCAACCGGTCGTTTTGTAATTGTTGATGAATACGATATTGCAGGTGGAGGAATAATTGTGGAAGCTCTCGAAGAAGAGATAAAACAAGAAACTTTTAATTACTCTGAATTCGAAAAAGAGTTTTATCAGCTGGTAAAAAAATTTTTCCCGCACTGGGAAATAAAAACTGCAATAGAATAAGGTTTATAAAAATGAAAGAATCTACTAAGTATAAAATAAATTCGCTGCCTGTATTGTTGAGAAATCCAAATATCTTAATCATCGGCGGCGGCAAAGTTGCTCTTCAAAAAATTAATGTTCTCAAAGAGAACAATATAGATTTCTTTGTTATTTCCGAAAATCTTTGCGATGAATTAAAAAAATTATCATTCCCATACAGAATTAAAAAATTCGAAAAAAATGATGCGGATAATTTTAATATCATCATTGATGCAACGGGAAATAAAGAGGTCAATTCCATACTGAAAGAAATTAAAAAAGAAAGATTTATTTTAATAAATACTGTTGATGTTCCAGAAGAATGCGACTTCTATTTTTCTTCATTATTAATTTATAAAAATCTGAAAATTGCCGTCTCAAGTGATGGTGCAAGTCCTACTTTAACAAAAATTGTAAGAGATAAAATAAAAGAATTTTTACCGGAGAAATTAGGTGATATCGCCAAAAAAAAATTAAATGAAAGAATCAAAGGTATTGTAAATATTGAAGAAACTAAAAATGAAACTCTAAGACTCTTTGGGAAAGTATTTATAATCGGCTGTGGAATTGGGGGAGCAGATTTATTAACTATTAGAGCTTTCAAGGTTATTCAAAACTTAGATGTGGTTTTATATGACCATTTAATCACAAAAGAAATTTTGGACATCATTCCTGATAAAGCTGAAAAAATTTATGTAGGTAAATGCAAAGGCTCACATTCAATCTCACAGGATGAAATTAATAAACTTATGCTTTCTTATGCAGAACAAGGTCTGAAAGTAGGCAGATTAAAAAACGGCGATCCATTTGTATTTGGCCGCGGTGCAGAAGAAGCATTATTCTTAATAAATAATAATATTGAAGTAGAAATAATTCCTGGAATTTCTTCTGCTTTTTGCGCTCCATTAGCAGCAGGCATTCCTTCAACCATGCGCGGTTATTCTTCTTCTGTAACTATTGTAACAGGTCATTTGAATGGAAATGTTTTTGATACTTCGTGGATTGACTTATTGAAAAGAAAAAATCACACTACAATTGTTTTAATGGGATTAACTCAAGCAGAAAATATTGTCAATCATGCTATTCAACATGGTGTAGAAAAAAATTTACCTGCAGCAATAATCTCAAATGCTGCAAGAAACAATCAAAAAGTATTGCTTACAACTTTAGAAAATTTAATTGAGGTTTCTAAAGAAGCTGAATCGCCTGCTGTCCTCGTATTTGGAGAAGTAACAAATTTTTCAACTATTCTGCCTCATATTAAAATAGAATCTCTCGATAAAATTGAATTAAATACCAAATAAAATTTTGAAAGGAGATAAAATGGAACAAATTAAAATTTGGGAACAAATTGATATCAACAAAAATTTTGATGTTTATTCTGAAATTGATGAATATGAAGATATCATACATAAATTAAAAGCCGGGGAAATTCATCCCGAGAGATTTAAGGGATATAGACTAACATTTGGAACTTACGGAGTAAGACATCACGGCGAAGGCATTCACATGCAGAGAATAAAAATTCCAAGTGGCTTTATATTATCCGAACAAATTAGACAAATAGCAAAAATTGTAAAGCTGTATGTGGGGTCAGGTCATGCTCATCTAACAACTCGACAAGATATTCAAATTCACTTTGTAAAAATCGAGGATATTCCAAAAATATTAAGAATGTTAGCCGATGTAGGAATTACCACAAAAGAAGCCTGCGGAAATAGTGTGCGCAACATTACTTCTTCATATTTATCAGGAATTAATCCTGATGAAAATTTCGATGTTCTGCCTTATGCTGTCTATTGCACAAGATATTTTTTAAGACATCCTTTATCTTCTACTCTGCCAAGAAAATTTAAAATATCATTTTCTGAAAGCGAAGAAGATTTAGCATATTCAAGAATTCACGATATTGGCTGCATTGCTCAAAAAAGAACTAATGGAAAAGATGAATTTGGTTTCAGAATTTTTGTGGGTGGAGGACTTGGCTCGGTTCCTATGACTTCAAATCTTCTTTTTGATTTTATCTCTGTAGCTGAATTCTATCCTCTTGCCGAAGCAATTTTAAGAACATTTCATAAACATGGAACCGAAGAAAGAAAAAATAGAAATCGTGCAAGAATGAAATTCCTAATTGCCAGAATTGGCTTTGATAACTTTAAAGAACTTGTTCTTCAAGAATTTGAAGCAATAAAAAAAGTAAGAAAAATCGATAATGAACTTGAACATTACATAAAAAATTTTCCTCTTCCTGCACCAACAAAAAATGGTAGAGAAGATGGACCTCAAAATCATAATAAAATAAAATTTCCTTTATACGACGACATTGAAACTGAAAACGAACCATTATGGAATACATTTTTAGAGAAATATATCATCAAACAAAAACAACCGAATTATTTTGCATTATTAATCAAGCCGCCTTTAGGCAATTTAACTCCAGACCAATTAAATGTGATAGCAGATTTTGCTGATTCTCATGCAGAAGGTTTCTTGAGAATTACACCAACTCAAAAAATTCTGATTCCATGGATTGAAGAAAAATTCTTAAAAGATTCATTTCAATTTCTTAAATACAATAACTTCATTGGTACTGAAACAGAAGCAATGCGGGAAATTGTATCCTGTCCTGGTGCTTTTTCATGCCGCTTGGCTGTTACTCATCCTTACAATTTTGCAGAGCATATTGGAAAAAATTTAGATGAACTTAACGGCATAAGAATTCATATTTCGGGCTGCCCAAATTCTTGCGGACAGCATCATATTGGCGACCTTGGATTTTTTGGTGCTTCATTAAAAGTAGACGGCAAACTATCACCGCATTATGTTGTTTTAATCGGCGGAAATGTTTTCAATCAGCGTGATAGAATTGGACAAGTAATTGGAAAAATTCCTGCTGTAAATGCACACAATTTTGTAAAGGATGTTATAGAATTATGGAAAGAACAAAAATTAGAAGGCGAACAATTTTTTGAATTTGTCGACCGAATTGGAATTGATCAGTTCAGGAAATTGTTAATAAAAAATTCAAAAGTAGATAAAGAAAATTATGAATACTTCCGTGAGCCAGGATTTCAAGATGAATTTAAGATGGAAGCAGAATCACGCGGTGAATGTGCTGGAAGTCTTCTTGATATTATGGCTATTAATCTCTACGATTCAATTAGAAATATTTATGAAGCTGAAGATGATTTTAATTTGGAAGAATGGAACAATGTAAAACAAAAATGCCTTGATTCAATATTAAAATGCTCAAAAATGTATGTATATCTTGAAGGCATTGAACCACAAAACGAAGAAGAAATATTAACGGAATTTGTTAACAGGATTGTTCCTAAAAATTGGTTATGCAGCAACTGGAATGATATTAAAGATAATTATTTCATTTGGAAATATTCCTCTGATAATAAACAAACTGCATTAGAAATTTTGGAATACACAAAAAAATTTGTTGAAGATGCTGATAAATCATACTTGCGACTTTTACCAAATTTAAAAATACTCGAATGTGCAAAAGTAACAGGAGAAGAAGATGTCTGAAATACAAATTAAAGCCAACGAAACATTAGACTTGAAAGGTGTTCCCTGCCCGCTTAATTATGTTAGAACAAAATTAAAATTAGAAACAATGCAGTCGGGAGATATTCTGGAAGTAATTCTGGATGATGGACAACCAATTAAAAATGTCCCCTTATCATTAAAACAGGATGGCCATGAAATTTTAATTCAGGAAAAAATTAATGAACGATTCTGGAAAATTTTTGTTAAGAAATAAAATTTGAGTAAAAAATGAAAATTGCAGAAGACATAACAAAATTAATTGGAAATACTCCTCTGGTTCGGATAAATAAAATTACAAATGGTTCATATGCTACAATAGCAGCAAAATTAGAATCATTTAATCCATGTGCATCTGTTAAAGACAGAATTGGAATTGCCATGATTGAAGATGCAGAGAAAAAAGGTCTTATTAATAAAGATACAATTATTGTCGAACCAACATCTGGAAATACTGGACTTGCACTTGCTTATGTTGCAGCAGCTAAAGGCTACAAAGTTATAATAACAATGCCCGAAACAATGAGTATTGAAAGAAAAAAATTATTAGAATTATTTGGCGCCGAAGTAATTCTAACCCCAGCAGAAAAAGGAATGCAAGGTTCAATTGATAAAGCAGAAGAAATTTTAAGAAACACAAAAAATTCATTTATGCCTTATCAATTTAAAAATCCAGCAAATCCTGAAATTCATAGAAAAACTACAGCTGAAGAAATCTGGAAAGATACAGATGGCAAAGTAGACATCTTTATAGCAGGAGTAGGAACAGGTGGAACTATCACAGGAGTTTCAGAAATTTTAAAGCAAAGGAAACCAGAATTAAAATCTATTGCTGTCGAACCATTCAGTTCGCCTGTACTATCTGGAGGAAAACCTGGTCCACACATGATTCAAGGTATTGGAGCAGGCTTTATTCCTGAAGTATTAAATGTCAATATCATAGATGAAATAATTCAGGTTAAAAATGAAGATGCAATTAATATGGCAAAAAGAATTATAAGAGAAGAAGGAATTCTTGTTGGAATATCAAGCGGTGCTGCTATGTATGCTGCATTAGAAGTTTCTAAAAGAAAAGAAAACAAAGACAAATTGATTGTTGTAATTTTCCCTGATACAGGAGAAAGATATTTATCAATTTCATTTTTTACATCATAGGAGGTACCATGGAGTTAACAATTAATGGACAATCAGAAAATATTGAGAAAGACTCTTTAACAATAATTGAGTTATTAAAAATAAAAAATGTTGAAATGCCAGAAATGGTTTCTGTTGAACTAAATGGTGAAATTGTAGACAGAAATGATTATGATAAAATCACACTTAAGGATAAAGATACAATAGAATTTTTATATTTCATGGGTGGCGGATGTCATGGAAATTGAAACTAAGGCAATTCATGCCGGAAACTTTAAAGATGAAAAATTTGGTGCAACTTCAATTCCAATTTATGAAAGTGCATCATTTGCTTATAACACTGCTGAAGAGATTCGAGATGTATTCGAAGGAAAAAAATTTGGTTATGTTTATTCACGAATTGCAAATCCTACTGTAACAGCTTTTGAACTAAGAATGAATGCACTTGAAGAAGGAATTGGTGCAATTGCAACTTCATCTGGTATGGCAGCAATAGCTACGGTAGTTTTTACTCTTACACAAATGGGAGATGAGATAATCTCTTCAAGCTGTTTGTTTGGAGGAACTTATTCATTCTTTAAAGAGGTAATGAATAGATATGGAGTTAAAGTTAATTATGTTGACATCAACGACATTGATACATGGGGAAAACTAATTAACACAAAAACAAAAATGATATTTTTAGAATCAATTAGTAATCCTAAACTCGACATACCTGATTTGAAATTAATCTCAGAAAAGGCAAAAGAGTATAATATTCCCGTAATAGTTGATAATACTGTTGCAACACCATATCTATGGAGGTCAAAATATTTTGGTGCAGATATTATTATTCATTCTGCAACAAAATATATTACAGGCAATGGAACCGCTATAGGCGGAATCTTAATTGATACTGGTAATTATGACTGGCGGAAAACAACAAATAAATATGATATAATAAAAAAAGCAGGCAGCTTTGCATTTCTTGCTTATGCAAGGTCAAAAATTTATCAAAATATTGGTTTTTCACCATCACCATTTAATGCTTTTTTGCATTTGCTTGGATTGGAAACACTCTATCTTAGAATGGAAAAACACTGCAGCAATGCAATTAAATTAGCTGAATTCTTAAAATCTCATAAAAAAATAATAAACGTAAATTACCCTGGTCTACCTGAAAATAAATTTCATAATATTGGTTATAAACAATTCAATAATAAATTCAGCGGACTACTAACATTCAACCTAAAATCAAAAGACGATTGTTTTAAATTCATTAACAATTTAAAACTTGCAAAAAATCTGGCAAATATTGGAGATACTCGTACTCTTGTAATACATCCTGATTCTACTATTTACTTAAACTGTTCAGAAGAAGAAAAGCAAATGGCTGGTGTGACTGATAACATGATAAGAGTATCAGTAGGACTTGAAAATATTAATGACATCATAGAAGATTTCAATCAATCATTAGAAAAAATTTGAAAGGGTTTTTTATATGAACTTCACAGAAGAACAAATTATAAGATACAGCAGAAACATAATATTAAAAGAAGTAGGCGGTGCTGGACAAAAAAAATTGCTTGATTCAAAAATTCTTGTTATTGGTGCTGGCGGATTAGGCTCTCCTGTATTATTGTACTTAGCAGCTGCAGGTGTTGGGACACTTGGAGTTGTTGACAGTGATGTTGTTGATTTAAGCAATCTTCAACGACAAATTATTCATTTCACTGAAGACATAAATTCACCTAAAGTTCAATCTGCAAAAGTTAAGATTGAGAAACTTAATCCTGATGTAAAAGTAATTACATACAACACGAGATTAAATTCAAAAAATATTGTAGATATCATTAAAGACTATGATTTTATAATTGATGGCACAGATAATTTCCCAACAAAATTTTTAGTAAACGATGCATGCGTTATGCACAATAAGCCTTTTTCTCACGCAGGCATATTACGATTTGATGGACAAACATTTACATACACACCTGGCAATATGTGCTACAGATGCATATTCAAAGAGCCGCCACCAAAAGGAGTTGTGCCTACCTGCAGCGAAGCTGGTATTCTGGGAGCTGTTGCTGGAATAATCGGAACGATACAGGCAAATGAAGCATTAAAATTTATTTTGGATGCCGGAGAACTTCTAACAAATAGACTGCTTACTTTCAATGCTCTAACTGGAAAATTTAGAGAAATCAAATTAAAGAAAAATGAGAATTGTTCTGTTTGTGGAAAAAATCCAACAATTAAAGAACTGCAGGATTATGAACAACCAGTTTGTGAACTAAAATTATAAAGGGGTTTGTTATGAATAATAAAAAATTATCAATTGTACTTTTCAGCGGCGATTTTGATAAAGCTATTGCAGCTTTTACAATTGCTTCGGGAGCAGCTGCAGTTAATTATGAAGTAAATCTGTTCTTTACTTTCTGGGGATTAAATGTTATTAAAAAATATAAAGGAAGAAATCCAGCTGGAAAAGGTTTTCTTGCAAGAACTTTTAACTTTTTAATGGGTGGATTTAAAAATCTTCCTCTAAGCAGATTAAACTTTGCAGGCATAAGTCCTAAATTAATGACTGGATTAATGAAAAAAAGAAATGTTGCAACTCTAAAAGAATTAGTAGATGCAGCTATTCAATTGAATATTAATTTGTATGCCTGTGAAATGTCAATAAATATTCTTGGACTGAAAAAAGAAGATTTCATACCGGAAGTCAAAGAAATTCTTGGAGTTGCAAAATTTTTGAATATTTCTGAAGGAGGTGAAATATTATTCATATGAAAACTGTAAGATTAGATATTACAAAAGATCACTGTCCAATGACTTTTGTAAAAACAAAACTCGAACTTGAAAAACTTCAAAAAGGTGATATACTTGAAGTAATTCTTAAAGAAGGCGAACCTTTGGAAAATGTTCCTAAAACCGTTACTGAACAAGGAAATAAAGTAATCGATATTAAAAAAATTCAAGATGATATCCATATGGTAATTATCGAGAAGGGTTAACAAATGATAAAAATTCCTAAGACAATTATCGAAAAAATTATTGAACACAGTAAAATTGATTTCCCTATCGAAGCCTGCGGTTATCTTATTGGTAATGATGATACTGTAATTGATATTATCAAAATGACAAACACAGATAAATCCAATGAACATTTTACTTTTGACCCGAAAGAACAATTTAATGCAGTCAAATATGCAAGACAGAAAGGGGCAAAGTTAATTGCTGTTTATCACTCTCATCCAGCTTCGCCTGCAAGAATGTCTCAGGAAGATATTCGCTTTGCTAACGATACTTCAATGAAGTATTTAATTTATTCAGTCTCAGAAGATAAGCTAAAATGCTTCAGCATCGACAAAGAAAAAAATGTAACAGTAGAAGAAATTATACCACTATAAATATTTTGACAAAAATCATTTAATTAAAAAATAATCTTGAATTAGTTTCTCTTTTACTTTATTATTGTTCAGGGAATGGAATCAAATTATGACAATCAATAATCAAAATATAATCCTTCCAATCGGCGAATTTCTTGATGCCAAGATTAATTCTTTCAGCATCAAAAATATAAATGAAATTAAAAAAGAAATCGATTACAACACATTCCTTAAAAATTTATCCGATGATAAAAAATTTGCAATTGTTACTGAAAAAGCTGATGAAGATTCAAAAAATCATAATGAATTAAGATTTCAAGAATACACTCCGGTTGCCCGTCCACTTGAAAGTTCTACTATATTCAATGAAACAAAAAAAGTTAAAAGAACAAGAAAAAATTTTAATCGACATTACTACAGCGAAGAAGAAACACCAAAGTCTGTTGAATCAAAAAATGAGAAGGGATTTTATATCATAATTGATGGAATGATTTTTCAACCAGAAAAGAAAAACGAAGAATTAAGTTACATTCAGAAAAGAATTAATAAAATTTATCACTTAAATTACGCAAGGGACCCCGGCACACTCGTCAATGTTATTGCTTAATCTTTATAATATCCTCTTTTCTTGTAAAGCTTTGCACCATAAATTCGCTCATCACCAATCTGATTAACAATATAATGCTTTTCAGGTTTTCCATTTACTTCAAGAATTTCGTAACCAACTATTCCGCGTTTAAGTAACTCACTTAGCATTTTTAAGAATTCTTCTTTTTCTTTGTCATTCAGGTCATCAATATCAAGACGGTTGGTTCTTCCAAGATTTAAAAACTTATCAAGCTTATCAAATACTTTTGCTGTGTTTGAAATTTCTGCAGAATCTTTCAGTTTATATTCTTCTTTTAGAAAATCTTTTTTATCATAAATTTCTTTAAATAATGAACTCAAAAAGAAATGTTCATTTTTAACTGGTTCCATCTGGTTCTCTTTTTTTAATAATTATCGAAGAGTTTTAAAATTATTTAAGTCATTTTTGTTGATTCAAATCAAAGCATAAAAAAAATCACAAAACTTTACTCAAAAAATTCACAATGATTTTCACAACTTCACTATGCCATGGCTGGAATAACCAAAATGTATGCGGAGTATTTTCAATGGTGTGAATTTCATAATAGATATTATGCTTTTTCATAATTTCAATTGCCTCGTCCCTTCCAGCATGAAATCTTGGCAATGAACTGTTAATAAAAAGAATTGGCGGTGTATCTTTTCCAATATAAGTTAAAGGAGATGCTTCAACCCATAATTCTGGTTTTTCCTTGTAAGTAAATCCAAGCCACATTTTTGCAGCAGATGGTTTGGATGGAATTGTATCTTTTCCGCTCTCTGATGGAGTTGTCATATCAAGAACGCCATCAATGTCAATTATTGCTTTTACTTTTGTTGAAAATTTTTTATTGGAAGGTTCAAATTTTTTTCCTGTGGTCGCCCCAGCTAATGCAGCAAGCTGTCCACCTGCTGATTGTCCCATCAAAATAATTTTGTTAGTGTCAATATTATATTTTTTTGAATTTTCTTTAAGAAACAGAATTGCATGTTTAATATCAAAAACAGAAGCTGGATACAAAGCTTCGGTTGAAAGTCGATATTCAATGGTTGCTGTTATAAAATTTTGAGATGCAATGTTAGAAGCTAAAGCCCATTCCATTTCTTTATGACCAGAACGCCAGCCGCCGCCATGAATTATTATAATGCAAGGTAAAAATTCTTTATTTGCTTTTGGCATAAAAAGGTCAAGATGAAGTTTTCGATTTCCTTCTTTATGATAAACTATATTTTTCTTAACAGTTACTTTTTTATTTATGGCTGCTGGTTTAGCAAAAGGAAAATCTTCTTTAATTTTTTCATATGCAGAATGTAATGTAAAAGAAGTATCTCGTAGAATTTTGTTCTGTGAAAAAATTAAATTCGATACAAATAGCAATAACAAAATTACTCTCATAATTTACCTCATAAAATTAACGAGGTGATCAAAAAAGATTTTCTAAAATTTTTTTCAAAAAATTCTTAAAAGTTTTGTGAACATTAAAATTTCTGAATCCCAATCAAAATAAAAATTGCAGATTCCTCTGGCCAGCAGATTAATACATATAAAACCGCGATAATCAGCCCAACCAGAGAAATCTGCGTTCCATTTTTTATGATAATCCCCTTTTACTTCAATAAAATCATTTTTTTGGACATTACAAAATCATCTGTTAATAATTGATAGAAATATACACCGCTTGCAAGCATTGATGCATTAAATTGAATCTTATAGTATCCAGGATTTTGAAATTCATTAACCAGTGTAGCAACTTTTTGACCCACAATATTATAAACAATAAGTTTTACTTTTCCTGCTTTTGGCAGCGAATAATTTATTGTAGTAGAAGGATTAAATGGATTCGGATAATTTTGAGATAAAGAATAATTAGTAGGAATTTCTTTTATATCAGCTTCTTTTTCTTCAACAGAAGTTATTACATCCGGCATCCAGTCATATCCAAAATTTGGATTTGTATTTTTAGAGAAAATATTTTGAAGCGTATAATCTTTTGCTTCTTCATCGGTCAATTGTCTTGATATTGAAGTTAATCTTTTTGAAATATCAGAACCGGGACCATAGCATTTATATTCAGCATAAAGAGCAGGAGTTACATTCCATGTTGACCAGCCAGCAGGATTTAATGAAGCAGGTTCATAACAATTAATAAATACAGTTCTTGGTTTTGCCTGCCAAGGTCTTCCAAGCACAAATGATGTAATTCTTCTTCCATCAAATCCTATTGAATCTGCGGTTATTTTGCAATCTCTAAATACATAACCAAATTTTGATTCTGCATCAGTGCTTGCAGCAGTTAAAGTTCCACCTTCTCTGTTAATATGAATTTCACATGAATCAAAAACAACAATGTCTCTTCCAAATATAAAATCAACGGAACCTTCGATGTAACAATTCTTCATATAAATTCTTCCAGCACCTCTTCCTCCCCAAGTATAATAAGTATCCTGATAACCAAGTAATTTGCAATTGAAATATTGCTGTCTATCGCCATTAACTCTTAATGCAACAGCTTGTTCACTGCTGCCATGAGAACCATCATTTTTAATTGTATTTTGGAAAGTAATATTAATTGCAGTAAAATCATCTGCATCAATAGCAACGCTGTATGAACCAGAAGTTCCTAAATTATTTTTACCTGCATAATCATCATAAGTTAAAATTGTACTGTCTCTGTCTTCTCCTTTAAGAATAACATTAGTCTTGGATGCAGGAAGCAATAATTTTTCATAGTAAATTCCTTTTTTAACAAAAATTGTGTAAGGACCGGTATAATAATCTGGAACATCATTAAATGCAGCTTGAACTGTTTTGTAATCTCCAGTTCCATCTTTAGCTACTACTTTTGTAACAGCCGGCATCATTTCTTGAGTCTTAAATGAATATTCTTCACCATATCCAGTTCCTTTGCTGTTTGTAGCATAAGCACGAACATAGTAAGTTGTATTTGGTTCTAATGGATATAAAATACTTGTAAACTTTCCTAAGCCATTTCCATTTTCAGTTTTGAAATCGTTGATTGTTGGATTACCTTTTTTATTCCAGCATACTCCTCTTACAATTACAGTATCACCACCCCAGTTTACAACTTCACCTCCGCTTACTGCTGTTTTAGCCAGTATATTTGTTACAGTATTTGTTTTGACAACAGGAACAGTCAAAGAATCAAGAGTAGTAAATTCAATTTGTTCACCGTAGGAAATTCCTGCATCATTAACAGCATATGCACGAACAAAATATTTTGTACCTGGAGTTAATCCAGTCATTCTGCTTTTGAAGGAACCAGAGCCGCTGCCATCATTAGTTTTATTATCCGAAATTGTTGGATTGCCTGATGTATTCCAGCAAACACCTCTTGCAGTAACAATAGCTCCACCATCATTTGGAATATTACCGCCGCTTGTTGCAAATGTAGTTGAAATATCTGTTACAGAACTTGTAACTACAGTCGGTGGGTCAGCAGTTACACCCAAAACTTTTCCAATAATTTGAACACTATCTACTGCAATTAATTTTGCCCATCCTTCTGCTTTTGTATTATGAGGATAAATTCTCAAATAAAATTTTTCTCCTGTGCTAATTATTTCTTCGAGTTTAGCACCATACTTGTCAACTTTATTGCCAACCAATGAAGTATCTTTTATCAATAATGTTTTTGTTGCAAATGTGGAATCTTTAGAATAATAAACTGCTGCTCTTAAGTTGCTTGAGAACCAGCCTCCCATGTACAAAGAGACTGAATCAACATACAAAGTTCCGCCATGTTTTGGTTTAGCTGTATATTGGAAATAAAGTGTATCGGTTGGATTTGGTTCTGCATACCAAGTTTTCGAAACAGTTTGAATTGCACCGCATTTCAAATTATTTCCTTTTGTATCTGGAAGTTGAGTTGTTCCATAAAATTTCATTGTTGGACTGTATTTAACAGGTTCTCCTAAAATTGGTCCAGTTGTTTCATACTCTTCACCGGTTTCATAGGGCCAAATTACTTTTGATGCAACTGGACTTCCTTCAACTTCACCTGCAATTACAATATTTTGCAGACACATATATTTGCCTGTTGAGATAGATGAACTTTCATGCCAAGGATAAAATCTCAAGTAAAATGTTTCACCTGATTTAACAACAATATTTTGCTCAAATTCAAAATGTTCCAATGCATTAGGATTTAAGTAGTTATGCCCTGTTTGGTCGCTTGTTTGATAATTCAATTTAATTGCATTGCTGAAATCTGCTTTTGTAGAAATCCATACATTAGCCTTAAATGTGCTTGAACTTTTAGCACCAATATCGAAAGAAACTTTATTCACATAAAATGTATAACCAGATTTAGGAGAAACTGAAAATTGAACATAAACAGAATCAATCTGATCTGTTAATCCTGCTGGCCAAGTATTATTGGTACCTGCCATTCTTATTCTTTGACTGTTGTTTGGTCCGGTATATTGATTGATTTCTGTGTTATGAAAATATTCATCCTGAGCTGTTACTTGTCCAGTTGTTATAACTGCAAAACCAGTTCCACCACTTGCAGGATTAGTAAGAGGCCATGTTGCAGATGCCTGATAAGTTTTTCCTTTTGTTGTTCCCCAGATTTTAACATCCTGAATATAAAGATATTTTGATGTTGAAGGTGAACCTTCATACCACGGATAAATTCTTACAAAAAGTGTATCACCGTCATTAACATTTGCATTAATTTTAAAAGCATATAATGAATCATTATTATTTCCAAGTACTAATGGATTTGGATTTAATTTTTGAGCATTCACAAATGAAGAACCAATTGAGTACCAAATATTTGCTCTCATATAACTTGTTCCACCGCCGCCTAACCATAATGAAATAGAATCAGCATGAAAACTGTTTCCAGTTTTAGGCATTAAAGAAAATTGCACATATCTTGTATCAACCTGACCTGTTTCATTTCCCCATGATATAGGATTAGTGCCATCGTGTGGCCACCACCTTTGATTTGTTCCAAGAGGACCGGCATTTGTTCCAGAATAACTTCTTACAACAAAATTAAGACTTCCGATTTGTGGGAAACCAATTAAATTTCCCTGAACAACAGAAACATTTTGACTATCAGGTGGAACACACTTCCATTCAACAAATGCATTGTTTTGTGAATAAAAATTGCTCGTTAAAATTAGTAGAATAATTAACGATAAAAATTTCTTCATAGATGCCTCCATTTATTGAATTGTAATCGCTTAATTTCAGAAAAGGAATGATATAGCTAAATAAATCTAAGATGGATTTTTAGAATTTAGAATATAATTTCTATAAGCCGAGTAATTTTTCGATAAGCTGCTATTTAGGAAAGATTAGCTGCGGTTTTTAAAATGTGAAGCCTGATAACTTTTGAAAATTTTCTTTATAAGTTCTGCTCATTTTCAATTTCGTTCCATCTTTCAGGAACAATTCATAATCACCATGCTCATTTGATTTGAGCTTTTCCACTTTTTCAATATTAACAATTGATGAGCGATGTATTCTTATGAATATTTCCGGATTTAATTTATTCTCGAGAGAATTTAATGAATCGCGCAACAGAAATTTTTCATCATTAACATGAATACAAACATAATCACCTTGAGCTTCTATCCAGTCAATTTCTGCAACCGGAATTATTTTAATAATATTTTTATTCTTAACAGAAATTCTGTTTATAAATTTTCCTTCATCTGTTCTAATTCCTTTGTCAGAAATTAAATTCAGATATTCATCTGCAAGTGTTTTGAATTTTTGGGAATATAATTTTAATCTTCGATTTTCAATTTCATTAATTGCAAAATCAATTGCTTTCTTCAAGCGGGTTTTATCAATTGGTTTTAATAAATAATCCACAGCATGAAATTCAAAAGCTTTGAGAGCATACTTATCATAAGCTGTTACAAAAATTATCATTGGAATATTTTCATCATCAAGATTTTTTAGAACTTCAAAACCATTCATCCCCGGCATTTGAATATCAAGAAAAACTAAATCTGGTAAAAGCTCATTAATTTTTTTTACAGCATCAATTCCTGAACTGCACTCAGCAATAATTTCAATTTCTTTGTAATCTTTCAAACGAATCCTCAATCCTTCTCTTGCATGAGGTTCATCATCAACTATTATTGTTCTTACTTTCAAATTATTCCTCTTATTATTTTTTAATTGCTCAATACAATAGAATAACTATTATTATTTTCAATCAAATAGACATTTTCATTTTCTTTCATAAAATTCTGGAGTTTGTTGATTTCCTCATCTCCAATTTCTCTATTAAAATAAGTATTAAGAACGACGAAAAACTTTTTGTTTATTTTTTTTGCAGTTAATTCAATACGAATATCATTGCTGATTATATTTAATAAACTTTTTACAACAAATAAAATTGAGAAAGATGAAACCATAAAATCTTCGTAAGAATTTTCGACATTTTTTTTCAATTCTAATTTTTTTCCAGAAATTATTCTTTCAACCGATAAATATTTTTCCACAATATCAATTTCATCACGAAGCGAAATAAAATCTTTTTCGTTATAAAGTGATATTCGTAAAAACTCACTTACTGATGTCAACAGATTGTCGGCTTGATTCGTTTTTCCATCTCTAACCAGTTCTGAAATTTTTTCTAATGATTTGTAAAGAAATGAAGGATTAATTTTACTTTTAAGTTCCTGCAGCTTGGTTAATGACAATTTTTCTTTCAGCTGATAGCTTGTTAACTCATTTTCTCTTAATTGATTTTTATATTTAATCAAATAAAAACCAAGGTAAAATAAAATTATCATTACAACATCAAGCCAGACCAAGGGATTGTTAAACATAAATTGATAAAAGCTGTTATAACTTTTTCTTATCAGCAATAAATTTTCCGAGCTATAAAAAATAAACTGATGAGCTGCAATCAACAAAAAAATAATAAACACATCTTTCAATATTTCTAAAAAAATATTTTTCTTTTGACTGTTAACAAGAATTAAAATAGTAACTGCAATAACAATGAAATACCAGTTATAAATCAGTTTTGTTAATAATAGAAGTACGAAAGGATTAATTGTTTTGCGATAAATAAAATATGTCTGCAATGAATTAATTAATCCAACAAAACTGAGCACAATAAAAAGTGACATAAATAATTTGAGGTCAATTATTTTTTTTAATTGTGAAAACATTTACACCAGCAGTTTATCTTTGACTAAAGGGATTTTCATTAATACTTTCAATCCGCCAAGTTTTGATTTCATTAATTTGAAATCATATTTATCTTCAAAAAAATATTCAAGCTGCTTTTTGATAATTTTTAATCCTAATCCTTTTTCAATTTTGTTGTCATCCATTCCTTTTCCATTATCTTCAACTGAAATTATTAGATGATTATTTTCTTCATCAATACTTATCTGAATAATTCCCTTATCTGTAATCTTTGCAATTCCATGACGAACCGAGTTTTCCACAAGAGGCTGAAGTATAAAATTTGGTATTAAAGCATTTTGAAGATTTATGTTACTATTAATTTCAAAGGAAAGTTTTTCTCCAAATCTTAATTTTTCTATTTCCAGATAATTTTTTACAAATTCTAATTCTTCATTTAATGAAATTAGTGAATTATGATTTTCTTTAACTGACCTTGAAAGAAGTTCTTTAATACTGTTAATCAATTTCAATGTAGTATTTCTATCTTCTTTCAATATTAATGTTGAAAGTGTATTGAATGTGTTAAACAAAAAATGCGGATGAATTTGACCTCTCAAAATGCTTATCTGTGCTTCTGTAATACTGTTATTTAATTGAGATAATTTTATTTCTTCTTTCTTATTTTCTTCAAGATTTTCTACAACATAAATTCCCGTTTCTATGATAAAATAAATCACGATATCAACCCAGAGCCATTGATTTCGAAGTATTCTTCTGTAAATCAAAGTTTCAATATCGAGGTAATCGAGTATAAGATTTATAACAAATGCAGATAAAATTTGATGAATGCTTACAAGAATTAGTGGAGCAGCAAAATAAATAATTAAGTAATCAACAAATTTATTCTGGTTATATTTTTTTACTATCTTAAAAATTACTGGTGCAATAAAAAACCAGTAAAGCCAGTAAAAAATATTAAATGGGATATGCCACAATAAGCTATAGTGTTGAGTTGAATTAGGTTCAATTATAAAATAATGCTGGAGTGCAACTGTAAGAGCAATAAAAATTAAAGCAAAGAAAAGAGTCAACTGGAGATGATAATAACTGCTTTTCTTATTAAAGTAAATATTCTTTAATGAAATTGAATGCATTACAAATTTTTGATTAAATATTTTTCTATCAATTCAAAAATTATATAAGTTGATTTAGCAACATTCCATTTTGATGTATTGACAATTACTAACTCTAAAGCAGGTATCACAATTAAAAATTGACCGCCCCATCCTGCAGCAAGATAAGAATTATACCTCCCAAATTTTCTTGTATGCCATTGATATCCATATCCGCCAATTTGTGGAAATCCATCAAAATATTTTTTTGTTGATTTGTCAATCCATTGTTTGCTTATAATCTGTTTATTTTTCCATTTGCCTTCATTAATCATCATCAATCCAATTTTAGCAAGGTCTTTTGGTTTTAGCCACAATTCAGAGTTGCCTCTTTCGTTTCCATCTGGAGCTTTTTCCCATTTTATTTCTATTATGTCAAGCGGTTCAAATAAATTTCTTTTTGCAAATACGATTGTATTCTCACCAGTAATTTTTTTTATTATCCCAGATAATAAATGAGAAAGTCCGCTGTTATAATTCCAAATTTCACCAGGATCGTTTTTTAACGGAACCTTCTCAATTAAATATTTATTTGGTTCTTTTGAATTATCCCAGCCTTTGCGCCACTTTCCTCCAAAGTTATTCCAATCAAATCCTGCACTCATAGTAAGCAAGTGACGAATCGTAATTTCTTTTTTCTTATCATCAGAAACTTTATTAAAAAGTTCGGGCATTATTTCAATTAATTTTTGATTTTCATTTTTAATCATTCCTTTATCAATTGCAATCCCGGCTAAAAGTGACGTTATACTTTTAGTTATGGATTTAAGATTAGCAAGTTTCGATTCATTAAAACCATTATAATATTTTTCGAAAAGCAGTTCACTGCCTTGGTAAATCAGAAGACTGTGTGTAACTGGATTTTTTTTATTATAATCAATCAATAATGAATCAACTTTCAAAATATTTTGCATAATATTTCCATCAATTTGCTTTCGAGAATTTTTTGATTCGTCTGGTTTACCAATCAACAACAAAATCACAATAAAATAATTAAAAAAGAAATTGAACATTTTATTTACCAAATGCCCAGTTTTTAATTTTTTCCTTTTTGGCAGAATCCAATTTTGAATCTGGATGAGAAAAAGTATAAATTGGCAGAGGCATATCATCTTTTTCGACTTCTTCCCAAATTTCTTCTTTTAATTTATTTTTCTTTGCCTCATCATATTTCTCCCATTCAGAGAAATTAAGCTTTTCTCTTCCTTCATTAACATCATCAACTATCAAAAAAGAAATTGGAGCAACATAGCTGTACCAGGGCCATTTTGTTTCATTTGAATGACAATCATAGCAGGAGGTTTTGAAAATATTTTTTAAATCATCTCCAACAGCAATTTCAGCAGTAACAGGTGGATTGGTTCTATCTGCTTTTACAAATTGAAGTGCAATTAATAATCCAGCAAGAAAGCCGAGTACAACTTTGATTATTTTTTTTATCATAATTCCATCATTATTTTTTCGTGGTTTTTTGCTGTTAGTATAACATAAATAAATTTACTTACAAACATTTTTAATTTAGAACAAAGTTCAAGTTTTTTAATTAACCGAATTCAACACATCAGCGTTAATAATATTTGTCATTTGTTTGCAAAGTTCAATTAAAAATTCGAGAATCTTTTCCGGCTCATCGGAGCTGTTAATAATTTCAAGTTTGAGTGTTTCATTTTGCTGAACAAATTTTATTGACTTCGAATAATTCTCATAAATAAAATTCAACAAAGGAACAAATTTGTTTTGATAAAATTCTTCACGATTTCCTTTCGGCAAAATAATAATTGATTTTTTTCTTTGTATTATAATTCTTTCAAGAAGAGCAAATGAAGCATAAAACCGAAGTGTTGCAACAAGAATTAATCTTTCAACAAGCTGAGGAAGTTTTCCAAATCTGTCCATCATTTCTTCTTTTAATTCTTCAGCTTCCTCAATTTTCAGCATCGAAAATAATGATGTATAAAATGCAAGTCTGTCTGATTGGTCAGGCATATAATCTTGAGGTATTCCAATTTCAAAAAATGTATCGATAGTTGGTTCAGACCTTTCAATTTGTTTAGGCAAATCTTTGAAAACTTCTTTGAATTCACTTTGACGAAGTTCTTCAACTGCTTCGTCAACTAATTTCAAATACATATCAAAACCAACTGAATCAATAAAACCGCTTTGTTCTGTTCCGAGCAAATTACCTGCGCCGCGAATTTCAAGGTCTCTCATAGAAATATTAAATCCTTCTCCTAAATCTGTATATTCTTCAATTGCTTGAAGTCTTTTAACAGCTTTTTTTGTTACAGAATCAATTGAAGGGACAAGAAGATATGCATATGCCTGTTTATCACTTCTTCCAACTCTCCCTCTAAGTTGATGAAGTTCTGCAAGTCCAAATCTATCTGCACGATTGATAATAATTGTATTTACACTTGGAATATCGATTCCTGATTCAATTATTTTTGTAGAGATAAGAACATCATATCGTTTGTTTAAGAAATCATGAATTACTTTTTCGAGTTGTGATGCTTTCATCTGTCCATGAGCAATTCCAATTTTTACTTCAGGAATATGTTTTTGAATATAAGCTGCAATTTTATCTATTGATTGAATTCTGTCGTGAACAAAATAAACTTGACCGCCTCTGTTCACTTCATGCAATATCCAATCACGAATCTTAAAAATATCAAATGTATCTACTTTGGTATAAATTGGTTGACGATTAGGAGGCGGGGTTGCAATGATTGATAAATCACGAGCACCTAACAAAGAAAGATTCAATGTTCTTGGAATTGGAGTAGCAGTTAAAGTTAGTGTATCAACATTTGCTTTGAAGGAACGAAGTTTTTCTTTTGCCATTACACCAAATCGATGCTCTTCATCAATTATTAAAAGTCCTAAATCTTTGAACTGAACATCATTTGATAATAATCGATGAGTACCAATGATAATATCAATTTCTCCTTTAGCAAGTTTTTCAATAATTTCTTTTTGTTCTTTTTGAGTTCGAAATCTTGAGAGCATTTCAATTCGAACAGGAAATTGAGCAAGTCGGTCTTTGAAAGTATTAAAATGCTGTTCTGCAAGAATTGTAGTTGGGACAAGAAGAGCAACTTGCTTGCTGTCGTTAACAGCTTTGAAAGCAGCACGAACTGCTATTTCAGTTTTGCCAAATCCAACATCGCCGCATACAAGCCTGTCCATTGGATTTTCACTTTCCATATCATTTTTTACTTCTTCGGTAACACGCATCTGGTCTGGTGTATCTTCATAAATGAAAGAAGCCTCAAGTTCCTTTTGCCAAATTGTATCGGGACTAAAAGCAAATCCTTTTGTTAATTTTCTTTTTGCATATAAAGTAATTAACTCCCGAGCTGCATCTTTAATTTTTGATTTGACTTTCTTCTTAGTTCTTGTCCATTCACCGCTTCCAAGTTTAGTAAGTTTTGGCTGAACATTATCTTTTGATGAAAATTTTTTTACAAGAGAAAGATAATTGAGATTTACATAGACAACATCTCCATCTGCATAAAATATTTTGATTGATTCCTGTTCTACTTCACCAATTTTTATTGTTTCAAGTCCAGCATATTGTCCAATTCCATAAATTTCATGAACAACAAAATCCCCTTTTTTAATTGATGCAAAATCTTTAGCTCTGGATTTTTTAGCCTTTAATCTGGTTGAAATTTTTGTTCGATAAGGTTTATTAAAAATTTGATAATCTGTTAGAACTGCAATTTTATCGTTTCTTGAAATGAAGCCTGCTTTTATTGGAAATGAAATGATTCTGATTTTTCCTTCTTCAATAAATTCAGCAAGTTCTGTTTTAAAATCTGAAAGTAGTTCAGTTAATCTTTTACTTTGAAGTTCATTTTCTGCAGTGATAATTATTTTATTTCCTTTCTCTAAATAACTTTTAAGTATTGTAAAAAGAAGTTCAAAGTTGGAATTGATAGCCGGTGGCTCAGACAATTCCAGATTTATCTTGTTATCATAAACATTTAGTGTATCTTCGATTATCCATCGTGCATTTTCATCGAATAATTTTTCTAAATTTTCTTTTTGTTCATTTTCATTTTTTAAAGAATCAAAAATGTATTTTGATTCATTAATTAACTTGCTATCAAACAGTTCTTCCTTTAATTCTTCATCAAGTTCCTCATCTTCAATATTCTGAATCGGTTTGTTAAATGATGAATCATTTACTAATTCCTTCAATTTATAATCTGCAGCAAATACAACTGGATTATTCAGATATGAAAAAATATTTTCTGTAAAAATCAATGAATCATTTAATAAAGGAGCCAGTGTTACAAAATCAACTTTTTCTGTTGAACGCTGGCTTTCTGGATCAAAGTGACGAATGGATTCAATAAAATCGCCATCAAATTCTAATCGGCAGGGATATTTTTCACTGTATGACCAGAAATCAATAATTGAACCTCGAATTGCAAAATCTCCTTGTTCATCTACAAATCTATCCTGATTGTAATTCAAAAGATTGAGATATTCTATCAATTCATTATAAGATATATTGCTGCCTGTAGTTATTTGCGTAATACTATCTTTAAAAGATTTATTCGAAGGAAATTTTTGAGTGAGCAATTCATAAGTAGAAATTAAAATAAAATTTTCTCGTTTTGTTAAATCAGTTAATTTCTCCTGAAGAGATTCAATATCAAATTCATCAATAACAATAATTTTATCACCTGCGCCAAGAAGGTCAAGTTCAACTCGTGATTCGTTTAATGATTGTAAATCTTCACACAAAAGTAAAATTTGTTTTTCTTTTTGAAATAGATGTGTAACAAAAAGATTTCGTGAAGAACCTGCAAAATTTGAGATAATAAGTTTTTCCTTAGGATTTAACTCTGCTATGCTTTTGTTCAATGATTCAAAAAATGAAAATGAGCTTTTGAATGTTTCATAAATTGATTTCATAAAATCCATTAAAAATTTTTAAAATATATAATAATTCAACTCCTCAAATAACGAGGGTGAATTAAAACAACGAACACCAGCAAGTTTTCATTGAGCTGGTGTTCAAATAAATTTACATCGTAAAATTAAGCAGAAAAAAATTAAGAATTATTGTTTTGTAAATTCCATAATTACACGGGTATTTACACCTGGCATACCAAATTCGCTCAAATCCATTTGTAATGTAATCCTAAGTTTATTCCCCGAAATTTCATAATCAAATGTTTGAGTCTCTCCAGAATTACTTTTCATTGTAATTTTTCCATTAGAAACACTCCATGTTCCGGTATCGGTCTCAGAACCCTCTGAGTCTGTAAAAGTGGCTTCGAATGTGTGGTCGCTTTTCATCTTAAATGTTACACTAATGCCTGCTTGTTGCGGATTAATTTCCATATTTCCATAATCAGGCAAAATAAGTTTGGTTAACACCCATGTACCAACGATATCATTTTCGGGACTTACGGGATTATCCTCTTTATTGCATGATGCAGTAAAAATCAGCAATGTTATTAAAAATAATGTAAAAAGTTTTTCTCTCATTGTTCACCTCGGTTATTAGTTTACGTTATAGTTTTGAAAGATGAGAAAATTTCATCTTCTTAGGTTTTACAAGTCTTTCAAAATCTTCATAAGACAATTGAATAAGTTCAACATGAGTGCCTGCATTAAATGCAATTTCTTTGTCTTCGGACAAAGCTTCGTCAACATAAACTTCCATGTTATAGAGATTCCCGAAAGGAGGCATAGCACCTACTTCACATTCAGGAAACTTATCCAGAAATTCCTGTTCGTTTGCAAGCCGGACATTTTCATTTCCCAATGCATTTTTAAGCAAATCAAAATCAACTTTATGAGTAGCAGGAAGAACAAGCATTGCCATTTTTCCGTTGATTTTAATCAAGACTGTCTTTGCCAAATTCTTCCCTTTAATGTGAGCAGAGGCAGCAATTTCTTGAGAAGTATAGGCAAGTGAATGTCTGATTGTTACATACTTCACATTATTCTGGTCCAGAAATTCTTTTAATTTTTTTGAAGGCATTTTCCCCTCCAAGCTGTTTTTAATAACCATGTCGGCAACGGAAAACAATTTCTCACTAAAATCAAAATAACATTTCGGCAAATCCCAGAAAAATATCAGCAGTGAAATGAGGCATTTGAAAATTAGCAACAATAAATAATGAATTCAATTATTATTTCAGAATTAACAAAATTTTATTTCCCAATTTTTTATTCTTTTTAATTTTTCCATATCTTAGAACTCAAATATTTCTACTTAATCAATGAACTACTTCTTAGGAATTGACGGCGGCGGAACAAAAACTAAATGTGTTTGCATTGACGATAATCTTAAAATAATTTATGACCTTGAGGGAAATCCTTCAAATCCTTTAACTGTTGGTTACGAAAACTCTGCTTCTGTTTTGATTAATTTGATTGAACAGATAACTAAACGATGGAATATTTTACATTGCACACTTGGAATTTCAGGCTGCGGGAGAAAAGAAAATTCAGAAAATTTAAGAAAAGCATTAATTAAAAAATCGAAAGAGAAAAAAATTATACTGCCAGAATTCAACATAACTAGTGATATTGAAATTGCACACGAAGGAGCTTTTCATGGTAATGATGGAACAATTTTAATTATTGGAACAGGTTCTATTTTATTTTCTAAGAAAAATGGAAAAACATTTATTGCAGGCGGTTACGGCAGATTAATAGGCGATGAAGGAAGTGGCTATTCAATTGGCAGAAAAGGATTACAAGCAGCTTCAAAAAATTTTGATGGCAGATTTGATAAAACAATATTGACAGATATTCTTAAGAAAAATTTCTTGATTAACAGCCGTGATGAACTCATCAAAAGTATTTACAACAATAATTTAGAGATACAAAACTTTGCTCCTTATGTTATTAATGCTGCAGCAAAAAAAGATAAAATTGCAATCTCAATACTTGAGGAAGAATCAGAAGAAATTCTTCTTCTTATTAAATCTGCAACAAAATTTTGGAGTGAAAACTTTAGGCTCTGCTTAATTGGAAATTTAATAACAGGCAATAATTTTTATTCAAAAATGGTTAAAGAAAAAATCAAAAAGAATTTCAAAGAAATAAAAATTATCAAACCAAAATATACTCCAGAATTTGGTGCGGCATTATTAGCCAAAAAAGTTTATTTATCAAAAACTGAATGAAAAATGATAATTAAAAAAACTCACGATAAAAAAATTGCAAAATCTAAAAATCCATGGTTTTGGATTCCAACTTTATATTTTGCCGAAGGACTTCCATATGTAATTGTAATTACTGTTTCGGTTATAATGTATAAACGACTTGGAATTTCAAATGCTGATATAGCTCTTTATACAAGCTGGCTTTATCTTCCATGGGTTATTAAACCTTTATGGAGTCCATTTGTTGATATATTCAGAACAAAACGTTTCTGGATACTTTCAATGCAGCTATTGATTGGAGCTGGTTTAGCCGGTGTTGCGTTAACGATTCCCGCCCCCGATTTTTTTCAATTCACACTTGCATTTTTTTGGTTAATTGCTTTTAGTTCTGCAACTCATGATATATCTGCAGATGGTTTTTATATGCTTTCTCTTTCTGAAAGCAAGCAATCTTTGTTTGTTGGAATTAGAAGCACATTTTATAGAATTGCAATGATAGCAGGACAGGGATTGCTTGTCATTCTTGCTGGATACTTGGAATCAACTTTTTCTGTTACACCTGCAGAAGTAAAATTAATTGCATCACCAGAAAAATTTTTCGAAAACACAATTCAAATTGATTCATCAAAAGTTTTTCCAATTGAAGGTAAATTAAAAATTGTTGCCAGACCTTCAATACTTGAAATAAGCACACATCCTCAAACAAAAGAGACAGTGAATTTCTATGTAAACTTTGCACAAAAGTTTAACATTATAAATGGATTCAGCAAAGAAAGATTATCTGTTCCCGACACAACAAATCCACATGAGTTAGTAGGAAATATTGGATTAATTTCTTTTCATCTTTCAGGAAAGCCGGAGGAAGGAAAAAATTATAACATTAGTCTCGACTTTTCTAATGGTTCCTCCGGTTTTTCAATATTAACAGGCAAATCAATCACTTTCAACTCGAACAACTGGAATAAATTAGCATATGCAGTTGTTCAAATTGACCCTTTAGTTCAAAAGAAATCAGAAGCAGTATTAAAAATTCAATCAGAAAAAATTCTTATAGCATGGATAATTCCTTTTGCACTTGTTGCAATACTTTATTTTATATTTTTTATCTATCATAATTTTGTTCTTCCACGTCCTGCAGCAGATAAATCAATTCTTCAAGAAAGAAGGTCATCAGTTATAAAAGAATTTTTCAGAGCATTTTTCAGATTTTTTGAAAAAGAAAAAATTCTGTTGATTATTGGATTTCTCCTGTTATATAGACTTGGCGAAGCACAATTAGTCAAATTAGTTTCACCATTCATGCTCGATTCCTATGAAGCTGGAGGACTTGGTTTATCAACTTCTGATGTTGGCTTTATCTATGGAACTATTGGGATTATTGCATTAATCTTAGGAGGTATTCTTGGTGGAATTTTAATTTCTAAAAAAGGTCTTAAATCGATGTTAATACCAATGCTTGTTGCTTTGAATGTTCCGGATTTATTGTATGTTTTTCTTGCTTATGCACAGCCAACTAATTTATATATCATTAATGCTTGTGTTGCTGTTGAACAATTTGGTTATGGTCTTGGTTTTACTGCTTACATGATGTATATGATTTATATTTCCGAAGGTGAATACAAAACATCTCATTATGCAATTGCAACAGGATTTATGGCATTGGGAATGATGCTGCCAGGAATGTTCAGCGGAATGATTCAAGAAGCAATTGGTTACAAATATTTCTTCATCTGGGTTTGTGTGGCAACAATACCATCATTCATTTTAGCAAAATATATTCCTATCGATTCATCTTTTGGAAAAAGAAATAATCAATCTACTTAGAACATATTACGAATAAATTCGTCTCATGTTCTGAAATTTTTGGAGAGTATTAATTGCAAAGTGAAAAGGTAATCGAAGTTAAAGGCTTAACAAAAAAATTTGGCAATTTAAATGCTGTTGATAATCTTGATTTTATTGTTTACAGAAGAGATATATTTGGATTTCTCGGACCAAACGGTGCAGGTAAAAGTACAACAATTAGAATGCTTCTTTCACTAATTAAGCCAACAGCCGGCTCAATTAAAATTTTTGGTCTACCTCTTAAATCACATAGAAAAGAAATATTAAAAAAAGTTGGTGCTATTGTAGAAAAACCCGACTTTTATCTTTATCTCTCAGCATATCAAAATCTTGAAATACTTGGAAGATTAAGTGGAATTGATGTAACAAAAAACAAAATTATGGAAATGCTTGAATTAGTTGGACTTTCTGAAAGATATAAAAGCAAAGTAAAAACATTTTCTCATGGAATGAAACAAAGACTTGGTCTTGCACAGGCACTTTTGCATGACCCTGAATTAATAATTCTTGATGAACCAACTACAGGTTTAGACCCTCAAGGCATGAAAGAAATTCGTGATTTAATTATTCATCTCAGCAAAGATAAAGGAAAAACAATTTTTCTTTCTTCGCATATCTTAAGAGAAGTTGAATTAATTGCAACAAGAATGATTATCATCAACAAAGGTAAAGCACAAGTTGAAGGAAATGTTCAGGACTTATTGAATTCAGGAAATGTTACGGTAACTTTTGAAGTTAATGATATTGAAAATGCAATTAGAATTATTGATTCATCGCAATGGAAAAATTATTTCAAATCATCAGAAAAAAATTTAATCTATTTTGAAATGCCGCAAAATGAAATTTCTTTTCTTAATAAATATCTAATTGAAAATAATATAGAAGTAAGTGCAGTTGTACCAGTTCGTTCACTTGAAGATTATTTCCTAAAAATTACAGAAGGAAATGAAAAGTGATAACCTTGATATATATCGAGTTATTAAAAATTTATAAAAAGTGGCGCACTTATATTGGATTTATTGCAATAGGAATATTGATTCCTATAATTCAACTTGCCCTTTATTCAACTAAAGACCAGTATATTCGAGTTCTTACAAGGGGTTTGCAGGATTCATTCATTTTCATTGGAAACTTATTCAATGGTTATTTAATTGCGTATCTAATTTTGTCATCTCTATTTATTCATATTCCATTTCTTATTGTTCTTGTTGGCGGAGATGCTTTTGCAAGCGAAGCAACAGCAGGCACTTATAGAATGCTTCTAATTAGACCAGTATCAAGATTAGAAGTAATAATTTCAAAATATATTGCCGGAATAATTTATGTAGTATCATTAATTGTTTGGCTTGTATTATTAAGTCTTATTGTGAGCATTTTATTATTTGGAACAGGAAATCTAATTTCATTTCGAGGAAAACTAATAATCTTCGATTCAAATAATGTATTGTGGAGATTTTTTTACGCTTATTCATTTGCAATATTAAGCATGATTACAGTTTATTCTCTTTCATTTTTATTTTCTTCTCTTGTTGAAAATGCAATAGGTCCAATTGTAGCAACTATGGCTGTGATTATTATTTTGTTTGTGCTATCAACTTTGCCTATTGAATTCTTTGACAAAATACAACCTTACTTTTTTACAACACACATGTCACAGTGGGATAATTTTTTTAATGAAACTGTTGACTTCAAAGAAATAATAAATTCTGCATTTGTTCTTGTCGGATATTCAATTGGATTTCTTATATTGACTTCAGTTATATTTATTAGAAAAGATATTTTGAGTTAATAAACATGGCGGCTATAATTTCAATACTGATTTTTCTGCACTGCACTTTTGCACAACAAAAAGATGCATTAAAAATTCTAAATGATATCAAACATAAGTATGATTTAATAAAAGATTATGAAGTTGAGGCGGAAATTAAATTTGATTTTTCATCAATCAAGGTTCCAGATACAAAAATCAAAATTTATTATAAGAAACCAAATAAAACCAAAATTCAATCAGATAACTTTGCTATGATTCCTAAACAGGCAGTTAGTTTTTCTCCTATTGATTTATTCAAAGGTGATTTTTCGGCTGTTTTTATCCGTTCAGAACTATTAGATTCCAAAAGTGTTGATGTAATAAAAGTTATTCCAAATTCAGATACTACTGATATAATTTTATCAACATTGTGGATTGATTCTTCCGAAAAACTTATTAGAAAAATTGAAACCGTGAACAAACATTCTATGACTGTAAGAATTGATTTATCATACAACGAGAACAAATATGGTTTACCATCGAAAGTAATTTTTTCATTTGGTTCAGAAGAAAAGAATGGAAATCAAACAACACAAAAAAATTTAGGAGCAAATTTCAGAAGAAGTCTTAATGGAACTGTAACAATAATTTATTCCAATTATAAAATTAACAAAGGAATTCCAGACAAAATTTTTATAAATAACTAATTTTCACTGCTTCCAATAATATTTACACTAACATCAATATTATCAGCAACTTTATTTCCAATTATTTGATTATTAATATTAAAATCAGAAAGCTTAATGTTAAATTTGGCTTTAATACCAAGCAAATCTCCGGAAGCTCTCTTCTGTGTTTCTTCACTTTCATCAAGATAAACAGCTTCAACATCAGCAGAAATAATTCTTGTAACTCCATGCAGAGTAAGATTTCCATTTACTTTAAAACTTAGTTTGTTATCGTCTGTCTGTTTTACATCACTAACAGATATAACTTCGAAAATAATGTCGGGATATTTTTCTGCATTAAGCCAATTTTTACTTCTTAAATGCTGATTACGAAGTTCAATCCCTGTATTAATCGATTCTACTTTTACAATAATTTTTCCTTTCAATGTTTTAGCAAAATCTGAAATATCAAAAGTAACTTTTCCTGAAATTCCATTTGCTGTCCCCGTAATATCTTCCAGAGGAGTAGTGCTGTAAAATACTGCCTGATTTCTGCCATTCTTATCATAAAAATCAAAAGTTTTGATTCCTTTTGCTTTTACTTTAAAGCCCTGCGAGTAAATAGAAACAATTGCAATTAGAAAAAATAATACAACAAATTTCGGCTTCATAATAAATCCTCATTACTTTATTGCCAAAACATACTACTGCAGTTTTTAGTTCACAGGATATAATTTTTTATGATTAGTAATTATAACCATTTAAATTTTTGCTCTTTTTATCGATTATAAAAGTGGGAATCAAAAACTTCTGGATCATAGGGAAATACATGGAATATAAATTATTATTTGTAGATGATAATCAAAAAATTTTAAACGAATATGCTCAATTATTAACTCCTTTTAGCAATAAGTGGCAGGGTTATTTTGCAAGAAATGCAAAAGAAGCATTAGATATATTGAAAACAAATGAAATTGATGTCTGCCTTGCAGATCATATTATGCCCGAACTGAGTGGTATTGAATTATTATCAAAAATCAAAAAAAATTATCCAAAAGTATTAAGAATTCTTCTTGCTTCAGATAAAGATGAAAAATTATCAATCCGAAATTTTAATTTAGCTCATCAATTCCTGCTAAAGCCGGATAATTTTGAATCAATTAGAATAAAATTGGAACTCCCCCTGATACTTAAGAATTTGATAACAAATGAAAGAACATTAATCAAACTCAATGGAGAAGATGGAATTCCCTCGTTGCCAGAAATTTATTATAAAATAGAAAAAGAAATTTTTTCACCTGAAGCCTCAATTCACAGAGTAGTTAATTTAATAGCCAAAGATATTGCATTAACAACCAAAATTTTTCAATTGGTAAATTCAGCTTTTGTTGGTATTGCTGCAAAAATAACTGACTTGCATCAAGCAATTAATATACTTGGGCTTAATGTTGTTAAGTCTGTAATTCTCTATGAAAAAGTATTTTCACATTTAGATAAAAAAGAAGGTCTGAAAGAAATAATCGAAACAATCTGGAATCATAGTCTTGTTGTAAGCACATTATCACATAAATTAACATATCATTTTACACAAAAGAGAGAATTAGCTGAGGAAGCATACATAGCAGGAATTCTGCATGATATTGGTAAAATAATTTTAATGAACATTGAACAAAATCATTCTAAAGTATTAGAATTCTTCAACAGCAGCGCTTCTATTAATGATGACGAAGTTAAAAAATATTATGGGGCTTCTCACTCGGAACTTGGAGCATATGCTCTTTCACTCTGGGGTTTTTCCAAAGAAATTGTAGAAGCTATTCTTTTGCATCATGGAACTCCAACAATCAATTATTTCAATGTTACTTCAGCTGTACAAATAAGCAATAAATTAGCAAATATTGAAGGTATAGATGATTCAATTTATAATATTATTTACACTAAAGACGGTTTAATTGAACTTTTAAATGGTCATGAAGAAAAAGTAGAGAAAGCATAAAATTAATAAAAATCATTCTCTTACTCTTTATTCCTAAAAATAAAAAAGAGAATGCTGCCTGTTAAAATGCTGATTCCGCTAATTAATAAACTTAAATCTAATCCCCATATAAATTTATTCACCCATTTTCTTTCTGTCCATCCAAAAAGTTCATCTTTAGTTTCAATTAGAACTTGTGACTTTGTAAAAATTTCACCACCATAGAATAACCAGATTATCATTGACAAAAACACAATTGAAATAACTGCAAACAAAATTATTCTCTGTTTCTTATTCATAAATCCTCCAAATATCATTGCTCTTCAAACAATAATTTGAATCAATTAATTCATAAATTGAATCTGTTTACAAAATGATTTAATTTTTGTCAGTAAATAGAATATTCAAAATCACTATAGAGGAAATTGTTATGAAAATTCATGAATTTCAGGCAAAAGAAACTCTAAAAAAATATAATGTTCCTGTTCAAGATGGAATTGCAATCAAAGATATTTCAGAATTTGATAATGCAATCGCACAGCTTCAGTCAAAAGGAATTAATCAATTTGTAGTAAAAGCACAAATTCATGCCGGTGGCAGAGGCAAAGGAAAAATTTATAATGCAATTAACAGAGATGAACTGGTACTTGAAGGCGGAGTAAAATTCACCACATCTGTCGAAAAAGCAAAAGAATATGCCTCAAAAATGCTTGGCAATTTGCTTGTAACTCATCAAACAGGTCCTGAGGGAAAAATTGTAAAAACAGTTTTTATAACAGAAGGTTTGGATTACAAAAAAGAACTTTATCTTGGAATTTTACTCGATAGAAGTGTTGCTCGAAATGTTATAATGGCTTCAACTGAAGGCGGAGTTGAGATAGAAAAAGTTGCCGCCGAAACACCAGAAAAAATTTTGAAAGTATGGATAGACCCCGCAGTTGGACTACAACCCTATCAGGCAAGAGAACTTGCATTTGGTCTTGGATTGAATGGAACTGCATACAAAAATTTCATTCCATTTGTAATGAAACTATATAATGCTTATGAAGAAACTGATGCTTCACTCCTTGAAATAAATCCTTTGATTATCACAAATGACGATAGAATTGTTGCACTTGATGCAAAAATGAATTTTGATGATAACGCACTTTATCGTCACCCTGAAATTGCAGCATATCGAGATTTAGATGAAGAAGAACCTCTCGAAATTGAAGCATCAAAATACAATCTTAATTATATCAAACTTGATGGAAATGTTGGATGCATGGTTAATGGTGCTGGACTCGCAATGGCTACAATGGATATAATTAAATTAGCTGGAGGAGAACCTGCAAACTTTTTAGATGTTGGTGGAACAGCAAATAAAGAAACTGTTGCTAATGGATTTAAAATTATTCTTGCTGATCCCAATGTTAAAGCAATTTTAATTAACATATTTGGTGGAATTGTTCGGTGCGACAGAGTTGCTCAGGGTGTAATCGATGCTGTTAAAGAAGTTAATGTAACCGTTCCTGTTGTAATTCGTCTTGAAGGCACAAATGCAGAACTTGCAAAAGAAATGCTTGAAAATTCAGGATTGAACTTTGAAGTTGCATCTTCACTGAAAGAAGCTGCTTATAAAGTAACTTCTGTTCTTTCACAAAAAAATTAATAAACATGCTGCTTGAAATATTAATAAAAACTTCTGGTTACTATTAGCAAGTAAAAAACTTAACAGCTGGAATTAATTATGATTGAAATTAGAATAACAATCGAAGCCATAATTTCTATTTTGATAGAAAAAATGAAAATTGAATTAAGGCAAAGACAAAAATGTGGATTAATTCCAGTTGGATTACGCCTTGAAGATCTTAGTTATAGTCAATTAATAAAAATTGTTGAGGCTTCTATATTCGATACTCTCTTTATGATGCCTATCGATTTAGTCCTTATGGATTCAAATATTTCACAATTAATTACAGAGGCTGTCAAAGCATTGTCAAGAATTTTTAAGAAAGAAGAATTTGCTATGTTTAATAGAAGACAAGCACAAAAAATTATTAATCGAGTAAAGAAATTTTTATCTGAATCTACAAAAACAGATGGTTTTAAAAACAATTGATTTTCATAAATAAAATTCATTAAAAAATTCCAACATAAACAAAACTGGGGTTAAATATGGATGCACTATTATTAGCCCGCTTACAATTTGCACTCACAGTTGGATTCCACTTTATATTTCCTCCTTTAAGTATTGGACTTGCATGGCTTCTTGTTATAATTGAAGCAATTGGCTGGAAAAGAAATGATGAATCATACATTATGCTTGGAAATTTTTTTGGAAAAATTCTTGGATTGATTTTCGCAATGGGTGTGGCAACAGGAGTTGTAATGGAATTCCAATTTGGCACAAACTGGGCAGAGTATTCAAAATTTGTTGGTGATATTTTCGGCGCACCGCTGGCAGCAGAAGGTATTTTTGCATTCTTTCTCGAATCAACCTTTCTAGGCCTATATATTTTTGGAAGAAACAAAGTTTCAAAGGGTGTTCACTGGTTTTCTATTTTAATGGTTGCTGTTGGTGCAACAATTTCTGCTTTCTGGATTCTTGTTGCAAACTCTTGGCAGCAAACCCCTGCAGGTTATGTCATCAGAAACGGAAGAGCAGAACTTGTTGACTTCTGGGCAGCTGTTTTTAATCCCTCAACACTTCCAAGATTTTTTCACACTTTTACGGCATCATTAATTTCCGGTGCTTTTTTAATGATGGGAATTTCTGCTTACTTAATTATTAAAAACAAAGAACTCGAAGCTGCAAAAAAATCATTTCGATTAGCTCTAATTTTTGGATTAATTGTTTCTGTTCTTGAAGTTTTTCCATTTGGACATGAACATGGAAGACAAGTAGCAAGAACTCAACCAGAAAAATTTGCTGCTCTTCAGGGTTTATACACCACTCAAAGCGGTGCACCAATAGCATTATTTGCAGTTCCATTTGACAATCCTCCAGAATTAAAAGCACCAATTGAAATTCCTGGATTATTAAGCTGGTTAGCATTTGGGGATATCAATGCAAAAATAAAAGGCATAAATGAATTTCCACGCGAAGAAATTCCTCCATTGTTCCTGACATTTGTTTCTTATCATAACATGGTTCTGCTTGGAATGTATTTCATTTTTATAACAGCATTAGGGACATACTTCCTCTGGAAGAAAAAAATCTGGGACAAAAAGAAACTATTGAAAATTTACATTTGGTCAATCCCGCTTCCTGTAATTGCCTGTCAGCTTGGATGGATTGCAGCAGAAGTTGGAAGACAACCATGGATAGTTTATAAATTATTGAAGACTAGTGAAGCAGCATCAATTACTGTAAGCGCAGGAGAAATTTTATTCTCAATTATTCTTTTTGGAATAATTTATTTACTTCTCTTTGCACTTTTCTTATATGTTCTTATTAATAAAATTAAACATGGACCAGAACCAATTAATCCAAAGGAGGCAACATTATGATAGACCTCAACACAATCTGGTTTATTTTAATTGCTGTATTAATTATAGGTTATTCCATACTTGACGGATTTGACTTAGGCGTTGGAATAATTCATTTATTTACAAAAGATGAACATGAAAAAAGAATAAACATAAATGCTATTGGACCAGTTTGGGATGGAAATGAAGTTTGGCTTTTAACTGCAGGTGGAGCTTTGTTTGCTGCATTCCCCGTAGTTTATGCAACAGTATTCAGTGCATTTTATCTTGCATTAATGATATTACTCACAGCCCTGATTCTTCGTGCTGTTTCATTTGAATTCAGAGGTAAAATTGTTTCCGATACTTATAAAAAAATTTGGGATTACGCTTTTGGAATTGGAAGTTTATTGATTGCACTTTTATTAAGTGTTGCTTATGGCAATATTCTTAAAGGAATTCCTATTAACGAATCAAGAATTTATTCAGGTTCATTTTTCAGTTTGCTCAATCCTTATGCATTGATAATTGGATTAACTGGAGTTTCCTTGTTTATAATGCATGGTGCAATTTATATGACAATGAAATCAGAAGGTGCACAACTTCAGAGAATGATTAAATGGGCAACAGGCAGCTGGATGACATTTATTGTTCTTTATATCATTGCAACTTTTTTTACATTCTTTTATTCGGGCTATTTATTTGAAGGCATGACAAAAAATTATTTGTTCTGGATATTGTTTATCCTTCTTTTACTATCATTATTTTATATACCAATTGGATTAAAAAGTCAAAAATATTTTCTTTCATTCTTATCATCTTCAATTACAATTGCTGCGGCATTTGGAATAAGTGCTGTAAGTTTGTATCCTCGTCTTGTGCCCTCAAGCATCGATTTAAATTTCAGTTTAACAGCTTATAATGCTTCTTCATCCCAATATACATTGAACACAATGTTAATTATTGCACTAATTGGAATGCCAATAGTTATTGCATACACAATATTTGTTTACAGAGTTTTTAAAGGTAAAGTTATTATATCAAAAGATAGTTATTAAATTTAGGTGCCCGGCATTAATAAAAATGTACGGGCACAAATTTCTTAAAATTATTTTCTTTAAGTCATAACATAAACAGATGAGGGTAAAATTATTTTATTTACAAGCATTGCTTTTCCTTCTTTTCTTATCAGAAATATTTTCACAGGAAATAATCTTTTGTAAAGCAGTAAATGAAAATGGTGAACCCATTGAAATTATAACAAACAGAAAAATCGAAACGAATATTAAAATCTTTATTTTGATTAAAAATTATAACAAATCACTCCCCAAAAACACAAATCTTTTAATAGAAAAAATTAACAACAATATAAAACAAAGCATTTTTTCTTCAGCAATTAAATTTAGCAATCTAAAAAACTGGGCTGTTTATGATTATAGTTTTAATCAGGAAGGAACATATTCTGTTAGTCTTATTAACGATAAACATGAAATTATTTCAAAAGCATTTCTTCTGGTTGAAAACTCTAAAAATAATTTCATAGGCATTAATGATTATGAAGTGTTTCCAAATTCAAGAATAATATTTTGTGAGAAAGTTATTAGCAACAAACCAATTAACATAAAAGACAAAATTTCACTTCGATTTGAAAACGGAGAAGTGTTTATATATTTTATTAATAACCGCCCGCTTAATACAAATATTATTCAAGTAAGAATATGGAAAAAGAAAAATGTAAATGCACCATACGAAGATTTTGTTGATTTCAAAAAATTCAAAATCGAACCTGATTGGTACGATACTTATTTCAAATATCAATTTCAGTCCGAAGGTTATTACAGATTGGACATATTTAATGATAAAGAATTATTATTAAAAAGAGCTTATATTATTGTTGAAAAATAATAATCTGAGGTATAAATGAAAGGGATTGTACTTGCAGGAGGTTCTGGTACCAGAATGTACCCAATCTCAAAAGTCTACAGCAAACAATTGACTTTAATTTACGACAAACCTTTAATTTATTATCCAATGTCTGTGTTGATGCTTGGAGGAATTAGAGAAATATTAATTATTTCAAATGCCGAAACAATTCCACTATATCAAAAATTATTTGAGGATGGTTCACATCTTGGATTAAAAATAGATTATGAAATTCAGTCAGCACCAAATGGAATTGCAGAATCATTCATCATTGGAGAAAAATTTATTGGAGAGGATTCTGTTACATTAATCTTAGGCGATAACATTTTTTATGGCAAACTCGATTTCTTTTACAAAGCATTAAGAAATAATAAAAATGGAGCAACAATATTTGCATATCAAGTGAATGACCCGCAGCGTTACGGCATAGTTGAATTTGATTCAACAGGTAAAGCAATAAGTATTGAAGAAAAACCTAAACAACCAAAATCTAATTTTGCAGTTCCTGGCCTTTATGTTTATGATAACAAAGTTGTAAACATAGCTAAAAACTTAAAACCTTCTGCAAGAGGTGAACTTGAAATTACTGATGTTAATAAAACTTATCTCGAATTAGGAGAACTTCATGTTGAAAAAATTGGAAGAGGAGTTGCGTGGCTTGATACAGGAACCCCTGAATCTTTATTAAAAGCATCTCAATTCTTTGGTGTTATTGAAGATCGACAAGGTTTGAAAGTTGCTTGTCTTGAAGAAATAGCATATCAAAAAGGATTTATCACAAAAGCACAACTTGAAAATGTAATTGCAAACATTCCTAAATCTCTATACAGAGATTACCTTGAAAAAATTTTGGATGAATAATCTTTCAATCAAATCATCTTCTTCTTTGATATTTGCCAACAAGCTGGGCTTCTGCTAAAATGTGTCCTTTCATTGCATCGAGCAGCTGCCTTTTTGTTGCACCTTCTTTTAACGACAAAACTACATCAAGTGCATAGAGTTTGAAAAAATATCTGTGCACACCCGAAGGCGGACAGGGACCACCATAACCCTTTCTATTCCAATCATTCAATCCTTCGAGTGTTCCTTTCGGCAATAATTTTTTATTTGATGCTGCTTCTTTTAATTCTTTTGTTTCAGGAGGAATATTATACACAATCCAGTGAACCCAATCCCCAACAGGTGCGTCTGGATCATCATTTATTAATGCAAGCGATTTTGTCCCTTCCGGAATTTCACTCCAGTTCAATGGAGGAGAAATATTTTCTCCATCGCATGTATATTTTGATGGAATCATCTCTCCATCTTTAAATGCAGATGAAGTAATTTGAAATCTCATTTTGTTCTCCTTGCTTATAAAAAGTATTAAAACAAAGAATAATATTAATTTTGTTTTCATACTTCTTTACTCATTCATTTACAACTGTCATTTGACTTTTGATAAAAAATTTAGGGAACTTACGAATTACACAATGACCAATCATTTCGGCTACTTCTTCTGTCTTAAGATAATTTGTATTAATAACTACATGATATAAAAGCGGGTCTTCAATATCTTTATGAAAATATTTCCAGATATAATTTTTACGCGCCTCATCTTCTCCTTTAATGAAATCTGCTGCAGTTTTATAATCAATGTTATAAAGTCTGCATGCATTTTCAATTCGATAATTTAATGGTGCAACCAAACGAATATGAAATGTATTTGGTCTTTTTGCTGTAATAATATTTGCACCTCTGCCGACAATTATTACATTACCATAATCAGCAAGTTTTAAAATTGTTTGAGATATTTTATGAAGCAACAAAAGTTTGTTTGGATTAATGCCAAGAATTTCTCCGAACCATGTTTCAATCTTCGGGGGCTTTTCTTCATCAAGATATTTTCTAAAGTGGTCTGGCAGATTATGGTCTGACATAATTTTTTCAATTAATTCTCTGTCGAAATATGTCCAATCATCATAACCTTCAACAGCTCTGCTGTTCAAATACTCAGTCAACTTTTCACATATTGCAGCTGCCCCAATTCCAGTTTGCCGCGATAATGTTATTGTTGGTCCGGGATTTAATTTTCTCTTCTGTGCTTTAGCCTCTTCAGATGCTTCATAATGTTTCTCAATGTAAATGCGGGCTTTTTCATAGGCACTCAAGACTTTCATAATCACCTCCATAAAATTTGAGTAATGGAGGAAAGGAATTTTCAAATCTGCATTATGCAGTCATTATAAATGTAATAAAAAGAAGTTTTAATGTGAATGAAAAACTTCCCCCTCTCAAAAAATTTTTTGTTGAAATAAGAGAGGGGGTCTTATAAATTATTTAAATGCTGGTGGGTGTTGTTTGTGAAAATCAGTTGCAGCCTGAAATGCTTTAGCAAGTGAAATTAATTTTGCTTCTTCAAATAAATTTCCTATAAATGTAAAACTTGTTGGGGTTCCATTTTTCGAAAAACCATTCGGTACAACAACACAAGGATGACCAGTTAAATTTGTAGTCAATAAATTATTTCCTTTCCATGAAGGTGAAATATAAACATCAACTTTATCGAAAATTTTTTTCATTTCTTGAATCAACATATAACGAATTCGATTTGCATTTATATATTCTACTGCAGGAATAAACCTTGCAGCACGAAATACATTAGGCCAGGCATTTTTAATTTGTCTTTTTAATAAATCATCTTGATTAGAACGAGTAAGTTCATCAAATGCTGCAGCGGCTTCGGCTGAAAGTATGAATGCTAAATCTTCTGTTGAAATATATGGCAGTTCAATTGGAATTAATTCTGCACCAAGTTCTTTCAACTTTTCCAATGCAAGAGAATCATTTTTATGAAATGGATAATTACTGTCAAAATCATTTTTCAAATATCCTATTTTTAATTTCTTCAAATTTATTTCTGGTTTATAATTGAATGATGCATCATAAAGAGTTTGGTCGATTCCATCTTTTCCTCTAATTGCATCAAACACAATTGCGAGGTCTTCCGCATTTCTACATATAACTCCAATTTTATCCATAGACCAGCTTAAAGCCATCGCACCTGTTCGACTGACTCTTCCATAAGTTGGACGCAAACCAGTTACGCCGCAGACAGTTGAAGGTGAAACAATCGAACCCCATGTTTCTGTGCCGATTGCAAATGGAATCAGTCCAGCAGAAACAGATGCAGCAGAACCTGCCGATGAACCACTTGAACCTTTAGTTGTATCCCATGGATTGCGAGTAGTGCCACCAAACCAAACATCTCCCCAAGCTAAAGCACCCATCGAAAGTTTTGCTACAAGAACTGCACCAGCATCATGCAATTTTTTTATTACTGTAGCATCTTCATCAATAATTTGATTTTGATAAGGTTCTGCACCCCAGGTTGTAGGATAATTTTTTGTTGCAAGCAAATCTTTTACACCGTATGGAATACCATGCAGCATTCCTCTGTATTTTCCTTTCGAAATTTCCTCATCAGCTTTTCTGGCTTCTTCAAGTGCCCTTTCTTCTGTAAGTGTAACAACACTGTGGAGTTTTGGACCATATTTTTTTAATCTTTCAAGAAAAAATTTTGTAAGCTGTGTAGAAGTAATTTTTCTGGTTTTTATTAAATAGGCAAGTTCTCCAATTGAATAATATGCAATGTCATCAAAATTTTCTGGAAGTCTTGCATAACTATAATCACTATAACGAATAGGTTTTTGTTTATTGTCAATTTTGAATCCAACTGGAATTGGATTAAATAGTATTGCTGGTGGAATACTGTTGTCAATCTTGATTTTTCGAATATTCAAATAATTGTTTAACTGTTCATCTAATGCATCAAGCATTGAGTCCCTTTCTGCTTCTGTAAATTCGAGACCAATTATTTTTTCAGCATTTTCAACATTTTCTCTTGTGATTTTTTCTTGAGCTTTAATATTACTCTCAAGTAATGATATAAGAAATAAAGCTATGAAAATTTTTTTCATGTTATACTCCGATATAAAAGTTATTATAAAATTACTTTTAAAACTTTTACTGAATTTTTCTTAAGCTGAAATTTTATTGTTTCCTTGTCAAATAAAATTTCTCTTATATTCTCCTCAAGAAAATTTGATTCATAAATTTTTTTAGGAATGAAAGGCAGTATTAATTTGCATTCAGAATCTTTTCCTGATGATTCATAAATTGTTAAAATTAATTCTTGTGAATTTTCTTCAGATAGTTTAACAGATGTAAGAATTGCATTTCCCGGTAAAATTTGAATAAAAGAATGCTCATTTGGTAAACTGCCTTCATGAATATCTTCTACAACATAAAGAAGCGGGTAATTAAATTCATAACCTTTATGAACAGCTTCACTTTCTTCAACTCTTTTTTGATGAGGATAAAGTGAATATTCAAAAGAATGATTTCCCCTATCGGCAGTTGGGTCGGGCCACTTAGGAGAACGAAGCAACGATAATCTCATAACATTTCCCTTAGTATCATAACCATATTTCGATTTGTTTAATAATGCAATTCCAAAATTATCATCAGATAAATCTGCCCACTTCTGAGCATTTACTTCCCACTTGCCTTTATCGAGCTGTGCTTTCAAAGTTGTTGAACGTTTTATCATTCCAAATGGAATTTCATAAGTTGCCAAAGTATCATAAACATTTAATGGAAAAGAAACCTTTAGCATTGTTTTATCTTCCCACCATTCAACATCAGTTTTAAAATCGATTCTATCAATTCCATTATATAAAATTATATCTTGCTCAAAGAATGAATTTGGAAAATCTTCTGTTGGAAATTCTTTTACTACTCCTGGTTTTAAATAATCATGATAACATCTTAAGATTTTTCTAACAGGACCATCTTCAATTAATTCAGCTTTTCGGAATTTTGACGGATATTCAATTCCTGTTAAACCAATATTCCATGCATCCCATGCTGAAGGCTTATCTTCTAACAATTGAAGTTTATTTGCCTCCCCTGCAATTAATTCTTTGTTGTATCTTTTATCAAAAATACTGCTAACCCACCCGGTATTTGGATTAAGCTTAACTTTGAAGAAATCATTTTCGATTTCAAAAATATTTTTTAATTCTTTGTTCGTTCTGATTGTGTTTTCATTTTTCTCTTCTCGAATTATGTATGTTTTATATCCGAGTGCAGGAATATCACTTGCAATAAAAATTATTTCTCTTCTCAGCTTATCCTTCTGAATAATTTGTGATGATATTTCATTCCCTTCGATATCATAAATCTTATAATTGTTTTTATCACCTAATTCAAGTTCAATTTTAACAACATCATTTCGTTTCCAAGATAACGAATTAAATACAATTAATGCTTTGCCATCATTAATTGAAGAGGTGTTAATATTTTTTGAAATATTTTTTAATGAATTATTGAGAGCAAAATTTCCAAGCTCAAATGATTTTTTATAATCTTCTTCTGCATCAATATAAATTTCTCGAATTCCAGAGCCGGGAAGTATATCATGAAATTGATTAAACAGAACATTTTTCCATGCATCATTAATTAAATCATGATAATCATTTCCCCCAATTATTTTTGAGATTGCAGAAAATTTTTCTGCATTAGTTAAAAGCACTTCACTTTTACGATTCCACTTTTTAATATTTGATTGAGTAGTTGCTGTTCCTCTGTGATATTCGAGATAAAGTTCATTATTCCAAACAGGAAGTTTTGTTAAATCCTGTTTACGAATCCACTCAATGTAACTTTGTGCTGTGTTAAATTCTATTTTAGGATAGATAAATAAATTTTTTAGTTGGTCAATTCTTGCCATCATTTCAAGAGAAGGACCACCGCCGTGGTCTCCCACTCCAAAAAGAATCAGAAGTTTTGTCAATCCTGTGTTTGCTTCATATTGTCTCAACCAATCAACAAGCTGAAATGGATTATCAATTGTATTGACATAATTGAATGGAAAATAAGTTAAAATTTTAGAACCATCAGGTGATTGCCACCAGAATAATCGATAAGGGAAAACATTTGTATCGTTCCAGCCAAGTTTTTGTGTAATAAAAGCATCAAGACCACCAAGTATCATAAATTGTGGAAGATTCCAATTGTATCCAAATGAATCTGGATTCCATCCAATTCTAGCAGCAATTCCAAAATTATCTTTAAAGAATTTTTGTCCAAACAATAATTGCCGAGCCCACGAATCACCACTTGGCAGATTGCAATCAGGTTCAACCCACATGCCTCCAGAAATTTCCCATCTTCCAGATTTAACATAATTTTTTATTTGATTGAATAAATCCGGATAATCTTTCTTCATCCAATCATATAATGCTGCTTGGCTTTGAGTGTAAGTAAAATCAGCACGTGCATTAAACATATTCATCACAGCAGAAAATGTTCTTTTTGCTACTTCTTCGGTTTCTTTTTTTCTCCATAACCATGCAGCATCAATGTGAGCATTTGAAGTGAATTGAAGTGTATATCTTTTAACATATTCTTGAATTGGTTTTAATTTTTTTAACACTTGATTAACTGATAGAACAAATTTTAATGTGTCTCCATGTTCTAATCCATCTGCTTTAATTTCTTGTGCAAGCTGCTGAAGAAGACTATTTAATTTTTGTTTTTCTTTTTTATCAGCTTTCGATAAATCAATCTTTGGGTCAACTTTTACTCTCTCATTAGTTTGATAAGTATCAAAACTTAAAAGCTTTTGTGCAACTTTAAAACTGAGAGAAAGATTTTGAATTAATTTTTGTATAGATGTTTGATTCTCAAAACTCAGTTTTGCATTGATTAATCTTAGCGGTCCACCTGTATTAATTGCTTTAACAAGTACAACTATTTTTTCTTTGGGGATTTTATTTGTTAAGATGAATTCTGCATCCCACATAAATTTTCCTTGATATTCACCATTAACCCAGATGTAGCTGTAATCATCAACTGTTGCAAAAAATTTCAGTTTATCTTTAACAGGAATTCCTGCAATGTAAGAAGGGATTTCGATAACTTTTCTGAGCCAGCATGAATCAAGTTGAAGGCGTTCGTTTAGTTTTGCTGTCTTCCAATTTGAATCATTAAAATCACTTCTTGAAATTTCTTGAGGTAAAAGAGAAAAATCTGTCGAGTATTTCCAATTATTGAATGATGTTTCGCTGAGAGAATCTAATTGCTCAACAAGTTTGTCAACATTACTTTGTGCAAAGATTGAAAATGTTAAAAAGAAAAGAAGTAATAATTTTTTCATTGTAGACACCTTTATAAAATTTGTAATAATAATTTTCTGCCATCGGACTAGAGATTGTCATTTTGAAAAAAAACAAATTAATCATTCAATTTCTTTAATAAACTTATACTTCCCTCTACTCTTTGCAAACTTTGAAGTTTCATTATCTTATAGCACACAGATAAACACAGATTTAACAGATTTAAGCTGTTTTGTTTTAGATTTTTCCATAGCTTATTCCTTCAGAATAACATATACTTTAGCATCATTCTAAATCCGCTAAAGGCGGATGAAGAATCTCTTTAAAAAATGTTTTAGATACTTCTTCATTCCGATTAATCGAGACTTCTCAGAAAGACATGTAAATTATTAAGTCATTTTGAACTATGTAAAAATTCTCAAAAAAATCTTGCGAACTTAGCGGTTTAATAATTTTAACCGAAGAGAAGATGCAAAGATTTATGAGAAATTATAGCAATGGAATAATTTATCATTTTTAATTTCTCGCTAAGTTGCAAAGATGTAATTTTTTGCGTTTTATTTTTTTGGCTTATATGTTAAATCACATTTATAATTTTTCTAATCAAGATGTCAAACTTTTTTATTCAGTTCTTAATAAAAAATTTACTTACACTCATTTAGAAAATTTTTTATAAAGCAGCCATGTAAAAAAAATAGATAGACCAAGAATTAAAGCTGGGAAGATTACTCCCAAAATCGGGCTGCCAATTCTCTGAAATTGTTCTATTAACAAAATCATTTTTCACCTTTTTTTGAATGTTTGTTATGAGAATACCAAGCTAAAATTAAACCGAGAAAAGAAGCCACATAGGCAATAGACATTCCGATTACCATTGCTAATCCTTTATCCATTTAGTTCCTCCCAGCGTGCCTGACGCTCTAATTGTTCAAGATATTCATGTTGTTTCTTTTCATATTCACTTGAAATTACTTTAAGTTTTGGATCGATTATCCAATGCATTAGCCAGACTAAAAAGATTGCAGCAGCAAGAGTGATAAATCCCCACAAGTTCAATAAAAAACTTCCTACAGTTCCAATCATTAAAAGTATGTAACAGATTGGAGATAAAATTACAGCAAACCAATCTTCTTTACGCCATTCGTCTGCTTCCCAGGGCGTCCAGGTTCTTCTAATAAAACTCATTTATTACCTCCATTATTATTTACAACATGAGTTAATAAGCCAAGCTTTTGTGCTTCTCTTTTAACTGGTCCCCACCAACCTATTGGTCTTGCCTGAACATAATATTTTACAAGATGTTCCATTGGTTCTGGTTTGGTTAAAAGAGTAACTGGAATGAAAATAACAGCACCAAGCAGCATTAAAAGCCAGAATTGTTGATAATCTGCCAATTGAGGAATTACACCCCAATGAGGCAAAATCCATACTACAAGCCAGCTGAGACCAAGGTTAGCAATCCAAGCAGATAAATATCCCCATGCATTAAAGCGCCACCATACAACCTGCAAGATATTAGGCAGCCATATTCCTGCAGCCATCAGCCACAAAGCAAAAATTAACCATGAAGTTATATCTTCCATCATTAATCCATAGAAAAATGAACCAAGCAATAAAATTAATGTTGCTATTCTGCCAACCCAAACAAGTTCTTTTTCAGATGCAGTTGGTTTGAAGTAATGCAAGTAAAGGTCACGTGTAAAATACATTGCACCAAGATTTAAGTGAGATGCAATAGTAGAAACATGAATTGCAATTAAAGCTGCAAAGAAAAATCCAATTAATCCTGTTGGAAGAAATTCGAATCCAAGTCTAAGCCAGCCAAGTTCGTATTCAGATTGATTTGAGATATTTGGGAACATTACAAAAAAAGCTAAAATTGCTGCAGCCCAGATTGCATTTCGTGTTAACACAAGAGCAGTTCCCCACCAGATACTATAACTTGCATCTCTCACAGATTTTGCACTTTGAATTCTTTGAGCTTCAACATACCAATCAATACTTGTTCCCATTCCAAATCCGCCAAGAATTGCAATAACCATCATAGTTAAAAACCAGGCAATAGGAAAATCACCTTCGAACCAGCCAGTAAATGCAAATGGATTTAAGCGCCATGATTGACCCATAGCAATTAATTTGTTCTGAATTTCGAATGGACCACCTGCAGCAATAATTCCCCAGATTGATACAAGCAATATCATTAAAAAAGCAATTATACCTTGTTGAAAATCTGCCATTATAACTCCCCAATAACCAGCAGCAAGAACATAAATTGCACACAAAGAAGAAAACAGAACAAGACCAATCCATAAATCCCAGCCAAACAAATAATTGCAAACTTTCCCCATAGCAATTCCAACCCAGCCAAGAATAAACATATTCATAAAAACTTGCCAGCCTGAAATCCAGCCTCTTAAAAGTTCGGCTCCAAGTCCATGAAATCTAATTGTGTTCCATTCAGCTTGAGTGTAAGCAAGAGAACGTCTGAATATTCTTGTTGAAACAAAAGCACTTATAGCACACCACGCTGAAAAGAAAGTATACCAGAGCCCAGCAATGCCATACTTATAAATAACACCAGTAACCCAGATAGGTGTATCAGTTGCTGTGTGAGTAGCATAGACAGATGAAGCAGGCAGCCACCAGGGCAAACCTCTTCCAGCAAGAAAAAAATCAGCTTCTGAACGCTTACCAAGTCGATAAAATGCAACACCAAGACTAACTGTAACAATTAAAAATGCTACCACCCAGAACCAATCAAGGAATTGAAAAGTTACCATATGAACTCCCGATAAGTTGATAAATATTTTATGATGATATGAAATTATGGAGAGCAAGTTTTGAAATCAATAAAAAAATTAAAAAGCAATAAGAATTTATTTACCTTTCTGTAATGTGAAATAAATTGATGTGCCTTCATTAAGTTTGCTTTCAATCCAGAGTTTCCCGCCATTACGTTCAATATGTTCTTTGCAAAGAATCAAACCCAAACCTGTGCCCTTTTCACCTGCTGTTCCTATCTTGGTAAACTTTGAATCTATTGTGAAAATTTTTTCAATTTCTTCTTCACTTATTCCAATACCTTTGTCTTTAATGCAAACTTTTACATTATCTTCATCTTCTTTTGCAGAGATTATTATATCACTTTTGTGATGTGAAAATTTAATTGCATTCGAAATTAAATTTAATAAAACAGAATCTACAGAAGTTTTATCGGCATATACATTAATTTCTTTTTCTGCATTAATGATAAACTTAATTTCTTTTTGCCGTGCATTTGATTCAAGTATTGAAAAAACATTTTTGATGTTTTCATATAAATTAAAATTCTCGAGTTTATATTCCATTCTGTTGGTTTGAATTCTTGACCACTCCAATAAATTTTCAATCAAATTATATAACTTTATTGATGAGTTCATTATTTGAGTTAACATGTCATCTAATTCATCTGATGATAATTCATTTCTATTGCTGCACAAAAATTCTGCAATTGAGGAAATTGAATGGACTGGATTTCTTAAATCGTGTGATATTATTGAAAAGAATTTGTCTTTTGTCTTATTTGCTTTTTCCAGTTCTTCAGCATACCTCTTCAAATCATCCGTTCTTTGTTTTACCATTTCTTCCAATTTCTTAGTTAATTTTTCCTGTTTATCTACACGCCACTTAACGTATAAAAATATTAACGATAAAAGTAAAATTGGCGATAAAATCTTAAAAGTCATTGTTTGATAAATGTATGGAGGAATTACAATTTTTACTGATGCTTCCTGATCGTTCCATTCATAATTATAATTGGAAACTTTTACTCTAAATTTATATTCACCAGGTTCTAAATTGTAATAATAAACTATTCTTCTGTTTCTTACTTCATGCCATTCATTTTCGTATCCCTCAAGAATATATTTCACCTTTAATTTAAAAGGTTGAATGTAAGAAGCAACAATGTAATCAAAACGGAGTATGTTTGTTCCTGCTGGAGCTTTAATTTCAGAGGATAATTTCACAGGTTCAAAATTGCATAAGATTCTGGAAACATAAACAGGCGGAAAATAATTACTCGCTTTTATTTTTTGTGGATGAACAAATGAAATTCCATCAATTGTTGCAAACCAGAATTTTCCCTCAGAATCTTTTAAGACTGTTCCCTGAAAACCACCATTGCATTCAGAATTTTTCAATCCATCAGCTGTATTAAATAGCTCTGTGTTAACTTCAGTAATTTTTCCTGAAATAAATTTTTCGAGTTCATATTTGGATACTCTAAATATTCCATTATTAAAACCGCACCAGAAATTTCCATTTTCATCTTCAAGAATTGTTTGAACTTCGTTTGTTGGCAAACCATCTTTTTTAGTAATCTTAGAAAATTTATTTCCATCAAAAAGCAATATTCCGCTTCCACTTGCTGTAAGCCAGAGAATTCCTCGTGAATCAAGATGAATAAAATAAATTATATTGCTTGGCAGTCCATTTTCTTCGTCAAAATATTGAAAATTATTTCCATCAAATATTACCAAACCTTGTCCGATTGTTCCTAAAAATAAATTTCCTTTCTTATCTTCTGTAATAAATCTTATTCTTAATTTTGAAGATTTTTCATCGTTGCTTAAGCTGATTAGTTTGCCAGATTTTAATTGATAGAAACCTCCGTTCCCACAGCCAATTAAAAGTCTGTTTTTTGAATCAACAAACAATGCTGTAACAGAAAAATTACAACTTCTGATTTTTGTAAGATTTCCATTCTTGAATAAATACAAACCTGCTCTTGTGCCAATCCAAATGGAATCATTTTGCGCTGCTATTGTTTGAATGTTTGAATTATCTTCTTTTCTCAAAAAATAATTTTTTACTTCATTTCCTTTGATTAAAGATAAATAATTATTGCTTGATGCAGCCCAAATTCCATCTTTATTTTGCGTGACTGCTCTGATAAATTTTTCTTTTAAACCTTCATCAAGAGAAATGGTTGTAAAATTTCCATCTCGCATTCGGTAAAGTCCATTATTGTAACTTCCAATCCACAAATTATTTTCTTTATCCACAAACAAATCGAGCAGAAAATTTATTTCTAAATTTTTATCAAGTGTATGAAATTCAGTTTTGCCGTTAACAATTCTGCATAAGCCCTTTTGAGTTGCAAGGTATAAATTTCCTTCATCGTCAATGATATCCATTATTTGATGATTCAAAAGATTCTTCTTAAATGGGAATTGCTCTACTTTATTGTTAACAATTAAATCCAAGCCCTTATCTGTTCCGACAAATAATTTTTCATCTTTCAAAAAGAGTGAACGAACATAATTGCTTAACAATCCTTTGTTTGTATTAATTACCGAAACTTTATAATTATCATTTTCTGCGGCATCAATTATTACTACACCAGAATTTGATGTTCCGAGATAAACTTTACCGTTTTTATCGCCAATAATTTTATAGATTGTTTCATTATTTAAAAATTTTTCTTTTGTAAACTTTTTTATCTTTCCATTTTCAATAACGTTTAATCCTTCAGAAGTTCCAATCCAAACTCGTCCTTTTTCATCTTCATACAAAGAACGAATTATGTTACTTGTCAATCCATCTTTAACTGTATATAACTTTGATTGTTTAGGAGAATATTTTAACAGTCCATCAAAAGTGCCAACCCACAAATTTCCTTCTCTGTCTTCAATTAAAGCTACTACCAAAGATGATTTCATTTCAGGGACAACATCTGGATTGTAAACAGTAAATCTAAAGCCGTCAAATTTTACAAAACCTTCTTCTGTTCCAAACCAAATAAATCCATCTTTTGTTTGAATGATGCTATAGGCTGAATTTTGAGGAAGTCCCTGTTTTGTTGTCCAATTATCGAGCACATGCTGAGTTAAAAACTTTTGAGGATTTAATGCCCCCGCATATAAAATCTGCTGCAAACTGAAGAAAATTAAAAAACTACATTGTATTAAAAATTTCAAAGCAATTTGCCCTAATTTTCTTAAAGCGATTTAATCCACATTTATTATCGATATAAAAATAATAAAGTTTACATCACATGAAAATATTTTTAAGTAATTTTGCTAAAAATTTTATGGAAAGTTTATGAGAATTAATCAATATAAACATATAATCTGGGATTGGAATGGAACAATTTTTAATGATGTTGAACTTGGAGTTGAAATTATCAATAAAATTTTATCTGAAAGAGGATTGAATGTTTTAACAGTTGACCGATACAAAGAAATTTTCACAATACCCGTTAAAAATTATTATGAAAAACTTGGCTTCGATTTTTCAATTGAATCTTTTGAAGTAATTGGTAAATTATGGATTGATGAATATGAAAAAAGAAAATATGAATGTTCTCTTTATGAAGGCATAGTTGATGTTCTTGAAAAAATAAAAGAATTGGGAATAGAACAATCAATTCTTTCGGCTTATTCTCAGCATACTCTTGAAGAGATGGCAGATTATTTTAATTTGAGAAAATATTTCAAATACATTGTTGGACTGGATAACATTTATGCTGCAAGCAAATTACATCTCGGTATTGATTTAATGAAAAAACTTGGCAATGGGAAAGGGGAAACTTTATTAATTGGAGATACATTGCACGATTATGAAGTTGCATCTGAAATTGGAGCAGATTGCATTTTAGTAGCGAATGGTCATCAAAATAAAAATATTTTATTAAGCAGCGGAACAAAAGTTATTGATAATGTTCTGGAGTTGATGGTTGCAAGTTGAAGGTCAAAGGTTGCAGGTTGAAAGTTGAAAGTTAAAGGTTACAAGTTAAGTGCTAAGGATGTGGATTAAAGGAAAAGAATTTTTAGTGATAATAATTTTTAGTGATTCATTTTATTGGTTATTCAATTTCTTTTATTTCAAGTAAACTTAATGGATCAATTCTTTTATTAAACCATTGAACTCCAAGATGAAGATGTGGTCCTGTTGATCGACCAGTTGAACCAGCAAGACCTATAACTTCTCCTTTTTTAATTCTTTGTCCATTTTGAACAAAAATTTTGCTGAGATGAAGATATATACTGCTTAAACCCTGGCCATGGTCCAGCAAAACAAAATTTCCATTGAAATAAAAATTTTCTCCTGCTAATCGAACAATTCCATCAGTTATTGCATACACTGAATCTCCTTCATTTGTTGAAAAGTCAATGCCATTATGAATGTTATGAGGCTTTCCATTAAGAATTCTTTGACTTCCAAATAATCCTGTAATTTTGATACTATCAACCGGATAAACAAAACCTGATGAAAATAGAGCTTCTTTTAGTTTCCCAATTTTTGCTCGTGCTTTCTTTATAATTCTTGCTTCTTTTTTAATTCTTGATAATTCCTTTTTTGGAGGTGTTTCATATTTCTTTTGTAATGTTAATCTTTGTTCTTCATATAATCTTTTTTCAATCTTGTATTCATATTTGAGTGTTTTTTTATTTTTGAATTCCACTCTCAAAACAAATTTCCCTTTTGCATCTCTATCAAAACCAAAAATAAAAATACCGTTTTTATCAATTGCTAATTGTTTGTTGTTAAGCCATGCAGCTTTAACATTCTCTCCTTTCCCAATTATTATTCCTCCTGCTTTTGGTTCACCATAAAATTTTATTTCTTGCGAATAAATTCTTAGCGAAAAAATTAAAAGAAAAACTAAAGAAAAGTTTCTTAAGGAATTCATTTTTCCTTTCAATATTAATTATGATGATTATAATGTTATTTTTTACAAATGTATAAAAACTTTTGTGTAATTTCGCAAAAAAAATTTGTGTCTATGATTAAAAAATTTTTTCTACTTATCTTGATAACTTCTACCATAATTTTTCCTCAAGAAATTAAACGAGAATATTATAAAAATGGAAAATTGAAATCGGAAGGAACTTATGTTAATGGAGTAAGACATGGAATTTACAGAGAATATTATGAAAGCGGGAAACTCTGGAAAGAATGGAACTTTGTTAATGGAAAAGAAGAAGGGATTTCCACTTGGTATTTTGAAGACGGCACAAAAAGTATGGAATGGAACTATCACAATGGTAAACTTGAAGGAATATCAAGATGGTATTACGAAACAGGCGAACTATGGGCAGAACCAAATTATGTCAACGATGTTCAGGAAGGATTCAGTAAAACTTATTACAAAAGCGGAGCTTTGCAGGCAATCTGGAATTATCATAATGGTAAATTAAATGGTGTATCAAAAATATTTTATGAAAATGGTCAGGTTGAGGTAGAAAGAAATTATGTAGATGATAAATTAGAAGGCATAAGCAGAGTTTATTATGAATTTGGTGGAATAGCTCTTGAAGCAAACTTTAAGAATGACAAACTTGACGGCAACTCATATTTTTATTATCCAGATGGTTCAATAAAAGTAATTGATACTTATTCAAATGGACAAATTGTTAAACGAGTGAGATATGATATCGGTGGAAAGTTCGATAAAATAGAAGAAAGTTTCAGCGAATATTATGATGAAGGAACAATAAAAGCAGAACTTAATTTCAAAGAAGGGAAAAAGCACGGCAAAATTATTAATTACTACAAAAGCGGATTTGTTCAATCAATACTTAATTACAATGAAGACAAATTAGAAGGTGAATGCAAATTTTTTTACGACGGAGGAATTATATCAGAAATTGCTTACTACAGAAACGGAATGAAAAACGGTTTATCAATTAAGTTCAATGATAAAGGAATCAAAATTTCTGAAGATTATTACTCAGATGATTTGCTCGAAGGGAAGTCAAAAATTTTTTATGAAACTGGCGAACTTAAGTGTGAAAGAAATTTCCGAAACGGAAAATTGGATGGTCTTGTTATTTCATACTACAAAGATGGAAAAATCAAAGCTGAAGAAAATTATAGAAACGGATTAAAGGAAGGAATTTCAAGATGGTATTATCATAATGGCATTATCTCTGAATTCATGATTTACAAAAATAATTTGCTAAATGGTAAATGTTATTCATACAACGAAGAAGGGATGGTTATCAAAGAGTTGAATTTTAAAGACGGTGAAATTGTGCAATGATTTCATAAAAAAATTCCAAAAAAATAAAAAGCTATTTTTGATAAAGTTTATTATCTTTAATTAAAAGAATAAATAAATCACGGAGGGAGTAGATTAATGTCCCTTTTCTCAGCTAAGTTAAAATCCGATATGCAAAAGTTGAAAGAAGAGAATGACGAACTCAAAAATACCCTCCATGCTTTCATGCAAAAGCATTCAAGTTTAACTGAAATTGACAACAAAATTAATTCTGCAAGAAAAGAGCTCAATGAATTAAAAAATAAAGAAGAAGAACTTCGGAAAAACATTTCGTTAGTTGAATCTGAACTGTCACAAAAAAAAGAAAATCTTGAAAATCTTACCCGACAAATTGAAGAGTTAGAAGAAAGAAAATCAAACCTCGAAGCTTCACTTTCATCAAAAGAAAATCGTGAAATTTCAGAAAATTTATTTTATTCTGAAGTAAAAGAAACAGAGTATCATGAACTTTTAAGCAAGTATAATGAGCTTAATGAATCTTTTCAAAAACTCAATGATGAATTTCTTAAACTGCAAGCTGATTATCATCAGCTTCAAGAAGAAAAAGAAAAATTTAGAGATGTATCTTCTTTAGAATCGGAAAGCGAAATAAATAAGTTATCAGAAATTAAAGATGAACTGATAAACAAAATTGAACAGCTTAAAGCAGAAGAATCTCAAAGAAATTCTTTATTAAAAAGTCTTGAAGAAAAAATAATTGTATCTGAAGAAATAAAAACAAATCTTGAACAAACTTTAAGCTTGCTTGTAAATCAACTTTCAGAAAAAGAAAAAATTTACACAGAGTTTATTTACAACAGAGATGCTCTGCTCGAAGAAATCAGGCAAATAGAAAAGCAGCATGACGAGTATGAGTATAAAATCAAATTCAGCAAAGAACAAATTGAAAAATTAGAATTGGAGATTCAGGAATTAACAGAGAAAAAAAATAATCTTCTTGATGAAATAAAAAATTTTGAATCAGTTAAAAATGATTTGCAAGAAAGACTTTTAGTTCTCAAAAAAGAAGAAGAAAAATTAAACGAAACACTGACATCACAGAAAAATGCAATCAATGATTATGAGAAAAGAAAGTTTGAAATTGAGAAATCAATTTTACAAATAGAAAGCAACATATCTCACACACTCATCAAGTTTACAGAAGAAATTAATTCATCTCAAAACAAATTAAATTCACTCAAACAGGAAATTCTTGAAAAAGAAAGAGAAGCTGCAGAAAAAGAAAAACTACTGTTAGAAAAAGCCTATCAGATGGCTGAGTATGATGGTAAAATAAAGGTGCATCAAAAAGAAAGAAGTTCTATAGAAGAGTCAATTTCAATGCTCAAAGAAGAACAGAAAGAATTGAATGAAGAAATTATCAGCTTGAAAGATTACATCAGCAAACAAAAATCTTTTCTTGAAGAATTGAAATCTGAAATTCATTTGCTGCTTAGCAAAAAAGATTCGCTTGAAAAAGAAATTAAACAGTTACTAAAACAGGCTAACGAAAGTTATTCGGCACTGGATGAAAGCAAGTATCAAATTAATCAGGATATAATTCAAAGTCAGCAGGAACTTGATAATTTAAGGAATCAAATAAGCAGCTTGAAAGAAGAATTGAGAAATCTCAAAATAGAAAGGGCTAACGAAGAAACCCGAAAAGAAGAATACACAGCAAAAATTTCAGAACTAATTGCAATGGAAAATAATCTTAAATACAAAATTTCTGAACACGAAAAACATCTTGCAGTGCTTCAACAGCAAATAGAAAAATTATCATAAAATTTTTTGACTAATTTTTTCACTATGAAACCTAAACCACATATTACATTCAGCCTGATAATTATATTTTTTATAGTTACTCAGAATTTATTATCTCAGCAAAAAAATGATACTGAAAAATATAAAACCAATCCAAATTACAATCTGCAGACTGCAATGTTCGACATTTACAAAACAAAGCAGGCAGATATTGTAATGCTTGGTAATTCAATAACTGCTGGTGCAAATTGGAGTGAACTTTTAGGAAGATCTAATGTAGTTACACGTGCAATTCCTGGAGATATACTTCCTGGTTTTTATGCAAGATTAAGTTATGTTTTTCGTCTTAAACCAAAAATTGTTTTTATACTTGGCGGCTTAAATGATATTTATAATTGGACTCCTGTTGAAGAGATTTATAATAATTACCTAAAAATAATCACGGAACTTCAATCAAAAGGAATTATTCCGGTTATTCAGTCAATAACTTATGCTGCAAAAGATTATGCAAAAAATTTTGGAGGAACTCCTGAAATTAATGCAGGCAGAAATCGAGAAGTTGATAAGCTGAACAAACTACTCTATGATTATGCAAGAAAAAACAACATTGATTACATTGACATCAATTCAAAATTATCAACAAGCGATAAATTTTTGCGTCCTGATGTAACCTGGGATGGTGTTCATTTAAATGCAGAAGGATATAAAATCTGGGCAGAAGAAGTAGAAAAAATTTTGCTTAAGTATAAAATGTAATTATAAAATTATTACAAAATATTTTGGGTCAAAAAAATGAAGAACGAAAATAAAATAAAGGAACCATTAATAATTATTGGCTTCACAATAATTATTTTATATCTGATATCATTTATTAAAATTGATTATGATATTGCTGGATTCAAACTAAAGACTATTGATATTTTTTCTGATATCCGTTCAGATGAATCAAGTTCAAGCAAGCAGGAATCTTCACAAAATAATTTAATGAACAATCTGATTAATTCTAAAACCGAAGCATTACAAGCAAATTCTTTTAATTCTCTTTCTTTCATAATAGAAACAATAAAAGACAATCTTAATTTTCTTTTTCCTGCACAAGGACAAAATGTTAAAATCATCGGCAACACACAGCAGCTTTCTTATTTCTTTGATGCATTAAAAAATATAAAATCAAAGCCGGTTAGAATTGCTCATTATGGAGATTCAATAATTGAAGGAGATTTAATTTCGGCAGACATTCGTGAAGCTCTGCAAAAAAAATATGGAGGAAATGCTGTAGGATGGCTTGGAATTGTTTCGCAGGATATAAACTTTAGAATTACAACAAAACATACATTTTCTGATAACTGGGAAAGTGCATCAATCTACACAAATAATCCTAAAAAATTACCATTTGGAATAAGCGGAGAAGTTGCCCTCCCAAAAGGAAATTCATGGGTTCAATATGAAACTACAAATGCAAGAAAAACACTAAAAGATTTTTCTGTTGTTAAGCTCTATTATTCAAATGCAAAAAATTCTCAAATCTATTATTCATTTGATGGAGGAGCTAAACAAACTGCACAATTGAAACCAGGGAATAATATTCAGGAGTTAATTTTAAAACCTGCATCTAAAGCAAAATCAGTTCGAATAGAATTCCCGCTTCCAGAACAGGCTTACGTTTATGGAGTCAGCTTAGAAAATGAATCTGGAATTTATGTTGATAATTTTCCACTTCGTGGAAATTCAGGTGTAGATTTAAATCAAATCAATCCTTCTGTTCTAAAAGAATTTGCCAAGTATCTTGATTACAATTTAATCATATTTGAATTTGGCTTGAACATACTTGGTTCTACAACAACAGATTATAATTGGTATGAAAGAGAGATGTCAAAAGTGATTAACACATTCAAATCAGTTTTTCCAAAAGCATCGATAATATTGATTGGTGTTCACGATAAAGCAATGAAAAAAGGTTCAAATTTTGTTACGGATCCGGCTGTTTTCAAATTGCTTGATGCACAGAAAAAAATTGCATTGAACAACAATATTGCTTTCTGGAGTATGTTCGATGCAATGGGTGGAGAAAATTCTATGGCAAAATGGGTTAATGCCAACCCGCCTCTTGCTTACAGAGATTTCGTTCATTTCAATGATCAGGGAGCTGCAAAAATTGCTCAATTATTTATCAACTCATTAATGGAAGAATACAAATAAAATATGACAGATTTTTATTTCAATATCGAAGAAGCAAATACTCTCTGGAAAAGGTGGAAATTAAATTCAGAAAAATATCCAGATAGAGAAGCAGTTGTTCACTGGGTTGCAGGTCAAGAACCTTACCGATGGACATACAAAAATTTAATTGACACTGCAAAAAAATTTTCACAACACTTGAAAAAAATTGGCATCAAGCCCGGTGAAGTTTGTGCAATTATCATAAGACATAATCCATTATTCTATCCTCTCTATCTTGGAATTTCCAGAATAGGTGCACTGCCTGCTATTTTAGCTTACCCGAATCCTCGACTTCATCCTGATAAATTCAGGCAGGGACTGGAAGGAATGTCACAGCGTTCAGGTCTTGATTACATTTTAACAGAAAGAGAACTTGACCCAATCATAAGACCATTAATTGAAAATCCCAAAAGCACAATAAAATCTGTTTTCTTTCCACTTGAATGGGATTTATCAAATTCAATTGATGAAAATCTTGATAAAGAAATTGAAGAAATTGCAAATCAAGTTAAAGATACTGATGCTGCCTTTCTTCAGCATTCATCTGGAACAACAGGACTTCAAAAACCTGTTGTGCTTTCTCATCGTGCTGTGTTAAATCATGTATTAAATTTAGGAAAAGCTTTCGGATTATCTGAGAACGACAAAGCATGCAGCTGGCTTCCTCTTTATCATGATTTTGGTTTAATTGCTGCATTTCATATCCCGCTTGCTTATGGAATCACAACTGTTCAGCTTGACCCATTTGAATGGGTCTTGGCCCCAGTTATTCTGCTTGAAGCAATTACTAAAGAAAAAGCAACAATGTCATTTCTTCCAAACTTTGCTTACAATGTTCTTGCAGATAAAATTGATGAAGAAGAACTTCAAGGTATTGACCTATCGAGTTTAAGAATTATTGTTAATGCTGCAGAACCAATACGGCACGACAGTCATCAAAAATTTGTTAATCGTTTTCAAAAATATGGATTTAACCCTCTTGCACTTGCATGCTTGTATGGAATGGCAGAAGCCACACTTGGTGTAACAGTTACAGAACCAGGCAAACCAATTACTGAACTTGCAGTTGACAGAAATGAATTATCAAAAGGAATCGTAAAATTTGCAGATGATAATTCAGTTGTAAGAATTTGTGTTTCCTCCGGCAAACTGATTGACGGATGCTGTGCAAGAATTGTCGACGATAATAGAATCGACCTCCCTGATGGATTTGTTGGCGAAGTTGCAGTAAAATCTGTTTCTCAATTTGATGGATACAGAAATTATCCGGAAAAAACTGCAGAAGTTGTTCAGGATGGCTGGTATTTCACTGGTGATTATGGTTTTAGATACAATCATGAATATTTTATAATTGGAAGAAAAAAAGATATTATAATTGTAGCTGGAAAAAATATTTATCCAGAAGACATCGAAGATGCTGTAAACAATGTTGATGGTGTTATACCCGGCAGAGTTATTGCATTTGGCGAAGAAGACCCTGACATGGGAACTGAATTTGTAAGTGTTGTAGCAGAAACAAATGCTCAAACTGATGAAGAAAAAAATAAAATTAGATTAGAAATATTAAAAGCAGGAATGAGCATCGACATTGTAATTCATAAAGTTTATCTTGTTCCTCCAAGATGGCTTATTAAAAGTTCATCTGGAAAACCAAGCCGTAAAACAAACAAAGAAAGGTTATTAAGCAAAACTGATCCACAAGTATGGAGTAGATAATGATTTCACCAGAATTAAAGCAGGTAATATTAAAACAGCTTAATCTTGATGACTTTGATATTAAAGATGAAACTACTGCTCCGGAAGTGCCCGGATGGGATTCATTAAATCATATAAATATCATACTTGCAATCGAAGAACATTTCAAAGTAAAATTTAAGAGTTACGAATTGCTTAGACTTAAGTGTGTTGGCGATTTGCAAAAACTTCTTGACTCAAAACTTGGTAAATAAATTCTTCAACCACTAATCCAGAATCAATATGCAGTTTAATTTTGACTTCAACAAAATTTTATATCAATTAAAATATATTCCTGATGACCCATTAATTTTCAGTACGAGTTTATTCTTAATTCTCTTCTTTTTTTTCCTGCTTTTTTATAATCTCTTTTCAAAAAACAATTCTGTAAGAATTATACTTTTAATTCTGTTCTCATTTTACTTTTATTATAAATCAGCAGGTTATTATGCACTGATTCTAATTGTATCTGCAATTGTAAATTTTTTATTCGGCAAGTGGATTGCATCGACAGAAAATTTTTCCAAAAAGAAATTTTATTTAATTCTCTCTCTCGTAGTCAATATAGGAATTCTCAGCTACTTCAAATACACAAATTTTATAATCCAGATTATTAATGATATTTCAAAAAGTGAAATTCAGCTGCTTGATATTTTCCTCCCAATAGGAATTTCATTTTACACATTCAAATCGCTCAATTATGTTTTTGATATTTATCTCGATACACTAAAACCTACAAACAGCTTTCGCGATTTTTGCCTTTATGTTTTTTTCTTCCCAAATATTTTAGCAGGACCAATTGACAGAGCTTCGGATTTTCTTCCACAGATTAATAAAGAATTATATCTATCAAAAGAAGATGTAGGCAGAGCAATCTTTCTTGTCATAATCGGCTTGTTCAAAAAAGTTGTGATTGCAGATTACATCAGCATAAACTTTGTTGACAGAGTTTTTGATTTTCCATTGAGATACACTGGGGTTGAAAATTTGCTTGCGGTTTATGGATATGTTCTTCAAATCTATTGTGATTTTTCCGGCTACTCCGATATGGCAATTGGGATAGCATTAATGCTTGGTTTTAGATTAATGGAAAATTTCAATTATCCATTCAAAGCAACAAGCATTGCAAATTTCTGGAGAAGGTGGCATATCTCACTTTCAAAATGGCTTCTTGATTATTTGTTCAGACCACTGCAAATGAAATACAGAAATCTCAGAGTTTATGGAAACATGATTGGAATTTTTATTACCTTTCTTCTTTGCGGATTATGGCACGGAGCCGGCTGGAATTATATTTACTGGGGTGCCATGCATGGATTTATGATGTCATTTGCTCTATTGATTCAAAAACCAAAAACAAAATTCTTTACATTATTAAAAATCAATAACACAAAATTTCTTACTGTCATTCAAACTATTATAACATTTCATCTTGTTGCAATTTCTTTCATGGTTTTCAGAAGCACAGATATTCAAACAGTAATTGATATGCTTTCACAAATTTTTACTTTCTTTCATGGAGAAGTTTTTATTCAATTTGTTGAAAGACTTCCATTAATCTTTGGCTTAATTGTGATTGGTTACTTTTTCCATTTTATGCCTTCAAAGTTAGAAACAAAAGCAATTAATTTTATTGCAAAAGTTCCTGTTGCTGGTAAAATTATAATACTTGTTATTGCAATCTGGATTGCAGCTCAATTTAAATCAGCAGACATTCAGCCATTTATTTATTTCCAGTTTTAAAATTTTATTAATTATTTGTCTTTAGCTTTTAATTACAATAAAACATTTAACAACTAATTACTCTTACACCTTCATTCTTTTAATTATAATTTTTAGAAGATTTTTAATAAGTTTGTTTCTAACAAAACAGACAACAAATTTTCATTGAATGAATAAGAAATCACTTAGATTTTTATTCTTTATTCTTAATATCATAATTTCTTCAATTTGCTATTCTCAGAATTCCGAAGTTGATATTTTGAAAAAAGCAGCTTTATCTCACATGGAAGCAGGCAGATACGGCGAAGCAATCGACCAATTGAATAAATATATTTCAGCACTTCCACAACAGGCAGATGGATACAACCTTCGTGCAATTTGTTATGAAAAAAGACAACAATACCAAAATGCAGTTCTTGATTACAGACGCGCAATTGCACTCGAAAAAAATCCTGCTAAAAAATCAGAATATGAGAATAATCTCAGAAGAGTTCAGGAAGTATGGTATGCAATTCTAAATAAAAAAATTGAAGGACATTTACGAGAAATAGCAATTAATCCTGAAAATCCTGTAAACTATCTTGAAATTGGAAAAGCATACAGATGGATGGAAATATGGGATAAAGCAGAAGCATGGTATGATGAATATCTAAAGCGCGATGACAACGCATCACCAGATGAAATTATTCGTTACACTGAAATACTTGCTAAAACCGGAAGCATTGCTAAAGGAGAAAAAATTCTTAAAAAATATGTTGAAAGATATCCTGACGATTGGCGTTTGTGGAGTCGCTATGGCTACTTTACAATGTGGCTTGCTAAATATGCTATTGCAAAGCAAGCTTTTGAAAAAGCTCTCAGCATTAAACCATTTTTTAAAGAAGCTCAAGATGGATTGGATATGGTAACAAAACAAGCTTATGTTACACAACAAAGTCCAAGAGCATTTGAAAAAGAATATCCAATCGATAGATATTATAGAATTTTAAGAAGAAAACCTGAAGATGTTGAAACACGATTTAAACTTGTTGATGAATTAATTGCAGCAAAAAGATATGAAGAAGCTTATCAACAACTTCAAATTATTTCGCTTACTCATTCAGAAGACCAGAGATATAAAGACAAATGGGCACAGATTCTTAAACTTAGAGAAGAAATTTTTTTGCAAAGATTAAATGAAGCAAAAGCAAAATTATTAATTAATGAATTCGACAAAGAAGCAATTAAAGCTGCTGCTCAGTATTATGAAAATCTTCAATATTATGACAGTGCTATGGTTTTGCTTAATAAATATTTTGAAAAATATCCTGATGAAAAAGACCCGCAATTAATTTATCGTTATGCAAGAATATCTGCATGGAATCGTGAATTTGATAAAGCAATTGAAATAATAGACAAATTGCTGAAAGATTATCCTGACAATCTTGACTATCAACTTTTTAGAGCACAAGTATCTGTCTGGATTAATCGAGATATAGAAATTGCAGAAGAATATTTACAAAATGTTCTTAAAGCAAAACCAAATAATCTCGAAGCTAATATTGCAATGGGTTCTCTTAAATTAATTCAAAAAGATTATGATTCTGCTCAAAAGTATGCTGATAAAGCAAAAGAAATAGAACCTGCTAATGATGAAGTGATTAAACTTCAATCTAATATTGATTGGCAGAAAATGAGAGAAGAGGAAGAAAAACTTTATGCAATACTCGAAGAAGGAAGAAAAAAAGTGATAGCCGAAGATTGCAGTGGTGCTCTGCCATTTTATGAAGAATATCTTTCCAAAGCTGAACCAAATGTTTTAATTCTCAAAGAATATGGAGATGTTCTTTTCTGTGCAAAAAAATATGAAGATGCACTCAAAACTTATAATCAGGTTCTTGCTACAAATTATAATTATGATGCAGCAATGCAAAGAGCAAAAGTTTATTATGCAATGGGAGATTCACTTAATGCTGTGAAAGAATTTAAAGAACTTGTAAAACAGGATTCAACTGACTTCGAAGCTCAAATGTATCTTGGTGATTCTTTTGCAAAATTAGGAGAACATGATTCTGCAAGAACAATTTATAATAATCTTCTTGAGAACTGGCAGCTCGATTCAACTCAAGTAGAAATGATTAAGCTGAGAAAAAAGTGGCTGCCTGTTACAGGCTTAACTGCAATTCTTGAAACATTCCCAAATTATGTTGGACTGGCTCCCCTTGCTCAAGTTTATAATGATAATCTTGGTTTTAAAATTTTTTCATTTGGTTCACGAATTGATTTGGGTGTCACAAACTTTTTTACAATTGGAATTTCTTTCATTCATTCCCAACTTAAAGCAAATGCAGAAATTTTAAATCAGGATATAATTTCGACTTATAATTTTACGGGACAGAGAGAGTTCAGAACATTAAAAGGACATTTGTTATTTCGTTTATCAAAATATCTCAATGCAGGAGCAGGCTTTGGAACAACAAATGCTCGAGGTTTTTTAGCAAGAAATGAAAGAGATGCTTTCATTCGATTTGAAAAGAAAGATACAATTTCAATGGCTTTTGTTTATCAAAATTCAGATGCAGCACTTATACTTTATTCTCCTTATTTGATTGACCAGAGATATTACTCTTCTCTTTCCAGACTCGAAGGATATTACAGACATAATAATGGCTTAAAGCTTAGCGGTTCATTTCAATATATATCTGTTTCAGATGAAAATGAAGGGAATGATTTGATGTTAAGAATTGGAAAATACTTTTATAAAGATTTATCCGCAGGTTATGAATATTATTACACAAATTACAAACTAAAAGTGCAGAATTACTATTCACCTCAAAATTTTGAATCTCACTCCATCTGGATTGACCATGATTTAGAAAATCAAGAAGAATTAAGAATTACACTGGGAGGAAAAGTTGGAATAATTCCAAGAAATAAATTTTTAGCTTTAGAAGGACATACAGAATTTTTCTATCAACCAATAAAGTATTTGTTGATAAGCGGCAAAGTTGGAATGGGCAGCACTTCTCGTGATGAATCGAGCTACAGATATTTTTCTGCACAATTGTCAATTTACTGGAATGTATTTTAATTAAAAATATGAGTTCAAAAATGTTTGCAACAAAAATTAAAACATATTTTTTTGATGCTGATCCAGCAGGAATTATATTTTTTGGGAATTTATTTAAGTATTTGCATGTAGCATACGAAGACTTTATGAAAAGTTTGAACATGAAAAGAAATTTTTTCTTTGATGATAACTATGTTCTTCCAATTTTACATGCAGAAGCAGATTATTTTTTGCCTCTAAAAGTCGGTGACGAATTAAAAATTGAAGTTCATGTATCCAAAATAAAAAAGTCATCTTTTGAATTAAGTTATAAAGTTTATAAAAACAAGAATGAAATAGCTGCAGCTGCGAAGACTGTCCATGTTTGTGTTTCAAAGAATAATTTCAATAAAAGTGAGCTGCCGAAAGAATTGTATGATAAACTAAAAAATCATTTGCAAGAAAATTATTAATAACAAAAAATTGAAATTACTTTCTTGAAAAGGTCGTTACTAATTCTTCACTCTTTTTATCCTTCCTAAGAAATTTTTGTATCACATACTCTGCATTTGTATTCTAAACCTATCCTAAATAATGAACCTGATTCCCACGCCTTGTGACCAGCACCAATACCACTGACAATACTTAGATTACATCATTATCCCTAGCTCTACCAATTTCTAATAAAATTGATAAATCATTTGTTGGTGCATAAAATGAATTTGAAAAACATAAAACATTACAATGATGGTTTTCTTCATATTTTGTAAACATAACGGTGCTGCAACTAAGCCGCAGCATCAAGCAAACAATACCGACATGTTAGTAAATATTAGAAAGAACTTTCATGACAAGACTGCCTTGAACAATACTTCTGAAATGGAACGACCAACTCTAAAATTTGTAAAATGCCGAGTGCAAATACGTTGTAGGCTAGAGATGCGGGTATAGTGGTTTTACTGTTTCATATAGGTATACTCTTTGCAAGTTATCTCCAATATAAAATAAGTAGAGCCAAAATAATGATAATTGAAAAAAGCAATTTCATAATAATCTTTGAATTAAGTTTTTTTCATCTTTGATTATAAGAGCAACAATTATTATTAATAAACCAATTGTTCTATACTGATCTGCTATATTTCCAGTTGCAACTCCGTGTAGTTTTATGAAATCGCGGATATAACCTAGCAAGAAAGCATCTAATAAATTGTTTGAAATAACTGCACTCCACAGTAATGCAAGTCCAATTATAATTCCTCTCGAAAATGATTTTTCAATAGAATAAAATATTATTACTGGAACTACAATGACACTCAGAATGAAATATAAAATGTACTGATGTATATATGTGATTTCATTTCGAACAAAATGTAGACTTATAAAATTTGGTATAATCACAATACTCGTTGAATTTTCCAAATACTTTTGAGCCAATGATTTAGTAACTTGATCAATAATTATCAATGACGAAACCAATACAAGTAAGCTTACTATTTGTTTGATATTTTCTATAAATATTTTAGAGAATTTTATATTTCTCATCTATCACATAACGAATTTGCGTTTAAGCGGACGCCAAAAGGTTTCCGCTACAAATACAACGACTTATTATTTATATTTTTTTGAATTCCTTTCTTTTTCCTTTTACAACATTGTTATACTGCAAATACTACGACCGACTACAGCGTTCCGCTTGAGACGCTGGTTATACAACGAGTAATTTTTCTTTGAATTTTTCAAAAACATCAAATCCAATTCCAAGAGCTAATCCAATTAGTGCTGGAACTCTTGAATAAAACAATAAATATGTTGCAGATATTTCTACCTTGTGAATAATCATTAGTATAATTACACCAATCACATTGGTTATACCAAATAAAAGCATTAAGACAAGAGCTCTCAAGAATAATGGAATGTTACTATTCTTATCAATGAATAATTTATAGTAATAAATAGAAATAAATACGGCTACAATTAAGAGACTATCCATAAGAATAGTATTTAAGGATATGGTTTTTGCTCTTATTATAGCAGTTACTATTAAGAATAAAATAGCAACATAGTATAATTCTTTTTTCTTCCCAGACTTCATAATTGCATAAATCAGAGATCCAAAGATACCAAGCAGGACAATTTGAAATCTTGTATCATGGATATTAAAGATGTTTAAACCATAGAATAATAAGCCAAATATTACTGAAGAAATAAAACCGATGAGGACGGTATAAAATATTATTTTAGAATTCTTTTCCATACTTATCTCTTTAGTTGTATAACGGCATTGCCGATAAGTGGCGCCCCAGAACAAGGATGCCGAACAAAGGCAACAACTATTATTTATTAAATAACTTATTTAACAGAACAACTTAGAACAAGAAACTTAATACGAAATTGCAAAGCCAATAATTATGAAAACGCCAAATGCGAAAACGGCGTCCGCTTGATTGGCTGGTTATATACGACATTTATAAACCTAATTTTATGGATGCAGTTAATGGGAAATATGATGGTCCTCCAAAACTATTTATCAATTTTCCATCTAGGACTAATTGAAAATTATCAATAAGCTCTATTTCCAAACCAATGCCAAAATTAATCTGAGCTAAACTGAAATTCTTATCTGTATCTGAATATAGACTTGTCGATTTATTTGGATTACCTTCCATCCAATTTGTAATTTCAACTTTTCCTTGATTAATCAACAATAAGCCAGTACCAATGCCTAAGTAAGGTTTTATTTTAGTGTATGTCATATATAATTTCCCACCAACGGTAAAATCAAAAACAGAACTATTTTTACCACTTATACTATATCTGTATCCGGCGACAGCAGGAACAACGAGATTTACAAAGTTTTCATTAAAATAATGTTGTTGAAAAGAAGAAGAAAAAAACAAAGCAATTTTATCTGTTAAATTATAGTAAGATGAAAAATTAATTAAATATCCATTTTCCCAATAAGGTAATTTAGTCTTATCTATTGCAGAAGAAACATAACCGCCACCTAATGAAAGACTAAAATTGTTTTGAGCTGATAAATTTTCAATTAGGAAAAATGAGAGAAAAAATATTATTAAAATTATTCTTTTCATTTTATCATCTCCTTAAGTATATAACGGTCGGGTTCAGGCGCGTTGCGGAGCGCCAGCGAAGCAACGTCGCCTGCAACCCGTTGTTAGCCAGCACCGATGGCGGAAGAGGGGCTAACGTGCACGTATATATCGGCAGACCAGCGCGCCCGTGCTTGCCTTAGTCATTGATACCAGTTCGAACGGCATTGCTTTCCCGTTTGCGGGAAAGATTGTCTTACCCCCGCCGAGGGTCACTGGCCCGATCGTCAGCAATAACTCATCGACAAGGTCCGCAGCGAGCAACGACCGAACCATCGCTGCGCTGCCGTATACGTAAATGTATCCCCCTGGCTGCGCCCGTAGGTCGGAAACTTTTTGCAAGAAATCGTCGCCACGAATGATCGTCGTCGGATGCCACGTGATGTCCTTCTCGCTGAGCGTGTTGGAGACCACGTACTTCTGCACCTTGTTGATCCAGTCTGAGAACGGGTCTCCCGAGCGGCTTGGCCAAGCGGCGGCGGACATTTGATAGGTGCGGCGTCCTTGCAAGAGCGCGTCACTCTGCTTGGCGAGGTCGTCAAACGTGCCGCCGATCACTTCGGGGTCAAAGTACTTTAAGAACCATCCACCATGAGCAAAACCGCCGTCAGTGTCTTCCGTCGCCCCGCCTGGGGCCTGAACAACACCGTCGAGGCTCATAAATTCAGTGATAAGCATCTTCATAAGCTCTCCTATTAACACGGCCAGGCTGTTGCTGGCTAACGAAGTTGCAAATAAAGCGCTGCCCAGAACCACAATATTGCTTTAAAAAGCCAAGGCCAAATATTTATTAAAAACTTTGTTTACTATACTACATTCAAAAAGCAATTTACTTTTACAACCAATGCCAATAATTTATCAAATGCTGCAACATTTAAAGCAGTCGCTTTGATTTGCGGGTTATTTGGCAATTTATAATCGTTTCTACTTTTATTAGAAGATTATCCCAAAAGTTAATTGATTCGTATTAATTATTTGAGTATCATATTTATAGATATATCTAATATCTAATCTTAATTTTGAAGAAATATTTAATTCAGTGCCTAATCCAATAAGTATACCAAACGAATTAGAGGGATTATCTTCAATAGGTTTTGTTTTATATCCACTTGGTATATCTTCCAATGATGGATAGGATATTGACACTGTAGGTGATTTATAATATTTAGTATCAATGATAAAAGTGTATCCAACATTAAATAGTAAATATGGTGATACTGTGTTATGCTTAAAAATATATTGCATTCCCACATAAAAAGGAATTAAATCATAGCCTTTTTCATTAACATTATATTGATTTGCATAATAAAAATGAATACCGTTAATCGTATATATTGAATAAGATTTTACAGTATAGGATGCGTTTGCGAATGATTTTGCATAACCTAGCGATAAATTCACATTAACATTATGTATTAATTTTGTCTTAATTTCTAGAAGAAAGGCACCACCAGTTTTTGAATCATTGCTAATATTAATTCCACCATAAACTCCTACGTCAAGATCTGAAAATAAAGAGGAGAATTTATTTTCTTGCGCTAAATAAATGTCCGTAGAAAAAACAAATAATAAAAAGATTAATTTTTTCATAAACAATCACCTTTTAATTTTGTTATTCAAAAAAAATAAATATGGGTTCTGGATTTTATAGTTTTCTTTCTTGTTACTTGAATTTATATTTTTCATTTCTACATACTTTCCAACTTCTCTTCCTTTTATCTTCATATAATTAACAAGTAAAAACGAACTACTGTCACCTATTACAGAATATCCTATATGTCCCCAATATTTTGCATAATAAATTTCTGAAATCTCAGTATCAGATGTACCTTTTGAAGATATGAGAGCAAATACATCTTTAAATTTGCCAGCTGGCGTATTAAAATAATTCAAATGTTTTGCAGTCAAATAATCCTTTGACGAATCTGGATTTAGATATCCAACTGTTTGCAACCAAACATCTCCATCGTTCGGTATAATTTTAGCTAATCTTTGTTCAGAATATGGATTTTCAGGATAGGTGGATGTTTTTTCAAGTTCGGTATAAAAAAGAAAGCCATCTCGAATAAAATAATATGAAACATATTTATTATTCGCATCATAACTATAATAGTACCACTCAGTTATAAAAACTTCTTGACCGTCAGAACGATTGGTTTTGCCGACTATTTTCCAAACAGTATGAATTTCAGGATTATTTGAATATGGCATACTGTATTGTCTAATATCACCAATGTTTAATGACATATACTCATCAGTAGTATCTACAGGTTCATTTGAACTTTCACATCCAAAGAGAATAAATAAAACAGCGAAAGAGATAAAATTAATTTTTATATAATTTTTGATTGAGTGCATATTGGATTCTCAATTTGAAGGGCTGACTAAAAAGTAATTTTTCAATTAAATAATCTGTGAAAATCCGTAAAAATCTGTGTTGTCCGTGATATTTTCTAAAAAAATCTTACTTTTTAATCAGCCTCTAATTAATATTTTATAACTTATTAAGTTATTTTGATAATATCATTTTTTTAATTGAACTAAAATTATTCGATTTTATTTGATAGATATAAACTCCACTAGCAAGATTTGAAGCATCAAATGTTATTGAATATCTTCCTTTTGCTTTAAATTCACTGACAAGAGTTTTTATTTCTTTTCCAAGTAAATCAAATATCTTTAGCGAAACAAATCCGTCTGATGGCAATTGATACTCAATAGTAGTAGACGGGTTAAAGGGATTTGGATAGTTTTGTTTAAGTGAATACTCTGTTGGAACTGATTCAAATGAAGATTCTTTTGCCAACGAAGCCTTTGGGACGTTAGAATTATTTTGTACGATATTCATTTGAGGCGGATATTCTGAAAGAACATCTACATACCACTCATTTGAGATTTTTGTTGTGTTGGTTGCATCTGTAACAATACACCTTAATTTAAAATCTCTAGGATCGGAGCCATTATTAGTTCGGCTGAAGGTAGGTGAATTTGTACCAACACTAATCCAATAATCACTGGGTGGGGCATTAATTATAATACCGCCAGAGCCGATTTTCTCTGTGCTTGTTAATGATTTACCTTCTAATGATAATGATGAAATGCTGCCAAGATACATTATTTGCCAATTATAGGTACATGGGGCAATCCCATTTGTTAAAGTAGCATTCCAATATCCAGTACTTCCTAAATAAAGCGAAAAATCGCCAAATATTGATACATTTGTTAGAGGTTGCGGTGGGGGTGTAACATAAAAAGTAAGAATGTTCGAATACATGTAATAGTTGTTCCCACCATTTAGATCACTAACAACATGTACAGCTCCTTGAAGGTGATAGGTCCCAGCTTGAGTAAATACCCAGCCGCCGCTCTGACCCGTTTGCCAAGAACCCCAGTGACCATCCGGATATTGAACTCTTGCACCATACCAATCAGTTACAAAAAATAATGATACTGTTAGTATATGATAACTAACACCAGCATTTCCATTTGCATCAATTTGAAAAGATTGATTATTTGATGGTAAATCAAAATAGACATTTGCTCCATAAGCAAATGATTGAATTAAAATAAAACCAATTAGAATTAACTTTTTCGTAACATTACTCCATAAATTATTTAATAATTTTATGGTGGAATGGTATATTTGTATTGCAAACAAATCTGTTTCTACAGTTTGCAAGACTGTAGTAATAGAAGGTTAAATTATTTATTTGCATTTACCCCGGTGTCACCAGCGCCGGGGTTTTTAGAAAATTAATTATTTGCAGCACCTCCTTAATTAATTTACAACTTTGCCATATAACGGCCTGCGCATCACCCGCAGGCGAGCCGAGCGCAGCGAGGCGAAGCCTGTCGGGTGCATGCGCTGGTTAGGCGGTGCTTTCTATTTCACGCAGAATTTCCTCCAACAATTCTCGGTATTCATCCCTGATGAAATACATTTCCTTAAGCCACGGATGATCTGGATGGGGCTCATATCCAATCACTTGGCGAAGGAAATCATTTTTTGCCATACCCATTTGTTGCGAAATTAGCGATAGAAAATAACCAGCTTGGTTTACATTATCTGCCATCCCAAGTTTTACAAACTCTTCTTTCAATTGCTCTCTGGTGACTTTGCCATCGCGCAACAAGATAGGAATCACAACTTTTCGCATTCGTTGAGATGACCAGAGACTCGACGAGAGGTATTGCACGAGTTTTTTCTTCAACTCATCAGGCGGATAACTCCCTGGCAAGTCCGACATTGCTATTTGGAATTTCTTTTTCTTTTCAACCCGCTGTTTCTCCACTTCTTCGGAGATGACAGCAACACGGCTTAGGAATTCGTCTCCTTTTCTAGTGCGCACATATTTCAAGACAATGGCATTTATGCTGACATCGTAAGACTTTGAGAGCCAATTGACCATTCGCTCTAAAGCCCCTTCTATCCCAAACCCCACCAAAAATATGCGCTGGGATTCGTTGATGTTTACATTTTCGAGGTCAATGTCAGGAAAACTCTGTACTAAATGCTCTTCTAAACTCTTCCCCGTATATTGCATACAGATTTCACTTAACCTTTCTACACCCCACTCAGCAATGTCTGAGGCATAATCTATGGCTTGTGCAAGGGCTTCTCTTGGAAGCATGTCGCGTTTGAGTTCGACGATGACGACATTCCCATAATTATCAATGCCAAGCAAATCAAGCGGACCACTTTTTGTAATCACTTGCCTGCCAATAAATGTAATGTCACTACTGACAATTGCGGGATTCGATGCTATCCATGTTTCTAAATCGGCATATTCTTTACGCCCAGTGTCTGCCAACCCACTGTCAATTGGCTGTAATTTACCATCAACAACTTGCCAAGTTTTTATCTCTGTGGACATTGTTCACTCCGAATAGCACCGCCCAACTATTATTTAACCCGCCAAAATTCCGTATAGTATGCTTGGCGGTTCTGCATACTATATTGCAAATTTGAGTTCTTTTTTTGAATAATTTCGCACTTTTCAAAAAATATTTTCCACATAGTCAACACCCTATTATAAAATATTATCAAGCGGACTTTTAACTCCCTTGAATTTATGCATTACATGTGTATAAATCATTGTAGTCCTGATTGAACTATGACCTAATAATTCTTGTATGGTTCTGATATCTACACCACTTTCAAGCAAGTGCGTGGCAAAACTGTGTCTGAATGTATGTACACTTGCCTGCTTATTTATCTCAGCTTTTTGTATTGCACTTCGAACTGCTTTTTGAATAACTGATTCATGTATATGGTATCTATACTTCAACTTTCTTTCTTTATCATAAATAAAACTTTTGGCAGGGAAAACATATTGCCATATAAATTCTTTAGATGCATTCGGATATTTCCTTTCTAATGCATACGGCAAAACAGTAAAACCAAAACCTTTTTGTAAATCTTTCAAGTGCAAATTCTTTACTTTTCTTATATGATCCTTAAGAGGCTCTATTAATTTTTCCGGTAATATTGTTATTCTGTCTTTCTCACCTTTACCATCTCTAATCATAATTTGTCTTGCCTCAAAATCAATATCCTTAACTCTTAGTTGTAAACCTTCACTTAGTCTCTTTCCTGTCCCATATAACATTTTTACAAATAACTGAACCATTCCTTCTAACTCTGCTATTACTTTTTGAGCCTCTTCTCTTGTAAATACTACTGGTATATGTCTTACTCGTTTTACATAACTTAGTCCATCAACAAAATTTATTTCTTTCTTAATAATGTTTTTGTAAAGATATAAAATCGCATTTAATGCCTGATTCTGTGTAGATGATGAAACTTGTTTCTCATTTGCAAGGAATGATATAAATTTTTTTATTTCTTCAGCACCCATTTCATTGGGATGTCTTTTTTGTGGAAAAGAATATATCTCTTTATCCAAGTGATGTATGCCTCTTCAGTTTTTTTGCTGTAGTGATTTGCCCGCAGCGTAAACCTTACCTCATCGAGGAGCTTCGGTTTGTCAGCGATATTACCCTGGCTTGTGCTCACATATTTTCCCTCAATTTCTATAACAATATAAAAAATCAATTTTAAAATTCAAAAACACTTTTTCGATTTATAAACAATAAGCAATTAGCAGTTGTAAGCTATCAAATAAAATAAATCTTTATACCCATTGCGATTTCTTTGCGAACATTGCGGTTTCAATAACACTTCAAAAGAACTTCCCATTTTTCCATTATTCCAATTTTTCCATCATTCCATCACCCCACTCTGTAACCTGCAACATGCAGCATGTAACCTTTAACTACAATCCTGTAATTTTGCAATCTTGTAATCTTGTCAATGCCTTCGTCACAATTTTGTAATCTTGCAATTTTGTAATTTTGTAATAAAGTACTTTCACAACTTCCTTGCTATAACAATTGGTCTCTTTATTACTTCTGTATTACCATTTTCACTTGCAATTTCAATTAGCAAAATGTAAATGCCAATTCTGAGTGGTCTGCCGTTATCATCAAGTCCATCAAAAATAATTGAATTATGTGAAGCAGCGGGCATGTTGTGTGTAAGAGTTCTAACCAATCTGCCTTGGCTGTCATATACACGAATTCTTACTTGAGATATTTTAAAAGACAAATCAAAATTAATTGTTGTAAAATCTTCAAATCCATCATTATCCGGCGAGAAAGGATTTGGTGAAATTGTAACTTTCGATTCTGAATTAACAACTGCTGTATAAATTGAATTTTGTCTTAGTGGCGTTGCTCCTTCTTTGTTTACTGATGTACTCCAGTTTGTTTTATCATTCGAATCTAAAAAAGGATTAATTCTTTCCAGAGATTTGTTTTTTGTATTCAATAAATTTTTATTATGCCAGCTCGGCAAATAATAAACTGAATCAATTGTATTTTCTTTAATATCTTTCAATATCAATTCACAGCCGTCATTTAAAAGAGACAATGAATTATTGATTATTACTACATCATCAGGTTGCAATGTAGAATAATTTTTATAGATGGAAGAATCATTCGCAATAATGAAAAATGAGTTTGGCGTGATTAATAAATATGTATCCGACAATTTAGTTTTACCATTTTTTCCAAATATTAAATTCATTCCGCCAATTTGAATTGTATCATTTGTAGTATTAAAAAATTCGATAAATTCAGAATTGCCTGCTTCTGGTTCATACATTATTTCATTAATTACAATTGAGTTCTTTTTGTAAGTCGATAAATTGTTTATAGAATTTTCATAACCCGGCGTAGCTCCATCTTTACTTAATGATAATGACCAATTTGTGCTGTCAGTTGATGATGCTGCAAAAGAAATTCTTTCGAGTGAATAACCTTTTTTGTTCCCCCATTTTGAATTATAAAAAACACTATCAATCATTCTTCCGTTAAAATCATAGATAATGATTCCATCAGTAGTGTTATTCAATGTTCCAAATTTAGTTTGAAATATTTTTCCCATATGATTGTATAGAAATTTTGAAGTATCACTTGTTAATACAGCAAATTCATATGGCTGTAAATATTCATCTTCTTTTGTAATTACTGATTTACTTGGTGAAGGCATCAAATCAGATACATACCAATTCTTCAAATTAATTGGATAATTAGAAACATTTACAATTTCAATCCATTCTGATTCACCTTCAAAAGGGTTAAACATAATTTCATTTATTAAGATAGATTTAGCTGGACTGCTAATTCTAAGTTCTTTTTCCAAATAGTTATTCAATGTATCTTCATCATTATTCATAATAACTTTACAAAATATTTTTATATCATTTTTAATTAGCAATTTATTGCTGGTTATAATTTTTATTGAATCTCCTGGCACTAAATCATTTCCATATTCCCGGGAAAAATTTATATACTTGTTTTCATATTCATAGAAAAATTGAACAAGAAAACTCGACGCTGTTCTTAAACCATTATTCACTATTGTGGCTATTAATTTTACTAATGAATTTTCGTAGATTATTTCTGGTTCAGTTGAAATATCTTTAACTGCAAGGTCATACGATTTTCTTGATATGCTGTTTGTTCTGCCTGGTGTACTTAGTTCTACATCTACAGATGACCCCCAATTATCTTTTTCTAAAGATGAAACCAACAGAGATTTTCTTTCAAGTGATTTGCCATTTTCTCCACCCCAGCTTTTATCATAAAAAACAGAATCAATAGTTTTATCATAATAATCTTTAATCACCACACCATCAGCATCATTATTTAAATTAGCAAACTGATTGATGATTAATTCTGAAGGAACAGCTTTATGATAATTTATAATCGACGAATCTTTTGAAATTACAGCAAAAGAATTTTTATAAACTATTCCGGATTTTATTTTCGTCTTAGCTGGATTAATTAATACATCAGAAATTGACCAACCTTCTAAATCAATATCATAATTGGTTGTGTTATATATTTCAATCCATTCAGGCTCACCGTTAATTGGATTATACATAATTTCATTTACTAAAATTGAATTTGCAGCATAACTTGGGAAAATTGTAAAAGTTATACTGTTGTTCGTTGTATCTTCATCTGTTTCATTAATAATATTTAATGCTACTACAAATTTTCCTTTTGAAATTAATTTTGGAATAAAGTTTTTTATCTCATGTTGTTGATGAGTATCTGGGAGTAATTCATTAATCTTTATTTGTCTGATTTTTTCTCTGCCATTACTTTTTATTTCATAAATAATTAAATCGGCTTCTGCTGAAGACTTGCCATAATTTGCGATGTCGATAGTAAGATTAACATTTTCACCGACAATTGGAACCTCAGGCTGAATTGTATAACTAACTACCGCCACATCAAAATTTTTTCTTGATACAGAATTGCTTTTGTTAGGTGTTCCCCCTTTAGCAAGTTTTGAACCCTGCCAGTTTACTGAATCTTGTGAAGCAGTATTAACATCAATTCTTTCTAATGATTTTCCATTTCTTCCTCCCCATGATGATTTGTAATAAACTGAATCTATCACTCTCCCCAATGAATCACTTATTACTATCATCCCTCCATTGTTGTTTAAAATTGGAAAATTGCTTATCACCACATTCTTCAATCCAGAATAAATTGAATATATATTCGTATCCTTTGCTATTACAACATATTCTTTTGGCTTTATTACTCTGCTTGTTTTAATTATTGTGCTTTTGCTTTCTTCATTTCCAATCTGATAATTTTTTATGTCAATCTCTTTTTCACTTCGATTGTATAGTTCTATCCACTCCGGCTCTGGTGATATTGGTGCATACATGATTTCATTTATTACTATATCATTTCTCTCTTCATTTAATTTGACACCGTTAATTTCATAGTAAGCAATGTTATTCTCATCATCTTCATCAGATGAATAATTAACTGATAAAATAAATTGATTTATTCCTAAAGTAACAGTTGATATGGTGAATTCAATTTGCAGTTTTTGATTGACTTCTATAAGTGAAATTTCTTTTTCTTCAATAATTGGTTCATCAATAATGTTATTAAGATTCTCATCTTTATAAAGCCGAACTTCAATATTCTCGGCTCTTTGCTTACCTGAATTTTTTATAACTGCTGATATAATTAAACTTTTCCCAGCTTCTGCATATTTTGATTTGCTTAAAAATGATTCTATAGCAACATCATAATCTTTCTGTGAAATAGAATTTACTTTCCCCGGCGTTGCATTAAATTTACTTATTGAACTGTTCCAGTTATATTTTTCATTACTGCTTGAATCAACAGATTTTCTTTCAAGTGATTTCCCATTGTTCCCTCCCCAATCTGGAAAATACATTACACTATCAATAGTTCTATCATATAAATCTTTAATGACCACAGCATCACCAGTATTATTCAAAGTTGGGAAAAAACTTTTTATGAGTCGAAAAGGGAATGAATAATAATTTAGTATTGATGAATCCTTAGTTATAACTAAATATTCTTTTGGTTGTAACTTATAATCTCGTGCAATAATTTTCGTTAATGATGATTTATCTCCAATTTTCCAGTTATTTAGATTAATTATTTCATCTGAACGATTGAATAATTCAATCCATTCCGGCTCATCGCCGGAAGGAGCATACATTATTTCATTTATAACAACATCATTATATTTTCTTGATTTTTCGATTACATTGTATTTCAAATGAATATTATTATTAAAAATTTTTTCATCTTGACTAAAAATAATTTTTGTTATCAAACAATTTTCACCGATTATACTTGCCGTTGTTGTGTAGTTAATTATTAGTGAATCATTGAAATTAAGAAAAGCATAATCCATTGTTTGAATTAATTCATCTTCTTTTAGAATTGAATCGCATTGCACATCGTTAAAAATCTGAATAGAAAAATTTTTTGCAGGCAATTTGCCAATATTCTTAATCTTAAATTTTATAATTATTGTATCTCCAATTACCGGTATGGAGGGAGATAATCCATCATAAGTAATTGCTAAATCATAATCTGCTACTGCCATAGAATTTTTTCTTTCAGGAGTTCCTCTAAATTCTAATGCACTTTTCCAATTACTTGAATCCTCTGAAGCAGTATTAACATCAATTCTTTCTAATGATTTTCCATTTCTTCCTCCCCATGATGATTTGTAATAAACTGAATCTATCACTCTCCCCAATGAATCACTTATTACTATCATCCCTCCATTGTTGTTTAAAATTGGAAAATTGCTTATCACCACATTCTTCAATCCAGAATAAATTGAATATATATTCGTATCCTTTGCTATTACAACATATTCTTTTGGCTTTATTACTCTGCTTGTTTTAATTATTGTGCTTCTGCTTTCTTCATTTCCAATCTGATAATTTTTTATGTCAATCTCTTTTTCACTTCGATTGTATAGTTCTATCCACTCCGGCTCTGGTGATATTGGCGCATACATGATTTCATTTATTACTATATCATTTCTCTGTTCATTTATTTTTACTCCATTTAGACTAATTACTTTTTCATTATTCTCTTCGAATTCATCCTGTTGATAAATAATATTTACAACAAATTGATTATTTCCTAAATCAATCTTATCAACATCAAATTCAATTTCTTGTTCTCTGCCGGGTTCCAATTCAACTATATCAATATTCTGAAGAAGATTTTCTTTTTTATAAAGATTAACACTAAAGTTTTCTGCTTTTTTTATTCCATTATTCTTAATGATTGCACTTAACTTTATACTCTTATTAATTTCGGCATAATTTGATTTGCTGTAAAATGACTTAACTTCCAAATCATAGTTTTTTTCTGAAATAGAATTTATTTTACCTGGTGTTCCTTTGTATTTACTTATTGAACTGCTCCAATTTTCTTTCAATATACTGCTTAAATCTGCACTTTTCCTTTCAAGTGATTTTCCACCATTTCCTCCCCAATCAGAAAAATATTTCAAACTATCTATTGTTCGATTATAAATATCTTTTATTATAACTGCATCTCCTGAATTATTTAATATCGATAAAGAACAAACAATTAATTTTGCTATTGAAGGATAGATATTAGTTATTGAGGAATCACCACTTATTACAAGATATTCATACGGATTCAGTTCAAAATCATTTTTGGTAATCTCCGTAAAAGTTGAATTGTCTCCAATCTTCCAGTTTTTAAGATTAATTATTTTATCTGAACGATTGAACAATTCAATCCATTCTGGTTCATCGCCGGAAGGGGCATACATTATTTCATTTATAACAACATCATATAAATTTTCTTTTACTTCGATTCCATTTACAGATAAGATAAAAAGATTGTTATCAGTAAAATCATCGAGTTCATAATTTAGATAAAAGATAAAATTGTTTTTACCGACTTTAATTGAATCAATTACAATTTCTATTTCAATTTGAATATCGGGATTAATTAACTCGATGTACTTTGTAACAATTAAATTATTTTCATCAATAATTGAATTGCCTTCTTTATCATCATAAACTTTTAGTAATAAATTTGATGCACTTTCTTTTCCAACATTTTTTATTACAGCTTTTACATTCAATAGCTGATCAGCATAAACTAACTGCTGCGCTACAGATACAGAGATAATTGCAACATCATAATGTTTCTTGGTCAAAGAATTAATTTTTCCTGGAGTTGCTTTTTCCTTGCTTATTGAGGTTCCCCAATTCGAAGATGACAAACTATTATCATCTGCAGAAATTCTTTCGAGTGATTTGCCTGAACTTCCACCCCATGAAGGATTATACTTTACAGAATCAACTGTTCTTCCTTCGCTGTCTCTTAAAATCACTTCATCGCCAGTATTATTCAATGTTGGAAATAATTTTATTATCAATTGAGAAGTTATGTTATAAAAATTATTAATTGATGCATCTTTGCTAATAATTAAATATTGGTTGGAATCAATAAATATGTCATTAGCAGAAATTACAACTGAAGAAGAGTTATCCCCGATTTTCCAATTTTTCAAATTAATTTTTCTATTAGAACGATTATAAAGTTCAATCCATTCAGGTTCGTCATTAATTGGCGCATACATAATTTCGTTAATGACAACATCATTATAAAAAGCTAATTTTTCTGCAGCTGTTACATTTACAACCACTCTGTTGTTTTCTTTAACTTCATCATTAATAAAATTAACATTTGCAATAAATGAATAATTACCCGGCTCTACTATATAAATCGATTTTTGAATAACAACAGAGTCACCGCTCAGCAATTCAAAATAATCTTGATAAAAAATATTTTCTTCTGATTGTGCTGCAGAATCATGATTAATATCATTAAAGATACTTACAGAAAAATTGTTGGCAGTCAATCTTCCCTTATTAAAAACTGCAAAAGTAATTTTCAAAGAATCTTCAGCTCGAGGAATAAGTGGTTCGATTTTAAGCAGCTTAATTTGTAAATCATAATCTGTTGGTGATGCTGAATTTTTAAAACCAGGTGTTCCATGAGTCTTAATAGAATTTTGCCAATTTGATGAGGAATTATCTTTATTCAAAATTATCTTTTCATCCGAAATGCCGGCTGAATTATCTGCAGAATAAGTGTAAGTATCAACAATTTGTCCAGCAGGATTAATTAAATAAACTGTTCTGCTTGTTGTATTAGCCATTCCAGAAGAACCAAAATTATTTGAACTGATTTTCAATACAATTGCATCTGGAGGGATTAATGTTTTATAAATTCCATTGTTGAAATCATAATTTCCTTGAATAATTACTGCAAATTTTTGAGGTGCTAATTTTGTTCCGCCGATAAATGGTACAATATTATTATTCGAAGAAGTGTAATATTTGAACTTATAACCAGAAAGGTCTACAGTGTCTGTTAAAGATGTGTTATAAATTTCTACAAACTCACCATTTGATTCGGAAGGATAAAACATAATTTCACTAAATGTAAGAGGAGAAGTTTGTTGAGCAAAAACAGAAATTCCACAAATCAAAAATAATATTGAAATACACTTTATGTTTGACATAGAGTGAACTTCAAAATGCTCTTACTAATGCCCCAAGATAAATTATTAACGATGTTATTTAAAAATTATTAAAATAAAATCCAAGCAAAAATTTCATCAAGAATTTTAGCTTACCCTCGTTGAAATACAAAAAAGCATAAGCATTGAAGCCTCGCGCCTTACAACCTTTAACTTGTAACCTGTAACTTTTAATCTGTTACCCAGACCTTAATCTTTCAATTTTGCAATCTTTTAATTATGAAATAATTTTTTTAAACATTGCTCAAGTAGTTATCTACTGCTTCTGCAACTTTTCGTCCATGACTAATTGCACGAACAACAAGTGATGCACCAATTATTGAATCTCCAGTAGCAAAAAATTTATCAGCAGAAGTTTTATAATTTTTATCAACAATAATATTGCCGCGTTTATCTGTTTTGATATTCATATCCTTAACTAAATTTCCATGTTCAACATGCAAAAAGCCCATCGCAAGAAGAACCAAATCAGCTTTCATTTTAATATTGGAATCAGGAAACTCAATAAAATCAGCTCTTCCATATTTATCTGGTTCATTCCATTTAAGTTCGCTGAAATTAATTGCTTTAACAACTCCATTTTCTCCTTCAAAAGATTTTGCAGAAAGAGACCATAATCTATTGCAGCCTTCTTCGTGAGAAGTTGATGTAAATAAAATTCTTGGCCATGTGGGCCATGCATTGTATGGGGTTCTTGTTTGCGGAGGCATAGGCAAAATTTCAATTTGAGTAATATCCTTTGCCCCTTGTCGTCTTGCAGTTCCAACACAATCAGAACCCGTATCACCTCCACCAATTACAACAACATGTTTGTCTTTTGCAGTAATAATTTGGTCTTCTGGAATATAATCACCTGCATTAATTTTATTTTGCTGTGTCAAGTATTCCATTGCGAAATGAATTCCTTTAAGTTCTCTGCCTGGAATATTTAAATCTCTTGGAACCGTTGCACCAGCAGCAATTACAATTGCATCGAATGTTCTGTTTAGATATTTAGCAGAAATATCAACGCCAACATTAACGCTTGTTTCAAAGATTACACCTTCAGCTTTCATTTGTTCAAGTCTTCTATCGATAACCCATTTTTCAAGTTTGAAATCTGGGATGCCGTATCGCAAAATGCCTCCAATTCTATCACTCTTCTCAAAGACAACAACATCATGACCTTTTCTTGCAAGTTGTTGTGCAGCAGCCAATCCAGCTGGACCAGAACCAATAACAGCAACTCTCTTTCCAGTTTTAAATGGTGCAGGTTCAGCTTTTATCCATCCTTCTTTCCAGCCTCTTTCTACAATTTGCAATTCAATATGCTTGATTGTAACAGGTTTTTGATTGATAGACAAAGTACATGCATGTTCACATGGTGCCGGGCAAACTCTTCCAGTGAATTCAGGGAAATTAATAGTTGAATGAAGTAAATCGAGTGCACGTTTCCAGTGATTTTTGTAAACCATATCATTCCAATCAGGAATTCTATTGTTGCATGGACAACCATAGGAATGACAATAAGGAATACTGCAGTCCATGCATCTTGCTGCTTGCAATATAATTTTATCTTCAGGAAGGAGTAATTCAAATTCCTTAAAATTCTTTATTCTTTCCTGAACAGGGAGTTTAGGTGGATTTTCTCTATCATATTCAATAAAACCAGTTGCTTTAGCCATTGTAAACCTCCTCAGTTGCAGAGACTGTTTCAACATCAGCATGTTCGCTTAATTTCATTCTTTCAAGAGATTTCTTATAATCTATCGGCATTACTTTTACAAACATAGGCAGACTTGATTCCCATTTTTCAAGTATCATTTTTGCACGCGGACTATTAGTAAAGTAGTAATGTTTTTCTATCATAGAACGTAATAGAATTTTATCATTTTTATTCCATACACTTTCAAGGTCAACCATATCGAGGTTACATCTTGTATCAAATAATTGATTTTCATCAAAAACATAAGCAATACCGCCGCTCATGCCTGCAGCAAAATTTTTTCCTGTTGAACCAATGCAAACGACAATACCTCCAGTCATGTATTCACAGCCATGGTCTCCAACTCCTTCTACTACAGCTTTTGCACCACTATTGCGAACAGCAAATCTTTCCCCAGCTTTTCCATTAATATAAACTTCGCCTCCAGTTGCACCATAGAGAGCAACATTACCGCAAATTATATTTTCATGAGGAACATAATCTGCATCTTCAGGAGGAACAATAATTATTCTGCCGCCTGACATACCTTTGCCCATATAATCATTTACATCCCCTTCAATTTTCATTGTAATACCTGGAGCTAGAAAAGCACCAAAGCTTTGTCCTGCAGAACCTTTGAAGTTCAATTTGATTGTATCATCTGGTAATCCTTTTGCACCATATTTCTTTACAATCTTTCCACTTAAACGAGCACCAACGGTTCTATGAATATTTCTAATTGGCATTTCAATTTCTACTTGCTTTTGTTCTTCAAGAGCTGGTTTTACCAATTCAATTAATTGGTCATCAAATACTTCAACCTGATTTGGAACATCAACCATACAGCATTTCCCGGCAGTATCAACCATTGAATTTAGCAATGGAGTTAAATCAAATTTCTTTGCTTTCCATAATTCTTCTGGCGGATCAAATTCAAGGATTTCAGTATGACCTACCATTTCATCAACTGTTCTGAATCCAAGTTCTGCCATAATTTCTCGTAAATCCTGAGCAAGGAATTTGAAATATCTTTCAATGTATTCAGGCTTTCCGGAAAATCTTGAACGAAGCAATGGATCTTGAGTTGCAACACCAACAGAACAAGTATTGAGATGACACTTTCTAAGCATTATACATCCAATTGTAATAAGAACAGAAGTAGCAAAGCCAAATTCTTCGGCACCGAGCAATGCTGCAATTGCTATGTCTCTTCCTGTTTTCAATTGACCATCAACTTGAACTTTTATTTTATCTCGCAAATTATTGTGTATCAAAGTTTGATGAGTTTCAGCAAGTCCAATTTCCCATGGTATTCCAGTATGTTTAATTGATGTTAATGGTGATGCACCTGTTCCACCTTCATAACCAGAAATTAAAACTAAATCAGCTTTAGCTTTTGCTACACCGGCTGCTACTGTTCCAACTCCCGATTCCGAAACAAGTTTTACTGATACTTTAGCATCTGGATTAATACACTTCAAATCATAAATTAACTGTGCCAAATCTTCGATTGAATAAATATCATGATGTGGAGGAGGTGAAATTAATGTAACACCTGGAATTGTATGACGAACCTTTGCAATTTCAGGGGTAACTTTATGACCTGGTAATTGTCCGCCTTCTCCAGGTTTTGCACCTTGAGCAATTTTTATTTGAAGTTCTTCTGCACTTAAAAGATATTCAGGTGTAACACCAAAACGACCTGAAGCAACTTGTTTTACTTTAGATCTTGCAGTATCACCATTTTCATCAACTTTATTTCTTTCCATATCTTCGCCGCCTTCGCCTGAGTTGCTTCGTGCACCTAATCTATTCATTGCAATTGCAATTGTCTCATGTGCTTCTTTGCTTATTGAACCAAATGACATCGCAGATACAACAAATCTTTTAATTATACTTTCAACAGGTTCTACTTCTTCGATTGGAATTGGATTTCGTTTTTTGAACTTCAGCATTCTTCTAATTGTCACAGGGCTATCTTCACCTTCATTTACAATCTTTGTGTATTCTTTGAATACTTCATAATCATTTGTTCTTGTTGCAAGCTGAAGTTTAGCAATAGAATCATGATTCCAAAAATGTTTTTCTCCTCCAACTCTAATGCTGTATTCACCACCTGGTTCAAGTAATTTTTCTGGAATACCTTTCTCAGGGTAACCTAAATTGTGTCTCATTATTGCTTCTTTTTGAATCTCATACAAACCAATTCCACCAAGACGAGATATTGTTCCTGTAAAGTACTTATCAATTACTTCTTTACTTATTCCAACTGCTTCAAATGTTTGAGCTGCAAAATAACTGTGCAAAGTTGAAATGCCCAAACGACTCATTGTTTTAAGAAGTCCTTTCTTAACAGCAATGATATATGAATCAATAGCTTCTTCGGGTTTTAATTTTTGCTCCAATAAATTATTTTCTGCCAAATAGCGAACAGTGTTCAAAGCAAGATATGGACAAATTGCATCAGCACCATAGCTAATCAAGAGAGCAAAGTTCATAACTTCTCTTACTTCGCCTGAATCTACAATTATACTTGTTTTTGTTCTTAGTCCTTTTCTAATTAGATGATGATGTAATCCTGCAACAGCAAGAAGCGAAGGTATGGGAACTTTATTTTCATCAAGATTTCTATCAGATAAAATTATCAGAGTGGTTCCTTCATTAACTAATTTTTCTGCAGTATTAAAGATTGACTCAAGTGCTAATTCTAATGCATTATCACCGCCATGCTTATCAAACAAGATATCAATTGTATCAACTTTTACATTGGGATGATTTGCTTGTTTAATTTTTACAATATCATCAGTAGTAAGAACTGGATGAGAAAATTTAAATCCTCTGAAGTTTTCTGGTGATTCTTCAAGCAAATTGCCTTCGCCTCCTGCAAAACTTTCGAGTGACATAACAAGTTCTTCTCTCAACGGGTCGATTGGAGGATTTGTAACCTGAGCAAATCTTTGCTTGAAGTAATAAAAAAGTAAATTTGGTCGGTTCGATAAAATTGCAAGAGGCGTATCATTACCCATTGAGCCAACTGCTTCCTGATTGCGGGAAGCCATTGGAGTAATTATTAATTTCAACTCTTCATCTGTATATCCAAAAACTCGTTGTTTTTTTATCAGTAAATCTTCTCTTTCTTGAGGTGCGGATGAAGGATTGAATAATCCTCTCAATGTAATAATGTTATCCTTAATCCATCTTCTGTAAGGTTTTTGTCTAGAAATTTTAGCTTTAATTTCTTTATCAGGAACAACTCTGTTCTGAGCAAAATCGACAAGAAGCATTTTGCCTGGAGATAATCTGCTTCTTTTAATTATATCTCTTGCCGGGATATCAAGCACACCGCTTTCAGAAGCTAACACAACAAGACCATCTCTTGTAATAGTATATCTTGCTGGTCTTAATCCATTTCGGTCTAAAATTCCTCCTAAAAATCTTGAATCACAAAATACAATTGCAGCAGGTCCATCCCACGGTTCCATTATTGATGAATGGAAATCATAGAAAGCTCTTTTATCTTCACTCATTTGAATTTTTGGTCCATAAGCTTCGGGCACCATCATCATCATTGCATGCGGTATTGAACGTCCTGCAAGCACAAGCAATTCAAGAACATTATCAAAAATTGCAGAGTCACTTCCAGATTCAACTATGATAGGTTTAATTTTTTCGATATCATCACCAAATAATTCTGACTTGAGCAAAGGTTCTCTTGCTTTCATTCTGTTAATATTTCCGCTCAGAGTATTTATTTCACCATTGTGTGCCATAAATCTAAACGGCTGAGCAAGATTCCATGTAGGCAGAGTATTTGTGCTGTATCTTTGATGCACTACTCCAAAACTTGAAACAAAATTTTCGTTTGATAAATCAGGATAAAAAACTGGAAGTTGGTTTGCAGAAAGCAAGCCTTTATAAACAATTCTATTAGAAGACAAACTTGCTATGTAAAATTGGCTTGTATCTTCGTTCAAAGCATCAATTTCTTTTTCTGCAAGTCTTCTTATAACATAAAGTTTTCTTTCAAAATCGTCTTTGGAAATTTTTCCTCTATGAACAAAGAGCTGATAAATTTCCGGTTTAGTTTTCTTTGCAAGTTCTCCAATAACTGAGTCATAAACGGGAACTTTTCTCCATCCAATAACATCACAACCTTCGTCAATAATAATTTTCTCAACAATTTTTTTGCATTTATCTGAAAGGATGCTATCTTTTGGCATAAAAACCATACCGGCAGCATAATCACCAATTTGAGGCAATTTAATTTCTGGGACTTCTCTTCTAAAAAATAAATCTGGCAGTTGAACCATTATGCCGGCACCATCACCTGTTGATTTATCTCCGCCTGTTGCACCACGATGTTCAAGATTTACAAGAACTGTAATAGCATCTGTAACTATATTATGAGTAGGAATACCATCAAGTTTGGCTACAAATCCTACTCCACAACTATCATGTTCAAATCTTGGGTCATACAAACCATTTGCTATTAGGCTTCCATCTGCTTTTCTTAAATTAAAATTATAATCTTCCATTCTTAACTCCCTTTAATTCTCACATTAAATAATAATTTGGGTGGATATTCAACAAACAGGCTTAAATTTTTCGATGATGAATATGAAGATATAAATTTTCGATTAAAGTGATAAACTTCACTTTATTAACGAGTGTGAATAAATTCATCTCTTTTATTCTTGAATTTATATAATTCATTTTAACTTACTCTGATTAATTACTGCAAGATTTACAAATAGAAGCTTTTGGCTTGTTTAATAAAGAAGATATTCTTTTGGAAATATCTCTTATTGCTAATATTTTTTGTGCAAATGTAAAGAACAAAATTGGCAATTGCAATATTTTAAAATATCAACACAAATTTATTTTTAGTCTGACAAATAAATTCTCCTTAGTTATTAATCTTATTGTCAAATATTACTTTAGTATTTTAACATAGATAAATCATATTACATTAATTTTATTCCTGCTGTTTATCTATATGCTGCTTTGTTTATATCCTGAATTGAATTAATCTTTACTTCTGGATTAAGATATTTATCTAAAAATTTATAAATCTTAACTCTTATTTCTCTTGCAGTTTTTGTATCCATTCTGTCAAAAGAATGACCGCCAGGCAGGTTCTGAAATATTTCATACTCAAATTTTTTGTTTGCTGCTTTCAATGATTTAATCAGATGTTCTACTTCAAGCACATTTACATCTTCATCATTTGTATTGGTATGAATTAATAGTGGAGTTTTAAGTTTATCTGCATTCCATGCAGGCGACCTTTTTTTGTATTCATTTACATCTTCATCTGCAGTTTTTCCGATGTGATATTCTGCAGAAAATAATTTTCGATATTCATCATCTTTGTAACCCATTCTTGCAATTAAATCACTAACTGGAACACCAGCAAAACATACTTTATAATTTTCTGGATGATTAAATACACTCATTAATGCAATTAATCCTCCATGACTCCAACCAATAATTCCAACACGATTAGCATCAATAAATTCATAATTATCAAGCATATATTGACGACTTGCATCTACATCTTCAATTTCTAATCCACCATAATCAATTTTTTCGTAAAATGATTTCCCATAACCTGTGCTGCCTCTGTAATCAGCAGCAACTACAATGTATTTTTGATACATTAGTTCTCGAATTATGTGTGTATAATAAGTAGTAAAGTTTGCATGAACTCCTCCATGAGGAAAAACTATCAGCGGATATTTTTTTGAATAATCGATTCCTTTTGGAATAAAAACATAAGACCAGAATTTAACAGGATTTCCTGCTCCCTGTCCTGTAGGATTTTTTTCTTTTGCTAATGGCGGACCTGCAATATAAACTTTATCAACAAATGCAATATCACCAACTCTTTGAAACCATAATACATCATCAATGTTCTTTTCTAAAACATCAAGTCTGTGTTCAAGGTTTTCGTTATACTTTTTTAGTTTATTAATTTCCTTCAGGATTGAATCAGAATTCTGCGCTTTAACTGAGTTCATCTGCAGGAGCATTAAAGAAAAAATTATAAGCAAGAAAAATTTAATTGAATTATTCATAGCTGGCTCCCTGCAAAAATGCCCTTAAAATTGAGCGAAGTAATACATATAAATATAAATTAATGGTGCACTAAAAATTAGAGAATCAAAGCGGTCAAAAATTCCTCCGTGACCAGGAATAAGAGAAGAAGAATCTTTAACATTTGCATCGCGTTTAATCATGCTTTCTACAAAATCTCCTGCTTGACCAAATATTCCAATGATTATTCCAATTACTATTGCATTTCCCATAGAAATTAAATTTAGAAAAATTTCTTTAGCAATAATCATTGTAAGAACAGAAAAAACAAAACCAGCTGCAGCACCTTCCCAACTTTTATTTGGACTTATACGTGGATACATTTTGTGTTTGCCAAAAGCACTCCCAATAAAATATGCTGCTGAATCACAAATCCATATTGATGCAAGAATTGAAATAATTAAATATCCACCTTGGTCATAATTAAAAAGTGTGTCTCTGTAGAATTCTCTTAATCTTATTAACGATGATGAAAAAAATCCTATATAAAATATTCCAATTAATGAAGCACCAAGATTTGCAATTTCTGATTCCTTATGTCTGAACAATTCTGCTAACAACAAAAGCAGAACAACAATTAGAAAAAGAAATTCTATCTCAATGAATTGAAGATAACTGTTTAGAATTAGGGCAAATACCGACAATCCTCCTAAAACTTGATTTGTGTAAAATCTTCTTTTTTTAAGAATATTAGAAAACTCAAAAAATGAAACTAATCCAATAAAGAAAACAAAAATTAGAAATGGAACTTTGCCAACAATTGACAAAATTATAATGAAGGGAATTGCGAAAAGAGCAACAATAATTCTTGTAGAAAGGTTACTCATTTTCGTCATTTTTTTCTCCATCATTTTGTTTATTTCTGCTGTTGATATCATTTATTATTTCAAGTGCTTCTTCCTGGTCAGTTTTTTTAACAAGCAATTTTACTATTGATAAATCACCCACTGCTGGAAAATTTTTATCTTTCTGCGAAAGTATTAAAGCTTCGATATCAGCACTTTCAAGGTTTGCTTTCAGCATCTCTGCTTCATAATATTCCGAACATGTATATACGACAATCCAATCAGATGGATGAACAAGATTTCCTTCAAAATCTTCTCTGGGAATTAATTGAGTTCCACAGTCGGGACAAACTGTAATTCCCTCTACATATTCATATTCGCAATTTGGACAAATCATTTTTTGTTCCTTTAATTTGTTTGAAAACGATAATAATTTTTTCTTATGTAATAAATAAATGCTGCAAACAATAAACCAAGCAGAACAAAACTGATAATGTTCGGAATAATCTCGCTTCCAGGAGTAACTTTTGAAGAAATTAGTTCTTCGCTGCCGAATGCAAAATATGCAGTAACTGCCAGAAAATTATTTAAGAAGTGAAGTGTCATCGGAACAAAAATCGAATCACTCATATAAGCTGCAAATCCAAAGTATGTGCCCAATGCAATTAATGGAATTAAGCCATAAGGATTGAAATGATAAAGACCAAAGAAAAATGCAGTTAAGAAAGCACTCATCAAGGGTTTGAACTTATGTTCAAAACTTGACTGCACATATCCTCTGAAAAAAACTTCTTCGCACAATGCAGGAACTACAGCAACAATTAAAATGATAAATAATCCTTCAAAAAAAGAATGAGCTACTATCAAGTTTGAATAAGTTGATTCGAGAAGTTTATCAAGCTGGTCAATTATATTTTTTATCGATTTAACTACTTGACTGCTTTGAGCAATTTTTTCTATCAAATAATTTTGAATGTATAAAAAGTTTTGAAGCAATGGCGTAAGAATTATAAGTCCAATTATGAATACAATAATTTCTTTTTTATGTGGAAATTTAACTCTCAAAATAGAAGTTACATCGACATAAATAAATTTACTTAAAAGCAGAGAAGGAACAAGAATTAATAAAATTTGTCCACCCATAGTAAGCAATCTTACAGCATTAATATCAGCTTTTTCGAAATCGAGCCCAAAGATTAACAAAGTCAAAATTGCACCACCGAATTGATAAAGTATAAAAACAAGTGCAAGACCAAGAAATGCTGCAGAAACAGGAGTGATATTGATTACAGGTTGTTCCGGATTTTGATGTTGTGGATTTAATTCATCGTTCATATTTCATTTTTATTTTTATTGAAAAAATTTCATGCCAATATAAAATTAAGAATAAAATTTCATTTTATTTGATGAATCTAATTTGGGATACAAATTTTCTTTTCGCTTAAGATTAATTAAATATTCTCACATAAACAAGATTTTTTAAAACTTATGAAATTTTTTTGCTAATTTTATTATGAATACCTCAAAAATATAAAGGAGGAACAAATTAATGGAAGAATCTAAAAACCAGCAAGCAACCGAAATGTCTCCGTCTGAACCGGAAGAACTTGAACTTAATCACACTGACAAGCTGGTTGGTGTTTTTGCTGAACCAATTAATACTTTTTCAAAAATGAGTGCAGCTGGTCCGAAGACAAGCGACTGGTTAGTTCCAATAATCATTTTTATTGTGGTTGCAATTTTATCTAACATTTTAATGATGAGCAATCCTGCAATAAAATCTTCCATTATTGAAAAGCAGATGGCTCGAATTGAAAAAAGTCTTGATGATGCAATTGCAAAAGGACAAATGACAGAAGCGCAAAAAGAACAGCAGCTTGAAACTATAAGAGAAAGAATGGAAAGAGGCGGAATAGCAAATACTATTTTTAGTGCATTTGGAATTATAATTTTTACTTTTATTACATTTTTTATTGTATCTGGAGTTTTTTATTTACTTACAAAACTAATTCTGAAAGGTGAAGGAACTTACAAGGATGCAATGTCAGCATATGGACTTCCTTATTACATTCTTGTAATTCAGGTTATAGTTATGGTAATATTAGCATTTGCAACAGATAAATCTTTCACATCAACAAGTTTAGCAGCATTTATTGAAACAGAGCAGAGTTCATACGCTCACTTTTTGCTTTCTAAGTTAGATATTTTTTTAATCTGGTTTTATGCAATTGTAAGTATTGGATTTGCCAAAATGTTTAAGTCACAATCTCTGGGAAAATATTTTGTATTGATTTATTGCATGTGGATTGGATTTGGATTTTTACTTTTCTTAATTGGAAGAGCGGTTCCTTTCTTAAGCTTTTTAAGTGCTTAATAATTTGTGCTGTCAGTAAAATTAGATTAATCTACTGACAGCACAATTTTTATAAAATATTCTGCGGGTCGATGTCAATCAATAATTTTACATCTTTGAATTTTGTTTTCTGATTGAATTCAATATATGAATTCAAAATTGCATTTCTCAGTATTTTTCCTGAAGGGTCAGTCTTTCTATAACTTCTGACAAGAATATGAAATCTGTAAAAACCTTTGAGTTTATAAATTACTGCTTCAGTCGGAGGTGAAATTTTTAATCCCTTTTCATATTTCTTAAGATAATTAAATAATTCTGTAATGGCAGCACGAGCGCGTTCTTCTTTTTCATCTTTAATTTCTATTAAGCCAAGTCTTGTAAAAGGTGGATAGTCTCCTTTTTGTCTTAAAACAATTTCTTTTTCATAAAATCCTTTGTAATCATTTTGTAAAACTTTTTGAAGAACAAAATTTCTTGAGTTCTGTGTTTGAATAATTACTTCACCCTGCTTTTCACTTCTGCCTGCTCTGCCAGCTACTTGAGTTAATAATTGAAAAGTTCTTTCATCTGCTCTAAAATCAGGGATCCATAATGTTGTTTCTGCTGAAATAACTCCAACCAAAGTTACATTTGCAAAATCCAATCCTTTTGAAACCATTTGAGTTCCAACAAGAATATTAATTTCACCTTTTCTAAATCTGTTTAGAATTTCACCAAGTTTCCCCTTTCTTTCAATAGCATCAGAATCAACTCTTTCGATTTTTAAATCCGGGAAATAAAATTCAAGTTCATCTTCAACGCGTTGTGTTCCTGTGCCAAAAAATTTAAGCGAGAGTGAACCGCAAACTGGACATGCTTTTGGAACGGGCAATGTAATTCCGCAATAATGACATTTCAAAATATTTTTATTTATATGATGGACCATTGAAACAGAACAATCAGGACAAAGAATAACTTCGCCGCAGTCGTTACAATAAACCTGTGTGGCAAAACCTCTTCTGTTTTGTAAAATGATTACACTTTCCTTCTTCGCTATTCTATTGCCTATTTCATCAAGTAAAATTTTTGAAAATATGCTTTCCATTTTTTTCTTTTTCTGCTCAATAACAACATCAATTAATTTAATGACAGGCATTTTTGCATTATCAATTCTTTCAGGAAGTTCAAGCAAAACATATTTTCCATTTAATGCATTGTACATGCTTTCAATTGATGGCGTTGCAGAACCAAGTATGATTGGACAGTTGTTGAATTTTGCTCTAATAATTGCAGAATCCCTTGCATGATATTTTGGAACAATTTCCTGCTGCTTATAACTTTGATCATGTTCTTCATCAACTACTATTAATCCAATGTTTTTCAAAGGTGCAAACAGTGCTGAACGAGGACCAATTACAATTTTATATTTGTTCGAAATTATTCCGCGCCATGTGTCATATCGTTCACCCAATGACATTCTGCTGTGAAATACTGCAACTGCATCTCCAAAGTAATTGATGAATCGAGAAGTAATTTGAGGAGTAAGTGAAATTTCAGGGACAAGGATAATAACATTTTTCCCGCTTTTAATTACTCTTTTTGTCAGTTCAATATAAACTTGAGTTTTGCCGCTTCCAGTTACACCATGAAGAAGAAAAGTTTCGAATTTATTTTTTTCGAGTGCATCATTAATTCTATCAACTACATTTTTTTGTGCTTCTGTCAACTGAACTTCTTTTAATTCTTCGTTGTAAGTTTCTTTATAAGTTCTTTCAATTTCTTTCTCATAAATTTCTACCAATCCCTTCTTAATCAAGCTGTTAATTGTAGAAGAACTTGTTTTTGTTTTTTTTAATAATTCACTTAAATAAACTTCATCTTTGGAGGACAAAAGCTCAAGAAGTATTACTACCTGTTTTGGAGAAGACTTTTCGATTTCTGGTAAATACTGATAAGTTTCGTCTATGCTTTTTTTCAACTTAACACATTTTACTTTTTTTGCTCGAACTTTTGCACTTTCAATTTCTGTGAGAACAGTAACAGCTCCCAATTTTTCAAGATTTCTTAGAACTGAATAAAGATTTTTATTCTTTACTTCTTTTTGAAGTTGTGAAATTTTTATCACTTCTTTTTGAGACAATACGCTAAGTAATTTTGTTTTGAGTGTATTTTGCTTTTTTTCCTTTGCAAGAAGTTCAGCACAAAAATCTTTATCTGCTACAACTTTTCTTCTGGATTCTATTTCAGTTCCATATGGAACAGAATTTTTAAGAGCTTCGCCAAGTGAACTCAAGTAGTATTCAGCAATCCATTCATAAAATTTTAGTGATTCTTTATCGAAAATTGGATGTGCATCCAATACATCTTTGATTGGCTTAATTTTTTCTTTTACTTCAGTTGTTTCATTTATATCAATCACAAAACCTGTTAAAATTCTTTTCCCAAAAGGAGCAACAACACGCACACCAACTTGAACTAAATCCAATAATTCGTCTGGTATTGAATAAGTAAAAGCATTTCTAAATGGAAGAGGAAAAACTACTTGTGCATACATAATTAAATTGATAAAATAATTTGAACACAATTTAACTATTCTGAACTACCATAACAAAATTATAAATGAAATGTCTATTTTTGTAAAACATTATGGAATTATTTTTTTATGAAAAAAGCTGCTGTTCTATTCATCATCTTATCATTATTATTTTATGCTTGTTCAAAACAAGAATCAAATCCAGCTGAATCACTAATTAAAACAAAATTAATTGGAATTGTTATTGATGTTAATGGGAAGCCAGTTGCTGATGTAAAAATAACTACAGAACCAGAAACAAACACATCAACTACAAACCAATTAGGAATATTTGAACTTAACAATATCAATGCAGGAATTTATAAAATAATTGCAGAAAAAAATGGCTACTTAAAAGCAACAACGAACGCAGCAGTAAAATATAATGACACAACCAAAGTTCAAATCATTTTAAGAAATTTAATGTCCATTTCCGGAAGAGTTATTGATGAAATTACAAAAGAAGGAATTGAAGGCGCATCAATACAAATTGAAAATTATTCATCAAAAATTTTAACTGGAAACAATGGCATATTTCATTTTGACAATGTTCCTGCAGGTGCAAATATTTTTTCTGTAACAAAAGAAAAATATGCAGTGAAAAGGGAAAGCATTTTTATCAATCCTGATAAAACTTCTGATTATGAAATATGGTTATCAAATTTAACCGAATTGCAAATGATTTTTGTTCAGGGTGGAAGTTTTAAGATGGGGGATACTTTTGGCGATGGCAATTACTTTGAAAAGCCAGCACATGATGTAAGATTGTCATCTTTCTACATTTCAAAATATGAAATCACACAGAAAAACTGGATTGAAACTATGGGAAATAATCCTGCAAAATTCTGGAATGATGATAATCCAGTAGAATCTATTACATGGAATGATGCAATTGAATTTTGTAATCAACGCAGCATGCTTGAAGGCTTGCAGCAATGTTACAGATATGAGGGAGGAAAAATTATTTGTGATTTTAATGCCAATGGTTATCGTCTTCCTACCGAAGCAGAATGGGAGTTTGCTGCAAGAGGCGGCTTGCAAAGTAAAAATACGAAATTCAGCGGAAGCTCGAACATAGCAGAAGTTGCATGGTATTACAACAATTCAGATAATTCGCCGCATCCAGTTGGTTTAAAACTTCCAAATGAACTTGGAATCCATGATATGAGCGGAAATGTTTGGGAATACTGCTGGGATTTTTATGATGAAAATTATTACTCACAATCTCCACAACAAAATCCTGCAGGACCTTCATCAGGAAATTCACATGTTATCAGAGGCGGCAGCTGGACAGATGATGCTGTTTTCAATAAAGTTTATTATCGCAATTATTATGAAACTCGTGCAAGAGGTTCCAATGTTGGTTTGAGAATTGTTAGAACTGCAAGATAAGTTATTCTGCACCAAAGATTTTTAGAAATTCGTTTTTCTCCTTTTCCAATTTCTTTATTCTTTCTTCTTCTTCATTTATTTGATATGAATTTTTAATTTCATTATAAAACTCTTCTGAAGTTTTAATACTGCAGCCATTTACTCTTGCATATTCTAAGAGAGACAAATCAGAAGTAACCAATGTAATTAATCTTTTTGATTGAGCGTCGTCAATTTCTTTTCTTATCATTGAATCAGCTTGTAAATTTTTTGAGTATTTAATTTTTCCATTAATAATTCTTAGATAAGATTTTTTATAACCATCAAAGTGAAGAGAGAGCTTAATTCCTTTACCTGCAAAGTAGTCATTTAAAAGATTTACAAGTTCTTCTCTGCTTTGCTGTTTATCCTGCTCGTGAATTTTTTTTAGTTCTAAGATTCTTCCAATCAGATTATTTCCATCAATAATATAATGTTTCATAATCATAGTGAATTTTTATTTATAATTTAACAATAGAAATGGATTATTAAAACGAAATTTTTCTTCAATGAGTTTTTTACTTCATAACAATAATTATTATAATTGTGTTAGAAAAAATTCATCAATCACATGAAATATTTATCATTAATATTAATTTTATTTATTACTGCCTGCACAAAAGAAGTACCAGAGTCAGAAAAGAAAATTGCCAAAACTGCAGATGAAGAAGCAATTCGTAAATTGATTGACCATTTTTATACTGCATATAATTCTGGTGACATTGAAACAGCAGTTACATTGATTGATGAAAATTATAAAGGAATAGCTGCAGATTCAGAAGATGTTGTTGGAGTTGAAGCTTTGACAAAAGAACTTTATCAATACAGAAAAGAATATCCAGAAGGGAAATGGGAAATTAATATTGAAGAATTAACTGTACAGAATGATTTAGCTTATGTTATCATTAATGGTTCTTTTTTTGTTCCTGGTCCTGCAATTGATAAGATGAATCCAATTTATTCTGAAAGAAGCATAAAGATTCTAAAGAAAGATAAAAACGAGGGCTGGAAAATTTTCAGGTCGCTGAGTGTTCCAACTTTAACCTATAATTAAAGCTGCCATTCAATTTCCCGCCACCAGCTATTCAGCATTTCATTATTCAATTTTATTATTCCTTCATAAGTTACATTGCTTGGGGGTGGAAAATAATTTGCAATTTTCTGAAATAAAATTGCTCTATAAGCTGCATCAACTTTTGGAATTAATGCTAAGAGTGTTAATGCATCTTCAGTTCTGGATAATTTAATAATTCTCTCAATTGAACTTTCTCCACCTTGATAATAATCAAACTTTTCAATTTCTTTTTTTAATGAATCAGATGCATCAATTCGATATGGCGTTCCGATATTAAAATTTTTTCTTAGTTCACACAAATATCCTTCATCAATAAAAAATTTATTTCCTTCTTCTTCAACTTCACAAATTCCAGTTTCAACAAAAATTTTCAACACTTCATTTTTCGCTTTTAGATTTAATGTTCCACCTTTATAAATTATTTTTGATTTATCAATAATAATTGAAAAATGAGGAACTAAAACCGAATTTGATATTCTTACTTCACCATTTTCAAGCTTAACTCTGTTATCGTTATTTTTTGCTTTCAACAAAATCAGACTGGAATTAGAATAAATTTCCAATCTGCAGGAATTCGGAACATTTACAACAATAGTTGAATTATCTTCTGTTGTTAAAGTGGAATTTTTATACCAAAGGCCGGCATAATCCTTCTTGCCATCAATTAAATAACTGCCTTTAATGGTTTTAATTTTCCAAGGTGAATTGATTAAAGAAAAATCATAAATAACATATCCAACAGCGAAAAGAAAAAGCGGAAGTAAAATCAACAGCAACTTTATCCATTGAAAACTTTTTTCAAACTCAATTTCTTTGCTTAAAGATGAGGCTATTGAACGAGTAACAACACTTTTTCTAATTGGTCCGCGTGTAGTTTTTAATTTTCTATCCTGCTTTAATTGTTCGCGCTTTAATTTTGATTCTCTGGCTTTTGATTTTTCTGTAACAATTGGAATTTCTCTTAAGGATTTTTTCATCAGTTCGTTAGACAAAGATTCAATAATATCTTTAGGAGCATTAACCTGATAAGGCATATCTTTCAGCAGGTCGAAGAATCTTGTGAGCTTTATGTATTCTTCGCGGCACTTTTCACATTTTTGAATATGAGTATAAACTAATTTTTTTGTTTCATCATCAAGCAATTCATCAACAAAATCGTGCAATAGTATTTTTACTTCTTCGCAGCTCATTTACACAATTTATTTATTAAATAATTTCTTGTTTCGATTAATTTTGTTTTTACTTCATCTAAAAAATCATAGCCTACTAATTCAGTTATCTCTTCGTAAGAATAACCTTCAAGGTCATGTAATACAAAAATTATTCTTCTTTCATAATCCAGATTCATTATTAATTTTTCAAGATTTTTTAATCTGTCTTCTGTCATTTCAATATCTATTGTTGAAGTAGAAAGACGATTAATATTTTCAAGTGCATGTCTTATTGCGATATTTTTAATCCAAAAGACAAAAGAAATTTTATAATCATAGTTTTTTATTTTCTCCCAGGCTTCAAGGAATGTATTGACAGTAAGTTTTCTGCTTAAATCATAATCTGCGGTTAATCGATAGATAATTGTAAAAACACTGCTTAGATTAATTTCACACAAATCAAAAAAAGCATTCTTTCTTCCGCTTTGAGAAAGTTCAATCAAATAATTTACATAGTTTGTGTTTTCTATTCTCATTTAATTCACTACAATAATTTGAATCTCTTTTGAATTAACTGTTGCATCTACACAAACTTCATTTTTATTATCGAGACCGATATGTGTGCCAATTGCATTAAAATTAACTTTATCGTCTTTAACCACGGCTCTGAAAATTCCATCATCAGTCTTACTAAATTGCTCGGGGATATGCCAGCCTTCAAAGGAACCACCTCCTCCTCCTTGTTCTTTTGGTTTTTTATAATATTGCTGCGCAGCAATGCACAAATTATTCAATTGGATTATTAACTGTTCCCGGTTGGATGTTTGAAGATAGTAAATTACAAGATTATAACTGATATAAACAACAACTCCAACAACTATTATACTCAAAACAATTAATAGTAACTGCTGTATTCCCATTATTTCTAATGTTATATTAAATCTTCTTGTTATGATATGAATAAAAAAACTTTACTTCAAGATAAGAATCAGAATTGATGAAGAATTAGTTAAGAATTAGATTTGTATTATAATTTATTAACAAACAAGAAATTTTATGGAAAATAAAATAATTCTAATTACTGGCTCAACAGATGGAATTGGAAAACAAACTGCAATTGAGCTTGCAAATCTTGGACATAAAATTATTATTCATGGAAGAGATAAAATAAGAGTAGAAAAAACAATAGAAGAAATTAAAAGACAAACCGGCAATAATAATATTGACAGCTGTGCAGCAGATTTTACTTCGTTTAAGCAAGTAAGAAAAATGGCTGAAGACATTAAAAACAGATTTGAAAGATTAGATGTATTAATCAATAATGCCGGCATTTATATGAAAGAACTCATCTTAACAGAAGATGGTTTCGAAACAACTTTTCAGGTTAATCATCTTTCTCATTTTCTTTTAACAAATCTTTTAATTGATTTAATAATTAAATCTGAACATGGAAGAATAATCAATGTCAGTTCGATAGCACATCAGAGTGCAGACTTTGATTTAGAAAATCTAAATGGAGAAAAATATTTTTCGCCTTACAATGCTTATGCAGTTTCAAAATTTGCTAATATTTTATTTACAAAAATGCTTGCCGAAAAACTGTCCAACACAAATATAACAGTTAATGCTTTGCATCCAGGAGTAATATCTACAAAACTATTGAAAGCAGGATTTAATATTTCAGGTGATTCAGTAAAAAAAGGTGCGGAAACTTCGGTTTATCTTGCAGTATCAAATGATGTGAAAGATATAAGTGGTGAATATTTTATTAATAAAAGAATAGAACGCTCTCACTCTTTAACTTACGATAAAAAACTGCTTAAAAATTTCTGGAATATCAGTGCACAAATGACTGGTTTAGATAATCTTATTTAATTGTGGAGCGGTCAGCTTTAAATTTTACTTCATATTTTTTTGAATAAGTATTTTCAAACAACGATAGACTCATTTTAACACCCGAGCCAGTAATTTTATAATCACTCACATTCAAAGTGTCAACTCTCAAACTCCTTGTTCCACATTCAGAGAGAAATTCGTCAATGGCTTTCCTCGCATTTTTTTCTGAGTCATACATAAAATCAACTTGAATTTGATAAACGCCATCCTGGTCAGCTATAAAAGCCATTCTTGAATTTTTTGTTTGGTAGTAAATGCATTCCATGGCTGGATTTGATTTGTCGTGATGCAGAGGCTTGCCAAATTTTTTAATTACTTCTTTTGAATTTTTTCCAATTAATTGGCAGAGAGAAATATCCTGTGAATAAACTGCTGTTGAAAATAAGAAGAGAAGAATTGCTAAAAAACCAATTCCGATTTTCATAGCAACCTCTTCATTTAATTTATTCTAAAAATTTTTAGTCAAACCCAAAAAGCAACAAAGGCACTTTTAAAAGTGAAAGAACAATTTATTCACAATAATATTTTACGATATTTTAGGATTAACTTCAATCCAAATTAAATCTCGATGCGGGTAATTACACCATGAAGTTTTTGATAAGGCAAATCTAAGAATTGAACAAAATTTGGAGTGATTCTTTTAATTAATGCAAAAATTTTCAAAGTAGTTTTTCTTGTATGAACATCATCAACGCCATAGAACATAACTTTTGGTTCAATTTGCAATTCCTTTAGAATTTTCATTACATCAACTTTTTCAAGATATCCAATTTGTATTTCTAATCCTGAGAGACCTTCTGTAATTTCTGGCTCAAATAATTTTTGGGTGCCAAAAGGTTTGTCCATCGTAGCTATTGAAATCAAAATATTATGCTCATAAATAATATTGCTGCTAATTGTGCAATGAACCATATAAGGAGGAATCATATCTAAACTTTTTGTAAAAAATAAAGCTGTGCCAGGTAAAATATTTCCTTTTGAATAAAGCTGGTCAAAGCTTGTAATAAAAGTATCAATTGGAAGCGAGCGAAAAGATTTGTGAACAGCACGATTTCCTCTTGTCCAGATTCCTATGGTAACAAAAGGAACTAATGCAATAATAATAGACCAATAACCGCCATGCGGAATTTTATAAAATACAGAAATCAAGAAAAGAATATTTACAACGAAAACGAATAAAGCTACCAAAACTTTCCATTTAATTTTTTGTCTTCTGAAAATCCATATCATGAAGAAAGTACTGATTGCCATTGTAGTTGTAACTGCAAATCCATAAGCTGCAGCAAGATTTTGTGATTTACGAAAAACTAAAATCATCAATACTACGGCTAACAATAATCCCCAATTTACTGCAGCAATATAAATCTGAGATCTTAAATGAGTAGATGTATATTTAACACGCATTAATGGAAAGATGTAAGTACGAATTCCCTGATATACAAGAGAAAACATTGCGGAAATCATTGCCTGTGATGCAATGATTGTTGCCATTAAAGTAAGAATTAAAAATGGGATATATAAAAATTGTGCTTGGGATTTAACCATTGTAAAGAGGATATTAAAATTATTGTAATTACTGCTGTGTTCTGCTAAGAATGCTCCCTGACCAAAATAATTTATTACAAGTGCAACGAAAACAATATACCATGCTCTTCTAATTGGGTCGCGTCCTAAGTGTCCCATATCAGCATAAATTGCTTCGCCGCCAGTTGCACACAGAATTACTTCTGATAAAACAAAAAATCCAGTTATGCCGTTATGAGTCATAAATTCTATTGCATAATGAGGACTTACAGCTGCAATAACTGATGGATTATGTGAGATTGAAATCAAACCAGAAACAAACAAAGATAAAAACCACAACAACATTATTGGTCCAAAAGAAGCAGCAACTTTATCTGTTCCTTTTGATTGAACAGAAAATAAAATTATTGTTATGATAATTGTAATTAGAACAATTGTATTCTGGTCAATATGTCCAAGACCAGGAATTAACTCAAGTCCTTCTACAGCAGAGAGAATACTAATTGCAGGTGTGATTACACCATCACCCATCAAAAGAGAAATTCCGACATAACCAAGAAAGGTTATAAAAATTATTGACCTTCCTCTTTTGACGATACTGCGAAGAATTTCTTTAAGTACAATTATGCCGCCTTCTCCTTTAGAGCTTAAACTCATTGCAAGGAAAGTGTATTCAATTGTTACAAGAATAATCAATGTCCAGAAGACAAGAGAAAGGATTCCCAGAATATTTTTAAATGTAGGAGGTGTAAGAAGGAAAATAACTGTAAGAGTATAAATTGGACTTGTACCGATATCGCCGAATACAAGTCCCATAGCTTTAACTATTTCTAAGCTCTCTTTAAGATTTTTAGAATTACTATTCTCCAAATCTCAGATCCATTAACAAAAAATTCTTAATCACTTTAACCCAAAATCTCAGCTCAACCAAAAATCATATCATAAACTAAATAACCAATAATGTATAAAACACTAATTCCTAAGATTCCCATTAAGAAATAAAAAGCAAAATCTCCGAGTTTCTTTTTTTCCTGAGTTTGTTCCATTATTTATCCCTATTTAAAAAATTTCTAAAAAAAGCACTGCAATACATAGCATTTTATTAAAAAAAATCCAAATCAAATTTTTAAAATAAAATTGCTCTTGCTCTTAAACCGAGCAAGAGCATTTATTAAGAGAAGAATTAATTAAAACAAATCATCAATTGATAAATATCTTTCACCTGTATCATAATTGAAAGTTAGAATTCTTTTTCCTTCCGGTATTTCACTTAATTTTTTACTTACAGCTGCAAGTGATGCCCCGGAAGAAATCCCAACAAATAATCCTTCTTCTTTTGCTGCACGGCGTGCAAATTCATATGCCTCTTCTTTTGTAATTTGAATTACTCCATCAATTAACGAAGTATCAAAAATTTTTGGTATAAAGCCAGCACCTATGCCTTGAATTGGATGTGGACCGGGCTGACCACCTGAAATCACAGGTGAAGCAGCAGGTTCAACTGCAAAAACTTTTATATGTGGAAATTTTTCTTTTAATACTTTTGCTACTCCAGTAATGTGCCCACCCGTTCCAACACCAGTTATTAAGTAATCAAAGCCATCAGGAAAATCATTTAAAATTTCCTGAGCAGTTGTTTTAATATGAATTTCAACATTAGCAGGATTTTCAAATTGTTGGGGTATCCAAACTTTTGGATTATTAGCAGCAATTTCCTGAGCTTTTGCAATTGCCCCTTTCATTCCAAGTTCTCGAGGTGTTAATTCAAATTCGGCACCAAATGCTGCCATAATCTTTCTTCTTTCAATTGACATTGATTCCGGCATAACAAGAATTAATTTGTAACCTTTGACAGCTGCAACCATAGCCAGTCCAATTCCAGTATTTCCGGAAGTTGGTTCGACTATTATGCTGTCCGGTTTCAAGATTCCTTTTTTTTCGGCATCTTCAATCATAGAAAGAGCAATTCTGTCTTTAATACTTGCCCCTGGATTTGCCCTTTCAAGTTTAGCCCATACTTCATGCTTATTGCCGAAAAGTTTATTAATTCTTAGATGTGGTGTATTTCCAATTAATTCAAGAACATTATTTGCTTTCATGATTTATTCCTTTTTTGTTAAATGACAAAATCAATTGTGTTTTCAAATTCTTTTGACCTTCTTACGCGAACTTCGCTTTTGTTATAAACAATTGAATTTGGCGGAATACTTTGAGTTATCCATGAATTCCCTCCAATGATGCTGTTATTTCCTATTACTGTATTTCCTCCCAAAATAACTGCCTGTGAATAAATAACAACATCATCTTCAATTGTAGGATGACGTTTTGTTTGAGCAAGACTTTTATCTACACTTAGTGCACCAAGTGTAACTCCCTGATACAATTTCACATTTTTTCCAATAACTGTTGTTTCACCAATTACTATTCCAGTTCCGTGGTCAATAAAAAATGGTGAATCAATTGTAGCCCCTGGGTGAATATCGATGCCTGTAATTTGATGAGCATGTTCTGTTAATATTCTTGGTATGATAGGAACTTTTAACAAATAAAGTTCATGAGCAATTCTATAAATTACAATTGCCATAAAACCTGGATAAGCCAGAATTACTTCATCAACACTTTCTGCAGCAGGGTCGCCCTGATAAATAAATTCAGCATCTGCCCAGAGCATTGAATGAATCCTGGGAAGTTTTGAAATAAATATTTCTGCAGTTTCTTCAAGATTTTCAGGAGCCAGTCCATTTAATAATTTTATTAATTGAATTAAATCTCTTTTCAGAAGCTGCAGTTTGGAAAGAATATCTTCTTCTGTATAATAAACTTTATTTGAAAAATGAGGGAACAGAAAATCAATCAATCCATTCAGATATTCTATTGCTTCTGTCTTTAACGACGC
>JBBFLD010000004.1:0-294208 GCA_037481715.1 Melioribacteraceae bacterium
TTTTCTTCTTTCATTTAATCAGCTCAGTATGGATAGAGCAGTCCGCCTAAGGCGGATTGGTCGGAGGTTCGAGTCCTCTCGGGGGTACAAAATTTATCTATGATTTTCTTCTTTCATTTAATCAGCTCAGTATGGATAGAGCAGTCCGCCTAAGGCGGATTGGTCGGAGGTTCGAGTCCTTTTAGATTTACAAATATTTTTCATTTAACAATATTAACCTTCTAAACCTCTATACATTTCTTCGATTAAATCTTTGTATCTTTCTTCAATAACTTTTCTGCGGACTTTCAACGATGGTGTAAGTTCTCCTGTTTCAATTGAAAATGGTTTATCAAGAATTGCAAATTTTCTGATTCTTTCGAAACTGGCAAGCTTCTTTTGAAATTGGTCTAATTCTCTATCCAATAATTCATAAATTTGTTTCATCTTTACCAACTCTTCTACGCTGCTGTATTGAATTCTGTTTGCATCAGCATATTCTTTGAGAGCTTCAAAATCTGGAACAATAAGGGCAGTTATAAACATTCGGCGGTCGCCGATAATTACAAATTGGTCAATATACTTGCTTGCTAAGAACATATTTTCAATTGGAGTTGGAGCAACATATTTACCTTGTGAAGTTTTGAATAAATGTTTTTTTCTATCTGTAATAATTAAAAATCCTTCTGCATCAAACACACCAATATCTCCTGTATGAAGCCATCCATCTTTAATTGTTTCTTCTGTTTCTTTTTTATTCTTATAATATCCAAGCATAATGTTAGGACCTGAAGCAAGTATTTCACCATCTTTTGCAATTTTTATTTCAACGCCGGGCAATGGTTTTCCTACTGTTCCAAATTTATAATCATTAACACGATTAACTGCAATTACTGGAGATGATTCAGTTAATCCATATCCTTCTATAATTAAAATTCCTGCCGCTTCAAAGAAAATTCCCAGTTCACGGGCAAGAGCAGCTCCACCTGAAATAAAAAATCTTATTCTTCCGCCTGTTCTTTCTCTTAATTTTGATAGAACAAGTTTATCTGCAAGTTTATGCTTCAAAGTAAGTGAAATTGGTAAAGGTTGATTAGATTTTTTTGCTAATTGATATTCCTTACCAACCTCAATAGCCCAGTTGAATATTTTTTGTTTTCGTTCTGATTGACTTTCTACATTTCTTTTAATTCTTGAATACATTCTTTCAAATAATCTTGGTACTGCAGTTACTATTGTTGGTCTTATCTCCAATAAATTATTTGCAATCTTTTCAATCGATTCTGCATAAGCAATTGTTCCACCGCATGAAAAAGCTGTATAATAACCAGCCATTCTTTCAAATATATGACACAAAGGCAAGAAAGAAAGGAATACATCATTCTCATCAATGTAAAATACTTCGTGAGCTGCTTTGATGTTTGATACAATATTTTTATGTGACAGCATAACACCTTTGGGTTCACCTGTTGTTCCCGAAGTATAAATTATTGTGCATAAATCTGTTTCTCTGCAAAGTTCGCTTTGTTCTTTGAAATAATTCGGGTTTTCTTTTCTAAATTCTTTTCCTCTGTTCTGAACTTCTTCAAAAGAATAAACATCTTTGTCATTAGTCTTATCACTGTTGTTCATTACAACAATGAATTTTAAATGTTTGCAATTGTTCTTGATCTTCAAAATCTTATTTAACTGAAATTTATTCGAAACAATTACACCAATTGATTCAGAATTATTTAAAATATATTCTATAGTTTCCGATGTGGAGATTGGATAAATAGGAACATCAACTGCACCGATGCCCAAAATTGCCATATCTGAATAAACCCATTCAGGTCGATTTTCTGAAATAATAGCTACTTTATGATCTCTCTTAACTCCCAATGCTGCAAGTCCGCATGCAAAGTTTACTGTTTCATCATAAAGCTGGTCGTACGTAATTCCTACCCAGGTTTCATTTACTTTATGTTTAAGTGCAGGTCTTTCTTTTCCTTTTCCAAATTCAGTTGTAATAAAATTGAAAAGTTCTGGGATAGTTTTAAAGTCCTTTAGTACTGGCATTAATTCCTCCAAAATTTTGAAACAAAATAATCTACGTCTTCTTAAAAATCAACGAGAACAAAAAGATAAAAAATAAATTTTTCAGAATATCAAATTTTACTATACTTGCATTTCAAAATAAGTGCTATATGAAAATCTTACGAAGACTTTATGATTGGGTTCTGCACTGGGCAGAAACACAATATGGACCTGCAGCATTATTTCTTCTTTCATTTGCAGAGGCATCATTCTTTCCAATTCCACCAGATGCCTTATTAATTGCTCTTGTTTTAGGTTCACAAAAAAAAGCTTTTAAATTTGCATTTATCTGTACAATTGCTTCTGTTCTTGGGGCACTTGCTGGTTATGGAATCGGTCATTTCCTCTGGTGGAAAAGCACAAATGAATTTTCGTCGGTTGCAGAATTTTTCTTCTCAACTGTACCTGGTTTTACTCACAAAGTTTTTTATGATGTAAAAAGAATGTATGACGAATGGAACTTCTGGATAATTTTTACTGCAGGATTTACACCTATTCCCTACAAAGTTTTTACAATTACTGGCGGAGCATTTGAAATTAACTTACTAATGTTCATCATTGCATCTATAATCAGCAGAGCAGGAAGATTTTTTCTTGTTGCAGGATTAATCTGGAAATTTGGCGGGCAAATAAAAACTTTCATTGATAAATATTTTAACTGGCTTGCTGTTGCTTTTACTTTATTATTAATCGGCGGTTTTACTGTAATTAAATATTTGATTTAATTCTTTTGAGATAAGATCTTTCCGTTTACTACTGGAGTTACACATATAAGTGGATTTTGTGGAACATTAAACTTTTCAAAAATTTCTTCAAATAGTTGATACTGCATTCCCTGCGATTCGAGTTTAGAAAATTTTCTATATGGCATAAATTCTCCCCTCTTATTTTTCGGGGCATCAAAATAATATGCATTCTCAAAATCTTTTTCTGCATTTTCTTTCAGGAATTTTATTTTAAGCTCATCACTTCCTTCAACATCATATGCTTTTGCCCGAAAAGCAACAACAAAATCATTTTCAATAACTATATAAATATTTAAAATTGTTTCTAACATAATGCAGGTAATTTATACGAAGTTGATATCAAAAATATCGTCAATAATTTCGTGATAGTATGTTAATTTTACTAATTCTTTAAGTGCTTCAATTTCATTTTGTGTTAGTTCGAAATAAATTGAACCAAGATTTTCTTTAATAAAAGATTTTACTTTTTCTGAATAATTCAAGTTTTGTAAAATATTATCAATGTTATCTTCAATATTAGCATCAATTTCGTTAAAGAGATTATTAAAATTTTCTAATGAGTTTTTATTTTGAGATGCAAAAATGAAGTTCACATATGGCAAATCAATTAAATCAGAAATTTCATCTGCAAAACTAATCCCATGTTCAAAATTCCATGATGTAAAATTTTCATCGCCGCTTACAACATAATCTTTACCTGATTGTGCTTGAAACGATGTATCGAGAGTTATTTCAGGATAAATTGAATATCTTTCTGAAAATAAAATTTTTGTAAGAATAACTTCATTTACAGTAACATCTGAACGCATGAAAATTTTATCGACCATCCTTTCACTTTCTGCAAAATACAAGTAGGAATAAGAAAGATTTCCATCAAAAGAAAAACTAAGCTTAGAAGAAACAAGCAAATCCTCATGATTTAAAAGTTCAAGGGAAGGAATCAGAGCAATAGCATCAGGGTCATTGAATAATTGTTTTGTAAGCAGAGCAGATTCTTTCTTAATAATTTTTATATCTGCATTTTCAGGAATATTTGATTCAAATATTGATGAAAAAATATTTTTTGGTAAATAGAGATTCATATTTTACTCAAAATAAAAAAAGCCGCAGTTGAAAGCGGCTTTCGAAATTATTATTTAAGATTCTTGTCTTTAATCTTTGCAGCTTTACCTGAAAGTTTGCGCAGATAAAACAACTTAGCTCTGCGAACCTTACCTTCGCGAAGTACTTCAATTTTAGCAATCTTTGGAGAGTTATAAGGGAAAATTCTTTCTACACCAACACCACTTGAAATTTTTCTAACCGTAAAAGTTTTGCTCAAGCCTGTGCCTCTGATGTTTATTACATCCCCTTCAAAAGGTTGAATTCTTTCTTTATCACCTTCTATAACTCTCACATGCACACGAATGTGATCACCTGCTTTGAATGCAGGCAAGTCAGTTCGCAGCTGATTTTCTGTTATTTCTTTTAGCTTATCCATTGTTACTCCAGATTATTTATCTTTTTCCATTTTTCTGTTAATATTCTTGATTGTTCTTCTTTCCATTCTCTAATTTTTTTTTCATTGCCCGAAAGTAAAACTTCTGGCACTTTCATTCCTTTGTATTCTGCTGGACGAGTATAATATGGTGCTTCAATATAATTTCCATCAATCAATGAATCATTTAATGCAGATTCACTATCATTAAGAACACCCGGTATCAATCTAACAACTGAATCAATAATTACAAGAGCAGGAATTTCACCACCCGTTAATATATAATTTCCAATTGAAATTTCATCGGTTGCGAATTTTTGTCGAACACGGTCATCAATTCCTTTATAATGTCCAGCAATAATCATAATATTTTGAGCGAGAGAATATTTTTTTGCTAATTCCTGATTATAAAATTTACCACCGGGAGTTGGATAAATTATATAATCATAATTTCTTTCTCTCAAAAGTTTTTCAATGCATTCAAAGAACGGTTCAGGTTTAAGCAGCATACCTGGACCACCGCCAAAAGGCTTATCATCAATTTGTTTATGTTTATCGTATGCATAATCTCGTAGATTATGCACAAATATTTCTACTTTTTTTTTCTCCTGTGCTCTTTTGATAATGCTTGTGTTTAAGGGACTGATTAATGAATCAGGCACAGCAGAAATAACATCAATTCTCATCATCATAAAGCAAATCGCAGTCTTCTACTAAATCCAGTCTTTTCTTTTCTGGGTCGAAGTTTTTTATGTAATCCTTTACTGCAGGTAATAGAATATCTTTACCTTGTAAATCTTTAATTAAGTATACATCATTAGATTTAAGAACAAATACATCTTTCAGATAGCCAAGAAGTTTTCCATTTCTGTAAACTTCACTATCAATCAAGTCGTGAATAAAATAAGTATCTTTATCAAGTTTGACAGCATTTTTTGAATCTACATAAATTTTTTTACCAACTAACAATGCAGCATCTTTTTCGTTATCAAAGCCTTTAATTTTAAGAGCAATATTGCCATCAATAATTTCTGTTTTTTCGACAAAGAACTCTTTAGAGTTTCCAAAAAACTCAATAAAAATATTCTTCAAAGCAAAGAATCTCTCATTAAAATCGGAATAGGAATCTACCGCAACAAACCCCTCATTATTCAATACAGACTTTACAACAGCAATTAAAATTAAGTCATTCACTTAATAAAATATTAATCCAATATTTTTAGAATTGCACGTTTCCCTTCCTTAGCTGCAATTGCTGTAAGCAAAGTTCTCATTGCCTGAGCAGTTTTGCCTTGTTTACCAATTACTTTTCCAACATCTTCGGCACCTACTTTTAAAGTAAGCTCGATAGTTTTTTCATCGGGTCTTGCTTCTTCAATAGAAACATTGCCCGGATTGTCAACAAGGTGTTTTGCGATAAATTCAATAAATTCCTTCATGAGAGTACCTATCATTAAGTGAATAAGGGTACCTAATTAATAATTTATGCTTCTCCGGAAGCAGTACCCTTTACTTCCGCTGCACTGTTAGAATCTTCTGTTGTATCAGCTTTTTCTTCTGATTTCTTTTTAGATTTTGATTTTTCTGCTTTTTTAAGAGCAGCTGCTAATTTAGCTTCCTTTAATTTTTTCCATTCTTCCAATCTTGCTGCAATTTGTTCTTCAGAAAATCCACGCTTCATTAAATCACGTTTTAAAAGAATTCCTTTTTGAGAAAGAAGACTTCTTACCGTTTCTGTAGGTTGAGCACCAACATTCAACCAATACAAAGCTCTGTCTTCTTTTATTTCAACAGTAGCTGGTTCAGTTTTAGGATTATATAATCCAATTGCTTCTATAAATTTACCATCTCTTGGTGAACGAGCATCGGCAGCCACAACTTTATATACTGGCTGTTTTTTCTTTCCCATTCGTTTCAGTCTTAACTTTACTGCCAATTTATTTATTCCTCCTTTATTTTATATAATAATTTAATTCATTCTAAAATTTTTCAGGTTCATTATGCCTGCTTTACCAGATTTTGAATTCAACATTTTTATCATCTGCTGCATTTGATTAAATTGTTTTATCAATCTATTGACATCCTGTATTGAATTACCACTCCCGCGTGCTATTCTTTTTCTTCTGCTTCCGTTCAATATTTTAGGATTTCTTCTTTCTTCTTTTGTCATTGATTGAATTATTGATTCTACCTTTATCAACTGTTTATCATCAATATCTGCATTCTTTAATGCTGAGCCAATTCCAGGAATCATTGACAAAAGTGATTTCAAAGAACCCATTTTTTTTATCATTTTAATCTGCTTTAAGAAATCATCAAAATCAAATTTATTTGCTAATAATTTTCTTTCAAGTTCTTCAGCTTCTTTTTCATCTACCTGTTGTTGAGCTTTTTCAACAAGTGTTATTATATCGCCTTTACCAAGTATTCTTGAAGCTAATCTATCAGGATAAAATACTTCAATAGAATCAAGTTTTTCACCTACACTGATAAATTTTATAGGTCTATCAACAACTGCTTTAATTGATAAAACACAACCACCTCTTGCATCACCATCAAGTTTTGTAACAACAATGCCGTCGAAATCAACTTTTTCGTGAAAAGCTTTTGCAGAATTTACTGCATCCTGTCCAGTCATCGAATCAACTACAAATAAAGTTTCCGTTGGATTCACCTTTTCTTTAATAGCAGCTGCTTCAAGCATCATTTCATCGTCAACATGAAGTCTTCCTGCAGTATCAATAATCACTGTATCAAGTTTATTATCTTTTGCAAAGCTTAATGACTCATAAGCAATTTTTACCGGTTCATTGCTGCCATCAATCGAAAATACAGGAACATTTATTTGAGTTCCAAGTATTTTCAACTGATTCACTGCAGCAGGACGGTAAACATCTGCAGCAACTAAAAGAACATTTCTTTTTCTATCTTTAAGATACTTAGCAAGTTTAGCACTGAAAGTAGTTTTGCCGCATCCCTGCAGTCCAATTAACATAATTACTGTAATTCCCGTTGGATTTAATTTCAATTCGCTGCCAGTTCCACCTAAAAGTTTTGTAAGCTCATCGTAAATTATTTTTGTTATGAGCTGTCCGGGTGTTACAGACAGCAAAACTTCCTTTCCAAGTGCCTTTGCTTTTACATCATCAATAAATTGTTTTGCTACTTTATAGTTCACATCAGCATCTAAAAGAACACGTCTAATTTCCCGAAGTGTATCAGAAATATTTTCTTCGGTTAATCTTCCCTGACCAGTAATTTTCTTTAAAGTTCGTTCCAGTTTTTCAGTTAAATCTTCAAGCATAAATTCCAGTAAAAAAGATAATAAAAAGGAAAATCATTTCAAAAGTTAATCAGCCTTCTTTAAGGGCATTCGCTCCGGATACAATTTCAATTATTTCTTTTGTTATCGTAGCCTGACGAACTTTATTGTATGTCAACTGTAATGAACGAATTAGTTCTTTTGCGTTTTCTGTTGCCATATCCATTGCTGTCATCCTTGCAGCAAGTTCTGCAGCATAAGATTCCAGCAAGGTTCTCCACATCTGTGCATTTAAGTGTTTAGGCAGCAAAAAATTTATAATACCAACTTTATTCGGTTCATAAATAAAATCTACAGGTTGCAGCTGATTAAAATTATTTTCTGAAAACGGCTGAACCGGTAATAATTGTTCAATTACAGTTTTTTGTTGAATAACAGATTTAAATTCATTGTAAATCAACAAAACTTTGTCAATCTCACCTTCTAAAAACTTTTGTGATAATTCTTTTACTATACCCGAAGCGAATTCAAATTTTAAGTGGGAAAAAATTCCTGGGTAGGAATTTGCTATTTGATAATTTCTTTTAGAAAAATAATCAAAGCCTTTTTTACCTGCACAATACAGCCAAACTTTCCCATTTTCATATAATTGTTTGTAATCGTTATGAATCAATTCTTCTGTTTTACGAATTACATTTACATTAAAACTTCCACATAAACCTCTATCTGAAGTTACAACTACAATTGCGAGATTATTTGTTTTTCTGTTCTGTAAAAATGGGTTATTTATATTTTTTTCGATACTCAGCAGGTGCGATAAGACTTCAGAAATTTTTCGTGAATATGGGCGCGCATTAATTATGTTATCCTGTGCTCTACGCAGCCTTGCAGCAGCAACCATTTTCATAGCTTTGGTTATCTGCTGAGTATTTTTTATTCCAATAATTCTTCTTTTTATGTCTCTTAAAGTTGCCATTAGAAAATATTATCAGCTTTTCTTAAATTTTTCAAGAAATTCACTTGCAGCTTTTTTCAATAGTTGAACTGTATCATCTCTTAATTCTTTTGTTGACCTGATATTTTCATAAATCTCAGGATATTTAACTTCTACATATTCATGAAATTCTTTTTCAAATCTTTTAACATCTCTTACTTCTATAGTTTCAAGATAATCATTCGTTCCGATAAATACACTGACAATTTGTTTTTCAACAGGTATTGGAGAATATTGGTCTTGCTTTAGAAGTTCTACAAGTCGAGCACCTTTTGCAAGTGTTCTCTGAGTTGCTTTGTCAAGGTCGGAACCAAATTTTGCAAATGCTTCAAGTTCGCGATATTGTGCTAAATCAAGTTTTAATGAGCCAGCAACTTTTTTCATTGCTTTAATTTGAGCATTACCGCCAACACGAGAAACTGAAATACCAACATTTATAGCAGGACGAACACCAGCATTAAATAAATTAGGCTCAAGATAAATTTGACCATCTGTAATTGAAATTACGTTAGTAGGAATATATGCAGAAACATCACCTTGTTGTGTCTCAATTATTGGAAGAGCTGTTAAACTTCCGCCGCCTTCTTCATCACTTAATTTGGATGCACGTTCCAGTAATCTCGAATGAAGATAGAAAACATCACCAGGATAAGCTTCTCTTCCAGGAGGTCTTCTCAACAACAGTGAAAGTTCACGATATGCAGCTGCTTGTTTTGAAAGGTCATCGTAAACTACAAGTGCATGCATTCCTTTATCCCTGAAATATTCTCCAAGAGTTGCACCTGCATAAGGAGCAATATATTGGAGAGGTGCTGGAGAAGATGCTGGTGCTGAAATTACAGTTGTATATTCCATAGCGCCATATTCTTCGAGCTTAGCAACAACCTGAGCTACTGTAGAATTCTTTTGTCCAACAGCAACATAAATACAATAAACAGGTTTTATTCCATACTTTTTAGCTTCTTCGGTATGAGTATATTTTTGATTAATGATTGTATCAATTGCGATTGCGGTTTTACCAGTTTGCCTATCACCAATAATTAATTCTCTTTGACCGCGACCAATTGGAATCATTGCATCAATAGCAGTAATTCCTGTCTGCAATGGTTCCTTAACAGGCTGTCTTTGAATTACACCAAGTGCTTTTCTTTCGATTGGAGAATATTTTTCGAATTGAATATTTCCTTTGCCATCGAGTGGTTCGCCAAGTGGATTAACAACTCTGCCAAGCAGGCCTTCACCAACTGGAAATGAAGCAACGCGTTTTGTTCTTTTAACAATATCCCCTTCTTTAATTAAAGTACTTTCTCCAAAAAGAACACAACCGACATTATCTTCTTCGAGATTGAGAACCATTCCCATAACGCCATTTGGAAATTCTACAAGTTCACTTGCCATTACTTTTGTTAATCCATAAACGCGTGCTATTCCATCTCCAACCTGAAGAACAGTTCCAACATCATAAATATCAACTTCATTATCGAAGCCGGCAAGTTGTTTTCTTAATATTGCAGAAACTTCGTCGGGTCTTATTTCTACCATTTTATTTTCATCCTAATTGTTCGAAATACTTATATCTTCTGAAAACTTTTTTCTTAATCTTTCTAATTGATGAGTAAGAGAAGCATCAATTACAGTATCTTTAAATCTGATTACATAACCGCCAAGAATATTTGGATTGACCACATAAGTACTTTTAATTTTTTTTCTCTCTTTGCTTTCAAGTACTTTTTCAATTTCTTTCTTCAAATTATCATCAATTTCAACAGCAGTAATTACTTGAACACGCAGAATACCTTCTTTATTATCTCTTAGATTCAAAAATTCCTGCATAATATCCAACAATATATCTTCTCTATTCTTTTCAATAACAAAGTCTATAAACCTTATCATCTCATCACTAAGCTTTCCTTCAAAAATTTTTGTCAGCAGTTCTTTTTTCTTATCAGATTTGATTACAGGATTTTTGAGCAATGTACGAAGTTCTTTTGAATTGCTGATTGTAGAAAAGAGCAGTTCTGCATCTTCAGCAATTTTAGCCAAAATATTTTTTTCTTCAGCAAGCTTAAAAAGTGAATTAGCATAACGATATGATATTCTGTAAACACTCATAATCAGTTCTTTGATAGATCTTCAAGATACTTAGCAATAATTTTAGTTTGTTTCTCTTTATCAAGATTTTCTCTGAGAATTTTTTCAGCAGCATTAATTGCGATATCTGCAATTTGTTCTTTTAATTTATTAAAGGCTTCTGCATTTTTTCTTTCAATTTCTTTTGATGCATCTTCAATCATTCTTTTTGCATGAGATTTACTTTCTTCGAGTATCTGCAATTTTAATTTCTCGGCATATTCTCTGCTTTGGTCGATAATCTTTTGTGCTTCTGCTTCAGCCTTTTGCAGATTGGCTTTATTTTCTGCAATTAATTTTTCTGCTTCTTTTCTTGCATTCTCAGCTTTTTCAAGTGATTCTTTAATTAGATTTTCTCTTTCATCAAGGGATTTTAAAATGGGCTTCCATGCAAGTTTTGATAAAATTATAAGCAAGAAAATTACAGTAACAACTGTCCACAAAATCAAGCCTGGATTAACATCAAGCGGACTTCCCGAATGCTCACCACTGCTTAAAGCAATAATTAATAAGTTGCTTATAACCATAAAACTACTCCCTTAATTTGAAAGAGAAAAAAATTATTTTAATGCTAAAAGAATACAGATAACCAATGCAAAAAGAGAAATACCTTCGATTAATGCTGCTGCAATAATCATAGAAGTTCTAATTTCTCCGGCAGCTTCAGGTTGACGGCCGCTTGCGTCCATAGCCGAACTTGCTAATTTGCCAATACCAAAAGCACCGCCAATTACTGTTAAAGCTGCGCCAAATCCAGCTGCTAAATAAGCGAATTCCATTGATTTCCTCCTTAATTTATATTAATGTTCTTGATGATATGCCATCCCAATAAACAAAGATGACAGCATTGTAAAAATATATGCTTGAATAAGTGCTACAAGAATTTCCAATAAGTAAATAAATAAAGCAAATGAAATTGAAACAGGAACAACAAAATATGTTCTAAGAATAAATATTAATCCAAGTAAAGCTAAAATTACTATGTGACCTGCAGTCATGTTTGCAAAAAGACGAATAGCTAAAGCAAATGGTTTTGTAAATAATCCAAGTATTTCAACAACAAACATTATTGGAACAAGCCAGAATGGAATTCCATGAGGAACCAATCCTTTGAAATATCCAAAAAATCCATTCTTCATTATTCCGCCAATTTGAATTACAAAAAATGAAATTGTAGCCAATGTGGCTGTAACAGCAATATTACTTGTTGATGTTGCAGCGTAAGGCACTAATCCTAAGAAATTACATGTCAGAATAAAGAAAAAGACAGTTAATAAATAAGGTAAAAATTTTTCGTAACCATGACCAATGGTTGGCTTAGCAATTTCGTCTCTCACAAAAACAATAAGAACTTCTACAAAATTTGTTATTCCTTTTGGGACCAATGATTTTTTATACGAATTTGATACCTTAATAAATGTAACAATCAAAATAATTGCAGCAATCCACATGAAAACAACATGTTTAGTAATGGACAAATCCAATCCAAAAAGATGAATTTCAGGGAGATGAATTACACCAAATGGTGTCAAATCAAGTTCTTTGGAATCAAGTATATGATGCATTATCCAGCCTGTATCCTGAGAGCCAGACTTTGCAGCATTTAATGAATCCTGTGCTACATTATTAAACCACATATTCACTTTATAGAGTTTTTAGCAGTTTTTTCTAATCGTACTATATTTATTTCGAATATAAGTAACAAAATATACCATATTAAGAAAGCAAATATAAACTCATATTTGTCAACTTTCAAGAATTTTAATGTAAGAAAAATTAAGGCAAGCATAAGTAAAATCCTTAAAACCATGCCTCCTAAATTAATCTCAATAAACTTTTTATTTTCTTTTTTAATTGATTTATTAAATAAAAACAAAAAAATAATATAATTAATAATCGAAATTATGCATGCAAAAATTAATGATTTAACCTGAGATTTTGATAAGATTTCAAAATAGGATAAAAGAATTATTATCGCATTAACTAAAATTATAATCCCTGCAGAAAGTTTAATTTGTTTTATCAAGTTTGTTCTTCTTGTTTAAGTTCAACACTGTTTTAATAAAATTATAAACTGCTGCAAAGCAGCCAATGAAAGAAAAAATTATCATTAAGATAGGACTTGTATTAAATACTTCATCGAGCCATCTTCCCAAAAAGAACATTAATATTATTGTAGCGGCAAGCTGGGTGCCTAATCCAAGATAAGGACTAATATTCCTGTATGTTTCAGAAAATTTTCCTGGATATTTTCCTAATTCAGCCATTTTCTTTTTGAACCGAAGATTGAGCACCATTCATTGAACTGTGCCCTTCAAAAATAGCTCCTTCTTCTATTATTAACGTTTTTGTTATTAAATCACCTTTAATCACCGACTTTGGTTCTAATTTCAATTTTTCTGAAGCTATTATTTTACCTTCAACTTTTCCATTAGTAGTTACATTGCGAGCTTTTATTTCTCCAAAAATTTCAGATGAATCACCTATAGTTAAATTCCCATTAATTGTGAGGTTGCCAATTACAATTCCATCAATTCTAACATTTCCTTCGCTGCTTAAATTTCCTTCTATTTTTACACCGCTGCTGATTATACTTACTTCTTCTTCATGAGAATCTTTTTTTGATGCCATAGCTCCTCCTATTTTATTAATAATTTTTCTGGATTAACAGGTTTGCCCATATGCCATATTTCAAAATGAAGATGAGGACCAGTACTTTTTTTGCCGGAATTTCCACTTAAAGCTATTAATTCTCCCTGTCTAACAAAGTCCTGCGGCTTTTTCAAAAGCGACGAACAATGTTTATACATTGTAACATAACCATAATCATGTTGAATAATTATTGTATATCCATAATCAACAGTATAATCAGCAAAAATTACTAATCCTCCTGCAGAAGCATAAACTGGAGAACCAATTTTAAGTCCATAATCAACACCAAGATGACCAAGCTCTGGATTAAATTCTTTAGTTAAAATTCCAGTTGCAGGGGCAAGAAAAATTAGTGAGTCTGAATTTATTTTTTCATCGATTAATTTTGTAAATAAATCTTTAATGGCAAGAAAAAGATTTCCGTCAAGATTAATTTTCTTTGTAATTTTTTTTCTTAATGTATCATAAATTGATTTTGATGTATCTGAAGAATCTCTTTGAGCAAGTTTTAGTGTGTATTTTATTTTTTCATTAGTTGATGAAATATCTTCAAGCTCGTTTGTTAATATTCTTACTTTTTCTTGAAGTTCATTTATTTTTTTTCTTTGGGCTATTAATTCTTGATTATCAAGAACAAAAAGAAAATCTTTTAACGGCGTCACTGAAAGAATAAAAATTAATACAAGCCATGAAATCAAAGTATAAATTAAGATATAACCAATGCTTCTAAAAAAACTGAATTTATAAGTCTTTGTACTCGAATCAGGTATGTTTGGTGTAATAACTACAAATATTTTCTTTATCGTATCTAAGTTAAAAAATTTCATTTTTCATCCGTGATTGTGCATCAAATATATGAATTTATACACTTTTTTTCTTTACACTCAGGAGATTATTAACTTTTTCAATTACCATATCTGGAGTTAGCAAATAACCACAATCAAATGTATTAATTGGACATTTTTTATGTCCATGAATACCGCATGGCTTACATTTTAATCCATCATACGAAATAAAATCACTTATTGAGCTATAAGGATAAAATCCAAATTCAGGGACAGTTGAACAATAAATTGTTAAAACAGGAATTTGTGCTGCCATTGCCATGTGTGTTGGAGCACTGTCGTTGCAAATCAGCAAAGAACATTTTTTCAATAATGTTATTGTTTCAATTATGCTGAGTTTGCCTGCAAGCGATAAAGTATTTTCTGCAAACTTATTATTTAATCTTTCACAAAGAATTTTATCTTCTTTCCCACCAATAAAAATTACATAATAATTTCGATATATAAGATAATCAACAAGTAATTTGTAATATTCTTCTGGATAAATTTTTGTATTCCATACTGAACCCGGGGCAACTGCAATAATTTTTTTATCAATTGATTGAATCAGCTTTTCAATTTTGTTTTCAATTTCATCTGTAAACTTTATTGTTGGAAATATTCTCCAATTACTATTTGAGGTATCATACTTTATTAAATTGAGATTTCTTTCAACTTCATGTTTGTTTTTCTCATAATGTATCTTGTATTTATAAATAAAACTAAATGATGCATTATCAAAACCATAAGTCTCTTTACATTTTGAAAACCAAACTATGATTGACGACCTAAATGACCGATGCGGTGAAAATATTCTTGAATAATTTTCTGCTCTTATTTTTCTAATTATCATTAAGAAATCACTAAAAGATTTTTGTTTATCTTTCTTATCATAAACAATTACATTATCAACTGCTGGAGAACTCAAAAAAATTTCTTTTGTTGAGGGTATACACAAAACATCTATCAAACTACCAGAATATTTTTCTTTTAGTTTTTGAATCATTGGTAAAGTAAGAATTGCATCTCCAGGAAAGGCAGTCTGGATAACTAAAAATTTTTCTTTCTGATTTAGTATTTCCATAACTTATGCATCCAGAAGTATTGCTCAGGATTTTCTCTTACATATTTTTCAAGAAATGAAATATAACGCTGTGTCAATTCAATAGATTTTTTTTCATTATCCTCTGGAAGTTCTTTAAAATTTAGTTCTTCAACATAGGCTTTGTACTTATAATCCGGCTGTCTTACAATTGCAACAAGCAAAACATTACAGTTCGTTTTAAGTGCTATGGAAGCTGTTCCTGTAAAAAGAGCAGTTTGACGATTAAAAAACTGAAATCTGTTACCTTCATAAGGACCTCTCTGATCGCCTGCAATCAAAACTACTTCTCCAGCTTTAAGTGCTTTAATAATTTCTTTTACTGAAATTCCAACTTCAATAACATTTGTATTGCCAATGCTTCTTGTATTTCTTAACCATCGGGTTATGTATTCATTTCTTTGAGGTTTTACAAGCACATGATATTTTGCATCAATGTAAGAAACAATTGATGATACTAAAATTTCCCAGTTGCCAAAATGACCTGTTAAAAGAATTAATCCTTTGCCGTTTGAAATTTTATTTCGAATTAAATCCAGATTATCAAACCAAACTTGAGATTTAATTTCACTTAACTTCAATGAAGGCAAAAGCATTAATTCACAAAATGTAATAGAAATATTCTGATAATTTTTCTTTGCAATGCTTTTAATTTCTTTTAGAGATTTTTCTGGAAAAGCACTTTTAAGATTGCTAAGAACAGTTTTTTTTCTAATTGGGATAAAATAGTAAAAGAACGTGCCAATAAGTCTTGCAAGCTTACGGGATTTATTCAGTCCTAATGCAAAAAGAATCTTATTAAAAAAACGAAAGAGAAAATATTCGATTTTATTTTTATCGAGCATAATTATTGAGTAGTTAATCTTCGCTGCCAATTGTCATCCCTTACTTCTCCTCGCTTGGTAGAATGAAGAAGTTCATAATTTCCAAATCCAGTTACATCACCAAAAATAAAAGTAACGCCGCCTTCAATTTGATTATAGAACCAAATTTCGTATGGTTTCATATTTGATTCACTTGGATAGAAATCTCTTTGATCTGGTTCGCCATAAATTAAATAAACTCTTCCTCTATCTGTTAAATAACCTTCTTTAGTATAAATTCCAAAATTTCTGTTCGCATATTCAACTCTTTTCATATAATCTTCTTTAAATTCATTAATAGGAGTTGATGGGTCTGGGTCTCTTTTTTTCCAGAAGTTATATAAAAATTCTCTTTTGGCATTTAGTGAATCAAGACTTTTATATTGTTCAATTTCTCTTTGCGTAGCAATATATTTTATCTCCGAAAACATTTTATCACACTCTGCAATATCATAAACGGCAAATTCACTCCCTAAAACTCCCTTTGCTAAATTTCCTGCAGATGCTGTATCATTATATTTTGTGTTGTAATAATAAAATCTTTTTGTAGAAATGTAAGCTTGATTTGTTTTGTTATCTACCAAACTTAGAACAAGGTTATAAGAATCCGTTGGCATTTTTGATAAGTTTATTGTTCCAATTTCAACAAAAGCATTTTGGTTTTGTTTAACTGTTTTTGTTTGTTCATAAACTTTCTTTCCAACACTATTAAAAAGAACTTTATGTAGTCTGAAATCATTGTTGGGGTCATCAAGTTTAAGATTATAAAGTTCAGCATAATAAAACAGAACTGGCATTCTATCCAAATAAATCATTGAAGGGTTTGGAATAACTTCGAGTGTATTTTTATAAAAAATTGATTTGGGGTCTGCTCCATCTTTTTTAATATTTGATGCAATTTGAATATCACTGATTGAATATTTATCATCCTTGAATGGATTAATAACTACTTTTTCTCTTATAACTTTGTTAAAATCAGGATTGCTACTGTCATAAGCCTTAACAAGTAATGAATAATTTCCTTTTGGGACAACAAATCCCAGAACACCAGTATAACTTCTTTCCTGTTCTTCAGCACTTTCATTTATTGGATGTGTAATTTTCCAATCTTTGAAGATAAAAAAAGTATCGGTATCTTCATTCTTCATTTCGATATGAACAATTGCTTCTTTCAATGTGCCGGAATCAGATTTTTTAATTTTCATGTTGCTGGTATTTAAATCATAATAAAATTCCATGTAAACAGAAGTTGTGTCGTATTTAAATCGTGCATAATCAAATTCAAAACCTAATTCTGCTTGAGCTTCAATTATAGATGATAAAGCAATCACGAAAACTAATGCTAAAATAGTTCTCATTAATTCATCTCCTATGTTCAAACAAATTTTTGGTAACATATTTAATGATTTGAAAAAACATAATCAACAGCATAAAAAATATCGTAATTGGAAGAAAAATTTTAGGGATTGACTTTAAGATTTATCAGTTTTAGCACATAAATTTTCACAGAACTAAACTGCTTAATTTGCTTTTATCCGCGTCCTATTTCTTTCTATTTTAGATGATTCTATAAATTAATAATTCATTTCAATCAATTTGATAAAAAATTTCTTTTTAAAAAAAAGAAGCCCTCTTAACAGAGGGCTTCGTAAATCTTGATTATACTATTAAAAACCTAACGAAATTGTAAATACATGATTTGCATCAAAATACTTAGCTTGGCGATATGCATAATCTAATTTTACACCTACACTGCCTAAGTTATAGTTAATACCAAAACCAGCAGTCAAGCCAAATACATTGCTGTCGCTGTCAAGTTCTGGCATAAACATATAACCGCCGCGGATGAAGAATGTATTGTTGTATCCATATTCAGCACCAAATCTATATTCATCACCATAGAAATTGCTGTTCTGGAACACACCATTGATCATTAATGCATTTGATTCACTGAATTGGAAATTATATCCCAAGCCAAGTTCAAGAGTTGAAGGCAATTCAAATGATGCAGCATCAATTTTGTAATATTGAGTTGGTCTTGCTAAGTCAGTTGAAATTGCTTTTACATTAAGACCGCTTCCGTCAAATTTCATTTGTGGTCCAATGTTTTTCAATACAACTGCAAAGCTTAAACCATCAACATTAGCAAGATTTTTATAAGCAATACCCATATTAAATGCAATACCGGTAGAAGATACAAGCTCAATTCTTTCAGAAATAATATTTGCAGTAACACCAACAGAAATTCGATCACTCAACATTCTGGAATAAGTCATTCCAACTGTAATAAATGATGGCCTGAAAGTTTGACCTGTACCATCAGGATTAACAACAGTAGTAACAGGAATATCACCTATTCCAATGGATTTAATTGTAAAACCTAAAGCACCAAATCCTTCGATGTTAGTAGAAACTGCACCATAATCAACGCTGATATCTGCAATGTAATTCATATGAGAAAACATAACATTTGTATTGAATTCACCACGAACAAGGTTAGCCGGATTCCAATACAAAGCTTCGACGCCGGTAGCACCAACAAGTGTAGCACCAGCCATCGATATACCGCGAGCACCAACTGGTACCAACAATTCAGTAGCACCTGCAGTACCATTACGGCTGCCACCGCCTGCAAATAAACTGCTTACGGTAAGTAATAGTGCAATTGCAATTAAATTTATTTTTTTCATTTTTCAGTCTCCTTCAATTTTTTAGAATCTATCAAGAACTTGTTGTTCTTGAATGATAGCTACTTTAAGAATCTTAGTTTTTCCCAAATCTGGCATATCAACATGAACTATATAGATACCGCTTGCAACAGGCAAGCTGCTTTCGTTGTTGAGATCCCATCTCTGGAATTGTTCAGGAGAATCTTTTCTTATTGTTCTTACAAGCTGACCTGCTAAGTTAAATATTCTGATAATTGCTTTTTGCGGTAAATGTGTGAATGTAACAAATCGTTGATATTTATTTATTTCTTGAGGATTAACACCATAATATGGATTTGGGAAAACATTGATTTGTTCTACATCTTCTTTAGCAAGATCAGTACTTACAGTAACTGAAGGAGCTGTGAATTCAAATACATCAGATCCTGGCTGATTTGGTTTAGTAGTAATTATCTTAAAGACTGTACCTTCTTCTGGCATTGGGCTGTTAACATTATTAGGCCAGTTTGCAGCTGAAACACTTCCACCATTCCAATTAACAAGTACCATGCGGCGGATTGCATCTCCACTCATAATTGTTGGATCCAGATACTGATGATTTGCATCGCCATCTGTTTGTATTTTATTTACTATTGCATTATAACCAATTTCACCAGGTGTCATGTCTTTTGGAATTACCCAATAAATCCAGTCAGTTTCAGGGTCATTATCTCCTCCAGAAATTGGATGATCAACACCTGACAAATCAAATACCCCATCTTCATTTTCATCAAGGATATATGGGAAGTAACGAACATCATCGCTTGCATCTGGTTTTGTTCCAACATTCCAAAGCTGGAATGGAACATCAATTAATTTTCCATGTCCACCGTAATCACTTCCTGGATACAAGAAAGCTTTACCTGGTTTAAATCTAATTTCAAAATCATTTGGAATTATTCTTGGCCAACGGGCTCCACCTTGAGTAACTCTCGATACAAAGAAATCATAACTGAATGATTCATCGTCGATATTACCTGTATGAATTCCCCACAAACCTCCACTGACCTGTTGTCTTGCAGTTGGTCTGTCACCAGTCGATGGATGCGGGAATCCACTATTATTGAATGCAAAAGCACCATATTCAGGTGGATTAAGCGGACCATTCGCATTAGCAGTTACTAGGAAATCTTTAAAGTCATTTGGAGCACCAGAAACTTTAATTAACATACCATCAACCATTGGAGAAAGATCATCGGCATTTTGATTGGTTTGACCTGTTAATAATGTTTTGGATGCAGTCAAGTCTTTAAGTATCCAGCCATCAGCTGCAAAGCTTACTTCATATTTATGACCAGTTACTTTAGTTGGGTCAACAACATAAGCAATAACTTTACCATCGCTGACGCCTGATTTATGTGTTGCAACTATTTCTTTACCTAATGATGCTTCATATCTTACACCAGGTTTTGGTGTTTGAGGCATAACCTCTATGACTTCAAGAGGATTTTCAAGTACTTTAGGAACTGCATTTGGGTCTGGATTAAATGCATATGAAGTAACAGCAAAATAATATTTGCTGCCATTATTCAAAGGTAATCCACCCTTAAATGCATCTGTCTTAATACTAATATAACGTTTAATTCCTGAATCTGTACCAAATTTAACAACCTTGCTCTGAACAACTCCTGCTGTTGCATCAAATTCCAAATCATTTATCTTAAGAACTCCATTAACTTTATCAAAAGTTGCTATTAGTTTTGCTTCGCTTGCTTGGGCAGTTCTCGAAGGTAATTGATATACACAATAACCTTCAAACTCAAAACCACCTTGTGAATAAGATTCTGTAGCATTAACTTTTGCAGGGTCACTTCCCCATGAGAGAATAATTTCTTTGTCCATTTCAGCAACTGACACAACTGGAGCTGGAGGTGCTTTTGGAACATTAAAGAAATTATCGTAAGCTAATTGCGCTTGTAGGTCATAGAATTTTAATAACTGAATAGCTCCAAGTCTATCTACACCTGGAATTGCACCAGCAGCTATTTCAGCAACTACAACTTCCTGGGTGTCACCATAAGCCATTTCAAATGGACCTGATGCCATACCTATTCTTCTATCACCTGGTGGATGCAGCATACCATCAAGCCAGCCTGTTCCTGTTATTGGGTCCCCAGCCAAACAGAATTTTGTTGGTTGACCTGTTGTAGGGTCTACGAATGGGTCACCACTTGTAGAAATTCTTCCTCTAAATAAATTATACCATTGCAAAGTTCCGGTTTCATAAAGACCAAGATCTGGGTCACTGTAAACTGGATCTCCATTTATAAAGAAATAGAAAGCAGTCATTGGAAGGTTTTTCTTCCCTTCAACATATTTCCCTTTATAAATTGCTTTATCATGAGCATCTCCAGGTACAATAGGTCCTTGGAAGAAGTCAAAACCAACTGCTGGAGGAGGAAGCGGATTATACACAGCATCTGTAGCATTTGCATTGTAGCAATAGCCCAAACTTAATGTAGTATCGCAGCCTGCAAAATCATCACCTGCATCACCGTCATCAATGTCACTCCACATTGAAACATACATTTCAGTAAATGGTTTTTGGTCTGGATTTTTATTAATAATTATAAATTTTCTGAATATCATATTACCTAAAGCACCAGTAGATTTATAAGCCCAAACTGTAACTTGTTCTTCAATGCCCATTGGCAAAGAACCATACATATAATCTGTTTGAGCAGGGTCTAAATCATTACATACAAACCATACAGTTTGGTCTGCCCCAGGAACACCTGGGATATCAATAGCAGGTTCATATTTACCGTTGCCATTAACATCTTCAAATGGGGCACCTTGATCAGCAGGCCATTCATTCCAGTCTTTTTCATATTGTGCTCGAATAGCTTCGATAGTGGGTCCATCGCCATCAGCTAATTCAGCACTTAAATCACCATCTTTATAATCTCTTCTAACTCTATAAATCCTAACATCGGGGTCTTTTGGATCTGCAGGTTGACCATTTGGTAAAATTCTGCCTGGGACAGTTCCTTGTCGATAGGTAGAACCGCCAACTCTAAATTGACCATCAACTCTTCCACCCCAAAGAAATCCTGATTGGAAAACTGCTGTTTTATTACTTCCTTTTGGAAATACAAAACCCGAGTTACCATTTTGATTTATGTCAGTTTCACCATCATTTTTAATCCATGTAGAAATATTATTAATATTAATTTTGGTATAAACTGGCTCACCAAGACTCTTATTAAGTCTGGCGGATTTATTTCCACCACCTTTAGCAAGAGCCATAGTAGTAAACGCTATTAGGATTAGCGCTAAACTTAAGTATCTGAATAACTTTATTTTCATTTTTTACTCCTGTTATTTTTTCAAAACTATAATTAGTATTCCAATCTAACACCAAGTCTTATCTGACGAGGTGGTCCATACAACAAATTAGTAGCAGCATTAGGAACACCACCATAACCTTGTTGATAATCAATATTAATTGCTCTATAAAGATTGATATACTGATCGCCGTATGTTGAAATTAACTGCTGTGATAATTCTGGATTGTAAATTACACCATCATCGTCAGGTGACCCGGTTCTAAGGAATACATTTCGTACGTTCTTTCTGTCGAATAAGTTGATTACATATACATAAACATTCATTGATAATCTATCGAAGAGTCTGAATGTTTTATCGATACGTAAATCAACTTGGAATTCTGCAGGAGTAGTAGATGAATTTAATGCTTCAAGCGGCTGTCTGAAACGTGCATCAGTTTCTGCATTAAGAGCGCCAAAACCTCTTGTGTATGGATGACCGCTGTTAAACATAGCAAGCATTGATATACCAAAGTCATGTAAAATAGCAGGACCATCATTTGGGCCAAATCGATAATCAATATTTACATTTCCTCTTAATGCCTGATTGAACTGAAGTGGACTAATGTATTTTGGAACAAATATAGTAACCCCATCAAGAGGAGCACCAACAACACCACTATTTGAATATGGATTTGAACCAGTTCCTCTTGCATCTTGGAATGACAATGAAGCATTAACAGCTAATCTTTGATATCTTCTCATATTAAGTGTAATTTCAACACCTTTTGTAGTCGCATAATCACCATTAGCTAATATGTTATAATTCTGGAATGCCGATGTTCTAACAACTGGTTGATTTACAAATTGTACCTGGTCTTTTATGTCTTTATAATAACCAGTAATGTCTAATGACATAAAATCAGTCAACTGTTGAGTAAATCCTAATTCATATTGAGTTGTTCTTGTTGGTCTAATATCTGAACCAGCTGGTCTTGAAATAAAGTAACCGCCTTTAATTTCCCATGCTAATTCATAATAACCAAGATAAGCAGTATTTAATGCAGGCTGTTGAACAAATTTACCGAACTGTGCATGGAATACAGTTTTATCAGTAACTGGGAATGAAAATCCCAATCGAGGACTAATAGCACTAAATGTTGGTACTTTTTTCCATCCATCTTCATATAATTCACCAGTTTGAGGATTAATTGAAAGGTCAGGTTTTGTTGGGTCAACAAATGTAAGATTGTCAATATCAATGTAATCAAATCTTAAGCCTGCATTGATTACAAGGTCTTCATATTCAATTTTATCTTGAATATAAGCAGCAGCAAAAACAGGTTTATGAGGAGCATCAAAGAAACCTTCATCAGTTTCATTACCAAAAACATCATAACCATAATTATTAACACCTCTTGTTAAAATCAATTGGCGTTTAGCTGCATTTATTTCAGCTTCAGTTGCATTTGGATGAGCATCAAGCCAGTTGTGCAAAGAAGCAGCCAAGCTTACTTGAGAACGCAAACCCCAGTTTCTCAAAATATATTGTTGATATTCACCGCCAAGTTTGAATGAATGATGTTTACCAAGCAGGAATGAAAGAGAACCATTTAATGTTAACCCTTTTCTATCATTTTTACCATATCCTGTTGGAATTGAGCCATCACGATTAAATGTAAATCCCATAATACTTGCTTGAGTTGGGCTCACATATCTTCCATATACTCCATTAGCAATATCAGTTGCAGTTCTTGGAATTGTCCAACCAACTTCTGCATTTGCTACGCTATCTCCATAAGCCCAGTAGTTAGAACCAAGTCCTGGTGTATATGTTTCGCTATTTGCAAAATAGTAACCTGCAGACAATTCATAAAACATTGAACTGCTGAGAACATGAGTTACCTTAAGGTTAAATGCACCATTAGTTTGTTCGTTTCTTCCTCTGCGTGTTTGTAATATATTAAAAATTGGAGCTCCAGATACAACATCAGAATTATATGTTGTATAGGTTCCGGATAATCTTACAAGGATAGGTTTTAAATCAAAATTCAGTGTTCCTGTATAGGTGAAATATTGTTCCTGAACACCTTTTTGTGGACCAGCAGGATAAACAAAATTAATTGTGTCATGTGTAATGTTATCCGTAAGAATACCCAAATTTACACCTGGATTAGGCTGTGGATCTGGGTCTCTGTTATAAACATAATTTACATTTGCAAAGAATTTTACTCTGTTATCGAACAAAGGACCACTTAATACAGCACTTTGTTCATTATAACCCCACCAGTATGCACCGAGACGTTTCTTTCCATCAAAAGCATCATCTTTGCTCTTGAATGTTATGTTATCTGTGATATACTCATAACTTGCTTTTAGCTGAGTTCCACCAGATTTAAATGATTGACGAATAATACCAGCATTAGCTCCACCAAATTCAGCTGTGTAACCACCTGCTTGAACTTGAATTTCTTCAAGAGCATCTTGTGAAATTGTTACACCTCTGTTACCCGTTATTGGATTTTTAATTGAGACACCTTCGAGGTAGTAACCTACTTCGTCAAAACGACCGCCACGAATAAAGATATTTCCATTTTGTAAAACAACACCTGCAGTCAAACTTACGATGTTATTTACACCACGAACAGGTAATGCCTGTATATCTTCGCTTGTAGTAATTCGAACTGCATTAGTATTGTCTTTTTGAATGAGAGGCTTTTGTGCAACTATTTCAACTGTTCCTACTTGAATTTCTTCGCTTGGGAGCTGGAAATCAAGAGAGGTTGTTAAGTCGGCATTTACTCTCACATTTGAAATTGTTATTGATTGATATCCCAGGTAAGAAGCACGAACAGTATAAACACCTGGGTCAAGGTTTTGAAGGACATATTCGCCATTTGCATCCGATGCTGCACCAGTTGTGGTGCCAAGTACAATTATGTTAGCACCAATCAAGGGTTCACCGGTTTGCAAATCGACTACCTTCCCTTTGATTCTACCCTTTGTTCCTGCAGAAATTAGCGCAGGAAAAAGAGCAAGCAATAGCAAAAAGTAAAAAATTCTTCGATGCATACTTTACTCCTTAGCTTGTTATTTTAAATAAGAAAGGGTTATTGAATGGATAAAATTTGTAAATAAAAAACAATAATTACCTCCTATCTTTGTGAGATATTGTAATTAGTTATTTTAGAATTATTGTGTTTAGCTAATTCTAAACTTTCGAAGGATAATCGATTAAATTCACTCCCCAAAAAAATATTGCCCATTTTATTTGCCGCTCAATCTGCCAATTTAGTTTATGATTATTTTTATCAACAAAAGTATAATTCAAAATCTTTTGTTTTTCAACAAAAAAATAATACCACTTATTGGTTTTGTCAAGTATAAAAAAAATAAAAAAATTACTTTTTTCTTTCATTTAACTTGTTTTTAACCTATTATAAAATTTTCTGTATCTTATCCGTAAATACACTTTTAGGAACAGCACCTATAATTTGGTCAACTACCTTTCCATCTTTAATAAATAATACAGTTGGAATACTTCTCACACCATATCTAATTGCAATATTTTGATTTTCATCAACATCAAGTTTTCCTACTTTAATTTTCCCTTCATATTCATCAGCTAATTCTTCAATTATTGGGGCAATCATTCTGCAAGGACCACACCATGCTGCCCAGAAATCAACAATTACTGGTATATTTGATTGAAGTGCTTCCTGATCAAAATTACTGTCTGTAAATGTAAATGGTTTCATGATATAATTTTACTCCTTTCTATTTTTTAAAATAAAACTCCATTTTTCTTTATAACTTCTCTCGCAATAATTCCTTTTTGAATTTCATTTGTGCCTTCAAAAATTCTATTGATGCGGGAATCACGATAAAATCTTTCAATGGGCAATTCGCGTGAATAACCCATCCCGCCATGAATTTGAACTGCATAATCTGCAATTTTATCCAAAGATTCAGAACAGTATAATTTTACTATAGCAGATTGATGAGATATATCTTTTCCTAAATCGTAATCTACTGCTGTTCTATAAACTATTGATTCCATGTTATAAATCATCATTGCCATTTCTGCAAGCATAAATTGAACTGCTTGAAAATTAGAAATTGTTTGGTCAAATTGTTTTCGTTGCTTTGCATAACGAGTGGAAAGTTCTAAAAGTTCTTTTGCTGCACCAAGACAAGCTGCACCCAACCCTAATCTTCCTGCATCAAGTGTTTTCATAGCTAATATAAATCCACGCCCCTCTTTGCCTAATAAATTTTCTTTAGGAATTCTTACATTATCAAATGTAATTGGATTGGTTGTGCTTCCTTTAATTCCCATTTTCTTTTCTGGAGGTCCGGCATGAAAACCTGGAGTATCAGTTTCAACAATAAATGCGCTGATTCCTTTAGATGTTCTTGCAAAAACAGTAACAATATCAGCAATGCCACCATTTGTTATCCAGAGTTTTTCACCATTAAGAACCCATTCATTTCCATCAAGTTCTGCTTTTGTTTTTACATTAAATGAATCTGAACCTGCTTGTGCTTCTGTTAAACAGAATGCACCTATTTTTTCTCCTTTTGCAAGAGGTGTAAGAAATTTTTTCTTTTGTTCTTCGTTTCCACCAATATAAATTGCATTAGCACCTATTGATTGATGAGCACCAATGAAAGTTGCAGTTGACATACAGCCTCTTGCAATTTCTTCCTGCATAATGCAATAGCCAACTTCTCCAAATCCTCCACCGCCATATTCTTCTGGAAATGCAACGCCAAGAAATCCAAGTTCAGCTAATTTCTTAATTAGTTCATCAGGGATTTTTTCTTCTTCATCAATTTTAGAAGCAATTGGTTTAATTTCGTTGTTAACAAAATCGCGAACAGTTTCGCGAAGCATTTTTTGTTCTTCTGTGAAGGTGAACTCGTTCATTTATTTATACCTGTTTTGTTGGATTGTCAATCCGTCTTGAAGGCAAGATGAGCTTTTTCACCTATAAAATTTACAATATATTCGCCACCATCCACACCAATCACATTTCCGGAAATCCAGTCACATTTTTCATCGCACAATGCTACAATTGCTTTTGCGATATCTTCAGGTGTTGTAAGTCTGCCTTGAGGGTTTTTAAATTGTGCAGCTTGAAGCATTTTATCGAACATTGGAATTTTTCTTCCTGCAGGTGTATCTGTTACACCAGCCATAATTGCATTGCAGGTTACTCTCATCGATCCAAGTTCAACAGCAAGTTGACGAATGTGGGCTTCGAGCGCAGCTTTGGCTGCAGATACTGCTCCATAATTTGGAATGACTGTATGTGAACCTGCACTTGTAAGTGCAAAGATTCTTCCACCATGAGCCAGCAAATCTCTAAATACTAATCCTTGAGTCCAATAAACTAAAGAATGAGCCATTACTTCAAGTGTCATAGTCATTTGTGCTGGAGTTACACATTCATCAGGATTTTTTGAAATGAAAGGTTTAAGTGTTCCAAATGCAAGTGAATGAATCAATACATTAACTTTTGAATGTTCTTTTGAAGCAGCAAATCTTTCTTTTATTTCATCGAGTGTATCATTTATTTTAATCTGGTCAGCTGCATTGATATTAAAATAAACTGCTTGTTGACCATTCTTTTCTATTTTTTTAATGATTTGATGAACTTGCGGCATTGTTGCCTGGCGGTCAAGATGAACTCCAAAAATATTATAACCATGCTTGGAAAGTTCAATTGCAGAAGCTCCGCCAAATCCACTTGATGCACCTAATATTAATGCCCACTTTTTTTCCATTGATTCTTCCTTATTTTTTTAAGTGTTTGCAAACTTAAGAAATAGAAAAAACAAATCAAATGCTTATGTGTTTATTAAAGGAATTTTGTTTTAATGAAATGTAACATGAATAATTTTTTGCAACAACATAAATTTTATTCAGAATCAAAATAGATTATTAAAAAAAATAAAAGAGTTTAATTTGATGTTGTTCTAATTTATAAATGAAATCATTTTCATAAAAATTAGCTGACAAAATAAATAATATTTTCTTCGCCAATTAATTCTTTCAGCTTATCAATAAAATCATCATCCAGACTAACTCGATAATCAATTGCAAAATCTCTTGTTGTTCCATTTTCTTTCACACATAAGAGAACAGGAATGCTTCCTTCAAATTGTAGGATTAATTGCTGGATATTGTCAATTAATTCCGGCTGATGGAATGAAGAATCCAAAATAATTCCAAGTCGTTTTGTAAATTTTTTTCTAACATCACTTAAAGGATAAGCTTCCTCTACATGAAGTTTAACGGTATCGCCGCTGCTTTCAAGTTTTCCTTTGACCATAATTGTTGATTCTGGAAAAATAAGTTCGCCGAAGTCTTTAAATGTTTTTGAAAACATCAAACAGTCACATGAACCGGAAAAATCATCGAGTTTAAAGAAAGCCATTTTATTTCCATTCTTATCCATTTTATGAGTTACATCAGTCACAACACCGCAAGCACGAACTGTTTCGTTGAAGTTAAATGTTTCCGAATCTCCAAGATGAACGGTTGCAAATGAATTATATTCAATTTCGTATTTTCTTAATGGATGGTCACTCAAATAAAATCCAAGGACTTCTCTTTCTTTTGCAAGGCGTTCACGCGAATCCCATGGTCTAACATCTGGAAGCGTAGGTTCTTCGTAATGAAAATCTTCTGTATTGATTGCAAAAAGGCTATCGGCATGAGATTCTTTTGCAGCTTTAAATTTGCTGCCAAATTCAAGAGCTTCTTCAATAGCAGCATAATTTTGAGCTCTCGTTCCTCCGCATGAGTCAAGTGCACCTGCAAGCACAAGTCCTTCGAGTGCTCGTTTGTTCACAATTCTTGTATCAACATTCGCACAGAAATCATAAATGCTTTTAAAATCTCTTCCTAATTCATCATGAGCTCTTTGAATTTCTTCGACTGCTTGAATGCCAACATTTTTAATTGCTGCCATTCCAAAAATTATTTTATTATCCTTAACCTGAAATTTTACAGTTGGATGATTAATATCAGGCGGTTGAACTTTAACACCAAGTTTTCTGCATTCTTCGAGTAGAATTGTAACTTTGTCTGTGTTATCAAATTTATTCGAAAGATTTGCTGCTAAAAATTCTTCAAGATAATGAGCTTTGAGATAAGCAGTTTGATATGCAAGAATACTGTATGCAACTGCATGACTTTTATTAAAACCATAGTTAGCAAATTTGTCGATTGCATCAAAAATTTCTCCTGCAATTTTAGCATCAATATTATTTTGTTCTGCTCCTTTTATAAATTTTTCTCGTTGTTCCTGCATTGCTTTCAAATCTTTCTTTCCCATTGCTCTTCTGAGCAAATCAGCTTCGGCAAGAGACATTCCTGCAACTTTATTTGCAATCTGAATTACTTGTTCCTGATAAACAATAATTCCATAAGTTTCTTTTAAGATTGGTTCAAGGACTGGATGCAAGTAAGTAATTTCTTTTCTTCCATGCTTGCGAGCAATAAAATCATCAATAAAATCCATTGGACCTGGACGATAAAGTGCATTCATAGCAGCAAGATCTTTAATGCTCGTAGGCTTAAGTTTCTTCAGGTATTCACGCATTGGAGCGGATTCAAACTGGAATACTGCCGTTGTCTGACCTTTTGCAAACAGTTCATAAGTTTTTGGGTCATCAACAGGAATATTTTCGATATCAATTGTTTCTCCTCGAGTTTCTTTAACAAGTTCAATTGTATCTCGAATAATTGAAAGAGTATCAAGACCAAGAAAGTCCATCTTCAAAATACCAGATTCTTCGAGGTCTTTCATATTGAATTGAGTTACAGTTGCAGTTTCTCCTTGTTCACCATAAATTGCAAGAGGAACAAAATCGCTAACATCACCTGGAGTAATTACAACTCCCGCAGCATGTTTTGATGCATTTCGATTCATTCCTTCAAGTATTCTTGCATACTTGATAAGTTCTTTAATTACCGGGTCATCAGATTTTTTAATCCACTGAAGTTCAGGAACTTCTTCTAATGCCTGATCAATTGTATAGACTCTTCCAAATTTTGAAGGAATCCATTTTGTAATGTTATCAACTTGAGGAATTGGTATTTTGAGAACTCTTGCAACATCTCGAATGACCTGACGAGATGATAATCTGTTAAATGTTATAATTTGTGCAACAGAATTTTCGCCATATTTTTCTTTCACATAATTTATTACTTCTTCTCTTTTATCATCTGCAAAATCAACATCAATATCAGGCATCGATTTTCTTGCAGGGTTCAAAAATCTTTCGAAGAGTAAATTATATTCAAGTGGATTTACATTTGTAATTCCAAGAACATAAGCAACAAGACTTCCAGCAGCACTGCCGCGACCTGGACCAACTGGTATTCCTTTTTTCTTTGAAGCATTTATAAAATCCTGAACAATCAGAAAATAACCGGCATACCCCATTTGATTTATAACATCAAGTTCATACTTAAGTCTCTCTTCAATTTCTGGTGTAACTTTTTTAAATCTTTTTTCTAATCTTTCATAAGCCAATTGAACAAGATACTCTTCAAGTGTTTTTGTTTTATCCGGCAATGGAAAAATTGGGAAATGATGACCTTTGAAATCGAGTGTTAAATTTATTTTTTCTTCTATCTCAAGTGTATTTTCAATTGCCCCTTTATAATTCTTGAAAAGTTTTTTCATCTCTTCTGCGCTTTTAAAATAAATCTGGTCTGTTCCATATCTTAAATCATGGTAGTCAGCATTTCCAGATTTATCACCAAGAAGAAGTAAAATGTTATGAGCAATTGAATGGTCTTTTTCGATGTAATGAATATCATTCGTTGCAACAAGTTTAATGTTCAATTCTTTTGCAAGTTTTGGCATCCCAGCAAGAATTGGTTTTTCAACTTCCATTCCGTGGTCTTGAATTTCAAGATAGAAATCATCACCAAATAATTCTTTCAACTTGATTGCAATTTCTTTTGCTTTGTCCCATTTATCATTAATTAATTGTGTGGAAATTGGTCCTGCAGGACAAGCAGATGTGCAAATTAATCCTTCTTTATATTTAGTAAGAACTTCGAGGTCAATTCGTGGTTTGTAATAAAATCCTTCTGTATGACCAATTGTAGAAATTTTCATTAAGTTTTTGTAACCAATTTCATTTTTAGCAAGAAGGACAAGATGGCTGTAGTGTTTTGATTTTCTTTTACCATTTTCAGAATCAGTTACTTTTTCAAATCTGCTTTTTTCAAAATCAACATAAGCCTCCATTCCAATAATTGGTTTAATTCCTTCTGCTTTTGCTTTTTTATAAAATTGAAGAACACCAAACATTACTCCGTGATCAGTTAGTGCAACTGCGTGCATATCATTTTTCTTAGCAGCTAAAACTAAATCTTCAACTGTGCACGCAGCATCCTGTAAACTATAATGTGAATGATTATGTAGATGTATAAAATCTGACATTTCTAATTTACCTTTAATTGAATATTGATTGAGAAGCTTTTAATTAAATAATAAACGAATTTTTCAAATAATAAAGAATATTAATTATAAAATATAGATTCTTCTTTTCCTCATGCAAATAGAAAGACAATTTTTATTTTTGAAATAACTTACTATGACATCAAAGTTTCTTTAATATATTATCCTTCCATTTTTACTATTATAATTTGGGTTTGTCTAAAAAGTAATTTTTATCAATCTTAAAGTTTGCGAAAATAATTTTAGTATGTGTTCTATCTTAATATCTTCCTTTTCAAACAATCTACTACAATTAATCTTTCAATCCTGTAACCTTTTAATCTTGCAATCTTGTAATTTTGCAATCTTGTAATCTTGTAATATTGCAATCTTGCAATCTTGTAATTTTGCAATTTAATTCCTCTGCAATCCTCAGTTCCATAAATTCAAGCTTTCTAAATTTTTTTCTCAACTTTTAACCTGTAACCTTTAACTTGCAAATTTAAACATGCAACATTAATTCTTCCCAGTATGCCCAAAACCACCTTCTCCTCGTTGGCTTTCGTTAAGGTCATCGACTTCAATAAATTCTGCTTTATAAACTTTTGAAAGAACAATTTGAGCTATTCTATCACCTCGTTTAACTACATAATCTTCATTACTAAAATTAAACAAAATCACTTTTATTTCTCCTCGGTAATCTGAATCAATAGTTCCTGGAGAATTTAACAAACCGATTCCATGCTTTGCTGCAAGACCACTTCTTGGTCTAACTTGAATTTCATATCCATATGGAATTTCCACTTTTAAATTTGTTGGAATTACTGCATAACTTCTTGCTGGAATTATTACGTCTTGTTCAATAGCGGCGCGTATATCCAACCCACTGCTTCCATCTGTTGCGTATTCCGGCAATGATATATCAAAATATTTTTCAGATATTCTTTTTACCTTCACTTTCTCAGAATCTATGAGTTTAATTTCTGATTTATAATTTTCATCTTTATTAAGAAGCGCGGATAAAATCACGAATAATTTTCTATCAAAATAATTTTTCGACAACAAATAAATTTCCCACACAAGAATCATCAGCAACAAAGGAAGTAAAATCTTTCCCAAATTTCCTAATCTTGAAATCTCCAACATTACAAATGAAATTAATATTACAATTGACAACACAGCTATTGCAATGCTAATTTGCAGCCATTTATCTTTTACCTTCCGATTTACTCTCTCGTATTCTCTTAGAAGAGCTATAAAATTTTTTGGCTTTATATCAATCATTTCTTCTCAATAATAAATTTTTGAAATTCATTAACAAATTTTTACTGATGATTTTCAAAATGAAAAGCATCATCAGATATGAAATCATTAAAATTAATTTTACAGGGATATTTAATAAGTTATTGTAATAAAGGAAATAATACCCAAGGCAAGTTACAAAAATGAGTAATAATATTTTTGAGATTTTTTGAAACTCATAATTTATTTTATAAACTTTTTGTGAAAACATAAATAAAGTTGATGCCATAACTATGTAACTTGCTAAAGTTGCAATTGCAGCTCCCATAATTCCCAGAATTGGAATCAATAAAACATTCACAATAACATTTACTAATGCACCTAAACCTGTAACAATTGGAAAGTATTTTGTTTTTTCTTCGATATACAAACCTGCCTGAAAATTAACATACATTCCATTAAACAAATAAGCCAGCAAGATGATTGGAACTATAGATAATCCTCCCCAAAATTTATAACCAATCAAACTTACATTTCCATAGAACTTTATTTTTGCAACATCTTCTATAAATAAAGATAGAATTAACCATACAATCGAAGAAGCAATCAAAAAGAGCGTAAGCACTTTTGAAAAAATATCTTTTGCATTTTTTTCTTTTGCTGTAGTAAGAAGAAAGGGCTGCCATGCAAATTGAAACATTTGAACAATCAACATCATAAATATTCCAAGCTTATAATTTGCTTGATAAATTCCGAGCGTCTCTTCATTTGTAAGAGCAAGAACTATTGGTCTATCAATTACCTGAACAATTGTTGCTGCGATGCTTGCAGGCAAATATGGAATTGCAAATTTAAGCATGGGTTTTAAAAATTCTTTTTCAATTTTTAGAACAAGATTTTTTATAATATCCTTTGAAAGCAATAATAAAGAAAATACAGAAGCTGAAAGATTGGCAATTAATATTGCTTCAATTCCCATTTTAAATTTCAGAACAAGAAGAAGATTAAGAAATATGTTCAATAAAATATTGCCGAGACGAATCAGTGTAAATCTGATTGATTTTCTTTGCAATCTTAAATTTGCAAATGGAACAATAGCTAATGTATCGGCAAAAATTATCAGTATTAAGTAGTAATACAGATAAAAATAATTTTGAGGGATTTCAATTAATCTAACAAGAGGATATCTGAATAAAAACAAAATCAAGGAAAAAAATAAAGAGGAAATTGTTACACATAAAAATGCAGTAGAATATGCTTCTTTCTTTTTATTATCTGGTGCAGTGGAGCTGTATTTCATGAATGCAGCATCCATTCCATAAATAAAAATAATATTAAGAAATGCTATGTAAGCATAAATGTTGGAATAGATACCAACTTCGGCAGGAGAAAATACATTTGTATAAAAAGGCACAAGTAGGAAATTCAGAAATCTTCCTACAATTGTACTGATTCCGTAAATGACTGTGTCTTTTGTAAGTTCTTTTATTTTATCAAACATTCTGCAAATTTGGATGAAATAACAAAAACAAATTACGAAAAATCACAGAAACAAAATGTTAAGAAATTAGAAGTAAAGATAAAGAAGCAAGAAGAAGAATTTTGATAAAGTCGTTTATATCAAAAATATTTCTTTAATGCATCAACATAAATTTTGGGTGGACGAACTGCTTTTTTTGTATCGGATTTAATAAAGATATGAGTTGTAAATCCCTCTGCAACAATTTCTTTTGTTTCCTTTCTTCTTATCACATATTCAATATGAACTTTAGGTGAATGTAATTCTTTGACCATTGCTTCAATTTCAAGTATATCATCATAATAAGCCGGATTTTTATATTTTACATTTGCTTCGATTAGAGGAAGCTGATAGCCATTTTTTTCCAGTTCTGCATAAGATAAACCTGTAGACCTTAAAAGCTCAATTCTGCCAACTTCAAAATATTCGAGATATTTGCCATTATAAACAAATTGCATTTGGTCTGTATCAGCATATCTAACGCGAATTTCAGTAATATAACTCAGCATGTTAACTGTATAAAGAAAAATTTTATAATGATTTAATTCTTTCTTCTTGCTACTTACTTCTTACTTCTTGCTACTCAATATAAACTCCCATCTTTCCAAATTTTTCAAGACGATTTTGAACAAGTTTTTCTGGTTTAATTTTTATCAATGCAGCAAGTTCTTCTTTCAGAATTGCTTTCAAAGTATTAGCCATTCCCTGATGGTCTTTGTGTGCACCGCCTAAAGGTTCTGGAACAATTCTATCAATAATTCCTTGTTGAAGTAAGTCATCAGCAGTAAGTTTAAGAGCTTCTGCGGCTTGTTCTTTATAGTCCCAGCTGCGCCATAAAATACTTGAGCAAGATTCAGGACTAATAACCGAATACCATGTATTTTGAAGCATTAAAATTCTATCGCCAACGCCTATACCAAGTGCACCACCACTTGCCCCTTCACCAATAATTACAACAATAATAGGAACTTTCAGTCGACTCATCTCAAGAAGATTTCTTGCAATAGCTTCTGCCTGACCTCTTTGTTCTGCTTCAAGTCCAGGATATGCACCAGGTGTATCGAGCATTGTTATTACTGGTTTATTAAACTTTTCTGCGAGCTTCATCAATCGTAGTGCTTTACGATAACCTTCGGGATTTGGCATTCCAAAATTTCTATAGAGATTTGATTTTGTATCTCTCCCTTTTTGATGACCAATAATCATAACTTTGTATTCATCAAGTTTTGCAAATCCGCCAACAATTGCATGGTCATCTTTGAACAAGCGGTCACCATGCAGTTCTACAAAGTCTTCGGTCATCATGTAAATGTAATCGAGTGTATAAGGTCTTTCGGGATGGCGAGCCAGCTGGACTCTCTGCCAGCGTGTTAAATTCTCATAAATATTTTTTTTGAGTTGAATTACTTTCTCCTCGAGTGTTTTAATTTCATTTGTTATATCGAGATGCCCTTCATATTTGCGCATCTCTTCGATTTTGTTTTCAAGTTCTATTATTGGCTTTTCAAAATCAAGTGTGTTTTTTGCCATTTGTTACTCCGTCCTTAGAATCATTTTTGTTATTGTTCTTCCAAGTATTTCTAAATCGAGCCAGATGTTTTGATTCTTTGCATAAAAAATATCAAGACTTTTCATTTCTTCTTCATCATCTGGAGAAATATTTTCAACATACCACAAGCCTGTAATTCCAATTTTACCCACATACAATTCTCCATAATAAGAATTGCTGCGTGGTCCCACAAAACTTTTCTTCCCTTTCAATACATCTGGTATCTGTAACAAAAAATTTAATAAGTCGTTCTTTTTCGATGTGAATTTCTTGAGTAAAAATATGAAAGGATAAACCAAAAGTAAAATTAAACTCAAAGTGAAATCAAAAATTAATTTTGTAATTCTGTGTCCAAATGATGAAATATTATACTGAATCTTTAGCAGCGGTATATCATCAAGCATTGTTACAGAAGATTTTCCTACAAGATAATCAAGTTCTTTTCCTGCAACCATAAATTCAACATTTAAACCCTGACATTCAGATACTACAGAAAAAATTTGTTCAAAAGAAATTTCATCTGAAGAGAAAATTACTCTTTCAATTTTTTCATCTATGATTAATTTTTTTATGTTATCAAGAGAACCTAAAACTTTGTAATTGCCAATTTTTTCACCGATGTATTTGCGAGTAGTTCCAACAAAACCAACAATTTGATAAAGTGAAGTAATGCTTGATTTCAGTTTTAATGCAAGCTCATTTGACTTTATTTGATTTCCAACAATTAATGTACGTGCTTTTTTGGATTCACTTATTAATCCAAGTTTGAATACAACTTTTACTATTATTCTCCATGAAGAAAAAACAAAGAATGCTAAAATGTAAGTTATTAAAACAACTGCTCGACTGAATGCAAATTGTTTCAAGAAATAGGTAAGAGCTGAAAGAACAATAAAGCCATAAAAAAGCGAGATTAAACATTTAAGCACAGAAATAGAATTTTTACGATAAACTCCAGCAATTGATGAAATAAAAATTTGAAGAAGTGCGGGCATAAAATAAACCCAAGGAACAACATAATATGGAAATCCTCTCCAGTGTTCGTTAACATAAATTTTTTCTGCAAAGAAAACAGATGCACTGAAGAAAATGAAATCAAGAAAAATGCTAATGATTGGAAGTTTATAAACATAAGCAAATGCAATTAACTTTCTGAAAAGAATTGCAATCTGCAAAATTGTTTCTACAATAAAAGAAGAAGAGAAGTGTTTTCTTACAAAAAGATGCATTGCATCATAAAACAATTTTGTTTCATCAATTTTGCTTCTTTTTGTGCTTTCTCCTTTGTAGTGAATTATTTCTGTAGAATGAACATAATAGACTTTGTAATTTGCCTTTTGAGCGCGGTAACACAAATCTAAATCTTCTCCATACATAAAAAATTGAGGGTCAAAGCCGCCAATTTTTTCGTAGACTTCTTTTCGCATCATCATAAATGCACCGCTTACAGCATCAACTTCATAAGTTTGATTTTCATCAAGATATGTCAAATTATATCTTGCAAACAAACGACTTTTTGGAAACAATTTACTTAAACCCATAACTTTTGTAAAAGAAGTCCATGGACCTGGAAAACCTCTTCTGCAAGCAAGTTGAAGTGTTCCATCTGGATTAAGAACTTTACAGCCAGCAATTCCACATTCAGGATGTTCTTCAAAAAAATTAATCATTGTTTCTAATGTATCTTCACGAACTATAGTATCAGGATTGATTAGCAAAAAATATTTTCCTTTTGCTTCTTTAAGAGCAAGATTATTTGCCGCACCAAATCCAATATTTTCAGAATTTTCAATTAGTTTTACTTCAGGAAATTTTTCTTTGATTGCTTCGATACTCCCATCATCTGATGCATTATCAACAACAATAATCTCAACAGAAATTTTTGATGCAGCTTTTCTTATTGAATCAAGCAGATTCAATAAAAATTCTTTTACATTATAATTAACTATTATAATTGATAAATCAATCATAATCTCACTTATAAAATCCTAATAATCCTCTTAAACGTAACTTCCAGACCATAAAGACTGCTTCATAAACAATTTTCTTCGACATCTTTGAAGTTCCCTGAGTTCGTTCAACAAATATTATTGGTATTTCAGTAATTCTAAATTTTTTCTTCCATGTAATGAAATTCATTTCTATTTGAAATGAATAACCATTGGAACGAATTCTATCAAGGTCAATTGCTTCAAGAACTTTTCTTCTAAAACATTTAAAGCCGCCTGTTGCATCTTTAATTGGCATGCCTGTGATTATTCTTGTGTAAAGATTTGCAAAGTAACTAAGCAATAATCTTTTGATTGGCCAGTTAATTACTCGAACGCCATTTGTGTATCGGCTGCCAATAACCAAATCGTAATCTTTAATTTTCTTCAAAAAATTTTTTATTTCTTTCGGATCGTGAGAAAAATCAGCATCCATTTGAATTGCTACATCGTAACCATTATTAAGCATATACTTAAATCCTTCGACATATGCTGTGCCTAATCCCATTTTGCCTTGTCGTTTAATTAATTTTACTCGAGATTCATTTCTGCCCAATTCTTCAACATAATTTGCTGTTCCATCTGGAGAATTGTCATCAACAATTAAAATATCAATTTCTGGATATTTTTCGAGCAAATATGGAATTAATTTTTGGATATTATCCAGTTCATTATAAGTTGGAATGATAACGAGTGTTTTGAGTGAATTAGTCATAATGTCCTTTCCCAAAAAGAACTACAAAAATTGTTCTTAAGATAATTTTAAAATCAAGTCTTAAACTCATGTTCTCGATATAAAATAAATCGTAACGCAATTTAATTTTTACATCATCAATTGTTTCATCATATTTATGTTTAACTTGAGCCCACCCTGTAAGACCAGGACGAACTTTTAATCTTCTTTTATAGAGTGGAATTTCTTTTGAGAGTTTTTCTACAAAATAAGGTCTTTCGGGACGAGGTCCAACAAAACTCATATCTCCTTTCAAAATATTTATTGCCTGAGGAATTTCATCAAGTCGAATTTTTCGTAAAATTCTTCCAACTTTTGTTATGCGCGGGTCATCTTTTTTCGACCAGACAGGACCAGTATGTTTTTCTGCATCTTTAATCATTGTTCTGAATTTAATAATCTTAAAAATTTTTCCATTCATTCCCATTCTTTCTTGCTTATAAAAAACTGGTCCTTCGCTTTCAAGTTTAATTGCAATTGCAGCAAGAATTGTTACAGGTGATGTAACAATCAGCATAATTAAAGAAAGAACAATGTCCATCAGTCTTTTTAATTTCTTTTCCCATTCAGGCATAAGTTCAGGCATTATATCGATTAAAGGTATGCCGTAAATTTGAGATGTTTTTACCTGACCACTGATGATGTCATACAAATCAGGAACAATTTTTATTTCAACATTCTTTCCATCACATTTTGATATTAAATCAAGAATTAAATCTTCGTGATGTCGTTCTACCGATATGATAACATTTTTCACATTATAATTATCAATAACCTTTTCAAGGTTCTCGGCAGTATCAAGAACTTTTCTGCCTTTGTATTCTTTATCAACATTTTGATTCATGACAGAGACAAATCCAACCACATCCAATCCCAATCCTCTGTGATTTTCTATCATATCAAAAATTTCTTGAGCCCTCGAATTATATCCAACGATTACTGCATTTCTTCTACCAAAACCTTTTATAAGCAGACTGCGCTGAATACTTCTTATTAAAATTCTTCCTGAACCTACAATTACAAAAAATATTAACCAGTAAAGAAAAATATAGAATCGGAGAGGAGTTGCAACACCAGTTCTATAATCATCATAAAGAATTAAAAACAAGAGAATGAAAATACCCACAAAAGATGTTTTGAACAGTGTAGAGATTTCATCAAATCGAGATTGTGCAAACCAGGTTCTATACATTCCTACAAGAGTAAATATTATAAGCCAGTAGAAGTAAATCGCAAGCATTGGCAGGAAGAAATCTGGTTGAGAAATTAATTCGAACCATCCGGTATTAACTCGCAAATAAAAAAACAAGAACCACGAAAAATTTATTGTTATAAAGTCGGTTATAAGTAAAAATATTTTTTCTGATTTTTTATTCAATTTCTCCTCGACAATAATTAGAATTTTTGTAAAACTTTTTCAGCAATAAAATCACCAATTGATAAAGATGCAGTTGCAGCTGGAGATGGAGCATTGCAAACATGAACTACTCTTTTGTCTTCTACAAAATAAAAATCATCAAGCAAACCACCGTCCTTGCTGCAAGCCTGTGCACGAACTCCTGCACCGCCAGCAATTAAATCTTCTTCTCGAATGTCAGGCACTAACTTTTGCAATGCTTTTGTAAATGCTTTTTTGCTGAACGAACGATAATATTCATACAAGCCTGCTCTCCAGTTTTTACTTGCAATTTTATAAAAACCTTTCCATGTAAATGTATCAATTGTATCTCGAAGATTAAAACTTATTTTGGAATAACCTTCTCGTTTAAAAGCAAGAACTGCATTTGGACCAGCTTCTACTTCATCATTAATCATTCTCGTAAGATGAACTCCAAGAAATGGAAATTTGGGATCTGGCACGGGATAAATTAAAGAATTGACAAGATATTTTTTTTCATCTTTAATTTTATAATACTCACCACGAAATGGAATAATTCTTAGCGGTAAATTGGGATGAGTTAACTTTGCAATCCTATCGGAATAAAGTCCTGCACAAGAAACAACAAATTTTGATTGAAAAGAATTGTTTTGAGTAATCACTTCACAGAAATCTGTTTTTATCCTGCTATCTTTTACTTCATGATTAAATTTAATTTCAGAATTATAATTGAGAATCAACTCAAGATATTTTTTTGATACTTCAAAAAAATCAATTCTTCCAGTTTGAGGAACCAAAACGGCTTCCAAGCCTGAAGCATAAGGTTCGTATTCCTTAATTTCATTTTTATTCAACTTTTTTAATCCTTCAAGACCATTTTGAATGCCACGATGAAAGATGTTATTCAATATTGGGATTTCATCTTCAGTAGATGCAACAATAATTTTTCCGGTAATTTTATAATTAACTTCATGCTTATTACAAAAATCGATTAACATCTTGTAACCGCGTATGCAGTTAAGAGCCTTCAGACTTCCAGGTTTATAATAAATTCCTGAATGAATAACACCGCTGTTATTTCCTGTTTGATGTTTAGAAATATTACTTTCTTTTTCGAGAATTAACAATTTGAGATTTGGATTTTTTTCAAGCAGCTTAAGAGCAGAAGCCAAACCAACAATTCCTGCACCGATGATAATTATATCGAACATAGGAAATTATATTTTACTTTTATTAACTGTTGTTTGAATAATTTCTTCAAGCTTTTCAATTATATTTTCCCATCTGTAATTCATTTGAACAAATTCATATCCTTTCTGTGCTACAGAATTTCTATAGTCATCATTTTCTAACAATTTAATTATTAACTCAGAATAATCTAATGGAGTTTTTGCAACAAGTAATACATTTTCTGCACCTTCAGCAAGTCCTTTCATAGTAAGTTCAGATGTTACACATGGAATTTTCATTGCCATTGCTTGAAGTAATTTATTTTGAAGTCCTGTTCCAAGCTGCATTGGGGCAATAAATATTTTTGCTTTTTTATAATACTCGCGAATGTCATCAGTCCAGCCTTTAACAATTACATTTTTTGAAACCAAAGATAAAATTCTTTTATTTGGAGAAGCACCTGCAATCAAAATTTTTATATCAGGTTTTTTCTTTAACAACAAAGGCAAAATATTCTTCACAATAAAAATTGATGCATCAACATTTGGTGGATAATTAAGATTACCAGAAAAGAAAATGTCGAATTCTTTTTCTGATTCCATTGGATAAAAATATTCGAGGTCAATCCCATTTGGAACAACTTTTACACTCTCTTTCTTTTCTACGGGCAAAAAATTTCTATCCTCTTTTGAAATTATTATACTGCTATCAAATTGATTAAATACTTTCTTTTCATAATTTCTTACACGATTAAATTCTATTCTTATCAATGATTTCATAAAAAAATTTGATTTGGAAGCTCTTCGTTCAAGACCTTTTGAGATGATATCAACATAATCAATAATTTTGGGAATATTTTTTATATCAATAACATATTCAGCTGCTCTAATTAGTTGACAGTAAATTACATCAGGTTTAAAATCATCAACGGCTTTCATAATTTCTTTTTTAATCCGAGAGTTATAATAGAAAGCTGTTTGAAAAGGGATTGAGCTGAAAACCTTTCTTAATAGATTGAAAAAGATTTTATAAGGTGGGAGTGGTAATACCTTTATATTCTTACAAAAATTTTTTATTGGATTATTATCAATAGTATTTGTTAAATTCTCATCTAATGAGAATAAAAAAATTTCATGATTTTTAGACAAGTATTTAATTTGGTAATAAGCACGCAGCTTGTCACCTTTATCAATCGGGTAAGGTAATCTTGGAGTTAAATAAAATATTTTCATGAAATTAATTTATTAAATTATGTTAGATTTTCTTTTGATTCTTTTTTCTTTCAAAAAGATAATTTTCTATTCTGCCAACTACTGTATCAAGATTTAATAAAGAAGAAACATTTTTACTTGCTTCTCTCATAAAATTGGTTCGAATTGAGTTATCATTAAAAATCTCGATAATCTTATTAGCAAAATTCTCCGGTGTATCAGCTTCAAAAACATATTTTTTTACATTTTCGTCAAACCCTTTTACTGCTAAACTAGTAGCTACTGTAGGAACTCCTAATACAATTGCTTCTATAATCTTATTAGCGGTTCCAGCACCAAAACGCATAGGGGCAATGTTAACCTCGCTCAATAAATATTCATATCTCAAATCTTCAACAAAACCTTTAACAATAACATTTTCACTCGATAAGTCCATTATGTCCTGTGTCGGGTCTTTTCCTACAATATACAATTTAGCATCAGGAACTCTTTGTAAAACATAAGGAAAAATTTCATTCACAAAATATTTTACAGCATCACGATTTGGAAAGTAAGGTAAGTTACCAGTAAAAATAATTCTATGTTTTTCAGGAATGATTTCTTCATACCTATAAATATTTGTATCAATTCCGTTTTCGAACAATTGAATATTAGCATGTATGTTTCTTTGTTCTAAAAACTCCTTATCTATTTTTGAACAAACAAATACAGTGTCAAAGTATTTTGAAATTTTTTCATAATTATAAACACGTTTTTTTTCTATAGTAAAGAAAATTCTATTTAATAAACTTTGTTCGAACTCTAAAATTCTTTTAAGATATAATGAATAAGCATCGGTAAGATCAATTACTTTTAAAATTTTTGGATTACCTACAGCATTATGATATTGCATTGTTGTAAAAATGTGAAAATATACTATATCATAATTCTCATTTGAAGTAAGTTCAGAAATTCTTTGCTTCAGTTTTTTATTGTAATAAAAAATTACTTGGAGTGGAGTTTTAGTAAAGAATGCACGTATTAGTCGTAAATAAGCTCTCAGTTTAGAAAATTTAATTACTTCAATATCAATTCCAAGCTTTTTTAATTCTGATACATAGGATAATTCATTTTTATCTTTAAGGATTGATAAAACTTTTATATCGTGCTTTTTAATAAGTGTTTTAATTACATTAAAAATTCTAAGTTTATCCCCGCGATAAGGTGGATAAGGAATGACTGGAGTAATAATTAGTATTTTCAATTTCCTTAACATTTTTGTAAGAAAAAATATAAAAAAATATTCTAATATTTATATTTTAGCATAACAATCAAAGAGATGAACTTGAATATCTTACATATTAACAGTTTTGATAAAAAGGGTGGAGCAGAAATTGTTTTTAATATCTGCAGGAAAAATCCTTATGTAAAAAATTTTTCAGGATATGTAAAAATTTCAGATGATAGTGAGTATCCCGATATTAAATTTTACAATTGGGAAGACAACAATAAGTTACTTGGAACACTAAACTACATTTTTTCTATCAAAAATTATTTTTCTTTAAAGAGATTTTTAGAAAATCATGAGATTGATATAATTCACCTACATGGATTTTTTGCTTCAATATCACCTTCTATACTTTTAGCAATAAAGAAAATAAAAAGAAGAAGAAAAAACATTAAAGTAATCCAAACGCTACATGATTTTCATTTGATATGTCCCAATGCCAGTCTTTACAATTTCAATAAAAATAAGTTGTGTGAAAAATGTATAGGCAAAACAGTTAAGTTGTATATCATAAAAGATAATTGTGACAGAAGAGGATGGATACATTCTCTTATAAAAGGAATTCGAAGTTTTATTTCTAATCACTTTTTAAAACACAAAGAATTAATTGACAGATTTATATGCCCAGGAGAATTTATTAAATCAAAAATTATTCAAGATGGCATTTCAGAAAACAAAATTATAGTAATTCGAAATCCTGTAAATATTCAATTCAATGAATACACAAAGAAAGAAAATATTGTTTGTTACTATGGAAGATTTTCTAAAGAAAAAAATTTAGAATTTTTGATTAATGCATTTACAAAATGGAAAGAAACAAATAATAATAATAATTTCAAGTTACTTCTGATTGGAGATGGCGAAGAAAAGCCCATACTTATAGACAGAGCAAAGAAGAGTAAATTCAACAAGGATATTATCTTTGAAAAATTTGTTCCTCAACAAGAACTTTTCAATCTAATAAAATCAGCAAAATATTTTTCATTGGCTTCAAACTGTTATGAAGTTGCTCCAATGTCGGTGATTGAAGCAATATCACATAATATAATTCCAATTGCGCCGGATATAGGAGGTATGGAAGAAAGCATAATTAAGTTATCCAAAGTTGGATTAACATATAAATCAAACGATATTAATTCTTGGATTAAAGCAATAAATATTTTAGAAAGTACATACGAGGAAAGAATTAAAGATTTAACAAATATTAAAAATATCCTTGTGAAAGAATTTTCAATAGAAAATTATTTATTGAAAATTAATGAAGTTTATCAATCACTAATTAATACGCATTGATTTTTCAGTTACTAGGGCAGTAATAAAGTAGATAACCATGAAGTTAAATACGAAATGAAGAAATGTTAGCACTGGAACAAAGAATGAAAAAGAAATTACAAACACAAATATTGAATATATGGCAATTGAATTTATGTCAGGTTTTGTTCTCATCTTATAATAAGCAAAAGAAAAAATCATCCCTATTAAAAGCGGAAAGAGGGTAATTCCTAAAATGCCATAATCCCAGTAATAAACAAAAAACATTGTATATGTATTATAATTATTTGTAATTAAATGAGGGAACTTTGGTAAAGCCAGATATTCTGCCATAACATGTTTTAATCCTGTTATTGCAAAAACAAAATCAAATGAGAATAATCCATAAGTAAATTTTTCAATCTTAGATGCTGCATGCACAAAATTTTCAATGTTCATAACAATATACATGTAAGGTTCAGTAAGATATGCATATTTAATACTAAATTTCATTTGACTCAAATAATATAGATAATTTGCAATTGTTCCTGTTAATCTGATAAAAGTCATCCCGAACATAATCGCCAGACCAACAGTAGAAATTAAAACAACATTTCTAAGTCTAAGCAGATTTGTTAAATAATAAATTGTAGCTGCAGTAGAAATAATTGCTAAAGCTATATAGTATCTCTGAAGAAGAAAAGCATAGGTTAAAAAAGTAATTATAAAAACAATTGTTAAAATAATTTTTTTGAAAGGAGCTTTTTTTGTGATTAGAAAATAAAGTACAATTAAGTAGATAATTGAAGGGAACGATTGTACAAAAAGACCAAAGCCAAAAATTCCCCAGTCATTTCTTGCAACTCCCGGATATTTAGTAAACAATGGAATATATCCGATTACTATTGCGGAAACTATGTATGATACTAAATATGCAATAAACAAAAGAATTATGTAACGAAAAAGTAAATTTGTATCAAATGTGAAGTCTTTTGTAATTCGACGAATTTCATTTATAGATTTTAATTGTTTCCCAATATTAATTACATACACTATAAAAAAACCTAGAATCATTGAAAGAAGAGATATCATCAACACTATCCAATTGTAAGATGACCAAATTTTCTGATATCTGCTTAATTTTAATTCTGCTAATCCTATTGCCAAAGCCCATATCATTATGAACAATCTTGAAGGAGAAAATACATCTGTATTTTTTCTAAATAATGTTAAAAACAACAAAATAAATACAGCAAAGCAGATGTATGAAGTTAATGGCATATGTTTTTACTTTTTAAAAATTTTGTTACTAGGAGATAATAACAATTTTTTCTCTTCTTCAGTTAAATAGAAATAATAAATACCTAATAAGAAAAATAAGCTTAATACAACCATTGATAAAAAAATATTGAACTTGATGTATTGCCAGAATATATATGCAACGAAGAATGAGATAGTTAAATAAAGTATAATTCTTTTATTGATTCTATAATCTGTAAAAATTTTTATGTTATAAATAAAGTAAATTATTCCAACAAAAACATTTGTTAACAATGAAACAAGTGCAGCACCAAGAGCACCATAAATTGGTATTAAAAAATAATTCATTACTAAATTAATTAATGTTGCAAAAAGTACGGTGAATAATCGAATATGCTGCTTATCAGAAGTTGTTAACATTAATGCATGTGCTTCGAATGAAAATCTAATAAACAATACTAACGAAAAAATTCTTAATACATTAATTGAATTCAAATAATTTTTCGAACCATAAATGATTTCAATTATTTGTTCTGCATAAACGAAAATTATAATTGCAATAGGTACAACTATTCCAATTAAAAGTTTATTAATAAACTTTCCAATTTTTATCCATTGTTCTCTGTTTTCATAATTGAGTCTTGATAGTGTTGGCAAAAGTGTATTGGTAATTATATCGGGAATAACAAGAGGAAGCATGATAAGCTTAAATACTGCTTGATAGATTCCAACTTCATTATCATTTTTCCAGAGTGAAATAAGGATTGTATCTAATTGAAAAAAAAGATTATTAAAAAAAAGAAATAGTCCGAAAACCAAAACCTTATTTTTGATTTTATTAAAGCCTTCCAAAACAAATTTATAAGAAATGTTCGATAAAACAGATTTACTATAAAAAATTCCGAGTGCAAAGCCGATTAATCTTGTCAAAACAAATGTTAAGGCAATTACATAAATATTAATTCTCAACAATATTAAAGGAATTGACAATAAAATTAGAAGCACATTCATCACCAATGTTACTCTAGTTTCGTATTCTAATTTTTCAAAACCTTTAAATAGAGCAGATTGAAAATTAGATAATGATGAAAAAGCCATGTAAAAGCTTAGAATAAAAATCATGCTTTTTGTTTGATAGCTAAAATCTCCGAATAATCCTGTAATATTCATCAGCAATAAAGCTATAAAACAAAAAATTAATTTTAATGAAAAGAATTGTTGAAAAATTTTTAATGCTTGATTTCTATTTTTAGCTACTTCAGTAGTTAAAAGAATATCAAAACCAAAATCGGCTAATATTATAAAGTTAGTAGCTAATACTTGAGCTGTGGTGAATTGACCGAAAATATCAGGTCCATAAAATCTTGCAATTATCCAGAATATAAAAACATTTGCAATTAATCTTGACGAGACAGTAAGAAAAGAATAAAAAGAATTCTTACGTATTCTCTCTGCTTCGGTCATTCAATTACCTTTTTCTAAGCCCTAACTTAATCATATCAGATTTTAATGAAGATAATATAAAGGTATGTTTTTCGGGGTCAACTGATTTTATTTTCAAAAACATTTCTCTAATGAATACTATAAATAAACCCAATAGCAAAGAACTTACAAAAGAAACAAGAGCATACAATGTCCCTTTCGGCTTTGCTTTTCTTTCGGCAGGTCCTGCTTTATCAAGCACAATTACTGATGGAGTATTTCTTGCTTCTTCTACTTTTGCTTGTTCATAAAGTGGTTGAATGAATTCAAGTATTTTATATTGAATTTCTAAGTTACGATAGATTTTTAAATATTCATTTGCCAAATGTGGTGCTTCTTTGAATGGAATTAAAAGTTTAACATCTTTTTGTGATATATCTGTACCAGCATTTAATTGATTAATTTTCTTCCGAAGCTCATTCATTTCTATTTTTGTATTTGCAACAAGTGGATGATCTTTTCCATAAGTCTGCTGCATTACATTAAATTCAATTTCCTTTTTATATAAATCCAAATATATGCTCGACATTGATTTAACTGTTGCTTCTATTTGTTCAGGAATTGCTATTACTCCATATTTTTCTTGAAATTGCTTCATCGCGGTTTCAAGTTTATTTATATCAGCAATGTTTTGTAAATATCTTTTTTCAACAAATTCTCTATTAGCTTTTGCATTTGTAACACTCAGTTTCGTATTAATTTCATTTAATCTTTCCACAAGATAGTTAGCAATATCAGCTGCTTTTTGTGGATTTTTGTCATAAACGGTAATTGTTAAATTTCCTTCATCTTGAATTTCTAACTCTAAATTAGACTGCCATTCTTTAACAACTTTATCATAATAATCATCTTCCATGTTATATTCTTTTCTCAACTCAAATTTTTTAATTACATCATCTGTAATTGTAGCACTTTTTAAAATTGCAATGTATCGGTCTGCTTCAGTGTTTGCACCAGTTAAAGCAGCCAAACCTTTACTTGCCGAAAATCCTTTTGCTAAACTCGATAATCCAGATAAAGTAGAAAGCAAATCAGTCTTTTCAGCCGGAAAAACCGACGCGGTTGATTTATACCATTTGGGAGCAAGTAATGCGTATAAAGTAGCACTTGCAGTAATAACAAAAACAAACCAGAATAAAAACCATCGATATTTAACTACTATGGTTAAAAATTCTATAAATGTACTTCCTAAGGTTGTTTCTTTTTCTTCTGCCATAAGAGTTCTGCTTATTTTTTTGTTGCTTGTATAATTAAAAATGTTACCGAAACTACTGCTGTTAAAATTCCGGAGACTGAACCAATTTGTTGAATATAGTATGACAAATCTCGGGGTATATCTTTTGGAACATATATAAAATCACCTGGCTCTACTTTTGTAGTATCACTGGCATTTATCCATGTTCTGCTTACTGCTTTTATAACTTGAGTTCTTTTTCCATTCTTAGCACTCTTTGTTATTCCACCTGCATCATTTATATAATCTCGCCAAGTTTTAGATGAATCATACATGTAAAAACCTGGATTTACAACCTGACCAAATACATAAACAAGATTTTGATACTTTGGAATTATAATTACATCACCATCATTAACAATATAACTCCCATCCTTTGTTGAATCTGAAAATATTTTTGTAAAATCAATTACGCTTTTACTTTCAATAAATCTAAGATAATTATCATAGGAAAAAGAGTATTCAAATTCTTCTGTAGTAAGATTTGCTGAACGAAGCATTTTTAATTCTTCGGTTTTAAGTTCATCAATTGTTTTAAGCAAAACTGGCAATGTTGTTTTAGAAGTATCTCTTTCATAAGCATCTCTTATTGCTTTAATTTTCATTAACTGCGATTCATCTTCGCCTTTTAAAATTTCAGCTCTTCTTAAATCTGCATCTTTTGTAAAACCACCAGCTTTTTCTATTACTTCTCTAATTGTTGTATTATTTTTTGTGATATAAATATAACCAGGACTATTGACTTCGCCTAAAACTAAAACTTTATAAGCTATTTTATTATTCTCTGTGAATAAAATTCTAATCCTATCTCCTCTTTGCAAAGGAACATCATCATTTATTTTAACACGAATTATTTCTTCAGAAGAACCATTATTTGTTATTCTTGATATCTCTGCTTCTTTTACATTATCATATGCTTTATTAATTCCTCCTGCAAATAAAATTGCATCCGATAATTTATCTCCTTCAACAAATTGAAATTGTGTTGGATTGTTCACTGCACCAGATATATCAATAATATTTTTCTTTTCATCATACGAAGGGAAAATTATTACATCATCATTCATTAAATATGGATTGTAATTAAAATCTCCTGTCAATCTAAATTTCAGCAAATCAATTTTAAGAACTGTTCCATCTGCACGCTTCAATGTTATATCTCTTAATGGATATTTCTGCAATTCTTTTTTTATCTGCCTTATCAATTCAGGTTTATTTACTGCACCTATTGAAGCTTCCTGAGCTTGATTAAATAATGTGGTGATAAAATGGTCAAGTCTTTGAGTTCTAAATGCAGTAAACGAACCTGTAACAACAAAATTTCCTCCAACAGTAACTGTAATAGGCTGCATTACTGTTGTTTGAAGACTTTTTGATGTTGTTTGTTCTATTTCCTGAGCTGAAATTGACAGATAAGTAATCATCAATATCAAATAAATAAATGATTTTATTAATCTCATTTCTTTTTACTGTTAATGTTTTGTAAATATTTTATAAGTTGATACAAAAGATATAACTTTTTCCTTAGTAAATACAATAACAATTTTAATTACTGATGGAAGCGAAGAGCAAAGATTATAAATCTCCATATTGTTTCTTGTAGTAATTTAAATACTCACCTGATATTACTCTTTCCCACCAATTTTTATTTTCAATGTACCAATCAATTGTAAAATCCAGAGCTTTTTCAAATTCATATTCAGGTTTCCAGCCAAGTTCATTTTGAATTTTGGAAGAGTCAATCGCATAACGGCGGTCGTGACCAGGACGGTCTTTAACAAATTCTATTAAATCTTCCGGTTTATTAAGCTTATTCAGTATTAATTTCACAATATCAATGTTTTTCATTTCACGATTTGCACCAATGTTGTAAACTTCGCCGGGTTTTCCTTTTTCAAAAACAAGTTCAACAGCTTTGACGTGGTCAATTACAAAAATCCAATCACGAACATTCAAACCATCACCATAAACCGGCAGCTTTTTGTTATTTAATGCATTAATAATCATTAAAGGAATTAATTTTTCTGGGAATTGATAAGGACCATAATTGTTTGAACATCTTGTAATCAAAACAGGAAGATTATAAGTGTGATAAAATGCCATTGCCATTAAATCTGCAGAAGCCTTGCTTGATGAATATGGACTATTAGGAGAAAGCGGAGTTTTTTCGGTAAACTTACCTTCTGGTCCTAAACTTCCATAAACTTCATCAGTGGAAATCTGGACAAATTTTTCTACTTCATATCTTCTTGCTGCTTCGAGCAAAACATTTGTTCCAATTACATTTGTTCTATAAAAAATTTCTGAACCAAGTATGCTTCTATCGACATGTGATTCTGCTGCAAAATTTATTACATATTTAACAGCAAATTTTTTGAAAACATAATCGATAAGTTCTCTGTTTGAAATATCCCCTTTAATGAAATGATAATTTTTATTGCCTTCAACAGATTTCAGATTTTCTAAATTACCTGCATAAGTTAGTTTATCAATGTTGATGATTTTCCAGTCATCTCTTTTTGAAAGGATATAATTGATAAAATTGCTTCCAATAAACCCAGCTCCGCCAGTTACAAGTATATTTTTTGTGTTCATATTAGTAAGCGAAAAATCCTAAGTAAATTCCTGTTTGAATAAAGAATGAATTAGAATTTATATCAGATGGAACATTAGCAATATCTTTGTCGTTATTTATTTTCCAGGTTTTGCCAAAAGTCAAATTATATCCAGCTCCAATTCTAAAAGAAATAAAACGAGTAATTGGAATATCACAATTTATTGTTGGAGAAATAAGAAAATATGATTGAGTAATTCTGTCACTTACATCACTTGTTATCAGAACACCATCCTTTGCTACTTTTGCCCAAATATTTTCCCAACTAAAGTTTGACCTTGATTGATATATTTCAATTGTTGAAGAACCATAGCCTGCAATAGCACCAACAGATAAAGCAACCTTTTGAACAAATGGAAGTGTATATTCAATTGTTAACCCTCCAAGACCAAAATCATAAATAACTTCTTTTTCTAAATTATTAATATTACCACTTGACGAAGTAGAACCGCTTAAGCCAATTGCTCCAATTCTCAAATTTTCAATCATCATTATATATGCATATCCTCCGCCGCCCCAAACTGCAAATCCTGAATTACTTAATTCATCAATTCCCATTTTCTTCACTTGAGAATTAATTTTATCCAGATTTGGGAAAACATATGCGGGAGTAAATCCCACCGCAATTCCAAATCTTGATGTCCAGCCAACTTCTTCTTCCTGAGCTTGAATGTTATTTATTGCGAAAAGAACTAACAGAATTAAAATATATTTTTTCATAAATCATCATGTTTTGTTTTTTGAGCTACAAATTAGTAATTCCATTACTAAAACGAAAATTATAATAGTGGAAAGTGAGGATGAAGCTGTATAATCTTCTGTGAATTTTTTCTTGCTTCTTAATTCAGTTTTCTAAATTCAGAATAAAAAAAGGCTGAGTTGATTTTCAAGATTAGTCACTCGTTTACCACAACAAGGGAAAATCAACATCAGCCGTAAAATTTAGTCCATAATTTTTCTTAGGAAAGAAGAGCTGTCTTCTTCGTCATCATCGTCATCTTTTTTCTTTTTATTATTTATATCATCGTTGGAATTAGAAGAATTATCATCAGCTTTAAAACCGGTCTTCAAATCATCATCTGGGAATAAATCCGGGTCTTTTCTTCTCATTCTTAGAATCGTAGGAATATTCAAATCATCACTACTGTCTAAATCAATTTTATCTTTTGAAAAACCACCCAGACCTGTAGAAGGTTTTCTTTGTGATGATTTATCATCTTTATCCTGTTTAAGATTATTTAAGTTGCTTGCCTGGCCATTGCTTCCAAATCCAGTTGCAATAACTGTGTATGAGATATAATCATTAAGTTCTTCTTTTACAACTGCACCAAAGATAACATTAGCTTCTTCGCCAGCAGCTTGGAAAATAATGTTGTTGCCGGCTTCAATTTCCTGCATTGTCATATTTGAAGAACCAGAGACATTGAGAAGAATATTTTTTGCACCTTTAATTGAAATACCTTCAAGCAAAGGAGAAGAGATTGCTTTTTGAGCAGCTTCGACTGCACGGTTTTCACCGCTTGCAATTCCGCAGCCCATTAATGCCTGACCACTGTCTTTCATAACAGTTCTAACATCAGCAAAATCTACATTAATAATTCCTGTCATTGTAATAATATCTGCAATTCCTCTTGTTGCTTCATAAAGAATTTCATTTGGTTTATCAAAAGCTGCTATTGCTGCTGTTGCGTTATCGATAATGCTTAGAATTCTGCTGTTTGGGATAACAATTAAGCTGTCAACATATTGTCTTAATTCTTTAATGCCCTCTTCTGCATTTTTCATTCTATGTTTACCTTCCCAAGTAAATGGTTTAGTTACGATGCCAACAACTAAGGCACCCAAACTTTTTGCTATTGAAGCAACAATTGGGGCAGCCCCTGTTCCTGTTCCGCCTCCCATACCGCATGTAACAAACACCATATCGCTTCCATCAAGAATACGGGTCAATTTATCGCGGTCTTCTTCTGCAGCTTTTTTACCGATATTTGGAATAGCGCCTGTGCCCAATCCTCTTGTTATGTTAGCACCAATTTGAACTTTCATTGGAGCCAGACTTTTTGCAAGAGCTTGAGCATCAGTATTAATTGCAATAAATTCCACTCCGCTTAGACCGCGATGAATCATGCTGTCGATGGCATTGCATCCACCACCTCCAACCCCAACTACTTTTAATACAGCTGAAAGTTTTTGTGTTTCTTCCCTGTCGAGAGTGACAAATCTCAGTCTTTTGTTATTGTTATTTTGATCCATGCTTCCTCCTTGTTGTGGTTATTTATAAATTTTCAAAGAATTCTTGAATTTTCTTAAAATATTTTCCCGGCTTAAACTTTTTTTCTTTCTTTGATTTTTTAACATCAACAACAATTTCTTCCTGCTTCATTCCTGGCAAGCCTTTTATCAATCCAGCTACTGTTGCAAATTCAGGACTTTCAATTTCATGTGATAAACCTCCACCCAAATCAAGTGGAACTCCAATTCTTGCAGGTAAACCAAAAACATCTTCTGCCAATTCAACACAACCTTTCAGTAAAGAACCACCGCCTGTTAAAACCACTCCTGCTTTTATTTTATTTTTAAATCCAGAGACTCTTAGTTCATTATCAATTAAAGTGAAAAGTTCTCTCATTCTTACGCTTATAATTTGAGTTAACAATGAAATTGGAATTTTAATATTTCCTCTTGCACCAACACCTTTGATATAAATATCTTCGTCTTTAATTATTGCAGTTTCGATTGCATATCCATATTCTTTTTTAATTTTCTCTGCATCAGCTGTAACAATTCCAAGAGTTTCACGGATATCATTTGTCACCTGATTTCCAGCTACTCCAATAACTTTTGTATGTTTAATTGCTTTCCGATGAAATATTGCAAGGTCAGTTGTTCCGCCGCCAATATCGATGAGAAGAACACCAAGGTCTTTTTCATTTTCTTCGAGCACAGATATTGATGATGCAATTGGTTGAAGTATGTAATTCTTAACGGAATATCCAGCTCGTTCAACAGATTTTTTTATATTTTCCATTGCAGGAACAGATGCAAGGACAACATGATTAACAGCTTCAAGGCGGGAGCCGCACAAACCAATCGGGTCGTCAATACCACCTTGATAATCGACAAAATATTCTTCTGGAATTATATGAAGAATTTGTCTATCTGAAGGAATTCTAATTGTTTTGACATCTGATTCAAGCCGATTTAAATCTTCTTTTGTTATTTCATGGTCGGGATTATTAATTGTAACATAATTTCGATGGCGCAAACTTGTAATATGTTCGCCTGCAACACCAACATTCAGTTCCTTAACAGTCAAGCCTGCTCTGTTTGATGCAATATTCATAGCCTGAGTAATTGCTTCGGCGGTTTTTGAAATATTTGCAACCAAACCGCGGTTCAATCCTTCCGAAGGCGATACACCAAAACCAAGTATGTTGATATTGTTATCTGCCTGTTCAGCAATAACAGCACAAACTTTTGTTGTTCCTAAATCTAAACCTGCAATTACATTTTTTTTCATAATTTCTTTTCTCCTGCTTGTAAACTATCTTGAATTCCAAAGTAGATGTGTTCATTATATCTTAAATCAATATAGTTCACATAATTATTTATTTCTTTTCCTTTTAAATTATTCCAGAGGTTATTGAAGTAAACAATTTTTTTGATTTCATTCCCTCTGCCTATCAATACCGGATAATCAAAAGATGAAAAATAAAGCATAACATCCGAGCCTTTATTCATATCAATTACAGAAAGTTCATTATATAATTCCTCGTTCAGGAATTTTATCCCGCTCAAAATTTTTGATGCGGTCAAAACATCATCATTATTTTTTAGAGATTTAAGAACTCTTAAAGAATCTTTCTTAAAAATGTTAGATATGATTGGATAATTAATATTTTTTGTTTCTGGAAGAAATGGGAGTAATTCCAAGTTATCTGTCAATATGAATTGATTTTGATTATCCATAAATATGGAACTAAAATTCTTTTCATAAATTTTGATTGTAACTTTTCCGCTCCCTTCATATTTCACATCAGCATAATCGACATAAGGATGCTTTTCAATTCTATCTTTAATTATTCTTAGTGATAAATTTCTGTAGCTGTTTTTATCAATCAAGCTGGCAAACTTCATATAATTTTCTTTTGATAGATGATAATCTCCGTAAATTATTATTGAATCAATTAATATTTTATTCTCATTATGCACTAATCCTATGTAAAAAATTATTCCTGTTAACAACACAAACAGAATTATGCCTGGCAATTTTTTCATAGTTTATTATTTTTTTCTTGATTTAAGATATTCAACAAACTTTTCTGCATATTTCCAGATATCTCCAGCACCCATTGTTATGATGATATCATCTTTTTTATAAATACTTTTCAGCAGCTCTGGAATTTTTGTTTTATCTGGTTCATAGTAAACATTTTTATGACCATAATTTTTTGCCGCATTAGCAATCAATTCGCCTGTAACTCCTTCAATTGGCTTTTCTCGTGCTGGATAAACATCTGTGCAAATAAAAACATCCGAATTCAAGAAAGACCTTCCAAATTCTGCATAGAAATCTCTTGTGCGCGAATATAAATGAGGTTGAAATACAGCAACTAATCTTCTATTCCATCCTCTTCTTATGCCATCAAGTGTTACATCAATTTCAGTTGGATGATGACCATAATCATCAACAACCATAACATCTTCATCATATTTTTTTTCGAATCTTCTATAAACACCTGTGAAAGATTCAAGAGCTTTTTTAATTGTCTGAAAATCAACTCCCATTTCTTTTGCTATTGTTACTGCTACAAGAGAGTTTTTAACATTATGAATTCCTGGAACATTTAGTTTAATTTTACCAAGTTCTTCACCTTTGAATAGTACAGTAAACTCAGATGAGTTCTGATAATGAGTAATATTAATTGCTCTGATGTCTGCCTGTGGAGAAATTCCATAAGTAAAAATTTTTTTGTTAATCAATGGAATAATATCTTGAAGTGCAGGTTCATCAAGACAAAGGACCACAAAACCAAAAAATGGAACTTTGTTTGCAAACTCTGTGAAAGCGGATTTGAGGTCATCGAGATCTTTGTAAGTATCAAGATGTTCTCTTTCTAAAGTTGTAATTGCAGCAATAACAGGCGTAAGTTTAAGAAATGTTCTATCGAATTCATCAGCTTCAACAACTATGTAATCTCCTTTTCCAAGTCGTGCATTAGTTCCACCAAGGCTGTGAAGTTTTCCGCCTACAATAATTGTTGGGTCGATTCCTGCTTCTGTCAATACAAGTCCAACCATAGAAGTTGTAGTAGTTTTTCCATGAGTACCTGCGATTCCAATTCCATATTTCATTCGCATGCATTCTGCAAGCATTTCTGCTCTTTTGATTACAGGAATTTTTCTTTCTATTGCTGCTTTAACTTCTGGGTTATCGAGTGTAACTGCAGATGAATAAACAACAAGGTCTGCATTTTTTAGATTATCTGGTGAATGTCCTTCATAAATTTTTATTCCAAGATTTTCCAGTCTGTCTGTAATTTCTGATTTATGCAAATCCGAACCAGTGATAGTAAATCCCTGATTCAATAATATTTCAGCAATTCCACTCATTCCTATTCCGCCAATTCCAACAAAATGGATATTCTTAATTGTTCTTGTCATCATAAAAATTTATTCCTTAAAAAAATCGTTTCAAAAAATTTCAGCTAATTTTATTATTCTTTCTGCTACAATATTAACAGCCTCATTCTTTGAAAATTGTGAAATATTTTTTTTAAGAACATTTAATTGCTCTTCATCATTAATTATCTGAATAATTTTTTCAAGGAGCTCTTTTTGCAAATTTTTATCTTCAATTAAAATTGCTGCATTTTTATCTGAAAGAATTTTTGCGTTCATAAATTGATGATTAGCAGCTACATTTGTTGAAGGGACGAAGATAACAGGTAATCCCAAATACGAAACTTCTGCAATTGTTGTTGCGCCAGCTCTTGCTAAAACCAAATCACATGCACTGTATGCCGCCTGCATATCTTTAATGAAAGGCATAACTTTTATCCCTTCTTTTTCAAAAGGTTTATAATCTTCATAGTATGATGAACCTGTTTGCCATAAAATCTGAATATCATTTTTAATCAAATCATCAGATATTGATGCAATTGAATTGTTAATTGACTTTGCGCCTAAACTTCCTCCAAGAACAAGCAAAGTTTTTTTTGATCTGTTCAATCCAAATTTTTTTAATGCTTCATCTTTATTTATAAGTTTCAAATCAATTCTGACTGGATTACCAGTTACAAATAATTTTTCTTTTTCTCTGAAATATTTTTTTGATTCTTCATAAGTCAAATGAATTTCGTCAGCTTTTTTTTCAAGTAGTCTGTTTGTAATTCCTGGATAACTGTTTTGTTCAAGCAAAATTATCTTTGAACCCATAACAGATGCAGCCCAGATAACCGGACCTGAAACATAAGCACCAGTTCCAACAGCAACTCGAGGTTTAAATTTCATTGCAATAATTAATGATTGAATCATGCCAATTATGAGTTTAATCGGGAATAAAAGATTTTTCAAGTTAAATTTTCTTGAAAATCCGCTTATCAAAATCGATTTAAAGTTGAAACCATATTCTGGGACTACACGAGCTTCAATTTTATCTTTTGTGCCTACAAACAAAATATCAGCTTCAGGTTTAAGCTCAAGAATTTTTTGAGCTACAGCAAGAGCTGGATAAAGATGACCTCCAGTTCCACCGCCAGCAAATATGAATCGATAAATATTATTCATCCTACCTGTGCTAATTTTAATTCTTCTGTTTTTAATGATTGTTGTGCTACATTCAAAATAATTCCAATTGAAATACCGGACAGTATAATTGATGTTCCACCAAAACTTATAAATGGTAGAGGAATTCCAGTAGTTGGAAGAAGTCCGGTTACAACTCCAATATTTATCAATGCACTAATCAGAATATTGAAACTTAAGCCGAATACCAAAAGCTGCCCAAATTTATCCTGTGATTTTTTTGCAATTATCAAGCACGATACAAATAAAGCGAAATAAAGAATCAAGATGATTAATGTGCCTATAAACCCAATTTCTTCTCCAATTACAGAAAAAATAAAATCGCCGTAAGATTCTGGCAGGAATAAATCACTCTGTCTGCTGTTGCCAAATCCAAGGCCATACCAACCACCGCTGCCAAGCGCAATTTTGGCTTGAGTAACTTGAATGTTTATGTCACTTCCTGTAATTAAGCTATTGACATAGTCCATCAGTCTTTGTCTCGCATGATTGTACAATAAAACTACAGGAATTAAAAAAACAGCTGTAAATGCAAAAACTCCAGCAATATGTTTGAACTGAGCACCGCCCACATATAGAATTGCAAATGATGTTAAAATAATTATCACAGAAATACTCACATGAGGTTGAATAATAATCCAGCCAACGGTAAGACCAATCCAAATCAATGCATATAAGAATCCACTTTGAAAATCTTTTATTAAATGTTTCTTTCTTTCAATCAATGCAGAAAGATGAATTATCAATAAAAGTCTTGCCAACTCTGAAGGCTGAAACTTAAAAAGTCCGAATACATCCAGCCATCTACCTGCGCCTTTTGTTTTAACACCAAAGAAGTAAGTAATAATCAGCAAAACTATTGTTAAAATCAGCAGCCATTTACTCACCTTTCGATAATAATCATAAGGAATAACCATAAAAGCGAACATTAAAATTATTGCCGCAAAAACTTTCCATAAGTGTGATTTGAACAAAAAGTAAAAATTATTGAACTTGCTTAAACTGTAAGTTCCGCTTGCAGTAAAAACCATGATAGCTCCCAGAAGCATCAGAGCAATAACAATTGTTATCATTATTTTTACCATTAATCTCATCATTTTAATTTGCTCACTGCATTTTTAAATACTTTTCCACGATGTTCATAATTATCAAACATATCAAAACTTGCACATGCTGGAGAAAGAAGAACAACAGAACCAGGCTCAGCTTCTTTACGTGCAGTTTCTACACAGCTTTCAATTGTTTGTTTATATTCTGTTGGAACTATTTCTTTAAAGTAATCATAGATTTTATTCGCTGATGAACCTATTGCATAAATTTTTTTAACTTTTTGAATTACTAAATCACGAATCTTATCATAATTATTTCCTTTATCTTTTCCTCCAAGTATTAAATAAATTGGCTTATCAAAACTTTTTAATGCATACCAAACAGAATCCACATTTGTTGCTTTGGAATCATTATAATATTCAACTCCATCAAGTTCTCTTACAAATTCAATTCTATGTTCGACACCTTTGAATGATGTAAATGAATTTCGAATTTTTTTATTTGGCAGATTCAATATTTTAGCAACTGCAAGAACAGCAAGAGCATTTGCAATATTGTGTTCACCTTTGATAAATAAATCTGAAGAATTACAAATTTCCTCGTGCCTGCCATACCATGCAAAAAACATTTTGCCGTCTTTGTAATAAGTTCCCACATTTAATTCTTGAGTTAAAGAAAAACCAATTTTATGTGCTTTGATATTTTTTAGTTTTTCTGTGATAATAGAATCATCAGCATTATAAATAAAGAAATCGCTTTCATCTTGATTTTTTGTGATTTTGAATTTCGAAGCAATATATTCATCAAAATTATTGTTGTATCGGTCAAGATGGTCTGGAGTAATATTCAATATCATTGAAAACTTTGGTTTGAATGCATCAATAAAATCGAGTTGAAAACTTGAAGTCTCAAGTGAAACAAATTCATTTTCATTGACATCAAGAACAATTGCAGAAAATGGATAGCCTATATTTCCAGCTGAATATGATTTTAATCCGCATTGATTCAAAGTGTAATTCATCAAACTTGTTGTAGTTGTTTTGCCGTTAGTTCCAGTAATTGAAATTATTGTGCCTTTACAAAACCAGGAAGCAAATTCAATTTCACTTATAACTTTTATTCCTTTTTTAATTGCATTTGATAAAACTTCTGAATCTGATGGAACTCCTGGACTTGTAACAATAAAATCACAATCATAAATTTTTTCTGAATGAGCACCATATTCAAAATCAATTCCTTCTGATTCAAAAATTTCGATTGACTTTTGCAATTTATCTTTTGAAGCAGAATCGCTAACAAAAGGTAAAGCCCCTAATTTTTTAGAAAGTCGTGCTGCAGCAATTCCACTTTTTTCTGCACCAATAATCGATATTTTTTTATTTGCTATATCCATCATCTAATCTTAAATGAAGCTAAACTTATGATTGCAAGAATAATAGTGACTATATAAAATCTAATTACAATTTTTGGTTCAGCCCAATTCAATTGTTCAAAGTGGTGATGAATTGGTGCCATTCTGAAAACTCTTCTTCCTTCGCCATACTTTTTCTTTGTGTATTTGAAATAAAGTCTTTGAATAATTACTGAAAGAGTTTCAATAAAATAAATTCCACCAAGAATTGGTATTAATAAATCTTTTTTAACAATAATCATGATAACACCAAATACACCTCCTAAAGCAAGCGAGCCTGTGTCTCCCATAAAAACTTCTGCAGGATAAAAATTAAACCATAGAAAACCCAAACCTGCACCAATTAAAGCAGCAATAAAAACTGTAAGTTCACCACTCCCTGATAAATAAATTATATTAAGATAATCTGCATAAATTACATTGCCAGTTACATAAACAATTATTGCCAAAGCAAGCATGACAATTATAATTGTTCCAATTGCAAGCCCATCCAATCCATCGGTTAAGTTTACAGCATTTGATGTTGCAGTTATAATAAAAATTACCCATGGAATGTATAGATAAGAAAAATCCCAGTTCAAATTTTTAAAGAAAGGAAGTGTGGTTTGTGTATTATACTGTGAGAATTCAGGTAAATAATAAACTGCAAGACCAATTACAGTACCGACAAAAATTTGTCCCATTAATTTATAACGAGCAATCAAACCTGTAGGAATTTTTTTAACTACTTTTAAATAATCATCAAGAAAGCCAATTGCACCAAGAAATACTGTAGCAAATAATGCAAGAATAATGTAAATGCTTTTTAGGTTACTCCATAGTAGAACTGGAATTATAACAGAAATTAAAATTATAATTCCTCCCATTGTGGGAGTGCCGGCTTTCTTTTTATGAGTTTGTGGACCATCATCGCGAATTGGCTGGTCTATTTGTTTTTCTTTCAGTTTTGCAATTATCTTTGGACCAAAGATGAATGATATCGCCAGTGCTGTTATTGCAGCGAGCGCTGAACGAAATGATAAAAATCTGAAAACATCAAAGCCCGGCGGATTAAATGTTTCGTTAATGTAATTAAATAGATAGTAGAACATTACTCAAATCTCTGCTCCAGTATGTTTATAAATTCTTCCATTTTCATTCCTCGCGAGCCTTTAACTAAAATTGCTGAGTTATCTATATCTTCATATTGAAGATACAGCTTCAAGGCATCGCGGGTATCAAAGTGAATTGTTTTTATTTTTCTCTTTTTTAATTCTCGATGCAAATATTTCATCAAGTCCCCGATAGTAAGAACTGTTGTGTTTTTATCTTCATTAAAAATTTTTGCAAGGTCTCTATGAAATTTTGGTGCCTGCTTACCTAATTCAAAAATATCACCAAGAACCATAATTTTATTTTTATATCGTTTTACTTTCTTCAAAAAATAATATGCAGCTTCAACAGAAGCAGGACTTGCATTATATGTATCATCAACCAATATTGCTTTTGAATATTCTTTTATTTCCAGTCTTCCATGAACAGGCTTTAATCTTTTTGATGCATTAATTATTTCATTTTCTGTTAATCCAATTTTCAAAGCAATTGCAGCTGCTGCTAAAAAATTCTTTGCATTTGATTCTCCTGACAAAGGAAGCTTCACTTTAAAATTTTCTTCATGATATTGAATAGAAATTTCTGCTCTCCCTAAATCATCATAGTTTACAATTTTACCTTTGACTTCAGCAGACTTTTTAAATCCATAAGTAACAATATTTTTATACCTGTTTTTATTTTTATTTATGATTGGGTCATCAACATTTATGAAAATTATTCCTCCTCTTTTTTCTGCTGCATCAAACAATGCAGATTTTTCTTTGAATACACCTTCTCTGCTTTTTAAGAATTCAAGATGAGAATCACCTATGTTGGTAATTAAAGCATAATCAGGTTCAGAAATTTTTGCTGAATATGGAATCTCGCCAATATGATTTGTCCCTTGTTCTAAAATCAGCATTTCACAATTTTCATCTGCAGAAAAAATTGTAAGGGGCACACCGATGTGATTGTTATTATTTGCTTCTGATTTCACAACATTAAATTTCTCTTCAAGCAAAACTGCAATCATTTCTTTTGTTGTTGTTTTGCCGTTACTTCCTGTAATAGAAATTACTTTTGCTCCAAGTTTATTTCGCCATCTGTTTGCAAGTTCACCGTAAGCTTTGATTGTATCGGGAACAGTAATAAAAGGAATATTCAATGAATTGAATTTTTCTAATTTTCTTCTGTTAATTATAACAGCTTCTGCACCTTTTTCAATTGCATCATGAATGAAATCGTGGCCATCAAACTTTCCCCCTTTGATTGCTACAAATAAACACGGCTTATTTATTTTTCTTGAATCAATTTCTACATAAGAAAGAGGTTTAAAGCTGTCGGGATTGTAAATAACCGAGCCGTTAAGATTAAATAAATCTTCCAATGTAATTTTTATTTTGACCATTCTTCCAAATATTTAGTTGCTACTTCTTTATCTGAAAAATGTTTTCTTATTCCATTAATTTCCTGATAGTTTTCATGACCTTTACCAGCAATCAGAATTACTGCATTCTCTTCGCTTTCAAATATTGCTGTTCGAATTGCTTCTTCTCTGTTTTCAATTGCAGTGAAATTATTTTTTTGAATTCCAGTTAAAATTTCTTCTATAATTTTTTGTGGATTCTCGGTTCTTGGATTATCTGATGTAACAAAAACTTTTTTGCTCATTTCAGATGCAATGTTTCCCATGATTGGTCGTTTTGTTCTGTCTCTATCGCCACCGCAGCCAAACACTGTATAAATTGGCCTTTCATTTTTTACAATGTGATGAATTGCAATTAATGCCTGCTTAAGAGAATCTGCTGTATGAGAATAATCAATTATTACTTTTTTATTTTTTCTTGATAACACTTCAAATCTTCCAGGAACCTGTGGAGTTGTTTTTATTCCTTCAATAATTGTATCAATATCTAAATTTGAAATAGCAGCAACACTGAAAGCTGCAGCAGCATTAAATGCATTAAAATGTCCAACAAGTTTTGTACTAATCTTGTATTCTTTTTTATTGTTAATTATGGAAAATTTAGTTCCATCCAATGTGAATTCGATATCTTTAATTCTGAATTCAGCATCAGGTGAAGTTCCATAAGTAATTTTTTTTGCTTTAGAATCTTTAAGTAATCTATCGATATTATTATCATCGACATTAACAATCGCGAAAGCATTTGATGTCAGCATATCAAATAAGATTTTTTTCGAATTAAGATAATGTTCAAATGTTTTATGATAATCCATGTGGTCAGAAGTTATGTTTGTAAAAACTCCAAACTTGAAATCAAGAAAATCAACACGATGTAAATGAAGTGCATGAGAAGAAACTTCCATCACACAATGAGAGCAGCCTTCGTTCAGCATCTGAACCAGTAATGAATTTATTTCATTTGCTTGAGGTGTGGTAAGCATCGTTTTAATTTCTTTATCACCGATATAATTTGCAATTGTACCAATTAGTCCAGTCTTAAAATTTGCTGTTTCAAAAATGTTCTTAATAAAAAATGCAGTTGTGGTCTTTCCTTTTGTTCCAGTTATACCAATTAAATTCAATTTTTCAGAAGGCTTTCCATAAAAAATATTTGAAAATTCGGCTAATGATTTTCTTGTATCTTCAACTACTATTTTTACACAATTTGAATGAAAAAATAATTGGTCTGGAACTGCATCTACTTTTGAAAGAACGACAGCTGCTGCTCCTTGATTAATTGCATCTGGAATAAATTTATGTCCATCTGTTTTGAATCCTTCAATTGCAAAAAACAATGAATTCTTCTTAACAGATTGAGAGTTATGAGTTATATCCTCAATTTCTTTTAATTCAGCATTTCCAACAACTTGAATTACTCTGACATTGTTAAGCAGTTCAATCAGTTTCAATTTTTATCCTCAATTTTCTTAATTACATCAACTTTTTTTGGAAGAGAACATTTTAAATAACAAACAGAATTTTTGTCGATAGCCGTCCCTGGTTCAATACTTTGTGATACAACTTTTCCTGTTCCAATAATTTTATAATTCAATCCGATTTCATTTAAGATTGCAATTGCATCTCGCAATGAATGATTTTTCAAATCAGGCATTACATTTTTATTAGCAACATAAATTTTCTTTCTTTCATTGTTATTATCTTTTTTATCGGGCAGATTAAAAAAGCTTTTTTCTTCTTCAGGTTTTGATTCTGTTTTTGTAATTAATTCCTCAATCAAATTATTTGTTCGATTAATTTTTTTTCTTACAGGAACTAAATTCACATCAGCATCAAGAATTCTTTTAGCAACATTTTTAAAAATTGGAGCTGCAACAAAACCTCCGTATTTACCGAATTTAGGAGCATTAACAAGTATCAAACAAATTATTTGTGGATTATCTGCAGGGAAAAATCCAATAAAAGAAGAATTATGTTTGGCATTTGTGTAACTTCCATTAATTAATTTTTGTGATGTTCCTGTTTTTCCGCCTACCAAAACATTTTCAAGTTGTGCTGCTGTACCTGTTCCGTGTTCAACAACTCCAACAAGTAAGTTTCTCATCAAATCAGATGTTTTTCGACTAATCACATTTCTAATTTTAACTGGCTTTATTTCTTCTATTAAACTGTCTTTATTGTCAGTAATTGCTTTAACAAGAAAAGGTTTCATCAGCGTGCCTCCATTAATCAAAGCACTGTAAGCTGTAATCATTTGTAATGGTGTTACAGAAAGTTCATATCCAAATGACATAAAAGCTTTTGTGTATGGAGTAAAATTAACTGGCATTTTCAAAGTTCCATCAGCTTCTCCGGGTAATTCAATCGAAGTATAATTGCTGAAACCATAGTCTCTTAAGTATTTATAAAAAATTTCATCAGATATTCTTGTTGACAATTTGGACATTCCCACATTACTTGATTGTTCAAGAATTTGTCTTACAGTTAAGCTATTAAAAGGATGAGAATCTGTAATTCTAACATTTCGAAAAATATATTTGCCATTTTCTGTATTAATTACTTCATTTTCTTTAACAAGATTTTGGTCAAATAAAATTGAAAGAACAAGTGCTTTAATTGTTGAACCGGGTTCATAAGTATCCGTAATTGCACGATTTCGTAAAGCATCTATTGAATAATCATTGTATTTGTTCGGGTCATAATCAGGAACATTTGAAAGAGCTAGAATTTCCCCAGTATTAGGATTCATAATTATTCCAACAGCAGATTCCCCTTCATATTTTTGAAGACCTTTTTCCAATTCTTCTTCAAGTATATTTTGATATGTTTTATTTATTGTAAGAATAATATTTTTTCCTGCCTTCGGTGGTTTTGAATTTTTTTCGTCCAAAGAAATTATTCTTCCCAGAACATCTTTTTGAAATACGAAGTATCCATCAATTCCTCTTAAAGTTGAATCAAAAACTTTTTCTATACCTGCTGCACCATTTAATTCTCTATCAACATAACCTAAAATATGAGATGCCAATTTTCCATAAGGATAAACCCTGGAAAAATCTTCGATATAATAAAGTCCATCAACTACGAATTTTTTTAGAATCAAAGCTTTATCCATCGGAACTTTTTTTTCAAGACAAACATTCCTTACTCCATTTTCAATTAAATCTTTATAGTATTCCTGACTTTTCCCAAATACTTTAGAAAAGACTTTGGAAATTGTATCGACTCTTTTGTCAGTCATCATTCTTGTATCTACATAAAAAGAAATATTATCTCGAGTAAAGCAAAGTATCTCACCATTTCTATCTTTAATTACACCTCTTTCAGCTTTTGCAACTTGAGGTTTGTTCTGTTGTGCTTGAGCCTTAAGTGAATAAAACTCATTATTAATTATCTGAATTGTGTAAAGTTTTATAATCAGGGCAATAAAAAATATCAGCGACAATCCAAGAATGACCAGTGCACGATAGTTAATCATATTTTTCTTTTACTAATTTTTCGATTCGTTTAATTTGTTCTTTTGATACTCTAATTGTTTCTAAATTTTCATTTGGTAATATCAAGCCAAGAGAATCTCTTGCAATTGAAATAATTCTATCTTCTGCCATCAATTTTTGACGCTCTACAATTTTCATTTCGATTCTGTTTAGTTTCTCATTGAGCTGGTCAATTTTATTTATCTTTTCTTTTTTCATATTCTTGATTTCTGAAACAGTTGCAACATGAATAAAAAGTAAGCAAGCTGTTATGAAAACAATTATTATAAAATTTTTTAATGAACCTATTTTCATATCAAATTCTTTCCGCCGCTCTTAATTTTGCGCTTCTTGCTCTTTTATTTTTTTTAATTTCTTCTTCTGAAGGAACAATTGGTTTTGAATTTACTAATTTCAAACGCTGTTCTTTCCCACAAACACATACAGGTGTTCCAGGTGGACATACACATTTTAGAGTTTCATACTTAAATTTTTCTTTTACAATTCTGTCTTCCAATGAATGATAAGTCAATACTACAATTCTGCCGTTTTTGTTTAGAAGATTTATAGATTTATCCAAAAACAATTTCAATTCATCCAATTCATTATTAATATAAATTCGCAAAGCCTGAAATACCCTCGACAATGATTTAAGCAAATAATTTGGCGGAACAATTTTTTCTACAATTTCTTTCAGCTGAAAAGTTGTCTCAAACTTTTTTTTGGTTCTTGCTTCAACAATTTTTTTAGCTATAAGTCTCGATTTCTTCTCTTCTCCAAACTTGAAAAGGATTTCTGCAATTTCTTTCTCAGATAAATTATTTAGAACATCCGCAGCTGTAATACCTTCATTTTTATTCATCCTAAGATCAAGGGGTGAATCTTCTCTAAAGGTAAAACCCGATTCAATGTTATCGAGCTGATAAGAAGAAACCCCAAGATCTACAAAGATGCCGTCAAACTTTTCAATGAACTCGATTTTTGAGATAATGTCGATGTTAGAAAATGTTGTATTATAAATTGTGAATCTTTTATCAGATTGAAATTTTTCTTTACAATGTTTGAAAGCAATTTCATCTTTATCAGTCGCAATTAATTTCCCCCTGTGATTGAGATTTTTAAGAATTTCTTCTGAGTGTCCTCCAAAACCTGCTGTGCCTTCAAAATAAATTCCATCCTTTTTTGTTATTAATAAATCTATGCTCTCCTTCAGGAGAACAGGTGTATGTAAATTCATTTCTTCTTTAATTGCATAATATTTCTTGAGTAATCGGCATATGAAATATTGATTTCTTTTTTGTATTCTTCATAAATGTCAGGATTCCAGATCTCAAATTTTTTATTTTGTCCGAGAATAAAAACTTCTTTTTCAATCCCGGCAAATTCAAGAAGATTTTTGGGAATTAATAATCGTGATTGAGAATCAAGTTTATCTTCAGCAGATAATTCAAAAAGCATTCTTTTAAATGTGGCTTCTTCGGGAATATAATCATCAAGTTGATCAATTCTAACCAGAACTTCAGATTTCCAAAAGTCAAGTGGATAAACATCAATATTTCTATATAAACCTCGTGTCATGATGAATGTCCCATCAGCTTCAGGATTAATATATTTTCGAAATCTGAAAGGAATACTAATTCTTCCCTTTGAATCAATAGAATATTTAAAACTCCCCATGAACATAATGGTAATTCCCAAAATTTGCCACTATTAAACACTTTTTCCCACTTGGGTGCAAAATAACTGTTTTTATATGGGATTGTCAAGAAATTTTTTTGAAAGAAAATAAATTTTTTAACTAAAAATTGAGAAGAGAAATTAGCAATGACGAATAGTTATTAAATTATAATCAGGAATATACAATGGTGAGCAATAAGGCTTACAAGTTGAGAAATTAATAGAGCCATCTGGGGGACTCGAACCCCCGGCCCGCGCATTACGAATGCGCTGCTCTACCAACTGAGCTAAGATGGCTTTAGATTATCTTAATTTCTTTTTATGTCTGTTCTTGCGCAATCTTTTTTTGCGCTTGTGAGTTGCCATTTTATGGCGTTTTCTTTTTCTTCCACAGGGCATAGTTCTCTCCTTTTTTAATGTGATTTAATTAACTCTTGTGCTCTTTTTCCAATTTCATTTTCTGGATTTATCTCTACAGCTTTTTTCCACCAGGATATTGCTTCATCATGATTACCGCTTGCAAGATAAATAATTCCTAAATTCAAATGTGCTATTTGATGTTTCGGCTGATACTTTAATGCCTCTTTCATCAATTTTATTGCTTCTTCATTATTTCCCAATTCATAATAACAAACACCCATGTCTACAAGCACATCAGAATTTTTTGAATCACTTTTCAAGTATTCTTTATATTTTTCAATAGCTCTTTCTTTAAAACCAGAATCATTCAAAAGATGAGCGAGTGTTAACAATTTTGATTTATCTTCTGGATTTGCTTTTAACTCCTCTTCAAGCTGATTTATTTGCTGAATACTTTGCAAGTCAATACCGCGATGAATTTCATCATCAGGCATCTGATCCGTTTTTGTAACTTGTGAAGGTTTATCAAAAATTCCTGATGAATAAATTATTACTCCTCCAATTACAACAAGAAAGATTAATATGTAAACAATTTTTGCAGTAGAAAATTTTTTTGCCTGTATTTCTGATTCATGTTTTAAATTAATTTGCTTTGGCTTTTTTTCTGTTTGTTTTGTTTGCTTTGCTGTTTCACTAATTTTTGCTCCACAACTTGGACAAAAATTAAAATCTGGTTCAACAACCTCACCACAAACTGAACATCTATTTTTTTTATTCATATCATTCATAAATTATTTAAGAGAATTTTTTTCTTTCATTCCATTATTTACTGCGGTTTTAAAATCTTTTGAGAATTTAAAAACAGGAACATAATGTTCTTCAACAAAAACAGTTTCGCCTGTTCTTGGATTTCTGGCATATCTTGCTTTTTTCTTCTTGACTCTAAAGCTTCCAAATCCTCTTATTTCAATTCCTTTTCCTTCTTTAAGTGCTTCAATGATAGTGTTCAGAAATCCTTCAATGATAGCTTCTGTTTCAAGCTTTGTAAGCCCTGTTCCCAGAGCAACCCTGTCAACAATATCTGCCTTTGTCATAACATTTTTCCTCTAAATTATAAATTGCAGTTGAAAAAATATCAAATCTTAAAATTATATCCAATTTAGCATAACCATATTGACTTGATTACTGTTTCACAATAAAACAGATTCTATTTTTTAGATTAGTAATTCATTCATAAAATCTAAATTCCCGCAAAAATCAAAGTATTATTTCTGGTATATGTTTTGAACCTGTAATTAAAAAAAGAAAGGACAAAAAATGAGCTTACTGCCAATTATATATACAAGTTTGATTCTCTTCTTCGGATTAATGATGATTGTAATTATTATTTCTTATATATCCTACAAAATTAAAGCTGAAAAAAATCCAGTTATTGAAGAAGAGATAAAGAAAATGAATCAATTAAATATGCCGCAAAGAATAATCAAACCAAATCCAGCTGTAAATGTTGTCCAAGTCAACAAAAACGAAGCACCAAACTATCAGCTTCAGTACAGAAAAAACAACAATAAAAATTATGATTCTAAAAAAACAGCATATAACAATACAAAACCAAGAATTGAAATAATGAATTTTAATCCAGCATTCAAAAAGAATGAAATTCAGAATAAAAAAGAAATTAATAGAAGATTAGAAAAACAATATTCGCATGAAACTTATCAGCCTGATAAATCAAAAATAAATCTACTTAATTATTATACTGATAATGATGAGGAATTAGTTAATCTAAAAATAATGCCAGTAACAAGATAAACATTTTTTCAAAAAAGCTGTTTTTAATTTTTTGTTAAATCTCACATAAAAATAATTTTCATTTTTTACTTATAATTTATAACATTATTTTTCCCTCCATAATAGTAATAATTATTTTTTTTGTTTATGGAATTAATACCAATCATCTACATAGTTCTGGAAGTAACTTTCATATTAACTATTCTAACAATTATAATTTCTAAAATTGTAAATAAGAAAGAACCAGAAAAAAAATTAAATGCTCAAAAAGAATTAACTACTAACAAAATAGAATCAGTTAAAAAGCAGGATAATTATAAAATTAATGTTGCTCCTGTTTATCATGTAAATAATAATCCAACTGTGAATAAAAAACAGAATCTACCTTCAAATAAAAAGATTATTAATCAGGAAATTAAATACAACTCAATTAATGAAAAAAACAACAAAAATAAACGTATAGAAATTCTAAACAATAACTCTCGAAACAACAATCTTGGTGGAATTAATACAGAGAGCAAAAACAAAAAGAGCAAAAAAGATTTCAATGATAACAATGATTACGATATTCTAAGCAAATATTCTGAAGACGATAAAAATTTATACACCCCTGTTACAAAAAAGAAAAATAATGGTAAAAATGAAATCTGAGATGAAAATTCTTTACATAAAAAACATGGTTTGCAATCGGTGCATTAAAGTAGTAAAAGAAGAGTTAGAAAAAATTGGCATCAAAGTAAAAAATATTTCTCTTGGTGAAGTTGAAACTGCAACTGAAATTGATAAAAATAAATTAAATGAAATCAAAAAAGTTCTTGAAGAAAATGGTTTTGAACTCCTTGAAAACAGAAAAGCAAAAATTATTGAGAAAATAAAGAACATAATAATTACTAAAATTTATAACGACGAAGAATTTCTAATCAACAATAAAAATTTTTCAAAATTAATTGAAGAACAAATAGGGCTTGATTACAACTATTTAAGTTCTCTTTTCTCTTCACTTGAGAGCATTACTATTGAGCAATTTATCATACTTCAAAAAATTGAAAGAGCAAAAGAATTATTAAAATATGATGAACTTACATTAAGTGAAATTGCTTTCAAATTAGGCTACAGCAGTGTTCAGCACTTATCAAACCAATTCAAAAAAGTCACAGGTCTTTCAGCAAGTGAATTCAAAAAAATAACAAAGAACATCAGAAAACCACTGGATAAAGTCATTTCATAACAACCAAAAAATTTTGTAAAATTTTTTTAATTATTTATAAACTTTCTTACTCATCATTTCATAATTTCACTATTGAAAAAATGGAGGTTTCAATGACAACAAAAGAATTAATAATTGATGGAATGAGCTGTCAGCATTGTGTAATGGCAGTTCAAAAAGAATTATCAAAATTAAATCTTGATTCATTTGATGTAAAAATTGGTTCTGCTAAAATCACATTTGATGAATCAAAAGTAAAAGAAGAAGAAATTGAAAAAGCTATTGAAAATGCAGGTTACAAAGTAAGAAAGAATTAGTCATGAAAACATTTGATTTACCCGTTGAAGGGATGACATGTGCAAGCTGTGTTACAAGAGTTGAAAAAATAATTAGCAATTTTGAAGGAATAAAAAATGTAAGCGTTAATCTTGCAACTGAACGTGTAAGATTTGAAACTGAAAGCAACGAAATAAATCTTCAAAAAATTTCCGAAGCATTAAAAGAATACGGCTATAATTTAAAAGTAAGCGAATCACAAAGCGGTGAAGCAAATAATTTAGTTCAATCAGAAGATGATTATTACAACAATTTAAAAAAAGAATTTACACACGCTTTAATTCTTACCATTCCTGTTTTTCTTCTCAATATGTTTATGGATTACAAATTTTTCAACGAACTCATTCCATTAAATTCAGACCAGATTAAAAAAATTCTTTTGATTCTTACCACACCAATAATTTTCATTTCAGGCAAAAGATTCTTCAAAGCATTTATGAATAATCTAAAGCACTTTGCAGCAGACATGAATTCTCTTGTTGCAATTGGAACCGGTTCAGCTTATATCTACAGCAGCGTAGTAACTCTATTTCCCGAATTATTTATTTCATCACGAAAAGAAACTCATGTTTATTTTGATACTTCTGCAGTTATTATCACACTTATTTTGATGGGTAAATTGTTAGAACACAGAGCAAAGAGAAAAACAAATGATGCAATTAAAAAATTAATTGAGCTAAAACCAAAATCTGCAACGGTGATAAGAAATGATAAAGAAGTTCAAATTCCAATTTCTGATTTGCAAATTGGTGATATAGTTGTAATAAAACCTGGAGAAAAAATTCCAGCAGATGGAGTTATTATCAATGGAAAATCTTTTGTTGATGAATCAATGATTACAGGCGAAAGCATACCTGTTGAAAAAAATATTGATTCAAAAGTCATTGGCGGCACAATTAACATAAACGGAACATTCAATTTTAGAGTTACGCAAGTTGGCAACAATTCTGTTTTAGGACAAATAATTAAATTAGTTCAGAATGCACAGGCAACAAAGCCGCCAATACAAAAATTAGTTGATAAGATTGCAAGTGTATTTGTACCTTCAGTTATTGGAATTGCATTAATTACACTAATCGGATGGTTGATATTTTCTCCTAATCACTCATTTAGTAATGCATTGATAAATTTTGTTGCAGTATTAATTGTAGCCTGCCCCTGTGCACTTGGACTTGCAACTCCAACTGCAATAATTGTTGGAACAGGAATTGGTGCTGCTAATGGTATTTTATTCAAAAACAGTGAAGCAATAGAATTGGCACATAAAATAACAACTATTATTTTCGACAAAACAGGAACTATTACAGAAGGAAAACCAGAAGTTTCAGAAATATTTTCATATGATATTGATGATAATGAATTACTCTTTTATGCTGCATCACTTGAATCGAAATCAGAACATCCGATTGCAAAATCAATTGTAAAGAAAGCCAAAGAATTAAAAATTGATTTCACTTCTCCAGATACATTCACAAATTATTCTGGATTTGGTATTGCTGGAATTGTCAATAATAAACCAATTGTAATTGGCACAATAAATTTAATGAAAGAATTCTCAATTAAATTAAATCACTTAGAAACTAAATATGAAGAATTATCAAATCAAGGTAAGACAATTATCAGTATTGCAATTGATAATGTATTAAAAGGTTTCATTCTAGTTGAAGACAAAATAAAAGCTACTTCTGTAGAAGCAATATCTAAACTAAATGCTATGAATATTTACACGGTAATGCTAACTGGAGATAATAAATTAACAGCAGAAATTACAGCAAAAAAAGTTGGTGTAAAAGAATTTAAAGCTGAGGTTCTGCCTGATGAAAAAGCAAATATTGTCAAACAATATCAAAACAATAAAAATATAGTTGCTATGATTGGTGACGGGATTAACGATGCACCAGCGCTTGCTCAGGCAGATGTAAGCATTGCAATTGGAACGGGAACTGATGTAGCAATTGAAACTGCAGATATTACATTGATTAAAGGCAACCTGAACAATGTTGTAAGATTAATTGAATTATCCCATAAAACAATAAAAACCATTAAGCAAAATTTGTTCTGGGCATTCATCTACAATGCAATTTTAATTCCGCTTGCAGCATTAGGAATATTGAATCCAATGTTTGCTGCTCTTGCAATGTCACTAAGTTCAGTATCAGTTGTAACTAATTCATTAAGACTCAATTATAAATTCAGAAAAAAGTAAATATAATTTCGGATCTTGGTTATTTTCTTGGCAATCTTTCTATGTAAGAACTTGTGCTAAGGACAGCAAAAGAATTTACTCTCTTTAATTCTTCAATGCTGTTGCAATTTAAATAACTCATTGCACTTCTTAATCCATCTGAAATTGCATTAATAACATTTTTTACTGTTCCTTTATATGGAATCAATGTTTCTTCACCTTCAATAAATTCATTTTTCATTTTAACTCCAAAAGAAGCAGAGCCGCGATATTTTTTCCAGAGCTGGTCATTGTATTTGATTACTTCACCAGGAGTTTCTTTTGTGCCGGCAAGCATTCTCCCAAGCATTACAGCATCTGCGCCGCATGCTAATGCTTTAGTAATATCACCTGGATTTTTTATTCCTCCATCTGCAATTAAATCTATTTTAATTTTTTGTTCTTCTCTTGTAAAATAAACATCGAGCAATGAAGAAATCTGTCCGATACCGATTCCTGTTTGAATTGAAGTTGTGCAAACACTGCCTCCTCCAATTCCAATTCTAACAGCATCTGCTCCAGCATTTGCAATATCTCGCAATGTTGAACCTGAAGCAATATTCCCAACAATTACTTTTACATTATACTTTGATTTTATTTCTTCACACTTCTTAAGCACATAAGCATTGTTAGCATTTGCTGTATCTATACATATTATTAAATTATTTTCTGCAATCTTTTCTATCAGCTCTTCACTGGCATTTAAACTTATGGATACAGCTTTAATTCCCTCAACAACTTTCCCATTATTAAATATTTCGTTCAATGATGAATCAAAACGATTTACTATACCAAGACAACCTTGATTGGACAATTCTTTTGCCATTTCAACTCCTGTTACAGTATCCATTGGACTTGATATAATTGGCAGTGATAATTCCATGTCCAAAAATTTTGATTTTGTAGTTATGCTTGATCTTGTTCTAACCTGAGATATTTCTGTTGGAATTAAACTTATATCATCATAAGTGAGTGATAAAAAATAGTTATTCAGTTCTTGCTTGGAATAAATTTTCATTTTTTTCTCCTGTTATTTTTATTTATTCTAAAGGATAAATGTTAATCTTATTTTCATTAATTATTATTTTTCTATGAAAAGGCAGTGAATGATTTCCATTTTTGTTAGCACAAATAATTCTTAGCAAATGTTCTTGATTTTTATCTGCTTCAACTGAAAAAGATAAAATGCTGCTTAACTTATCGAATGAATAATTAATTTCTTTTTTGTCAAAGTATACCAAAATTGATTTTGGATTTATTCCAAAGGTATCTTTCAAAGCTGCTGATATTTTTAAAACATTTTGTTGATAAGTTAAACTATCAGCAAGAATTTCAATTTGAGGTATTCCAGCTTTGAAATATTTTGCAATTCCTCTGAATATTCCCCATGCTTGAATTTGATTAAATGTTTCGTCATTCAATCGTAATATTTCCAATCTGCTTGTATGAAATGCACATTCAACAAGAACTGATGGCATTTTTGTATTTCTTAATACATAAAATCCCTCTTTAGGATAAATATTATAATCTGAATAAGTGCCGTCAAATGAACCTAATCCACCAGGATTTCCCATCACATACGATAAATCGCGCTGAATATATCTTGCCAAATCTTTTTCGCATGGTTCAAATTCATAATCTTCTTCTTTAGCATGATAATAAGTTGAAGTATAATTCGTAAAATCATCTTCCCATTTTGCAGGAGCATTATGATGAATACTGATAAATAAATCTGCATTGAAGTTGTTTGCGAGTTCTGGTCTTAATTTTAGTGGAACTGTTTCATCTTTGTATCGTGACATTAAAACAGCTGCACCTGCTTTTTCTAAATAATCTTTCAAGTATAATGCAACTTTCAGATTCACATCTGCTTCGATAATTTCACCATTTTTGCTTTTGTTTTTTCTATCCTCGCCTCCATGCCCAGGATCCAAAAAAATTTTTTTCCCGCTCAAGTACTTTGAATATAATTTAATAACGCTGTCCCTGCTTGCTAACTCTTTCCAATCCTGTGGAATTTCATAAAGAGGGAAATTGCAGGTTGAACATGATGTCCACAAAAAAGCAATGAAAATAATTGCAAAATATTTTATCAGAGTTCTGAAGCAAAACTTTTTATGCATCTTTCTCCATCTAATGCGAAATGACATTTTCTGCAATGATTTAGATTTGGAAGAAAAATTCCATTCATAATTTTACTAATAAATTCATTCAGCTCTTTGCAAAATAATTTTAGTTCTTCCTTGCTTATTTCTTTTTGAACAAATACATCGGGATAGTTTATAAAAATTATTTTCAATGTAAATTTATCATAATCTGTAAAATATTTGCTTAAAATGTAAGCATAAAACTTTAGTTGAATAAAATATTCCTCAGCTCGTTTATTTATTTCTTCTTTTCTTATGCTATCTGTTTTATAATCTACGATTATAAGTTTATCATTTTCAAAAATTAATTTATCAATAATTCCATAGAGATAATGTTCCCCTTCTTCACAGTAAATTTCGATTTCATTTTTTGATTTAGAAGATAAAAGAAATTTATACTCATTTGAAGAACAAAATTTTTTCAGTTCATCAAATATTTTTTCTTTCAGCTTAATCTTTAATTCATGATCATTGATTGATTCTTCTTCAATCACTTTATCAATCAAATATTCAAGATTATCAATTTCAGCATTTTCTTTTAGCACAGAGTGAATTATTCTTCCTTTGACATCAGAATAAAATTTTATTTCATCATCTTCTTTTAGATTAAATTCATACTGATTCCAGTATTTTTTTATCATGTCATAAATTGTTGTATATCCAAGTTCATAAGTAAGCTCATATTTTACAGGGCATTGATTATACATTGATATTTTTGTTGCAGATATTATTTCTTTTTTTGGTCGGTCTTCAATTTTATGAATTAATAATTCATTTTTAATAAATTCTTGATTTTCCTCACTTAAAAATCTTTCAGCATGTTTTATTTCTTTAGTAAATGATATTTTCATTTCATAATCTTTATCATAAAAATTGTATCTGTTTTCTTCTTTCTTCATAAACTTCACTTTATCTTTTAACACAACTTCATCAGCTGAATAATCTAATTTTAAGCCTTTGTTGATGAAATAAAAAAATGAATCGCGCTGCGGTTTGAATTCTTTGTGTGTTATACTAATATAAAGATAATTCATAGCTCTTGTTACAGCTACATAGAGCAACCTTTTAATTTCTGCAATATTTTTTTTGTAATTGATATGATTATAAAGTGCAGTTATTGGAGGTGTGTAATATCCATTGTAATAATCATCATTCAATGGAACTTTTACAAGAAAGCCAAAATTTTTGTCGATGTTCATACTTTTTGTACGTACAAAATCATCTTTTGCAGAACTGTTGCTTCCATAGATGAATACGGCTTTATATTCAAGCCCTTTTGCTTGATGAATAGTTAACAATTTTACTGCATCTTCATCTTTAACAATTTGAGCTTGACTTTCATCTTCAATTGTTCTTATAGAATTTTTCAATGCAAAAACATAATCATATAAGTTCTTAAAACTTTTTTTCGAAAAACTTCTTGCAAGCGTAATCAGTTTATTAAGATTAGCAAGTTCCTGTTCTGAATTTCTTTTTGAAGCTATGACAGCCCAATAATTTGTATCCAATAAAATTTGTCGCATCAAACTATAAAGTTCAGCACTTACAGCCATATCTTTATGTATCAGAAGTTGATTTACAATTCTTTTGTAATTTTCATTTTGTTTTGACTTGTTAATCAGCTTTTCAAAAAAATTCTTACCTTCTTCAAGTGAAATATCATACAGCTCGGCATCAGAAACAGTATAAAATGGCGAGCGCAGTATTCCAATCAATGCTGCATCATCATTTTGATTTATTAGAAATGAGAGGTAATTATAAATATCAAATACAATTTGCTGTTGATAAAAACCTTTTCCGCCTACAATTGTATATGGAATTTTCTTTTTTATAAACTCTTTTTCGAGTTCTTCAAAATAATCTCTCTTTCTGCACAAAATGCCAATGTCTCTGTATTCTACTTTATTATTTTCACCTGAAGTAATTTCTAAAATTTTATTTGCAATCATTTCTGCTTCTGAAATTCCGCTTGATGAATCAGCAAAAATAAATTCTACAGTTCCATCTTCGGTTTCATCTTTTGTGCATATCAATTCACTGTATTCAACTTCGTTATAAAATGAATTTGGATTTGAAAGTAATTCTGAAAAAAGTTTATTAGTAAAAAGTATAATTTGAGGAGCCATGCGGAAACTATGAGGAAGGTTTAACAATTTCCCTTCAGGTTGACTGCTTTTAATTTCTTCTTTAGTTCTATTAAATATTTCAAGCTCAGCATCTCTAAACATGTAGATACTTTGTTTTTCATCTCCAACTACAAAAAGATTTCCAGTTTTTAAATCATCAAGTATCGGCATAAATATTTTGTATTGAAGTTCATTTGTATCCTGATACTCATCAATCATTATGTATTTATATTTTTTCTGCAGATATAATTTTACATCATCAAGTTTCAAGATATTTTGTGTAAATAAAAGAATATCTTCAAAATCAAGATAGCCTCTCTGCCGTTTCTTTTCAGAATAGACTTCATACACGTAATTATAAATATCAATAAAATTCTTCCCGAATTTTGCAAGTTCTAAATGGAGATTATCACCTATCTCGATATCATAAAAGTTTTTTAACTCGGAAAATAATTCTTCTGAAGTTTCTATTTCTTTACTGTAGTCATCACGATTTTTATTTAGATATCCAGTTTTTCTTATTGTTCGATTATTTCCCGTTGTTAATACAATTTCATCAATTAATTTTATAAGAGTAATTTTTTCTTTTATCGTTTTAGTAGAAGAATATTTTGATAATAATTCGATAACGTTTATTGCAATTTGGCAATTTTCATTCTGCTCTATGGCTGCATTGTTGATTATTCTTATTGCATTTATTAAGTCTTCAATCTTTTCGTTGAACAACAGATAAAACAACTCTTCAAATTTTTTGTTGAAGTAATTTGCTATTTCATTTTCTGTTTTTGAATATAAATCTTTTAGATGTTGTTCTACTATTTTTCTTGATGCAACTGCGGTTTTAAGATGTTGAGCAACTAATTTCTTAGAGCCAAAGAACCTAATTAAATATTTTAATTTATCTTGATAATCCTTATCTAAAATTAGAATATTTAGTGATTCGTCTATTGACAATTCCAATAGTTCATCAGCAGTAATCTGATCGATGGGATTAAAGTTAACATCTATTCCAGCTTCTGGAGCAAACTCTTTCAGCACATTAACACAGAATGAATGAATTGTTGAAATATTAGCAGATACAAGCTGACGCCGAATGCTTTCTAATTTTTTTCTTTTGTTGTCATTACTTTCATTCTGAATTCGTTCTTCAATTTCATTGGCAATTTTTTTATTAAGCTCGCCTGCAGCTTTATCAGTAAAAGTAATTGCAACAAGGTTTTCAAGTTGAACATCATCATCAAGCAAGATATTGACAAATCTTTTTGCAAGAACAAAAGTTTTGCCCGAGCCGGCATTTGCTGATAACAAAATGTGGCTTTTATAATCAAGTGCTTCCTGTTGATATTGTGTTAGCATAATTATGCAATTGGAATCTTTATTAAAAATGTTGTTCCGTCTTTTGATGATTTTTCAATTTCGATGCTGCCATTAATGCTTTCGAGAAATTTTTTTGCCATGCTCAAACCTAATCCCATTCCCTGTTTTTTAGTAGTAAAGTTTTCTTCAAATACTTTTTCAAAATATTCTTCTGGTATTCCAGTTCCATCATCCGAAATTCGTAGTTGACAATATTCTGCTTCTATTTCTGCTGTTATCAAAATATTTTTTGCATCAGCCTGCATTGAATTACGAATAAGATTAATTATAGTTCTGCTTAAATGGTCACGGTCTGCATTTACAAATATATCTCCTTCCTGAACATATTTTATTGTTAATTTTTCATCTGCAAATAAATTTATTGATTCTTCGATTACCTTTCTCAAATCAATTTTTTCAACATTTAATTTTGGCATTCGTGCAAAATTGGAAAACTCTGTAGCAATATTTTTTAATACTTCAATCTGATTGATAATTGTTGAAGTAACTTTATGGAATATATCATCAAATTTTGGTGATTTGTCTTTATATGCAGCAATTAATTGTTGTATTGACAATTTCATTGGAGTAAGAGGATTTTTAATTTCGTGAGCAACCTGTTTAGCCATTTCTCTCCATGCAGCTTCTCTTTCTATTCTTGCAAGTTCTATTTGACTTTTCTTCAACTGCTCAACCATTTTATTAAATCCATTGGCAAGTTCATAAATCTCACCGGAATATTTTCCTTTTACTTCAACATTTAAGTCTCCAATTCCAATTGAACGCATCGCCAAAGTTAATTTTCGTACAGGCAATGAAATTTGATTTGCTAAAATCGTGCTGAAAATTATCAACATAATTATCGCAAGAGAGATTATTCCAAACATGAAAACATTAATATCTCTATCAGATGTTGAATTTCCCAAGTCATTAAATAAATCATTTAATTCAATTATGTATTCCTCACCACCAAAGGTAATTTTAAAATAAAGTGAATTATAATTTTTATTCTCAAATTCATTTTTAATAAAGGCTCTATCAAAACCTTTGTTTTGTAAATCATTATAAACTTTTGCAGGAAGAATCGAGGAGAATAATTTTGATTGATATAAATTTTCATTAGTACTGAAGTTCAAATACTTATCTCGATACACAGTGTATTTCAATCCCAAATCTTCTGATGCTTTAGAAAATAACAGAAGATTATCTTTCAAATTATTTTTTTCATAAGAATGGAAATAATTTCTTAACTGTTCGGATAATTTCAATAAACGATTATAATTAATTTCCTCATTATTAATCTCAGAGATATTCTTAAAGTAAACAGAAAAAATTATTAATGGTACAATTGCAACAATTACAAAAGCTGCTGCAATCTTTGTTCTATAACTCTGGAAAAATTTTAACAATAATTTATAATTCCACAGAGCAGTAATTAATATTGATAAAAGTATAATAACAGAATGAATAAAAAATACTTTGAAAAAATCTGATAAGCTCCAGGTATAATCTTTTTCTTCTTTTCCAACTGCCAGTATTTTGGATTTATCATCACTAAGCTTGAGCACATAAAAAAGATATTTTTCTTTATCAAGAAAAATATTTAACCATGTTTCATTATATTTTGAAAAGTCAGCATTGATAAATTTTTTAATATCGTTTTGCGATAAAAGGATTGAACCATATTCTCTGGATATTTGCCCATCGCGAAAATAAAAAATCTTAACTCTTTCTAAATTTATTGCTGAAGATATTCCCTGCTGCTCAGCTAAAAAGTATTCTGGTATGTTTTGAAATCTCAAATTAATTTCTTCATATAATGCACCAATTTCTACAAAACCTAAAAATTTATTGTCATTTTTAATTGAAGTTATTCCTGTAATTAAATTTTTATCACTATAAATATTCGGCAGTATTTTAACTGTAATATCTTTTGTAGTGTCATAATCTTCTGAATGATTTTTAAGAAAAGAATAATCTTGTTTAAATGATGAAAAAAACCCTTTCAATTTTTTTTCATCATCATAAAAATTAATAAATGAAGGTATCGATTCATTATGAAGAAGGCTCTTAGTCCAAATAATAAAAGCCAATGAGTAAATATTTTTATTCTGTTCATAAGCTTCAATTACATTTTCATTATTTTGAATTTCCTTTAGTGTTTGATAAATCATAAATTGGTAAATGTTCTGATTAGAGCGAGTTAAATCCTGCGCTGTAGTTTTTAATGATTCTTTTTCAATTTCAGAGTTGTAATATGTAAGCAGACTTACAGTTGCAATCGATGCACCAAATGATATGTAAATGTATTTAAGAAATTTTTTGAAGCTCTCAAATAACAATAAATATGCAAGAATAAAAAGCACGCTAATATAAACTACACGAATAGCAGGAGTGCCTTGAGGTTGTTTTTGAACTGTATCAAATATCCAGCCGAAGATTTGCAAAAGAATAAATAACAATCCAAATAATTTTAATGATAAATCTTTACTTCCTCTGAAAGGGTTAAAAGAAAAAAGTAAAAGAAACAAAATCAAAGAAAATAAAATTGCAGATATTCCAAGAAGCAAAATATTTAAGTCCATCATAAAAGTTGGTGCATCAGGAATAAGATTAAATTCTTTGAAGTAACGAATAGTCGAATCAAATATTACACTTCGAAGTGATGCACCAAGTCCTCGCCAGACAAGCAAAATTAAAAATGAAAATATCAGCCACAAAGGAATAAACATTTTCCATGAGTTCTTACTTCTATTTGAGAGATAAAACTTGAATGCATAATTAAATCCTGTTGCAACAATAATCAGAAGTGTAATTATGGTGATTGTAAATTCAAGTGGTGAACGAACAATTCCAAATGCAAATGTAGATGAAAAATATGAAGCATTTGTTAGAGAATTTCTTAAATATGATGAGGGAAAGTTAAAAACAAATAATAATAATCTGATTGAAGCAGCTATTATTGAATATGAAAAAAATTTTGCAAGATTATTTTTAAGATTTTTTATACGGGGGAATAAAATCCATATCAGATTCAAAAAAATTAGAAGCAATAAAATCAGCTGAAGTGTGTTAAAATTTTTACTCATCTCATTCAGAATAAAATCAACAGCAGGCTTTTCAAAAACTACAGTTGCAATTTTTCTCTGAGTATTAATCAAATCGTAAGAATGAAATCTTCCATCTTTTTTAATTTTTTCATAATCGTTATAAATTATTTCAACATTTGTATTTAACATTTGAGAAAGAGACGCAGACCAGTTAGAAAAATTTTCCTCTTTCCCAAGATTATATTTTTTTTCAACAGGGATATGAACTGTAATAAAATATAATCTGTTTTGAATATTGAGTGTATCAATCAATGTTAAATAAACAAACAAATCATTATCATAAAAGAAAGGTTTATCGATAAAACCTGTTCTCAAATATTCTGTTAGATTCAGAAATGATTTAGAATCCCAGAAAAGTAAATTTTTTTGTTCATCGTAAATTTGTACAATAGCAGGCAAATGATTCTTGCTTGCATCTTCAATTTCATTTTTATTACTAAAAAACAAAAATCGTATTTCATTTTTAATTTCTTTTACTTCTTCAAAAATGAATTCAACTTTTTTATCAAAAGAGTTTTGAATTATTCTTTCATTTCTTTTTATCTTATTTTCAACTAGACTTTCCCAATTGTTTTTGTAACTAATTAAATAAATGGGGAATAAGATTCCTGATAAAAGCAGCAGAAGTACTAAACAAATTAAACTAATTCCTTTTGTGCTAATTTTCTTCAGATAAATTCTCATTAAAAACTTAGTTAATTGTGATTTGTGAAATACGCCATTGATTATTAACCAATTGCAATGATATAAAAACTATTGCAGTTCCCCTGATTCCATTATTATTATACTTCAATATTCCAGAAGCAAATGGATTTACAGAATCTGTTACAATATTTGTGAGCTTAAACGAAATTGGTTTGTAGATGCTTAAAAAATCTTTTATGACATAGAATGATTGATTTGCACTAAAATATCCCGAGTTGCCGTTCTTAAGACTTATAAAATTTTTTTCTGAAAAGTAACCTGCGAATTTGTCAACAGCATTATTATTTAATCCATCTTCAATATGAATAAAAATTTTATTTACATCTGAAAGTTTAACATTCTGAGAATAATTTTCTTTTTCTGGAAGTAATATTAACAATGTGAAAATAAGAATTATTGAATTACAAAAAACTTTTTCAATAATATTTTTCAATTCAATACCTTTTTAATTTTTGGGAACAATAATCAACATCAACAAAATAAATCAAAAGAAATAAAAAAGCATATCCCTTTTTGTGGATATGCTTTTGAGAAATTGAAAGCTTGTAACCTTTATTTATGAATAACATTATGCGGCATATTATTTCGATTAAAGTTATTTGCACTTCTTTTCAGTTCTCTATTTCCTTCAACAAGCTGATAAGCCCAATCAAAAATCATTCTTTCACCTGTTATATTCTTTATTCTAATTTTTGCATAATGATTATCCCATGTCCAGATAACATATGTATGACCAATTATAGCTTCTGTATACTTAATATTTTCTCCTGACTTTTTTGGAACCCATCCATCAAGCGGTGCATAACTTACATCATAAATATCTCTTGTTTCGCCCATATCTTGAATATCAGTATCTTCCCAAACTGTCACATAATACTTTCCATTATAATTTTCGAAAAAGAAATCTGCATTATCACTATTGTAAGCAACTACTTGATAATTACTGAAATCATAACCTGAGTTATTAGGAGAAATATTGTAATCAAAAACTGCTTGATTAAAACCTTCTGGTCGTGGAGTATCATAAACAATATCTTTGCTTAGTTCACTTTCATTATTGTTGTAATCATATGCTGTTACAGCATAATAATAAGTAACACCATTTTCACAGCCGTCATCAACAAAATAATTATCGCTCGTGCTTCCAATCAAAGTATATTTTCCATTGTAAGAATAACTATAATAAACATTGTAACCAGCAACATCTCGTTCTGGACTGCGGTCCCAATAAATGTCAACTCGTCTATCACCCGTTATAGTTCTAATATTGGTAGGAGGTGATGGCGGAGTATCATCAAATCTTTCATTAACATTAATATCACACCCAGAAAGTATTGCAGTTATAATAACAAAGAAAAATAAATTCATTGTTTTCATTTTCTTCTCCATAAGTGTTGGAGAAAGTTACTCAATTGAAGTGCCAGAAATAAAGAAGTAAAATTTTACAAAAATAAATACAGGAATAAGAATTTGTATTTAATCTTATACACTAATGATTATTATTTCAGAATTAATTATATAGTCAGAAATTTATCCTCAAAAAACATTTTTCCTTTATTTATTACTGCAATAGATTTTCCAGTTAGTAATCTTTTATCAAAGGGCGAGTTTTTTGATTTCGATTTAAAATTAGAAATGTCAACTGTCCAGATTAAATCTTTATCAAAAATTGTAAGATTTGCCCTTTCTCCTTCTTTTATTAATGGGATTGGTATATTTAAAATTTTTCTTGGATTAATAGAAAACTTTTCCACTAACTGCGATAAAGTAAGATGTTTTTTATGAACAAGTTCGCTTAATGCCAAGCCTAATTGTGTTTCCAATCCAACAATGCCATTTGGAGCATAAATAAATTCCATCTCTTTTTCTTCAATTGAATGTGGTGCATGGTCGCTTGCAATGGTATCAATCGTTCCATCTTTTAATCCTTCAATTATTGCATTAACATCTTCAATTGTTCGAAGGGGAGGACTCATTTTAAAATTTGTGTCGTATGTTTTGAGAGATTCTTCTGTTAATGTAAAATGATGTGGCGTTGCTTCTGCTGTCACTTGAATGTTTTTCTTTTTTGCCTGTCGAACAAATTCAACTGCATTTTTTGAACTAATATGTGCAATATGAATTTTTGCTCCTGTAAATTCTGCCATTAAAATATCTCTAATGACTATCAAATCTTCAGCAACAGATGGAATTCCAGGCAAACCAAGAATTGTAGACATGGTTCCTTCATTCATCGATCCGCAAGCTAAAGATTCATCTTCACAATGTTCTATGATTGGTATGTTTAACATTCTTGCGTATTCCATTGCATGTCTCAATATACCAGCAGATTTTATAGCATTCCCATCATCAGAAAATGCGACGGCACCGGCTTCAACAAGTTCATACATTGGAGCTAAAGCTTCTCCCTTTCTTTCAAGTGTAGCTGCTCCAATTGGATAGACTTCAACAAGATGGTCTTTTGATTTTTCTTTTATATATCTTACAACTTCAGCAGAATCTATTGCAGGATTTGTATTTGGCATACAGGCAATTTCTGTAAATCCTCCTGATGCAGCGGCATTACATCCTGTTTCAATTGTTTCTTCATCTTCTCTTCCAGGTTCTCTCAAATGAACATGCATATCAAAAAATCCAGGCACACAATATTTATTTTCAAAATCAAAAACTTGTGATGAACTAAAATCTTCTTCTGTAAGATTTCCAATTTTTTTTATTATTCCATCTTCAATTAATAAATCATTTTTTTCATTAAGATTTTGATAAGGATTAAGAAGGATAACCTGCTTGAGTATAATTTTCATTTTTCACCTTTTTTAATTTACCATTGTGCCGAGTAAATATAGAACCGCCATTCGAATGGCAACTCCATTTGTAACTTGGTCCAAAATTATTTGATAAGGTCCATCAGCAACTTCAGATGAAAGTTCCACGCCTCTATTTATTGGACCCGGATGAAGTATTACAATATTTTTATTATTCTTTTCAATTCTTTCTGAAGTAATTCCAAAATAATTATGGTATTCTCTTGTTGATGGAATTCTTCTTCCTGCATCTCGTTCAAGTTGAATTCTGAGAACATTCAAAACATCATTATCGGCAATAGCTTTATTGATATCATGCAATACTTTTACTCCAAGAGATTCAATACCCATAGGAATCATAGTTGTTGGTCCACATACAGAAACATTAGCTCCCATTGTTTTCAAGCCAAAGATGTTCGACATTGCTACTCTGCTGTGTGCAATGTCTCCCACAATACAAACATTTAATCCTTTCAGTGTTCCAAATTTTTCTCTAATTGAATACATATCGAGCAAAGCCTGTGTTGGATGTTCGTGCAAACCATCACCTGCATTAATGATATTTGCTTTTGTAATTCTTGTTAAGAATTGAGGCACGCCTGCAGATTGATGCCTTACTACAATCATATCAACTTTCATTGCTTCAATATTTCTCACAGTATCTTTAAATGTTTCCCCCTTTTTTGTGCTGCTTGTTGATGTTGAGAAGTTAATAGTATCAGCCGATAATCTTTTTTGAGCAAGCTCAAAAGAAATTCTTGTTCGAGTTGAATTTTCATAAAACAGATTTACAATTGTTTTGCCTTGGAGTGTTGGAACTTTTTTAATTGGTCTTTCGAGCACTTCTCGAAATGTTGTTGCAGTGTCCAGAATTAATTGAATATCTTCTTTTGGAACTCCATACAAACCTAACAGATGTCTGCTTGATAGTGACATATTTTTCTCTCTTAATTTTTGTTTGGAACATTAACTAAATAAATAGCATCTTCTCCATCAATTTCTTTGAGTCTAACACGAACTTCTTCATCAATTGAAGTTGGAATATTCTTCCCGACAAAGTCAGCTTTAATTGGCAGTTCACGATGACCTCTGTCAACCAGAACGCAAAGCTGAATAGTATTTGGTCTTCCTAAATCCATTAAAGCATCCAGAGCTGCACGAACTGTTCTGCCCGTATATAAAACATCATCAATAAGTATTACATCTTTTTCGTTAATATCAAAAGTAATATTAGTAACAGAAACTTCTGGTTGTTTTAATCTTGTTCTAAAATCGTCGCGGTAAAGTGTTACATCAAGAATTCCAAAATTTGGTTCATAATTTTCAATTTCTTTAATTTTTGATTTAATTCGATTTGCAATAAATTCTCCTCGTGTTCTCATTCCGATTAATACAATATTTCTTGAGCCTTTATTTCTTTCAAGAATTTCGTGAGCAAGACGAGTTATTGTTCTGTTCAAACCTTCTTCATCAACTATTTTTGCTTTTATATCCATTGTTCTCCTCTTGTCTATATAAAAAAAATCCTCGTTGACTTATCGTCGCCGAGGATTCTTTGATTAATAATTTTATGATTAGCATTCCTTTTTATCTCTCTGGATAAAATTAAAGGATAATTTTTAACACAAACTTATAAGAATGCCTCTTTAAAGTAAAGAGTCATTTCAATTTGAAAATTACTGAATCTTAAACTCTATTCTTCTATTCATTGCTCTGCCTTCAGCAGTTTTATTATCAGCAATTGGATTTGCTTCTCCATATCCAACAGCTTTAAGTCTATTTGCACTAACACCTTTTGAAATCAAATAATTTTTTACAGCATCGGCTCTCTTTTGAGATAATTTCTTATTATATTCTTCAGAACCAATGTTATCTGTATAACCTTGAATTTCGACATTCAAGCTTGGATTTTCAAGTAAAGTTTTTGCTGCATCAAAAAGAATTGGATAAGATTCTGGTGTAATTTTAGCGCTGTTAAATTCAAAATTAACACCAACAAGAACCCATTTTTCTGCTTTAGCTACTTCAGCCTTTACAGGCTTTTCAACAACAACTTCTTTTACAACTTCTTTTGGGATATATCTTTTAACAATCTCTTCAATTCTTTCGTAATCGACTTTTGGGGCACCTTCTGCACTTAAACCTGAATACAGCTGACAGAGTTTGGAAGGTTCGCCTTTAGAGAAGTAATAGAGTACACCAAGTTTAATATTCATATAAGAATCTTTTCCATTTATTTCGCCAATACCTAAAGCACCGTCAAATTCAGAATTAGTAACAAGATGATAACTTGCTTCAGAAATTAATTTCAAGCATGAAGTCAGTTCCCATTCTAAACCAACACCACCATTAATTTGAGCAACTAAAGCATTATCATCCAAAGTAGGTGTAGCTTTATTTGTAAGCATACGATAATCAAGCCCACCACCTAAAAACAAATATGGTGAAACAGATTCACAGGGAACTATATAATATAATGCGTCCAGGTTTCCCATTAGCACATTTGTTTCAGAAGTAACAACTGGAGTTCCCCATTCACCTTCGAGATGAAGATATGAGCCTGTTAAACGAAGTCCAACATGTTCTGTAAAATTTCTTTGGAGGGATAAAAATCCACCGTAGTTCTTATCAGTTGCTGTAATGTTAACATTAACGAAACGGGGATATGTTAATCCAGCTCCAAGGGACCAGCTATTTTTAGCAAGTTGAGCATGTAGTGTAATAGTCATAAAAAGAATTGGTATAATCATTAAAATAATTTTTTTCATCTTACCCTCCTATTTATCATAAATGTTTTATTTTTATATCATAACTAAAAACAATATTTTTGTAAGCAAATATTTCGAATAGAAAACTTTTGCATGAATAAAACGGGGTGTAGCGCAGCCCGGTTAGCGCGCTTCGTTCGGGACGAAGAGGTCGAGAGTTCAAATCTCTCCACCCCGACAAATATTTAATTGATTCAAGTCCGATAGAAAACTGCATAATAATTCTTTCCTGCTTTATCTTTAATTTATCTCTTACATGACCAATTGAAGTTCTTTTATGCATTGATTCTAAAATTTTTTATAAAGGGATTGAACAAATCTTATTTTGAATAAAATTAAAAATTAATCATAATGTTCAATCCCATTTTTTGTTACAATGTTAACTAAATTATCTTAACCGCCAACACCTTGATCATGCTTTTTAACCCATGTCCAGTTGTCTCGAATTTTTTTATAAACTTTGAAATTAACTGTTACCCTTGCTGATTGATCGCCTACAGTTATCGTTCCTGATATAGTAACTAAAAATCTTTGAACTACAGCAGACCAAACCCAAGTGCCTCTTTCATTTGGAGCGTTAGGATTATAATGGTCTAATTTTCCATCTCCATTTACATCTTTTTTATAATCTGCTGGTAAATCGGGCTGCGGTGTTGCAGTAAAAGAAATTGTAACAGGTTGTATTACTCCTTGATTATTTATTCTCAAATCATAAGCTGAAGTTACATCAAGACTGCCAATTACATTTCTTATCCATGCATCACTTAAATCACCTGTCTTTTGAATTATATTAATAACGGGTGTATATGAATGTTGAATAGTTTGGTCTTTTGAGACAACTTGTTCAGAAGCATCTGGTTGATTATCACTAAATGCTGTTTGAGTAAAGGTTCCATTTTCTGCAACTGACCATGTTGAAAAACCAGTTATTTGTGCCGATGCTGATTTGCCATCTGCATCTACAATTGCTGTTCCTTTATTTTCCCATAGCAATGTATTGGGATTAAGTCTGTACAATGTAAGCTGCTTTCCTGGAGTTGTTGTATATGGAAGTGGGAATGATACTGTTACAGGTTGTAAAAATATAAGTCCAGTTGGTTCAAAATTAGCAGCTGATGAAATCATTTTATTTAATGCAGCAGCAAAAGGTACAGTATTATTTGTCGATATCGATGAAACTGTAATTGAAGTATTTTGCGGTAATGCATTAGCTGGTATTTGTAATGTTACAGATTTGCCTGCTACTGACTCTGAAGAACTATTTGATATTTGACCACCACTGGCAGCAATTATATTTTGAGTTGTACCAGAAATTTTCATAAGATAAGCTACAGGCACACTTGAAGTATTATTAGCCTTATTAATCAAAGCAACAACATTTTTTGAAGTATATGAAGCAGCTGATACTCCAACAGTTAACTTAGCTCCCGGAACATTGGACAAATCATATTCATATTTGCCCGATGCATCTGTAGCAAGTGTTGTTAGTATATCCCCAGCTTCATTTTTAAGTAGAACAGTTGCACTCTGGATAGCAGCCAGACTAACTGCATCTTTAACATAACCTTTTAATACTAATGGTGCTGGTGGGGTTACTTCCGTTGGTGGAGCTGGTACAATTGGTGCTGTTTTGGTACTTTCACAGCTGATAAATATTGTACCTAAAAGAATAAAACTGATTATAACAAGATAACTTGTTAATCGTTTGTTTTTTGTTAACATACAGTACTCCTTTTTATGTTATGAATAATTAATTGTTTAACCTCTTTAATAAAAAATTTGGATTATATTTTTTTAGTATTCTAAAAAATGAATTTCCTGTATTATACATTACTCCAATCATTGCAGGTATTTCACCTTTCACTCTGTACTCCCATCTAAAAGATTCTGCAGTTCTAAACCTAATTAGTGAAGGATTACTATATGAAGAAGGGAACAATGGAATACTGAAATTAAAACCACCGTTTGAATGTTTACTATTTGAACGCACCACAAAAAATCCAATTTCAATTTCACCAAATTGTCTGCTTACATCAAATCTTACACTTTTATCGCCATATAAAAACTTACCTGCGGTTAAACCCAATGTTAAATCATATTCATTAATTCTGTATTCAATATTCATGTTGACAGTCCATAAATACAAATCCGAATAAAAAATTTTTTTGTTCATGAAAGACATATAACCAGTGTAACCTGTGTTTATACCAGCTGATAAATTTCCATCATAAAAAATCTTTTTGATAGATAAGTCAAATCCATATCTATTTTCTGTGAAATAACCAAGAGAAGATGATAGAAAAAAATTTTCTGGTAATCTAAAATTTTGATTTAATGAAATTATTCCCGGTCGAACGTAATCACCTTCTCCAGGGAATTCATTATAAACTGGAATCAGTATTTGTGTTAATAGATTCATGCCCTTCCAGAATGTTGTATTAATTTCAGGAATAAAATTTATTTGAGCTCTAACTGGATTAGAGTAATCACCAAACTGTCCCTTGAAACCTGGATTAAAAACTAAATCAATTCTGAAATCTGATTCGTTTTCAAATAAAAATTTTTCTTCCTGCAATTCTTTTTTAATATCGTAAGATGCAGTTACTCCTTTTTCAAATGTTTTTTTGTCAATAATCCCTTCTTTGTATCTCCTATAATCTTCATTACTATACTGTAAGGAAATAAGAGGCACTTTATTCTGCATAACAATTAACTCAATCATTTTAATCTCATTAAATTCTGATAACAAATTCATTACATTTCTCAATGCTTCAACATTGTATCTGTAAGTGCGATTTTCAAGCAAGATTAAAAGTTTTGAGGAATCTATTTTTACATATAAATTCTCAAAACCTTTTTGAGATAACAAAGCAGTAATTTTACCTTCAGGATTTAATTTACCTAAAGCAAATGAGTACAAAAGAAGTAAAAAAATTATTGCCCTTATGAGTAATTGCTTCATATATATAATCTATTGCAATTACTTGCAATCATTATTTTTTTAATAAGGGAACCAGAAATCAACAGATACCCTCTTGCACGTGTTAAATATACATTATTAATTATTTAATATCAAAGATTTTTTTATAAAATAAAAAATTTTTGTTTTATTTTATTTGAGCTTAGTTATTTAATTAACCACAAATTAATCAGGAGTATTTTCAATGCCATCAAATCACTCTTTCGACATAGTTTCAGAAATTAATTTTCAAGAAGTTGATAATGCTATTAATCAAGCCTTAAAAGAAATACAGCAACGTTATGATTTAAAAGATTCTAAAACAGAATTAATTCTTAACAAAAAAGAAAAAATTATAACTCTTAACACAAAAGATGAATACTCAAGAAAACAAGCAATTGATATTCTTCAATCAAAATTTATAAAAAGAGGATTATCAATCAAAGCAATGAAATTAAATGAACCAGAACCTGCAGCAGGAGGAAGAATTAAACAAATAATAACTTTGCTGCATGGTATTTCAAAAGACAATGCTAAACTTATAACAAAGTTGATTAAAGAAAGCAAGATAAAAGTTAATGCTCAAATTCAGGATGAACAAATTAGAGTTACTTCACCAAAAATTGATGACCTTCAAGCTGTAATAAAATTAATTAAAGATGCTGATTTAGATTTCCCAGTTCAGTTTACAAATTATAAATAAATCTGAAAAAATTTACTGCACATAAAAAAAGAGCCTTCAGAAATTCTGAAGGCTCTTGTTGTTAAGCTTCACATATTAAAAACTATATCTCAATCCAATCTGCATTCTCCAGCGAGATGCCATATCACTAATTTGAGCAGCTTTGTTGTTGTTTGGTTTGGAGAATGTGAAGACTGGTCTTGTATTTAATGCTGCATTTGAATTAACATTTCCATTAGCATCAACTCTTCCCTGATAAGTAACAATTCGATAAGTTGAACTTCCAACTGATTCAACTTTGCCCCAATCGCTGTTGATTAAGTTAAGAACATTAAGAATATCAACTGACAACTGGAATCTTCCCAAACCCCATAAATCAGGAATATCTTGTGTTACTCTTAAATCTAAGTATTGCTGCCATGGTTCTTTTGCACCATTTCTTTCAGCAATTTTACCGCGGTTTGCATTTAAGTAGTCATCATTTTTAATAAATGCTTCTAAATCTTCATACATCTTGCTGTCTGCTGGTACATATTGTTTGTTAGAAATTTTACCAAGTAATATTTCAGATTTATTTCTTGGAATATAGAACAAATCATTCTGGTCAAATCCATCATTATTCAAATCGCCGTAAACAATGTATGAATAAGGTGAACCGCTTTGACCATTATAGAATAATGAAATTGTTGTTGGAGCATTTTTGAAAAATTCTTCTGTATAAGAAACAGAAGCAAAAACACGATGTTCAACTTCCCATTGAGATGTAGTTAACTTTGGACTGTTAGGATCAATATCAATTGGATTATATCTCATTTGTGATTGAGCTTGAGATGAATTCAAGCTGTTTTTATCTTTTGCCTGTCCATATGTATAACCAGCATTAACTGAGAACCCTCGTGCAACATTTCTTTGAATCTGGAATACTAAGTTATATTGATAACCAGAGCTTGTGTTATATAATTCGAGAACATCATAGAAATTACCACCGCCAGAATTTGTTCCGCCATAAATTGGACGACCATCAAGACCAGTTCCGATAATTGAAATATTTGCTATAGGTGGATTCAAATTAACTTTTCTATAAAGCATTTCATTAAGGTTCTTTGAATAGAGAACTTCAAATGTACCAATAAAACCTAATGGTAATTGTTGGTCAACTCCAACATTAAATCTTAAGAGTTGAGGGAGTTTCAAATCTGGATCTACCAAATCGATTTCTGACTGTAATCTTGCAGAGCCAGTGCCTGGATCGCCTGCAATGTATTGATTATATGGGTCAGCTCTGAATTGCAATCCTGTTCCTTGATTTCTAACTTCTGCTGTAAATGTTCCAGCATTTCCAAAATTATTCGACATCCATACATAAGGAATACGTCCAGTAAATACACCAAAACCACCACGAACCTGAGTAGTTCTGTCACCCGCTGCATCCCAGTTAAATCCAATTCGAGGTGACCAGAGTAAGTTTCCGCTTGGAACTCTGTTTGTTTTATAATCCGGGAAGTATTGTGGAACTAATGGATTTTCATCTGGAGTATCAGGGAATACTGGAACATCAATTCTTAAACCATAATTCAATTTTAATCTTGGTGATACTGTCCATTCATCCTGAACATAGAAACCAAACTGCAGAACAGAGAATTCTGCTGCGGGGATTGCCTTAGGATCTCTTGGATCTCCTTTTCTTGAATAAACTCTTTGATAGAATGATACTTTATCTGCAATGAAATCTGCCAAGCTGTTGTATTCATAATAACCAAATGCTGAACGAGCAAATAAGTTAGAGAATTTGAAAAATTCATTATGAGTACCAATTGTAAATGTGTGGTCGCCAGCAAAAATGTTGAAGTTGTCTGTTAATTCAAAAATATCCTGATCTAATCTATTTGCTGATGAGAATCTATCTGGACCTGCATAAAAACTGAATGTGCCATTTAATTCTTTAATTAAAACTTCAGGGGCATCCCCCGATATACCTTTTCTTTTATCACGAATCATTGTGTAACCAGCAATCAATTCATTCGACATCGTATTTCCAAAAGTACTGTTCAAAATTAATACTGTTGAATTAGTTGTATTGCTCATTTTGTATGGCTGTGTATCAAACAACAAAGTATTTACTTGACGGAAATTATAAAATTTATCTGCTGATGCATCAACAAAATTATGTCTTAATGTCAATTTATGATTTGATGCAAGGTTATAGTCAAATCTTAAGAATAATTTTGTACTTGGTTGATGAAGTGTTACATCATTATATGTTCCAGCACGAAATCCCTTAGATTCAAGAGCTGCTTTTACTTGATCAGCAAGGGCTTTTAATTCTGCCGGGGTCTTTCCACCGTATCCACTAATTAATGAAATGTTTGGTGCTGGATTATCATAAGCAGTTAATTCACCATTGACGAAGAAGAATAATTTATCTCTTAAAATTGGTCCGCCGACTCTAAAGCCGTATTGATAATCTTTAAATTCATCAACTGCCTTAGAAGTTACTCCATTAACTTTGTATTTACCAACTAAATCTTGATTTCTTCCATAAAAATAAACTGAACCGGAAAAATTATTTGTTCCACTTCTTGTAATTGCATTAATTCCACCGCCGGTAAATCCGCTTTGGCGAACATCATAAGGAGCTATAACTACTTGAAATTCACTAATAGCATCCAAGCTTATTGGATTTGTAAATGTTTGTCCACCTGGAGTTCCAGTGCTGCCCAATCCAAATAAGTCATTATACTGAGTTCCATCAATTTGAATATTGTTATAACGACTTGTTCTTCCAGCAGCACCTAAATCTGTACCTGAAAATAAAGGTGATAGTTTTGCAAAACTCTGAAAACTTCTGCTGACTGTTGGCATAGCTTCAATAGCACGAGGGGTAACTGTTTGAGCTGCACCAGTTCTTGCCTGGCTTAAAATTGCTCCTTTTTCTGCTGTTACTGTAACACCACTTAGTTCAACTGCTTGTTCTGGCAGTTTAAAATCAATTCTTAAATTTTGACCTAATTCAAGTGAAAAACCTTCTTCTACTTGAGTAGTGTATCCAACATAAGAAACTGTTACTTTATATGGACCTCCTACTCTTAAGCCAAGCAGATTATATCTTCCATCTTCTCTTGAAGTAGTTCCATATTGAGTTCCTGATGGCTGGTGAACAGCTATGATATTAGCTCCTGGCAAAGGATTTCCGCTTTGGTCTACAACTTTACCATTTAGAGCAGCCGATGTAACGCTCTGTGCCCACAGAGACGTTCCCATCATAAGTAAAAATAGAGTTAGTAAAGAAATTAGTTGTTGAATTTTTTTCATATACACTCCTCATTTGTTTGTAGATTTTTTAGTAAAAGATATATGTTATTTGTGCAGATAAAAATTTTTTTCATGCGGCTAAATATGATGGGATTTAATTTCATATACAAGTTTTAATTCAGAGTTAATAATTTTTTAATACTCTGACAAAGACAAAATCCTAATTAAGATATTTTTCCTTACAGAAAATAGGAAAATACTTTTAATAGCAAAAGGATTTTATTTCTTTTTTTGAACTTTTAATTCTTCCTTATGCGTTGAATTTTAACTTAACTATATTTGTATTATCAAATAATGGCAATAATATGAAAAAATTAATTTATAAGTTTTTTCTAATCTTAATTTTATTCCAAATTTCTGTTTTTGCTCAGAAACCATATGTCATTTTAATATCATTCGACGGCTTCCGATGGGATTATTTGAATCGAGGCATTACTCCAAATTTGGAAAATATCCGAAATGAAGGAGTTTCAGCTATTTCTTTAAGACCTGCATTTCCTTCCAAAACTTTTCCAAATCATATCTCCTTGATTACTGGTATGTACCCAGAAAATCACGGAATAATCAGTAATAGTTTTATCAACCCATTTAATAATAAAATTTATAGAATGGGAGATACCAATGCTGTTCGAGACGGACAATGGTACCTTGGAGAAGCATTCTGGGAAACAGCCCAAAGAAATGGAATTAAAACTGCAAGCTATTTTTGGCCCGGCTCTGAAATTAAAATTCCTTACAGACATCCTTCTTATTATGAACATTATGACCATTATCGTTCTTATCAGAAAAAAATTAAAGGAATTATAGACTGGTTAAAACTGCCCCCTGATGAAAGACCTCACTTCATGACTTTATATTTTCATGAAACTGATTCTTATGCTCACGACTACGGAACAAATTCAACTGAGTTAAATAATGCAATTAAACATCTTGATACCGTAACAGGTTATCTACTGAATGAACTAAAAAATATTAATATGCTCGACAGCATAAATATTATTATTGTTTCTGACCATGGAATGACTGACATTTCCAAAGAGAAATCCATTAACATTGAAAAACTTTTAGAAAATTTTAATTGCAGATTTGAAGATGACGGTCCAATTATGATGATTGAACCACCCAAGCAATACTTAAAAGACGTTTATGATATTCTCAAAAAAAATGAGAATCATTATAAAGTATATTTGAAAGAAGAAATGCCTGAATATTATCATTACAACAAACATCCTTTTATATTTTCTATAATTGTTGTTGCCGATTTGGGCTGGTCATTAATTCGTAATTCAAAATCTGACTGGTTAAATACAACTAAAGCCAATCACGGTTATGACAATAATCAGATTGATATGCATGGAATTTTTCTTGCTATCGGTCCGCAATTCAAAAAAAATTATAAAACAGGTACTTTATGGAATATTGATTTATATCCATTACTCTGTAAAATATTCAATATACAGCCCCGTTCAAATATTGATGGAAAACTTGAAAGAATTGGATTCATTTTAAAAGAAAATAAGTAAAAACATGAATAACGAACTTCTCAAAATAAATTATGAAAAACATAAACTCGCCAATGGTTTGGAAGTAATTTTATATCAGGATAAAAGTCTGCCTATTGTTGCAGTTAATATCTGGTATCGTGTTGGTTCTGCAAATGAATCAAAAGGAAAAACAGGATTTGCTCATTTGTTCGAGCACATGATGTTTCAGGGTTCTCAAAATATTCCTAAAGGTGAACACTTCAGATTAATTCAGGAAGCTGGAGGTTCACTTAATGGTTCTACTTCTTTTGATAGAACAAATTATTATGAAACAGTTCCATCCAACTATCTTGAATTAGCACTATGGTTAGAGTCAGATAGAATGGGATTTTTACTGCCGGCATTAACAGAAGAAAAATTAAATAATCAAAAAGATGTTGTTATGAATGAAAGAAGGCAGAGATATGAAAATCAACCTTATGGACTTGCATGGGAAATTCTTCTTTCAAACTTGTTTACATCAAACCATCCTTACTCATGGCCCACAATCGGCTGGATGGAAGACATTAAAAATTTCCAACTTGATGATGTAATAAATTTTTTCAAAACCTATTACAGTCCAAACAATGCAACACTTGTAATAGGCGGAAGTTTTGATTTTGATAACGCAATTAAATTAGTCGAAAAGTATTTTGGAGAAATTCCATCAAGTAATTCAATTCCTGCTGTATATGCTCCTGAAGAAAAATTAGATAATTCCAAAAAAGTTATTCATGAAGATAATGTTCAGCTGCCAAGAATCTATTTTGCATGGCACTCAGATAAAATTTTTGGATATTACGATGCTTCGCTTGATATACTTTCGGACATTTTAACTTCAACAAAAAATTCAAGACTTACAAAATCACTTGTATATGACAAGCAAATTGCACAGGATGTCAGCTCATTTCAATATTCTGGCAAATATGCTGGAATGTTCTTAATAATTTCCACTGCTAAACCTGAAATATCACTTGACGAAATCAAAAAAGAAATTTTTGAGCAAATTGATTTGCTTATCAAAAATGGAATATCAGATGAAGAATTAATAAGGTCGAAGAACAGCATAAAATCTCATTATATCTATTCACTTCAAAAGTTAGATGTTATTGCTGACCATATCAATCATTATAATTTTTATTTGAATGAACCAGATTCTTTCATGTTCGATTTAAATCGTTATGAAAAAGTAACAAAAGAAGATGTTATTGATGCGGCAAAAAAATTTTTGCAAAATCCTTATGTTGAATTACATATAGTTCCAAAAAAAGAGTTAATAAAATGATAGATAGAACAAAAGTACCTTTACCTTCAGAAAACATTTCATTTGAAATACCAAAGATTAATTATTTTACTTCATCGAAAGGACACGAAATATTTTATACACGCAAAGAAAAACTTCCAATTGTAAGTTTTAGTATTGTTCTTTTCAGCGGAAGTAAATTTGACAACGAAAATCAAAAAGGTCTTGCTCTTCTAACATCTTTTATGATTGATGAAGGAGCTGGGAAATATGATGCATTTCAATTAAGCAATGAATTTGAAAAACTTGGAACAATTTTCAGTATAACTGTCAATCACGATACATTTTCATTTTCTATTTTATCACTAAAAGAAAATTTCGAGCGTTCACTCGAACTGCTCTCAATAATTTTAGCTGAACCACATTTTGAAGAGAAAGATTTTCAACGAGAAAAGAAAAAACTTTTAAACAAAATAAAACAACTTAAAGATGAACCTTCATACATTGCATCTACTGCATTTGATAAACAAATATTTCAAGATTGTTATTACTCATATCCTTCAATTGGCTATGAACAGACAGTTAATAACATTACACTTGATGATGTAAAAAACTTCTATGTTAAATACATTAAAAACTCTAAAAAGAAATTTATTGCAGCTGGCTGTTTATCGGAGGACGAAATTTCAAATCTCATTGATAAATATTTCACACCAAATGAAATTCTTATTCAGGAAGTAGAATTAAAACTTCCCGAAAAATCTCTTACAAAATATTTCATAGTTCATAAAGAAAATTCTGCACAGGGGGAAATCAGAATTGGTCATCTTGATGGATTGAGAAAGTCGCCAGATTATTTTGCAAATAAATTAATGAATTCAATTCTTGGCGGAGAATTTTTCAGCAGAATTAATCTCAACCTAAGAGAAAGAAAAGGGTTTACTTACGGAGCTCATTCATCATTTAATTATTATCAAAATGCCGGATATTTTGAAATTTCTACAGCAGTCAACATAGAAAATGTAGGGGAATCAATTTCAGAAATTTTATTTGAACTAAACAACATAAAACAAAGCATTACGAAAGAAGAAATTAATCTTGCAAAATCATTTTTAATAAAACATTTCCCTTCAAATTTTGAATCTTATACACAGCTTGCACAAAGTATTGCTTTGCTATTAATTCATAATCTTCCCTTAAATTACTACAATGAATATATAAACAATATTGAATCTGTGACAGAGGAAGAAATTATCAATGCAGCAAAAAAGAATATTCACCTTGATGAATTAACTATTCTTGTTGTTGGCGATAAAAATAAAATTCTGCCTCAGCTAAAAACTATGACAAACGAATTAATTGAACTTGATATTTACGGAAATTTAACCGACAAGCTGAAATTATAATTTCTATTTCAAATTATTTGTAACAAGATTTGTTGCTGAAAGCGGAACAATTTTATTTCCTTTCTTCCTCATTCTGTCAAATTCATTTTTTATCTTAAGAAAATTTTCATAAGTCAAGTAGAATATTTTTTGATTTGGCAACCCAAATTGAGCTGATAATTTATTTTTATCACTCTCACTTTTATCTTCAGCATAAAATCTGAATTTTGATATAAGTTCATTTTCATCTTCAGAGTTCAGATGAATGAACTCTGAGAGATTAAGCAAATTAATTTTTCTTTTTTTGAATTCATCTTTAATAAAATTAAATGTGGTAGAATTATATAATTCCGAAGTTTCATCAACAACAAAAAGCTGAGCATTGCTAAAAGAAGTTGCAATATTTTTAACAGAATTTTTCAATATGTATTTATGTGATTTTGGATTTAGCTTAAAGGGCATATCAACAACATCATCGTTCAATAAAACAATAAATTCTTTTGAATAATTTTTAAGCTCATTTGCTTTCAGAATTATATCTTCATCTGGAATAACTACAGTAGAAAATTGATAAGGAATTGACAGGAAAGAATTAAAATCTTTTTCTCTTAAATCAAATGCATCTGAGATAATAAAACAAAGTTCATTTCTATTTCTTACTACTTGTTTATCGGGGATTAATTGAATTAATTGTTTGAGATATTCATTTGAATAGATTCTTATTTCTGTTGTGCCAAAAAATTTTTTTTCTTCGGATACAAAACTTGTAATATCATTTTCAATTTTTTTATGAAAATCCCGGATAATCAAAGGGATTGGTAAATCTGCAGGAAGTTTTACAACAATTTTTTTTTCAATAGAATCTTCATCAGGGATTTTAATTTTAACAGAAGAAATCCATTCTGATTCGATTCCAAAATCATTTAATACATCATAAAAAATTGAATCGAGCTGACGGCAGGAAAATTCATGCTCTGTATTTAAATCTTTTTTTCTTTTTGTAAAAAAATCTAAGGCAACATTTATAATTAAAAGCAGAATAGCTGAAGCAATTAAATATTTTGTAATTTTCTTTTTGAACTGCATAGATTAATGTTAAATTTAATTTGAATTCAGAAAAAGAAAAGTCATTTACGATTCTATATTTTAACAAAGATTGGAATGTTCGCTTTTATAACAAACGATATGTGTTGATTACCAGGCAAATAATTATAATAAGTAATAACATCAAGAATAAACATTGAGAAACCTGCTCCTATTTGAAATCCAAATCTGCCAAAGTCCTCAAGAAAATTTTGTTTGTTTCTATCAAGCTTGAACTGATGCAAGTTTTCAAAGTATCCATATTCAACTCCTGCATCAACAATTGGCATAAGTAAAACTACATTTTCCAGAACAGGACGAAAATAATATCTTACACCTGAAGAAATTAAAATTACATTGCTGGAAAATGAAGAATAATCTGATTTTTTATAAAGGTCCTGTCTTCCGGGGAAATGTCCATAGCCAATTGTTGTATACAAAAAAATTGGAATAAAAAGATTATCAGTGTAAGAGAAAGTAACATCAAAGCCAACACCTATATTGCTGTTGTTATTTAGAGTTCCTACAGGAAATTTTGGTCCAACTCCCACAGCCATAAATAAACCTTTTGCTTCGCCAAACTTTATTATTTGTGCATTTGATATTGAACCAATCAATAAAACTATTAAGATTATTTTCTTTGTCATAAATTTTATTTGCCAAACAATTTTGTTCCTAATCCATATTTGAAAACAAGTTCACCGCCGAAATGTGCAGTCAACAAAATAAAAATTGCACCAATAAAACTAAGTAAAACCAATATTAATTGATATTTCCTGAAAAATTTTTTCTTAATTAATAAATATGTTCTCACAAAAAATAGAAATGTAAAATACCACACTGTCATTGTTGCATAATCTTGATGTCTTTCAATTAAATTAATTAATTCATTTTGAGTGACATTGTTAATTACAGATTGATAAGCTTGATTTCCTGTGAACACAGATAAAATTGCACTCAATATTCCAAATATCAATAATATGTAAGAACTTTTAGTTAAATATTCTTTTTTAAGCATAAAACCAGCTAATTCGAAAATGAAATAAATCACTAAAAGTGATATTGAAAAATGAACAATCTTAGGATGAAGATTTGAAAGCAATTCCATTAGTTTTTCTTTTTGTTTGCTCAGTTATTTATAAGTTCAGGTAATTTTTGCATTAACTAAAGTAATATTTAATTATATTGAAACCGCTTAGAGCGCAGAGAAAGTCGCAAATTTATAGTGACAAAAAATTTATGTATCTCAAAGTTATCAAGGTTCACATTTTTTATTTGCTTCTTCAATTCTTCGCTACTTCTTAAGAAATTATTTTTCTTGATTAATCCATCATACCATTTTTAATAAATTATCTTCAAAATAACATTTACTCATATTTCTTAATTAACCACATAGCACACTGCCACCATTGACATTAAGTATTTCACCATTAATATGTCTTGCCAAATCCGAAGCAAGAAAAAGAACTGGACCGGCAATATCTTCTGCTGTTGCAATTCTTCCAACAGGAATTTCTTTGCGTACTTTTTCCTTGAATTCTAAATCTGAAAAAACTTCACTGCACATTTCTGTATCTACCCATCCAGGAGCAACTGAATTAACAGTTATATTAAAAGGTGCTAATTCAACAGCTAATGACTTTGTAAAAGAAATTATTCCACCTTTTGATGCAGCATAATGAGAATGAAAAGCTTCGCCGCGTTGTCCAGCAGTTGATGATATAAAAATCATTCTTCCAAAATTATTTTTCTTCATATACGGCAGACAAGCTTTAGCAAATAAAAATGTTGAAGTTAAATTAATTCTCATTAATTCATTCCAGCCGTCGAGTGTCAATTTTTCAAGAGTTCCATCGTTCCATATTCCAGCATTATGAACAAGTATATCAATTTTTCCAAAATCCTTAGCTACTGTATCAACCATATCAAAAATTTCATTTTCTGATTCCATATCAACATGATAAGCTTTTACTATATCAGGAAATTCTTTTTCAAGAAGTTCGGCTCTTTGCTTTGAGTTCTTGTAAGTAAATGCTACTCTGGAATTAGCTTTTACAAAATATCTTACGCAGGCTTCTCCAATTCCACGAGAACCGCCTGTTATAATTGTTACTTTATTTTTTAAGTCAATCATTAGTACCTCACTTTATATAAAAATAAACCTTTTGCGGGAACGGATTCTCTTGCAATTTTTCTGTCTTTTTTAGAAAGAACCTCCATTAGATAATTTTTACTCATATTTTTTTCTGCAGCATAAAGAAGTGTTCCAATTATAGTTCTAACCATTCCATGAAGAAACCGATTAGCTGAAATATAAAATAATGTTAACTCCTTAAGTCGCCGCCAACGAATTTCATAAACAATACAAATTTTATTTTTTATTTCATTATTCACTTTTGAGAATGAAGTAAAATCGTGTTCACCTAAAAATACTTTGCTCATTTCATTTAACTTGTCAATATCAATTTTCATAATTGGTGGATACAAATAAGAATATCTATCATAAAAAGGAGATTTAATATGTGTAAAAATATAGATATAACTTCTGCTTTTAGCATCATATCGGGCATGAAATGATTCGTCTACTTTTTCAATTTTTGTAATTGAAATATCATTTGGCAGTAAAGAATTCAAGGAGTAATGAAATTTATTTAAGTCAATTTCTTTATCAGTTCTGAAATTTGCAGTCTGGCATAATGCATGAACACCAGTGTCGGTTCTACCTGAACCAATTAAATTTACTCTTTCTTTCAAAATAACTTCAATTGCATCAATAATTTTTTGCTGAACAGTTACAGCATTTTTCTGAATTTGCCAGCCTGCATAATTAGTTCCATCATATTGAATATGAAGAAGAAAATTATTCATAATACCAATTAATTTTATATCAAAAGTTACAGAAAAATTTATTTATCATTCCCTTAAATTTTTTTTAAAAAAATAAAGCCAGATGAAATTTTTTGTTGTTTTTTAAAAATCTAAAAATTAGATTGTTTTTAGCATAATAAAATTTAGGTCGATTATTCAAATAATGAATAATCACATAATCAAAAATAAACTCTCAACCAAATTAATTTAATTAACTAATCCATTAACCAAAAAAGGGGTGTGTATGAAAAAAATTATACCACTTTTATTGCTATTTGCTCTAATACCTACCCTTTTATTAGCTCAAAATACATTTCGAGTGATGGGAAGGGTAACAGACAAACAAGGCGAACCGCTTGTAGGAGCAAATGTTTTTATTAAAGCTCTCAACATGGGAGCCGCAACAGACCTCGATGGGAAATACACTTTCGATGTACCGAAAGAATTAGCAAAAGGTCAATCAGTTGCTCTTAGTGTAACTTATGTCGGTTACAAATCACAGTCAGTTAATATCATACTTACAGGAAATTCAATTGAACAAAACTTTCAATTAGAAGAAGATATTTTTGAAAGCGAAACAATTGTTGTAACAGGTATTGCTTCGAGAACATCAAAATCAGTCTCTGAAATTGCTGTATCAAGAATTCCTGCAGCAGAATTGACTGCTGTTCAAAGTTATCAGGGAATTAATCAATTACTTAGCGGGAAAGTAGCTGGTGTTCAACTAAAACCAACATCTGGAAATGTAGGCGGTGGATTTAGTTTCTTTGTTAGAGGTGGTGGTGGATTAAACGGCGATGAACAACCAATGATTTTCGTTGATGGAATTAGAGTAGATAATACAGAAATTGTTGGCTATGGAAGAGGCGGACAAGGATTTAGCATTCTTGCTAACCTAAATGTTCAGGACATTGAAAAAATCGAAGTATTAAAAGGTCCAGCTGCAGCTGCTATGTATGGTACCAATGCTTCGAATGGCGTAGTTATGATTACTACTAAATCTGGCAAATTACTACCTGGTTTAGGAAAAGCAGTTTCAATTGATTATAAATACAACTTTGGAATTAATACTCCATCATTCAAATACAAAGCTTCAGATTTTCTTTCAGTTAAGGATAATGACAGAGCAAACAAAATTTATAAAGATGGTTTTATTAGAGACCATTTTATAAGTGCTTCCGGTGGGACAGGAATATTAAGATATTATGCATCTTTCCAGAATCGTATTGAAGAAGGAATTCTTGACCCAATCAAAGGAGATCGCAAAACTTTCAAAGTAAATGTAGCAGCCTATCCTGCAGATAATTTAAGCATGAAATTTAATACCGGCTTTGCATACAATTTCATACAAGCACCAAATAATGACAATAACATTTATGGATATCTTGGCAATACCCTTTTAGCTTTGTGGGGATTTACAGATAGTGCAGCTGTTGCAAATTTCCAGGATAAAAACAACAACAATCAATTTCTTGGTTCTTACAGCATAACATGGTCGCCAATCCCAAATATGGATGTAAACGCTTCAGTTGGTATGGAAGATTCTGATTGGAGACAGGACCAAATTTATCCAGCACAATACAGATATGGAACAATTAACAAAGGTTCAAAAAGAATTTATAACAGACACTTTAGAGGTTTCACTTATGATTTAAATGCTCGTTATTCCTATGACATCATTGAAGGCTTAAGAAGTACATCTATCATTGGTACACAAATTTCTGACCGCAGAGTTCAAACAAGTTATATGAATGCTGAACAGTTTGGTTCTCAATACATAATGAACATTGGTTCAGGTGCTACAATAAGAGAATACAACGAAGGTGCAGCTCACAACCGCGATGCTGGTATCTATTTCGAAAACGATTTTTCTTATAAAGATACTTATTTCTGGACTTTAGCAGTAAGAAGAGACTATGCAAGTGCAGTAGGACGTGCAGCTCCAGCTATAACTTATCCAAAAGCCAGCTTTGCTCTACGTCTCGATAAAATGTTCAAACTTCCAGAACAAATTGACTTATTAAAATTAAGAGCAGCTTATGGAGTAAGTGGTCAATTACCAGCCAACGATGATGGTATTCCATTACTCTGGTCTGCTGTTAATGCTGGTCATGGAATTGGTGCAGTTTTAAATGCTATTGGAAATGAATCAATAAAACCAGAAGAAATCAAAGAATTAGAAGTTGGTTTCGAAACAGAATTCTTAAACATGTTCTCTCTTGAATTTACTTACTTTAGACAAAATGCAAGCAATTCAATAGTTGATAAACAAAATGCACCATCTACTGGTCTTACAGCAAGTGCAGTTCCATTTAATATTGGCGGAATGAAAAACTGGGGCTTTGAATCATTGTTACAAGTTAATCCTATTAGAGGAAGAGATTATAATTTATCGTTCTCCTTCATATGGAATTACCAGAACAATGAAGTAACTGATTTAGGCGGTGCTCAACCAATCTTTGATGGTTTCGATGTAAATGTTATAAAAGAAGGACTGAGAAAACATGAATTCTATACATGGAAGACAAAAGGTGCAAAGTTTGATGCAAATGGTAAATACATTGGAGTCGAAGCTACAGAAGATAGAGTTGATTTAGGAAATCCATATCCAGACCATTATGGTTCTTTCACAGTCAATTTCAGATTCTTAAAGAACTTCAATTTATATGCTTTGGCTGAATATGGATTAAATAATAAAGTCTACAATCTAACAAAGCAGTTTGCTATTCAATACAACAACAATACAACTTATGAAGAATTAAAAGCAAAATTGGGTCTTACAACAAAATATCCAGAAATTCAAAGGTTAGAAGTTGGTTCTGCAGAATACAAAGCAGCTGCAGAGCAATATGCTAAGATGAATTATGTTTATGATGGAAATTTCATAGAAGATGCAGACTTCTTAGTCATTAGAGAATTAAGCTTGAGTTATGATTTTACTGAATTAATTTCTGAATTTATTCCTGGAAATTACATCCGCAATTTTGTTGTAGGATTCTCTGCTTACAATATGTTTAAGTTCTCAAAATATACAGGTGCTGATATTGAAGTTAACTTTGAAGGTAGCAGAAGCTTATCACGCGGACAGGATTTCTTAACACTTCAGAATCCTAAAGTTTTCAACTTCTGGTTCCAAATCGGATTTTAATTGAAGGAGAAATGAATATGAAAAAAATAAAAATATTAAAATATGTTCCACTACTTGTATTTCTCACAGTATTTGCCTGTGAAGATTATGTAACAAGTGTTGACCCATTTATTGACAGAGTAGAAGATGCAGTGCTTGATAGAGAAGACCAAGTTAATTTTCTTGTTATTGGTGTTCAGGATGCAGCAGCATTTTGTATAGACGATTTATTTATTGCTGCAGATGGACTTTCTGACCAATTATTCTTTACTCGTGCAGTTCGTAATGCTACTTATCCTACCTATGAACAAATTGATTTAGGAGACATCTTATTAGATAACAACTCAATTGATGCAGCTTATACTCCTTTACATCGCTTTAGAAAATATGCAGATACATTAATTGCTCGAATTGATAGAATTACATTCAAAGATGAAAGTATTAAAAAGAACGGATTATACAATGCATATCTATATGGAGGATTAGCTCGTTACTTCAGTGCTACTTATTTTGGTTTAACTCAAGAATCAGGTGGAGATGCTATCAATCGCAGTGCAATTATTCCATCAGCAAAATTATACGACTTAGCAGTTGAAAAATGGAAAAATGCTCTTAATTTTGCTGCTACAGATGCTCAAAAGAGATTGGTTAATTCTTTAATAGCAAGAGCATATCTCTTCAAAGGAGATTATGCAAATGCTGCAACTTATGCAAAAGATGGAATGAAAAATGGGGATCCAGTATTTGATGCAAAATACAATACTTTGAACGATAATAATTATCGTGTTCAAGCTGGTGAACTTCGTTCTCAATTTGTTCTTACACAAAGAATGGTTGATTATGTAACAAAAGACCCAAAAGAAGCCAATCGAATTCCATTCAAAAAAGCTTCTCTTGCAACGGGAGCTACTGGCACTTACTATTATCAATACAAATATAAACTTGACCCTGGTACTGGTTTAATTACTGGTATTCCATTAATGACCTGGCAGGAAAATAATTTAATGTTAGCAGAACTTATTTTAAGAGGTGCTGCTTCTGGTGATGCACTTGCTTTGGTAAATGAAGTCAGAGCTTCTCATCAAATTGACCCATTAACAGAAATTACTCTTAATGACCCTTCAAAACCAAGTATTGTTGAAGAACGAGATAAAGAACTTTGCTTCCAGGGAATGAGATTACCAGACGAGAGAAGATTTGGAATTTGGCATTTACCAGGCAAGTGGCAATATCTGCCAATTCCTGAAGGTGAAAGAAACGAAAATCCAAACTTCTAAAAAAGAAAGGCTGACCAAATGGTCAGCCTTTTTTATTCTTAAAAACTCTTTCTAAAATTTATTTTTATTGCTGCTGGTAAAGTTGAATTTGTTTCTGCACTTACATTCCAACTTACATCATTTGAAATGTTTTTGTTATAAGCAGAAATTAATCTTACAGCATTAATTGCACTAATTAATCTATTCAATATCAAAGCACCAATTGCAAATCTTACATTGTTATAAGCCTGTTCACTTGAAAGCCACATTTGTCGATATTCTTTTCTTTGACTTTCACTTTCCCATTTCCAGTAATCTGCCTTAGGATCATAAACATTATAAAATTCTCTATTCAATTCTTTAACACGATTGTATTCATCAACACTTATATAAATTCCAATAGTAGCAAAATAATCCGAATCTTTTCCTTCAAGATTTACTCCGCCTTTCGATTGTGCAAACGATTTGTAATTATCTTCTTTCCATTTTCCATAAATATTAAATCCTGCAAATACACCCCAGAGAACTCCATCAGTAATTGTAAAATATTTTCCGCTTTCATAATTGCCAGCATACAACTCACCCATACCTGGAATTAACATCGAAAATAAAATTCCAAGTGCTGGATTCTTTTTTTCTTTTAATTCTATGAAGTTATTCGAAATTAAACTTCTCTGTTCTTTGCTTTCACTTTGGAATTTTTCAGAATTATTTAGCAGCATTTGATTGCGAAGTTCAAATAAATTTTCTTTCTGAAATGTTTGAGAAAAAATTGCTGATGAGACAAAGATTAAGAAAAATAATTTTTTCATAATTCAACCTGTTTTAGTGATAATTCAGCAGTAGCAATATTCTCATCAACCCCCGTAACTTTTACATTTGTAAATTGATTAATTAATTGTTCATCAAAAAGAATTTTTATTCTTATGTAATTTGATGAAAATCCTTTCATAAATCCATTGTGATTTTCCGCTTCAAAAAGGACTGTTTGTTCACTTCCAATCATTGAACGATAAAATTCATTTCTCTTTTTATCACTTAAAATTCGCAGCATATTATTTCTTTTCTTTCTTTCAGCAATATCTACTTTTCCCGGCAAATTTATTGCTTTTGTATTTGGTCTTTCTGAATATGTAAACACATGCAAGTAGGCAATTGGTAATTCTTTTAAGAAATTATAAGTTTCGAGAAAATCATCATAAGTTTCACCTGGAAAACCAACAATCACATCAACACCAACTGCAAGTTCTTTTATCTTATTGACTGCTTTATAAATTAAATCATGATAATCTTCAACTTTATAACGACGCTGCATCAATCTCAAAATTTTATTGCTTCCGCTTTGAAGAGGAATATGAAGATGATTACAAATTTTATTTGTGCCTGCAATTAAATCAATCAAATCATCATTTAATAAATTTGGTTCGATAGAACTTATTCTAATTCGATATTCACCATCAATTTTTAACATATCATTTAATAAAGAATAAAGATTATAACCGAAAGATTTTCCATAATCTCCAACATTCACCCCGGTTAAAATTATCTCTTTATAATTTGAATCGAGAAGTTTTTTAAATTCATTTATGATTTCTTCTGGCTTTGCACTTCTGCTCTTCCCTCGAGCAAGTGGAATTGTGCAGAATGAACATTTATAATCGCATCCATCTTGAACTTTGAAAAATGCACGAGTTCTGTCGTTTGTTTCTGCAGAGAAGGATGAATAGAATGAATTCAGTTCTTCTGTAGGAGTAACATGAATACACGAAAGATTTTTCTTTTCTTCTGTATCAGATGTATTTACTTTCGTGTGATTTTCAAAATCACTGATGTAATTAAAGAGATTAAATTTTTCGTTGCTTCCTAAAACAGCACTAACTCCCTCAATCTTTGCAATTTCTTCCGGCCTTAACTGAGCATAACATCCGGTAACAATCACGTAGGCATCTGGATTATTTCTCAAAGCTCGACGCACAATTTGGCGACATTCTCTTTCTGCATTTTCAGTAACACTGCAAGTGTTAACAACATAAACATCAGCGGATTCATTATAATCAACAATATCAAAACCTCTTTTCAAAAATTGTTCGCTGATTGTTGTTGTTTCAGAAAAATTTAATTTACATCCTAATGTGTAGAATGCAACTTTTTTATTCATAAAGAAAACTTTCTAAATATTATAAAATCAATTAATAAATTATATAGAATAATAATCAAATCAAGATTAAAATAATAAACGGGCTGAGTTTTATTCAATACATGAATAAATCTGCAGCCCGAATATTAACTTGAACTGAATTTTTATTCAGACTTTTGTTCTTCCTGTTTTGGAGTTTCAGTCTGTGGCGGCTGAGGAGGTGCTGGTGGAACTTTATCATCATATAAATTAAAGTCGGATGAATCAAATTTACCTGCATCAGCCTGTCTAATATCTTCTATTGTAACTTTATCAAGTTTATGTTTGGTTATATATTCAAGAATTTCATCATCAGATTTTTCTTTCAATACAGCAAGTGCACTTAAGACTATCTTTTTATTTTCTTTATCGAATTCAACTACTTTCAGTTCAAGTGTTGTTCCGATTGGGAAGCAGTAAGATAAATTTTTTATCTTCGAAGTTGATAATTGAGTTGCAGGAATAAATCCATCAACACCGAGCGGCAGTTCTGCAATTAATCCTTTTTCAATAATTCGAACAACTTTACCTTCTGTAACTTTTCCAACAGAATAAACAGATTCAAAACCATCCCATGGATTTGGATTAATTTGCTTATGTCCAAGAGATATTTTCCTTTGTTCAGTATCAACACTAAGAACAACTACATCAATTTTTTCGCCTTTCTTTACAACTTCACCAGGATGACGAATTTTCTTTGTCCATGATAAATCTGAAATGTGAATCAATCCATCAATACCAGGTTCAAGTTCAACAAATACACCAAAGTTTGTGAGATTTCTTGCAATTCCAGTATGACGAGAACCAACAGGATATTTTTTAACAATGTCCTGCCATGGGTCTGGTGTTAATTGTTTCATACCAAGAGAAATTTTCTTTTCTTCTTTATCAAGACTCAAAATTACTGCTTCAACAACTTGTCCCATTGATACAAATTGAGAAGGATGACTTATATGTTGAGTCCAGCTCATTTCGGAAATATGAATTAATCCTTCAATTCCTTTTTCAATTTCAATGAATGCGCCATAATCTGTAAGAGAAACAACGCGACCTGATACTTTATCTCCAACTTTATATTTCTCATCAATATTTTCCCATGGATGAGGTTGAAGTTGTTTTAAGCTGAGAGAAATTCTTTTCTTTTCTTTATCGTAATCAGTTACAACAACTTTTATTTTTTCGTCAAGCTTAACAACTTCGCTTGGATGATTAATTCTACCCCAGCTTAAATCAGTAATATGAATCAAGCCGTCAACGCCATTTAAGTCGACAAATACACCAAAGTCTGTAATTGCCTTAACTGTTCCTTCAAGAACCTGACCTTTCTCAAGTTTTTCAAGGATTTCTTTTCTCTGGTCTGCAATAGTTTCCTCAATTAACACTTTATGAGAAACAACAATATTTTCTGCAGCTTCGTTAACTTTAACAATTTTAAAGTCCATAGTTTTGCCAACATAAGCATCAAAATCTCTAACTGGCCGAATATCAATTTGTGAACCTGGTAAAAATGCTTCGATGCCCATAAGGTCAACAACCATACCACCTTTAATTCTCTTAAGAATTTTTCCCTGAAGAACTTTGTCGTTTTTATAAGCATCCATAACATTAGCCCAGATTTTGAGGAAATCAGCTCTCTTTTTGCTGAGAACAAGATTTCCTTCTTCGTCTTCAACACTTTCTATTACAATATCAATCTTAGAACCGATTTTGATTTCTTCAGTTGAGTTGAATTCTGATTTCGGAATTGTACCATCAGATTTAAATCCTACATCGACAACAACATTATCTCCGTCAATTCCTACAATTGTCCCTTGAATAATTTCACCTTCCTTAATATCACGGAAGGATTCTGAGTAAAGTTTTGATAATTGTTCAAGTTCTTCTGGTGAATAGTCTTCAGTATTTACGAACTTAGCCTGTTCATTAAGTTTTTGCATTGTATCTTTTTGTAAATCGGACATTAGTCCTCCTACTTTAATTTTACTGCTTACGTCTTTCCGCCATCAAAGAAAGCCGCTGCAGCTTTTTTTAATTACACATTAGTTATTTACTGATGGCAAAAACTTAGTAATTAATTTCAATTCCTTTGCTTTGTAAAACTTCGTTTACTTTTGCAAGCAAAAATTCCAAATCTTGTTCTGGAGTAAAGCCTGTATTATCAAACTCAATAGCATCATCTGCTTTTTTAAGAGGAGAAACTTTTCGTCCGCTGTCTATTTTATCTCTTTTTTCTAGATTTGCTTTAACTTCTTCAAAAGTAATTGGAATATTTTTTTCCTGATATTCTTTAAATCGTCTTTGTGCTCTTGCATCAAGAGATGCAGTTAGAAAAATTTTTACATCGGCATCAGGAAATACAACTGTTGTAACATCTCTTCCTTCTGCAATAACATTTCCTTTGCTTCCAATCGACTTCTGAATTTTTACCATTTCTTCTCTTACTTCTGGTATAGCACTAATCTCACTAACTTTAGAGTTGACTTCAGCACTTCGAATTTTATCTGTCACTTCTACATCATCCACAAAAACTCTTGTTACACCATCTTCGAATCTCAAATTCAATTTAATCTTTTTTGTCATCTCAATAACAGCATTAACATCATCAGCAATACCTTTCTGAAGCGCCATAAAAGTTATGGCACGATACATTGCGCCAGTATCCAGATAGTTAAATCCAAGTTTTTTTGCCAGATTTTTAGCAGCAGTGGATTTGCCTGAACCAGCAGGACCGTCTATTGCTATTATAATTTTCTTCAACATTGGGTTACAAAAATAGGAAAAGAGATTAGATGCCGCAAATTTAAAACATAATTTTTTCTTCGGATTTTATAATATGATTTTGATTATCAACCATTACAATTCTGGGCGAATAATTCTTGAGTTCCTCTTCTGAATAATTTGCATAACTGGCAATTATTATCAAATCCCCTATTTGAGCCAGACGGGCAGCAGCTCCATTTAATATTATTTCTCCATCCTTACCATAAATTACATAAGTAGAAAAACGAGCTCCATTATTGATGTTATAGATATCTACTTTTTCATATTCCAAAATATCAGCTTGCTCACATAAACATTTATCAATAGTTATTGAACCTTCATAGTTTAAGTTGGCATCTGTTACAACTGCTCTATGAATTTTTGATTTTAACATCTCTCTTATCATTATTGCACCTCCTTTTCTCTGTTCATATTAAATGCTAAATATAAACCATCAAGAACAAGTGTTGGAATCATAATATCAAATAATTTTGCTGATTCAAAAAGTCGTGAAAAACCACCTGTGCCAATAACAACAGGTGTCTCATCTTTAAATGCTTCATCAATTATTCTTGCTTTCAATTCTTTGACCATTCCAATTTGACCAAAGTATAATCCAGATTGAATGCTTTCAACTGTTGAACGACCTATAACTTCATTCATTTCTTTTATTTCTACTGTTGGAAGTTGAGCAGTTTTACTTTCAAGTGCTTCCATAGAAATTTTTATTCCAGGCAGAATTATTCCTCCAAGATATTCCTTGTTCTTGCTGATTACACAAAAAGTTGTTGCAGTTCCAAAGTCGACCACTATCAAATTTTTATTTGGAAAAATATTTACAGCTGCAATTGCATTTGCAATTCTATCTGCACCAACTTCAAGTGGATTTCTGTATTTAATTTTTAATCCTGTTTTAACCCCTGGTTTTAGAAAAAATGGTTCTTTGTTAAAATATTTCACACAGCCTGCTCTTAATGAATGATTCAAATCGGGCACTACACTGCATATTGAAATGCCTGAAATTTTTTCCGGCTCTACATTATTTTCTCTTAAAACATTTTTCAGAAAAATTCCAATTTCATCCGAAGAAAATTCCTGCCGTGATGTTTTTCTAAATTGAAGTATTAATTCATTATTTCGAAATACTCCACCATGAATTTGAGTGTTACCAACATCAATACAGAGAATCATAAATTATCTCCTGCTTTCTGATAAATTATTTCTTCAATTTTTTGTGAAAGTTCATTTACAGTTTCTACAGAAATTCTATTCATTTCCTTATCATAAATATTGAAATGTTTTTGAACATTATTTTCACGATTAGTTAAATCATTGTTTATCACCAAATTGCAGTTTGATTGTGCAAAACATTTTTTAACAGCATTTATTCTTTCTTCTTCATTGAAAGTGTTTGTAAACTTGAATGCAACAAGAAATAAATTTTTGTTCTTTGAATAATTTTTTATTCTATCAAGAATTTTGAAATTTCTTTTAAGATATAATACAATTTCATCATAGCCTGAGTTAATTTTTGAATTTAATGGAACAGAATATTTTTCATTATTCAGTTCAATTATCACTGGTGAGTAATCGCTTACAGCAGCATTGTGAATTACAACATCAAAATTTTCATTGCCCAGCAGATTTTGAATTTTATCGTTCAAATCATTGAAATTCGTGAATGAAATTAAATTGCATGAAAGTGAAGGAATTTTTGCATCAATTGAATGAAGATAAGTAACATCATAATTTTTACGAATGAAAAATTCAGCAATTTGAGATGCAGTATTTCCAGTGCTCAGGTTCGAAATAAATCTTATGCCGTCAATATTTTCTTTTGTGCCGCCTGCTGTAATCAAAATCTTTAATTTTTTTTCAGAACTTTTGCTCAAGGATTTTATGAGATAATCATAAATTTCATCAGGCTCCAGTAGTTTTCCTTTGCCAGTATCACCGCATGCTAAATAACCTTCTGCCGTTGGTAAAATTACAGCTCCCCATTCTCTTAATTTTTGTAATGATAATTTTGTTGCTGGATGTTCATACATATTTGTATTCATTGCAGGAGCAATCAGAAATGGTTTTGACCAATCATGTGCAAGAAAAAGTGATGTTAAAAGGTTATCAGCAATTCCAGCTGCAAATTTATTGATAGTATTTGCAGAAGCTGGACATACAATTACTGCATCAGCCCACTTTACAAGATTAATATGGCTCATCATTTCACCGCTTTGAAAAATATCAACATAAACAGGATTTCCAGTTAATCCCTCGAGAGTAGCTGAGCCAATAAATTTTAATGCACCTTCAGTTGCTACTACTTTAACTTCAAAACCATTTTGAACAAGTTTTGAAATTAAGTAGGCACTTTTATAAGCTGCAATTGAGCCTGTTATTCCAAATAAAATTTTATAGTCTGACATTGTCAATTAACCTCACTTTTCCAATATGAACTGCTCCAAATCTTCGTCCTTCAAGTTCTTCGATATAATCTACTTTGAAACCAAGTTCTTCAAGTTCTTTTCTGATTTCTTCATTTGATTTGTAAGACATTAATAATCTTGGAAAATTTAGTGCTAACTTTCTTTCTTCTTCTGATAACAAAAGATTTCTCGAACTCATTGCAAGACCATCTTCATCACGAACAGTTGGGCATGGAATAATTTCTATATCCATAAAAAATGCTTTGCACATTCCATCAATTAATTTGAGTTGCTGATAATCTTTTTCACCAAAGTATGCTCTGTTTGGTCGAATTATATTAAAAAGTTTCATTACAATTGTCAGCACTCCTTCAAAGTGTCCGGGACGAAATGCACCACATAATTTTTTACTGAAGTCTGTTTCAATAACTCTATACTTGTAGTTGTCTTGATAGATTTCATCATACTCAGGATAAAATAGAAAATCAACTTTGTGATTTTTTAATATCTCAAAATCTTCCTGAAAAGTTCGCGGATAATTTCTCAAATCATTAGGGTCGTTAAATTGAGTTGGATTAACAAAAATACTTACAACAGAAATGTCATTCTCATTTACACATTTTTCGATTAAAGAAACATGACCTTTATGCAGAGCTCCCATAGTTGGGACAAACCCGATTATTTTGTTCTTGAGTTCATCTGAATTTCTTATTTCTTTCCATTCAGAAATTTTTTTGATTACTCTTGTCATCAATAACTCTCATCTTTGTTTGGATAATTTTGATTTTTTACATCATCATTAAATTTATTTAATGAATTCAAAATCAATTCGAAGCCATCAAGATATTTGCGTAAAAATTTTGGTTGAAAATCTTTTGACATTCCAAGCAAATCCTGGAGAACTAAAATTTGTCCATCAGTAAAAGGACCAGCTCCAATTCCAATAGTTGGGATTGACAATTCTTTTGTGATTTTAGCAGACAATTCAGATGGCATCATTTCAAGAACAATTGAAAAGCAGCCTGCATCTTCAAGTTTTTTTGCATCATCAAAAAATTTTTCTGCAGCTTGTTCATCTTTTCCCTGCAGTTTGTATCCTCCAAATTGATGAACAAATTGTGGAGTTAATCCAATATGTCCCATAACAGGTATTCCAGATTTAACCACAAATTGAATTAAATCAATATTATCATCAGCACCTTCAATTTTTACTGCTTGAGCACCTGCTTTCATTAATTTATCAATTGATTCCATCAAAAAACTAATCCCCTTTCGATTAGATAAAAATGGAAGGTCTGAAATCAACAATTTATTTTTTAATCCCCGCCTGACTGCTGCAGTATGATAACACATCATTTCAATTTCTGCATTTATTGTTGTTTCAAATCCATGCATTACCATGGCTGCACTGTCTCCAACAAGAACTGCATCGATATCACTTTCATCAATTATTTTTGCTGACCAATAATCATAACAAGTAACCATAGAAATTTTTTTGCCAATACTTTTCAGCTTTTTAAATTCATTTATAGTTTTCATTTTTACTTCACCTTAGAAACAAATAGAGAATTAGAAAACAGGATTGATAAATGGAAATGATAATTAAGAATGGGGTTGAAATTGGATATTGAAAAAAAGAAAAACTTTGAAATTTGTTTTGGTACCTGTCTCATCGATCAAGTCCTGCATTGTAAATTTATTTGAATTAATGTAACCGTTCTATATAAAGAATCGGTTCATTTTATATGTAACAAAAATAACACTTCAAAAATAATTTTACTAAAAATTTAATTTCTCATTCCAATTCCTTTAACCTCATGAACAACTTCAAAGAGGTAATTTTCTGAAGCCATTAAATCTTTCAATGTAAGGTTATCGACAATTGAATCAATTGCATCCTGAATAATTTTCCATAAAGAACGAATTGAACAGTCAATCGAATTTGTACAAAAATCTGTTATACCTGAATGATGCTGGCAAAAATTTTCATCATACAATCTTCCGCCAAGAGCATTTAAAACTTCTCTTATTTTAATTTGTTCTGGTGGTCTCGAAAGAGTGTATCCACCTGTCTGTCCCCTTTCTGCAATTAAAAAACCACCCAGTCGAAGTATTCTTAAAATCTTGCCAACATTATGCTGCGACATTTTTTCTGCTCTTGAGATTTCTGGAATTGTAAGAGATTTCCCCACCTGATAAAATTTTGCAACTCGCAATAACAATCTTAATCCATATTCTTCTTGAGTACTAAATTTCATTTTGCCTCCAATCAATTCATGAAACGGCGTTTCATTTTATAATTTACTGTTCAATCTTTATTCTTGACAATTTTTATTTTTTGTTTATTCATCTTTGTGTCTTTAATTCTTTGCGATTCTCTGCGAACTTCGTGGTTCCAACAGTTCATATAGTACTCAGATGAACTTAAATTTATCGTATATCCGCAATCATTTAATGTTGTATTGTATCTTAAAATTAGGATACTATAATTAATAAAAAAATTTATGAATTAATTTGAATCTTCGAGCCGCATGAAATTGCATGAACAAGCTGAGCATATTTTTCTGGAGAAATTGAAGGTCCTTTTCTTTTACAGTATTTATCAAAAACATTTTTCAATTCTTCTGCAATTTCTTCTGGATATCTTCCTTCAATTCTATGACGCGGAAGAAAATAAACAAGCTCACCATTTTCAAACAACGCCATTGACGGCGAAGAAGGAGGATATTGACTTAAATATTTCTCACGAAGAAAATCTACTGCATCTCTATCCATTCCAGCAAAGACAGTAATAAATTTATCTGGAATAGTATGATGTTGAAGTGCAAGTGTCGCTGCAGGACGAGCGCTTCCAGCAGCACAACCACACACTGAATTTATTACAACAAAAACTGTTTCTCCATTTTTTTGTGAAAGAACATCATCAACCTGCTGCGGGGTTCTTGTTTCCTGAAAACCAACAAAAACTAATTCATCCCGCATTGGCTGAACTGCTTCAGGGTCATACAATGGTGGTTTCATATTTATTTCGAACATGGATATTCCCTTTCTTTTAGTTTATAGAAATCCTAATTCAAATTTTGCTTCTTCACTCATTTTATCCATTGACCATGGCGGTTCCCAAACTAAATCAACATAAACATCTTTAACACCTTTTACATTTTTAACTTTATATTTGACTTCGGAGGGTAAACTTTCTGCCACAGGACAATGAGGAGATGTCAAAGTCATTTTGATATAAACATTTCCCTCGTCATCAATTTTCAATTCGTAAATCAAACCCAATTCCCAGATGTCAACTGGAATTTCAGGGTCGAAGCATGTTTTTAATACTGCAATTATATCTTGTTCGAGTTTACCTTTGTCAATCATATTATGAAAACATTTGTTTTACTTTTATTAAACTTTCTACAAGTTTATCAATTTCTTCTTTTGTATTATAGAACGAAAAAGATGCTCTTGCAGTAGCAGGAATATTAAATCTTCTCATTATTGGCTGAGTGCAGTGATGTCCAGTTCTTATAGCAATTCCATCTGTATCGATTATAGTTCCAATATCATAAGGATGAATTCCTTCAATAATAAATGAAACTACAGAAGCTTTATTTTTTGCTGTTCCAATAATTTTTAGACCATCAATTTCCATTAATCTTTTTGTTGCATATTCAAGAAGTGAATTTTCATATTCAATCAATTCACTTCGATTGAACTGATTTAAATAATCAATTGCAGCACCGAGACCAATTCCTCCTGCAATATTTGGTGTTCCTGCTTCAAATTTTCTTGGAATATCTTCAAAGGTTGTTTTTTCAAATGTTACGGTTCGAATCATATCGCCACCGCCTTGATACGGCGGCATCATTTCGAGATATTCTGTTTTGCCGTATAAAACTCCTATACCAGTCGGACCAAAAACTTTATGACCAGAAAAAGCATAAAAATCTGCATCAAGTTCCTGAACATCAATTTTAAGATGCGACATTGCTTGTGCGCCATCAATCAAAACAGGAATATTATGCGAGTGAGCAATCTTAATAATTTCTTTAACAGGATTAATAGTTCCAAGCGTATTTGAAATGTGCACTACAGAGACAAGTTTTGTTTTTTCGTTTATAAGTTCTTCAAATTTATCAAGTTCAAGTTCGCCGTTGTCATTAATCGGAATAACTTTCAGATTAATATTTTTTCTGTCTCTTATTAATTGCCATGGAACAATATTGGAATGATGTTCCATATTAGAAATAATAATCTCATCTCCTTCGCGAAAATATTTAGTTCTGCAAAGTGTTGAAGCGACAAGATTAATTGCCTCAGTTGTTCCTCTTACAAAAATAATTTCTGATGCACTTATTGCATTAATAAATTCTTTTACTTTCAATCTTGCATTTTCATATTGTTCAGTAGCAAGCTCACTCAAGAAATATAAACCTCGATGAATATTTGCATTATCATAAGTATAATAATGAGTTAATGCATCAATTACGCTTTGAGGTTTTTGAGTAGTTGCAGCATTATCAAGGTAAACAAGTGGTTTTCCGTTTACCAATCTTTTTAATATTGGAAAATCTTTTCGAACCTCTTCTACATTGAATTTTCTTTTGACTTCTGTGACAGTATTAATCACGGTTCACCAAATTTTTTTAAGAATTAAGATAAATTGTTTTGAAATTCTACTCGATGAAGTCGTTCAAATATTCTATGATTAATTTGTTCTTTAAGTTCTTCGATTTTCATAGATTCAATGACATCATAAGCAAAAGCTCTAATTAAAATTGATTTAGCAAGTTCCTGAGGCACACCTCGAGAGCGAATATAAAATTCGGCTTCCTCATCAAGATGACCAACAGCTGCACCATGTGTACATTTTACATCGTCAGCAAAAATTTCGAGCTGTGGTTTTGTATTTATCTTTGCATCTTTCGAAAGTAAAATTGCTTTATTCTGTTGATAAGCATTTGTTTTTTGTGCACCTGGTCTAACAAAAATTTTCCCATTAAAAACGCCATGCGAGTTATCATCTAAAATTCCTTTATACAACTCATTGCTCATACAATTTGGTTTTGCATGGTCAATAAATGTATAATTACTTACATGCTGATTATCCTGTGCAAGATATAATCCGTAATAATGTGTCTCTGTAAATTCACCATCCAATTTCGAATTAATATCATTTCTTACAAGAGAACCGCCAAAACTTATATTAAACTGGTTAAATATACTTTTAGAATTTTGGACAGCATAGATTTTTTCAATATGAAATGAATCATCATTTTCATCTTGAATTTTATAATAATCGATCAAAGCCGATTCACCAATGAAAACATCAACCGTGGAATTCATGAAATAATTTTTATCCCCAAAACCTTTGTAATTAACTATAACACTCAATTGTGAATTATTGTTTGCAATAATTAAATTTTTTGGAGAAGCCAAAACTTCATTTTCATTATTTCCATTTAAGAATAAAATCTGAACAGGTTTATCAAGAACAACATTTTTATCTGCAATGATTACAAATCCATCATAGGCATATATGCTATTCAAAGCATTAAAAATATTTTGTTCGACAGAAAATTTATCTATGTTGTCATGAATAAGTTCTGGTTTGTCTTTTAAGATTTTATTAAGACTTCCAGCAATTAATCCATTTGGCAAATTCTTAAGATCACTTAAATCTTCTTCAAAAATTCCATTAATGAAAGTGAGAAGATAAAAATCAAATCCGGTGAATAAATATTTTTTAATTTCTTCAGGTGTAAATTTTGTTTTATCAATTAAAATTGATGGAATAAAATTATGCTTTAAGATTGGAGTTACATCAGTAAATCTCCATTCTTCATTTTTTCTATTAGGAAAATCCAATTCTAAAAATTTCTTTTTAGATTTTTCTCTAAGCTCGCTTAATAAATTTTTGCTTGAGCCATTAAGTCGTTTTGATAATATATCTATGTTTTGTAAATACCAGCCTTTTGCTTTTTCAGATAAATTTTGATTCATGCTTATTCTCCTGCTTACGCATTTTGTGATTCAAGTTCATCAGATGTAATCCAGTCGTAACCTTTTTCTTCAAGTTCAAGAGCTAATTCTTTGCCGCCTGATTTTACAATTTTTCCTTTTGATAAAACATGAACATAATCTGGCACAATGTAATTAAGTAATCTTTGATAATGAGTAACTACTATTACAGCATTCTCGTCGTTGTGGAAAACATTAACACCATTAGCAACAATTTTTAATGCATCGATGTCAAGGCCGGAATCTGTTTCGTCAAGTATTGCAAGTTTGGGATTTATCATCAAGAGTTGAAAAATTTCGTTTCGTTTTTTCTCTCCTCCAGAAAATCCAACATTAACAGAACGACTGATTAAAGAATCATCCATTCCAAGTATTTTTGATTTCTCTCTCATCAAATCGAGAAATTCTTTTGGTGTTAATTCCGGAAGTCCAAGATGTTTTCTTTTTTCATTAATTGCAGTTTTTAAGAAAGTTGCATTCGATACACCGGGAATTTCAATTGGATATTGAAAAGCTAAGAACAAACCTTCACGAGCTCTTTCCTCAGGTTCAAGTTCAAGCAAATTTTTTCCTTCAAACCAGATTTCACCTTCAGTTACTTCATAACCTTTATTGCCTGCCAAAACATTGGCAAGAGTACTTTTTCCTGAGCCATTTGGTCCCATAATCGCATGAATCTCGCCAGCTTTAACTTCAAGATTTATTCCTTTTAAGATTTCTTTTCCTTCAACATTTGCATGTAAGTTTTTAATAACGAGCATTTTTATACCTTCATTTTTGTTAATAAAATTTTAACCGACGCTTCCTTCAAGACTAATTGCAAGAAGTTTTTGTGCTTCAACAGCAAATTCCATTGGAAGTTCTTTAAATACTTCTTTACAGAAACCATTAACAATCATATTGACTGCATCTTCTGTAGAAATGCCTCTTTGATTAAGATAGAAAATCTGGTCCTCGCCAACTTTGGAAGTTGTTGCTTCATGTTCAACTTTTGCAGTATCATTTTCAACTTCAATGTATGGAAATGTATTTGCACTGCATTTATCTCCCATTAACATAGAATCACACTGAGTAAAGTTGCGTGCTCCAATTGCATTTTTTCCAATTTTAACAAGTCCACGATATGAATTTTTGCTTCTTCCTGCAGAAATTCCTTTTGAAACAACAGTGCTTCTTGTATGCTTCCCGATATGAATCATTTTTGTTCCAGTATCTGCTTGCTGAAAATTATTTGTTACTGCAACAGAATAAAATTCGCCCACTGAATAATCACCCTGCAAAATACAGCTTGGATATTTCCATGTAATTGCAGAGCCTGTTTCTACTTGAGTCCAAGAAATTTTGGAATGTTTTCCTCTGCAAGCCCCTCTTTTAGTTACGAAATTATAAATTCCACCTTTACCTTCTTTATCTCCTGGATACCAATTTTGAACAGTTGAATATTTAATTTCAGCATAATCAAGAGCAATTAATTCAACAACAGCTGCATGAAGCTGATTGTTATCTCGAATTGGTGCTGTGCAGCCTTCAAGATAACTTACATAAGAACCTTCATCTGCAATAATCAATGTTCTTTCAAATTGACCAGTTTCTTGTGCATTAATTCTGAAATATGTTGATAGTTCCATTGGGCAGCGCACACCTTTGGGAATGTAGACAAAAGAACCATCACTAAAAACAGCAGAATTTAATGCTGCATAAAAATTATCAGTGTATGGCACAACCGAGCCCAAATATTTTTTTACAAGGTCAGGATATTCACGAATTGCTTCTGATATTGAACAGAAGATAATCCCTTTTTCCTTAAGTGTTTCTCGAAAAGTTGTGGCAACAGAAACTGAATCAAAAACAGCATCAACTGCTACACCAGCAAGTGCTTTTTGTTCTTCAAGAGGAATTCCTAATTTTTCAAATGTTTTTAATAATTCAGGGTCAACTTCATCAAGACTCTTTTTTTGTGGTCTTTTTTTTGGAGCAGAATAATAACTAATATCCTGAAAATCTATTGGCGGATAAGTTACATTGGGCCACTTTGGTTCTTCCATTGTAAGCCAGTAACGATACGCTTTGAGGCGCCATTCAGTCATCCATTCAGGTTCCCCTTTTTTAGAAGAAATTAATCTAATTATGTCTTCATTCAAGCCTTTCGGTGCTACTTCAGATTCAATATCCGTAACAAAACCCCATTTGTATTCGGATTTTGTTAAATCATCCAGCACTTTCATATCGTCAGATACTTCCTGATTTATTTTATTTACATTTTCTTCCATTTTCTTTTTCCCAAAAATTATTGATGCAAACCTATGGAATCTTGATAATTTTGTCAAGATTCAAAAGTAAAACATACTTAAAAAACATTTAGTTCATTTTAATCATTTTTTATGAATTTATACCTGTAACGTATTTTATAACTTCCGCTTTTTCAATTGTAATTAACCCGCCGCAGTTTGCTTCTTCAAATATGTCATGCAGTATTGGCAAAAATTTTTCTACTTTTTCGGCTTCATCGACAATTTCAATTACAATAGGCATATCTTCAGAAAGTCTTAAAATTTTCGAAGTATGAATTCTGCTTGCTTTGCCATATCCCATGATACCCTTAAAAACAGTGGCTCCTGCTAATCCAGCTTTTCGGGCTTCCAAAACAATTTTTTCATAAACCGGATTATGATGCAGTATATCATCTTCGCCGACAAATATGCGGACTAATTTTGCTTCCCCTTTAATTTCCATATTATTCTCCAGAGATTATTTTTGAAAGTTTATAAGAAATAAAAAGTACGAAAAGAGTAAGAAAAAGATTCAGCAAAATATTTAAGCCAGCATATAAATATTCTCTTTCTTTTAAGAAGTTAATTGTTTCGTATGAAAAAGTAGAGAATGTAGTTAAGCCGCCGCAAAATCCAATTGTAAGAAAAATTCTTAATTGAGAACTGATTAGTTCATAAGCATCGAAATAATACATTACAATGCCAATAATAAAACTTCCCAGAACATTAACTGTTAATGTTCCATATGGAAATGTAGGAGGAAGAAATTTATAAACAAAACCTGAAAGCCAGTATCTTAGTACTCCTCCTATTCCTGCTCCAATAAATACAATGATATAGTTTTGCAATTCATCACCTTAATTTTTGTTTGTATATATCTGGTAGGAGTTATCAGTCCGATAGGTTTAGTTGGACGGTTTGTTACAGGCTAACTCCATAGCCCATTGCAAAATTACAAAAGAAATTATTTTGAAAAAAGTCGTCAATTATAATTTAACAGCTTTGCTTATAAAATTCTTAACTTTCCTAAAAATTGAATACTCATGTACAAGTTCTTTAATTTCATTTAATTTCTTCTCTGCTGCCTTAACACCTGCTTCAATAATTTCTTCTGCTTTATCAAAATCTGTCCATGAATAATTTGATACTTCAGGATAAATAATTAAATCTGCCTCTTTTAATTTCATTATTGACAAATGATATGAAGTGATATCTTCAGTTCGATAAAGTATATCAATGATATTTTTAGGAGGTTCAATTATATTTAGAGTTCTTGAAACATTAACAGCTACAACTTTATTTGCACCTAATTGCCTAACTTTTGAGGCGGGCACATTCTCTGAAGTATAACCATCAATTAAATAATAACCATCTAACTTAACTGGAGGGAAAATGCCAGGGATTGCTGAACTTGCCTTTAAAACATCACGAAGCTTACCTCTGACAAAATTAATTTCTTCGCCTGTAATTAAATCTGTTGAAATTGCAGAAAATTTTATTTTGAGATTATCCAATGTAACATCTGGAAGAATATTATAAATTTCGTTTGTGGTTTCTTCATCAAAATATGAAAGCGAAGTTAATGATTTAATTGCCTGCAATCTTAGTTCAATATAATCAAGAAATTTATTGAAATAATTTTTATCTGAGTTCTTGGCAGATTCGTTTAACTTTTCTATTCCAAGTTCTCTAAACTTTGGATGCTTCATTGCATTAAGTATAAATTCTTCTACATCTTTTGCATTTCCAAAGTATGCATAAAGTCCACCCACAATAGCACCCATGCTGCATCCAGTTAAAGCATCAATTTTAATTTTTTCAGAATCGAGTACTTTGAGAACTCCGATATGAGCTAAACCTCTTGCACCTCCGCCGCCAAGTGCCAACCCTAAGTTTGTCATATTTTTATTTTTGATTTTCTTTAAGCCAATTCAATATCATTTCATCTTTGGGAATTATTCCATAACATTTAACCTGCTCGTTAATCACTAATGCAGGAGTCATCATTATTCCATAATTCATAATTTCACTTATATCAGTTACCTTTTCAATAATTGCTTCGATAGATTCTTTTTCAATAATTTCTCTAACTTTTGCTTCAAGTGTGTTACATTTTTTACATCCAGTTCCAAGAATTTTTATGAAAATCATTTTTCAACTCTTATTGTTAATCTTTAAGAGAATTCTATTTTTTATTTCTTCAGAAGTAGGAATTCCATTAGGATAAAATCTGCATGTAAGAGCAGGATTATCTGGTTCAGGCATTTCTAATAAATCTTCCCCATCAATTAATAATGTTGGTGAACCTCTGAATTTCACCTGTCTTGCTGTTGCTTCATCTTCAACAAGAACCATTTTCAATTCAATTTTATCTTCCAAGCCTTTAACAGCTTCATAAAGATTGTTCTGCATTTTTAAATAATTTGGACATCCTTCAAAATATTGGAATTCAAGTTTTATTTTCATTGTAATTATTACGAATTTATTTTTTCAAATGTAATTAGCTGTTTTTAATTTACCAAAAAAATTATTATTATTTTTGAACTTAATTAATAGTATTGTAAAAAGATTAGTAAGCAATACTATATCTAAAACTGTTCAGATCATATCAATGAATGATGGTTCCTGCAGAAATATCTCTTCAAAAAAAATTACAACAACATTATTGAAATTATTAATTTATTTTTTACACTATTTCTTCAGCAAAAAATTTTTTCTCGTATTTTAATGCAACATTAACAAGCGTAATTAACACAGGCACTTCTACCAATGGTCCAATTACAGTTGCAAAAGCCGCAGGTGAATTTATCCCAAACACAGCAACAGCCACTGCAATAGCTAATTCAAAATCGTTGCTGCCAGCAGTGAATGCAACAGTTGTAGTTTTTTCATAAGATATTCCTTGTCTTTTTACGAAGAAGAATGTTACAAAAAACATAATTGCAAAATAAAAAGTGTATGGAATTGCTACTCTAAGAACATCAAGAGGAAGTTCAACGATCTTTTCTCCCTTTAATGAAAACATTACAAAGATTGTAAACAATAAAGCGATTGGAGTAAGTATAGAAATTTTAGGAATAAATTTTGTATGATACCATTCTTTTCCATTTTTCTTAACTAAAATCAAACGGGTTAGAACTCCACCTGCAAATGGGATTCCAAGATAAATTAAAACTGTTACTGCAATTTCCCAGATAGAAACATTTACTAATGCACCTTGCATCCCAAATATTGGAGGAAGAACCGTAATAAATATGTATGCATAAACGGAATAAAAGAGAACTTGAAAGATTGCATTAAAGGCAACAAGTCCAGCCGCAAGTTCCGAGTCGCCACTAGCTAAATCATTCCAAACTAAAACCATTGCAATACACCTTGCTAAACCAACAAGTATTACTCCAATTGCCATTTCTGGTTTATCTGGTAAAAGAATAAGCGCAAGAAAAAACATTACAAGTGGTCCAACAATCCAGTTTTGTACTAATGAAATTGTAAGCAGTTTAACATTTTTAAAAACTATTGGCAGTTCTTCATACTTAACTTTTGCAAGGGGTGGGTACATCATTAAAATTAATCCAATTGCAATTGGGATGTTTGTAGTCCCGGAGCTTAACGAATTCCAAAAACCAGCAATGCCAGGGAAAATTGAACCGGCTGCAACTCCAAGAAACATTACAATAAAAATCCAAAGTGTTAGGAAACGATCAAAGAAAGAAAGTTTTTTTGATACAGAAGCATCCATAATCTCTCCAAAATTAAATATTGATTTTAGTATGTTCGTCTTTTATGAACGTATTTCGCTGATTTAATAGATTTACTTTGAATAAATTTGTCTGAGCAAACTCATCTAATCTATTTATGTGCTTGCTATTTATTTCAAATCTTTTAACCAATGTTCTAATGTAGATTTAGTTGGGATTTTACCTTGAATTAAAATTTTCCCATTTACAATTAATGCAGGAGTCATCCATACCCCAAGCTCAATAAACTTATCAGGTTCAACAATTTTTTGAATATCTGCTTGTAGATTGTTTTCTGTAACAACTTCATTACAAAGTTGATAAAGTTTCTCACAGTTAATACAACCAGGTCCAACAACTTTTATTTCTAACATTATTTCTCCTCCTATTTATTTTTTTCTTCGTGGTTCTCTTCTCTGTGAGGTTCTCCGTGTAATATTTTTCTTACACAGAGAATCACGGAGAATACACGTAGAGTTTCACTGAGTTATTTTAATTCTTTCAAATAGAAATCATAAAATTCTTTTTTGATTTCGTCTCTAACTTTTCTAAAAACTGCAAGTATTTCTTCTTCTGTTCCCGTTGCTTCTGCAGGGTCTTCAAATCCTATGTGTAATTGTTTGCCGACTTTGCCAATAAAAACAGGGCATGTTTCTTTTGCATTGTCGCAAACAGTTATTACATAGTCAAATGATTGATTAATATATTTCTCTACATTTTCGGGAATACCGCTGCTGATATCAATCCCGATTTCTTTCATTACTTGAACTGCTTTGGGATTTATTTTTTCAGCTGGATTGGTTCCAGCCGAGTAGACTTCAAGATTTGAATCAAATGATTTTAGAAATCCTTCTGCCATTTGGCTTCGGCAGGAATTTCCAGTGCAAAGAATGAGAATTCTTTTTTTCATTTTATCTCCTTTAGTGATTTGTTACACAGAGAACCACTGAGAATTCACAAAGAACCTCAGAGTTATTTAATGTATCTTTTAATTCCATCTTTTAACCTAAGTACATTGAAGTTTATTAAAAGTCCAACTTTCTTTTCAGAGAATTTTAAGTAAGTTAATATTTGTGCTTCATGAATTGGATTAAATTCATCAACGGTTTTCAATTCTAATACAACTTTATCTTCAACGAGAATATCAATTCTATATCCACATTCAAGTTTGATTTCTTTGTATACAACCGGAACTGGTTTCTGACGTTCAACTTTCAAACCTTTTTTTGTCAATTCATAAGCTAAGCATTCTTCATAAGCTGATTCTAATAAACCTGGACCCAATTCTTTATGAACTTCAATCGCACAACCGATTATAACATTCGTTAAATCTTCAAATTGCATAAAACCTCCGTGTTTCTCAGTGTGTACTCTGTGGCTCTCTGTGTAACAATGTTTTTAAAATATTGCTCCATAAATTAATCCGCTAATAGTCGCCATAATTATTACAAGAGAAACATAAACAACAGTTTTCTGCGTCCCGATTACGCTTCTTATCACTAACATATTTGGTAACGATAATGCTGGGCCTGCAAGAAGTAATGCCAATGCTGGACCTTTACCCATTCCATTGTTAATCAATCCTTGAAGAATTGGGATTTCAGTCAAAGTTGCAAAATACATAAACGCACCAGTCACAGAAGCAAAGAGATTCGAGAATAATGAATTACCTCCAACTAATGTATAAATCCATTCTTTCGGAATAATTCCTCCATTTCCTTCAGCTGAGCCTAAAAGAAATCCAGCTACAAGAACTCCAGCTCCGAGCAAAGGCATTATTTGCTTTGTAAATCCCCAAGTCTCGCCAAGCCATTGATTTGGTTCGCCATCAGAATAGGTTAAAGCCAACGTAGTTGCAATTACACCAACTACGAAAGGAATTGTTGGATTGTGATAAAACAGAATTGCTGAGATAATTACTGCCAGTGTTCCAAGAAAAACATATAACTTTTTCACACCAATGATGTAAATCAATGAGATTGCAAAACCAATTCCGAAGATTGAAGTGATATACCATTTATTTGCATACATAAAATACCAGAACCCTTCTGTCTCGAGTGGTTTACCCCAATTCACAATAACAAGGATAGCAACGAGAATAAAGAAATGAGTTGCTGTCTGCCAGAAAGGTCTTGGTTCTTCAACTTCGGGTATTGCAAGTTGTGTTTCAGCTCTTTGTTTTTCTTCCTTTCGATAGATGAAAGCCATAATTAAACCAATAATTAAACTGAATGAAACTGCACCTATTACTCTTGCTATGCCAAGTTCTAAACCAAGAACTCTTGCTGTAAGAATAATTGCAAGAATATTAATTGCTGGACCCGAATAAAGAAAAGCAATTGCTGGACCTAAACCTGCACCTCGTTTATGAATACTTGAAAACAAAGGAAGTACAGTGCATGAGCAAACAGCTAAAATTGTCCCTGAGACTGATGCAATTAAATATGCTTTCCATTTTTTTGCTTTTGCACCAAAATACTTAATTATAGAAGCTTGACTAATAAACACAGCAATTACTCCAGCAATAAAAAAAGCAGGCACCAAACACAACAGCACATGTTCCTGTGCATACCATTTAGCAAGAGCAAAAGCATCAATAATAGAATTACGAAAAGTTTCGTTTTGAATTGGTAAAAAGTATGCGAATAAGAAAAAGCCGGTTATCCATAAAAAGGATTTGTATTGTTCTTTCCAGTCCATAATGAAATTGCCTTTAATTATAATATATTTCGATTTGCCTTATACTTTTATATGGTTAGTTTATTAAAACATTTTTTGAAGAAATCCTACTTTCTATTTCTTGATCCTTTCTTTAATTAACTTTACTAAATCTTCTTCTGGAATTATGCCAACAACACAACGATTATCTTCTCTTAATAGCAGCCTTTGATTTAATCGATCTTCATCTTCCAAGAAAGTTTTGTCATTTAAGAAATTTCTTAAAAATGTAAAAAGGCTTTTGTTTTCCTGGACAGATTTATTTAGTTGATAATAAACCCATGTTCCTTCTTTTTCATAAGTTAGCAACTCAGCATTCTTAAGAATAGTTAATGCTTTCGAGACTGCATATTGAGGAATTCTTAATGCATCCATTAATTCACATACACAAAGATTTTGACCGCTCTTAATAAAGAGGTTAATAATTCTCAATCTTGTTTCATCAGAAAGAGCTTTGAATTTTTCTATTAACTTGTCCATGTTAATATATGCTAATTATTGCATGTAAAAATATGCTTATCTATGCATATATGCAAATAATTTTTTAGTGAGATAAATTTCTGTAGGAATTTAATTTAATCTTTCGAGTCTTGACCTTAAATGTCTTTCGGTTATTCCAAGCAGGCGGGCAGCTGCACTCTTATTACCATTTGTTCTGCTTAATGCTTCGTTAATAATTGTTTTTTCAAATGCTTTTAATTTTTCTTCATAGGGGTCATCAAGATTAAATGCATCTAATTTTCTATCGAGTTCACTAATTTTTCTAAATTGGGGAAGATCGTCTTTAGTTATAAATTCATTTCTTGTAAGAACAACTGCTCTTTCAATTATATTCTCAAGTTCTCGAACATTACCAGGAAAATTGTACTTCATTAAATAATCAAGTGCATCACTTTCTATACCTTTTACATCTTTGTTTGTTGCCGCTGCAAATTTTTTAATAAAATGACTAATGAGTAGTGGAATATCTTCTTTCCTCTCTCTTAAAGAAGGCAATCTAATTTCAACAACATTTAAGCGGTAAAATAAATCTTCTCTAAATTCTCCTTTTGAAATCATTTCTTCTAAGTTTCTATGAGTTGCTGCAATTATTCTAACATCTGTATGAAAAATTTGATTACTCCCGACACGTTGAAATTCTCCAAATTGAATTGTGCGAAGTAGTTTTACTTGAACAGGCAGTGGTATATCACCTACTTCATCAATAAATAATGTTCCTCCGTCTGCTTCTTCAAATCTCCCAATTCTTTCTTTTATAGCTCCTGTAAAGGCTCCCTTTTCATGTCCAAAAAGTTCACTTTCTAAAAGGTTCTCGGGCAACGAAGCAACATTAACTATTATAAAAGGTTTATCTTTTCTTGGACTTGAATAATGAATCGCTTTTGCAATTAATTCCTTACCTGTTCCGCTTTCACCTCGTATTAAAACTGTTGTTTTAGTTTGTGCAACTCTTCCAGCAATGTTTAACACTTTTTCCATCAATTCGCTTTGAGATATAATTTCCTGAAATCTGAACTTTTCCTGAAGTTGTTCTTTCAGCAATTTGTTTTCGTTTTGTAAAAACTTTTTTTCTTTGATTTTATTTAAGATACTTTCCAGAACATCAAGATTTATAGGTTTAGTCAAAAAATCATATGCGCCATTTTTCATTAAAGCTACAGCATTCTCTATCGTGCCATAAGCAGTAATAATCACAACTTCAATAGAAGGATTTAATAATTTTATTTCGGTTAATACTTTAAATCCATCCCAACCAGGCATACTATAATCCGTAAGTACAATATCGATTTGTTCTTCTTTTGCAATGTTGTAGCCTTGTTCGCCATCTGTTGCTGTAAAGACTTTATAATCCCTTTTGGTTAAAAAATTTTTAAGTGATATCAATTGCGGCTCTTCGTCATCAATGATTAATACCTTAAGTTGATTCATAGCACTCCCAATTTATATTCAATTGGTAATTTAATATAAAAACTTGTTCCTTCGTTTATCTTGCTTTGCACATGAATATTGCCATTATGCTCTGTTATAATTTTGTGAACAATACTTAACCCAATGCCGCTCCCTTTTTTCTTCGTAGTAAAGTAAAAGTCAAATATCTTTTTTAATTTATCCTGTTCTATTCCTTTTCCATTATCTTTAAATATAATATTAAGCTCGCCTTTTTCTTCATAAGCATGAATCGAAATAATTCCTTCTTTTTCGATTGCATCCAAAGAATTTTCAATTAAGTTAATAAATACCTGCTTCATCTGAGATTTATCGAGTACTACTTTACCATGATATTTTAAATCGATGATAAGAGAAATATTTTTTTGCTTCAACTGCCAGTAATACTGATTAAACAATTCATCAAAAAAATCATTTAATAAAAATTCTTCTGGATTTATTGGCTGTGGTTTCGCGAATTTTAAAAAAGCTTCGATTATTTCGTTAATTCTCTTTACCTCGTTGTAAACTATCTTAATTAGATTATTAAATTCTTCTTGATTTTCTTTAACTTCAAAGTCTTTTCCTATTTGCTGTGCAATGGTTCCAATAGAATTAAGAGGATTTCTTATTTCATGTGCAACTGTGGAAGCTAATTTGCCCATTGCAAGCATTTTTTCATTTATAAACATCTGTTTTTCTCTCAGTTTTTGTTCCGTTAAATCTCTAAATACAATAATCAAATTGGAATTTTTATTATCGTCTTCAAATTTGCTGATAGAAAACAAAAGTATTTTCGAAGTTCCATTTATTAAGCATTCCTTTTCAAAAATTTTATTTTCCGTTTTGAATATCTCCTCACAATTTTCATCACTAAAAACTTTTTTTGCTTCCATCCCTATTAATTCATCAACTAAATTTAATATTGATTGAGCAGCTTTATTTATTAGAATAATTTTATAATTTGAATCAAGAACAATTATTCCATCGCTGACATTATCAACAATTTTTTTAGAATATGATTCCACCACTTTGAATCTCTTGGAAAGAACATTGAAATTTTGATTCACAAAAATCAATGTTGTTGTTACAAATCCAAATACAAACAATAATGAAGTAATAATTATAACTCTGCGAATAATTCTTTTATTGATGTTATTCAAAGGATCAAGAGAAAGACCAAGCCGAAAAATTCCTATAGTATCCTGTTGAAATATAAATGGATGAATAACTTCAAATGCTTCGAAGGTTTTATACTTTTTAATTTCCCATCTATACAAATTATTTGAATTTTGAAGCAGAGGATTTTCAGCTTCATCCAATTCATCGATTTTCCCAGAAGCCGCTAAAATTCCTTCTTTATTCTGTAGTACAGTAAAAATGATTTGTGAATTTTGAGTAACATTTTTTAATAATACACCAAAACCAATCTCATTTCGGAATTTAAATAATTCATCAGCATTGATATTTAACACAATAGCTTTTCTATCTTTAGTTGAAAGTGCAATTGCATATCGTTGTCCACCCAAAAATCTTGCTTGTTTAATTCCAATAATTAATGTGTCTTTCTTTCCCTCAAATATTGGGGCTAAGTATTTTTTAACAGAATCAGATGATAAATATTTATGATGAATATCTTTATGACTAGAATAAATTTTTTTGCCTTCAGAATTAAATATGTTAATTCGATAGATATTATTTTCTTCAGCATATTTTTCAAGGAATGAATTAGATATCATTCCTCTTTCTTCCATTATCTTTATTGTATTGGCATTATTCAATAATCTTTTTTTTACTTCTTCTTCTATTCTATTATAAGATAACAATGCATTTCTTGATGAAGTTAAAATTGTTTCAAGCAAGGAATCTCCCTCTTCTTCAAGCAGTTCCAGCATCTCTTTTTTGCTTTGATTCAACTCAATCCAGGCAGATGTAAATACAACAACTACAATAACAACAAAGATTGAAATTAAAATGCGCGGTTGTATTAAAAAGTTCTTAATCATAGAATTTTATTACAAATGTGATTAGAAAATAAAAAATTGTTTATCGAGTAAGAAGCGTTTAATTAGAAAAAGATTCGAAAATTTATTTAGAAACTTAAGCCAATACCTATGCTTAATGAATTATTACTGTAATTAAATAATTCACTGTTTGATATATTTTTTATGTGCTGATAATTCAATAATATCGAGAGATTCGTTTCTTCTTCTTTTCCAAAAACAAAATCTTTTTTCAGCATAACATTAAAAATTTTCTGTTTATCATTTCTCATATAATCATTAATATAATTTAAGTTCTCGTCATAAATTCCTTGTGAAGGATAAAATTTTCTGTTGAAATAAAAGCCTAATTTAATTGTAAAATCATTTGATATGATTTTTGTAAGCTCAGCTAAAATATTGTTGCCTTCGTAATTGACGGGGTCATCAAATATTTCTGATTCATCACCATAAATCATGCTGACATCTTTTACATAACTGTTAAAACCACTATTTAAAATACTTCTGTTTGTAAATTGAAATGCAAGGCCAGTAGTGGGGGTAATCGCTTGAGCTACTCTAACATAGTTTAATGATTGTATCACATAAGAAATATTTTTATCAAAATATGATTCTGTAACTAATTGATTACTTTCATTAAAATAAGAATAAGTTCCAGACTGAGAAGGGTTTAAATATTTTTTATAATTAAAACTGCTTCCATAAATCAAAGTAGTTCCACTTTCAAAACCATGATTCAAAAAAATACTTGCAGAATATTTCAAATTATTAAGAATAGTAATGTTTGGATAATTTGAAATGCTTATGTTAGATGAAAATCTGATAAAAAAATTTTTGAAATCTGTGTTGAAATTATAATACATGAGTGCATTTGTATAATCAAAGTAGTTATAAATGTCTTTACCAAATCGTTGTTCTACATAAGCTCCCAAAAATGAATTATCAAAACTTTTTACAGCAGAAAATTGATGGACATAAAAATTTCTTGCTGCATCAGAACTAAAAAAGATAAAACTTCCGGAGTAATTAACAGCTACTAAGTCAAAGTTGTATCCAAGTTCATAATTAAGCGAATATATAGATGTTTTCAAAGCATACTTTGTTCTGAAAGGATTATCATTATATTCACATTCTGTTGTAATACTTGAAGATAATTGTGCATAATCATTTATTGAAAAAAATAAAATTAAAATTGCAGTAAAAGATATATTTCTTGATACCATATCAGACTCTCAATTTTTAAGATTATAAAATAGGGACTCCGAAGAGTCCCCAATAATTTTATTTACCACCTTTGTAACCACGACCTGCTTTGGTCTGTGTTTGAGTTCCACTTTGTGTTTGAGTTTCTGTCTGTGTTCCAGCTTGAATACCTTGTCCGACATTGTTTTTCATCCCTTTACCAGATCCATATCCACCTTTTCCAGATTTACTATTTAATCTTCCTTTTCCAGCATTATCATTAATTCCGTCACCATTAAGGTCAACGAATTTATTTTTCTGCAATTTTGGTCCTGTATAATCTGGATCTAAACCATTTGGAATTCCATCGCCGTCATGGTCAGGTGCGTTATCATTGTAACCGTCTCCATTATTGTCTATAAAGTTTTTACCATGTTGAGCTGGTGGATTAGGTTTTGTTTGATCTTGAGTTTGAGCATTAACACTAATGTAACTCAATAAAAGTGTTACAGCGAAGAGAACAAATAGCTTTTTCATTTTTTTACTCCTTAAATTGTTTGTTGATAATTATGAGTTCGCAGTAATTTTATTAAAAACCATGCCAGCTGGAAAAATTTATATTTTGTTTAGAAATGCAAAAAAATAAAATGGGTTATAAGGAGTAATTAAACATATAAGTCGAATAGCTCGCCCGTATAGTCGAAAAAATTATTGGAGATCAAGAATTCCATACTTTTTCATTTTTCTCCAGAGAGTTGATGGATTAATATTAAGTTCTCTTGCTGTTCTGGTTTTATTCCATTTATTTTTTTCTAATGTATTCAGTATTAATTCTTTTTCTACATCTTTAATACTTTTTGTTATGGAAAAATTTTTCGAGAAGTCAATTTTTGATTCGTCAAGATTTCTTATTCTTTTTGGTAAACAATTAACATCAATAATCTCACTATTACAAAGTACAAAACAATGCTCAATCACATTTTCCAGTTCACGAATATTGCCAGGCCATTGATATTCCATAATCTTATCAAAAGCAGAAGCAGAAAATTGTTTTATGTTCTTATTGAATTTTTTATTAAACTTTTCAATAAAGTGATTTATAAGCAAAGGTATATCATCCGTTCTTTCACGTAACGGCGGCAGGTGAATATTAACAACATTTATTCTATAGAATAAATCTTCTCGAAATCTTCCTGCTTTAATTTCTTCAACTAAATTTTTATTTGTTGCAGCAATAATTCTTGCATCAAGTTTAATTGGTTTATTACCGCCTACTCTTTCAAATTCTCTTGTTTCAATTACTCTAAGTAATTTAGTTTGCACTTGGATTGACAAATCTCCTATTTCATCAAGAAATAAAGTGCCTTCTTTTGCAAATTCAAATTTGCCAATTTTTGTTTTAATTGCTCCAGTAAAAGCACCTTTTTCATGTCCAAATAATTCACTCTCAATAAGTGTTTCTACAAATGCACTGCAATTTACAGCTACAAAAGGTTTTGTTCTTCTTGAACTATTAAGATGAATTGCACGCGCAACCAATTCTTTTCCTGTTCCACTTTCTCCTGTAATTAAAACAGAAGTATCTGTTTGAGCAACACTTTCAAGAACAGATATTATCTGTTTAATTTCTTTATTCTTTCCAACAATATTTTCATACTTATAAAATTCATTAATATGAGAAGACAAATTTTTAATTTCCGATATATCTAAAAAAGTTTCTACTGCCCCTATTCTTTCATTCTTATTATTCAATAAAATATTTGAGTTAACACGAATTGGTACCAACCTTCCGCTTTTATGTCTAATTTCTAATTCTTTACCAATCATAGCTTTTCCAATCAGCATTGTAGTTTCCATATGACACCCGTTCCGACAAAGATTAGAATTAAAAATCTCCCAGCATTTTTTCCCAATTGCTTCGGATTTTTTATAACCTGTAATTTCTTCTGCAGATTTGTTGAATGCTGTTATTCTCCATTCATTGTCAATTGTAAAAGTGCCTTCAATATTGCTGTTAAAAATTGCATCAAGTTTATTTTTCTGGTCTATTAATTCTAAAGTTTTCTTTTGAACTTCTTCCGATAATTCAAGCATTTCTCGAGTATCTCTAAATACAAAGACTACGCTCAATACTTTATCTTCTCTTTTTATTGGAGTAATCGAAGCTAAGACATTTTTGTTAGTTCCATTCTTAACAGTAATATTTAATGATAAATTTGTAAAGGCTCTTTCTTCATTCAATGATTCGTAAATATAATTAAGTTCGGATTGCTTCTGCTTAAAAAGAATTTCACACTCTTTCCCAATAATTTCTTCTTCTTCATAACCAGTTATTCTTGATGCGGCTTCGTTAAAAACAATAACTTTCAAATCTTTTCCTATAACCGCAATTCCATCTGGGATTATAACGGCTTCTTTGTTTTTATCTATAATTTGTTGAGCTTCTTTCATTGGATGATAACTCCATTTATTATTGCAAAAATATATAAAAAATTGCATTAATGAAATAATGTGCACGAATTAATTGCAATTTTGCAATATAGTAAATTTAAATCCTTCAAAAATTGGGAAAAATCAAAATTTCTTTAATTGGCTTAAAATTTGGATTTATAGATAAAAATCTTTGGGATAATATGCATAGTGACAAACAAAAAGAATTTGAAGAAGAAGAAAAAAGAATTCAAGATACAATTTCTAAAATTAAGCACCGTATTGTAGTTTTTAGTGGTAAAGGAGGTGTTGGGAAAACTACTGTTAGTGTAAATCTTGCTTATGGGTTACAAATAGAAGGTTTCAAAACTGGTATTCTCGACGCTGATATTACTGGTCCTAATGTTCCTAAAATGCTTGGAGTAGATAATGAATTGATTCTCCTCGAATCGAAAATTATACCATTTGAAAAATATGGCACAAAAATGATTTCTATAGCTTCATTGCTTCAACCTGGACAGCCTGTAATATGGCGCGGACCAATGCGTTCGAAAGCCATTAATCAATTTCTTGCAGATGTGGAATGGGGAGAACTCGATTATTTAATTGCTGATTTACCCCCTGGAACTGGCGACGAAATTTTAACCATCTCACAACAAATGAAACCTGATTTTGCTGTAATAGTTACTACTCCTCAAGAGGTTTCTGTTATAGACGCAGAACGTGCGATAAATATGGCAAAAAAGCTTGAAATCCCATTGATTGGGGTTGTGGAAAATATGTCGGGTTTTGTTTGTCCCAGATGTAATGCAGTAATTAATATTTTTGGCGAAGGCGGTGGTAAAAAATTAGCAGATAAATACGAAGTCCCATTCCTTGGCTCTATTCCAATTGATATTGATGCGCGCATACTTGGAGATAAAGGTATACCAATAGTACTTGAAAAGCCAAACAGCGAAGTAACAAATGCATTTAGAAATATTACTAATAAAATTCAAATTCATATTCAAACTTTGTTGGAGGATAACCATAAAAAAGAAGAATGTTACTTTAGATGAAAAATTTGCTAAATGGAAAGGGATTCCAAGAGAGGAAATTAACTGGTATCCAATTATCGATGTAAATAAATGTGTGGGCTGTGGGATGTGCATTACAAGTTGTGGCAGAGATGTATTTGATTTTGATGTGCAAAATAAAAAGGCCATTGTTGCCAGACCATTACAATGTATGTTAGGCTGCACATCTTGTAAAGTCTGGTGCGTATATGAAGCTATTAGATTCCCTGATTCTAATTATATAAGAGAAATTATTAAAAAGAAAAAAGTTCTGATAATAGCAAAAAAACAACTTCAAGAAAAAATAGGAAGCACTATAAATTCCTAAATAAAACAATAATAAAAAGAACTTTTGTTATTTAAGTAATGATAGCATATGAGAAAATCAAAATTACCAATTCCAATTCATCAATTAGCTATGCTGCAGGTATATTTATACGAAATCTTAAGCATAGATAAAAAGTGCGAAAAAAATTTTAAGCATACAGAATGGTATATGAATGAAAACTTTTCTAAAAATGAAATTGAAAAGATTTTGAAGTTTTTTCAAGAAGAAGATGTGCATTGTAACTGCGGCATTCTTAAAAAAATTAATTTACAAAATTATATAGACGAGAGTATAAAATATCATGATTAATAAATACGAGAATTATTTTATGTCAATTGTTTTTGGTCCAATACCATCACGCAGATTAGGCAGAAGTCTTGGAATAATTAATATTCATATAAGAGATTTTCTTTATTCATGCTTCTACTTCCGATTTGGAGCATCTCATGTAATTGATAAAATAAAATTGTTAAAACTAATTATGAATAACTATCTCAAAAAATAATGGAGGTTAATATGTCAGGCTTTGATAGAACAGGTCCATTTGGACAAGGTCCTTCAGCAGGCAGAAGAAGGGGTTTCTGCCGCGATACAACTCAAACAGAAAAAACTTCAGAACAATCTGCAGAAAATAAAGAAGTTATCTACGGAGTTGGTCGTGGCGGAAGACCACGCGGCGGCGGAAGAGGATATTGCTTTGGAGGTCGTAGAGGTTTAGGTAGATCTCGCATGGTAGGATTCGAAAAATAACCATAATAAAGCGAATCCTATGTTAATTGCAATTACATCAGAAGGTTTGGAGACGACTTCTTTGGTTGCGGAGAAATTAGGAAGAACTCCTTTCTTAATTTTTTATGAAACCGAGAAAAAGACTTTTGAAACTCTCCGCAACCCTTATGCTAATTTATTTGGCGGTGCAGGAATTCAAACCTCTCAATTAATCATTGAGAAAAATGCTGACGCTGTAATTACAATTGAGATTGGGTTAAATCCACTTCGATTTTTGAAATCTGCGAATGTTAAAGTCTATTCCTGCACTAAAAAACAAGTAATCGAAGTTATTAATGATTTTATTGAAAATAAACTAAACTTAATTGAACTCGATTCCGTAATCAATTACGGCAGAAAAAGACACAGAGGGAAAAGAAAAAGATGGTATAATAATTTTAACAAAAAACAAGGAGGAAATGTAATGAACCATCGTTTAGCTATTGCCATTGAAGAAATTGGTAATAATGAAATAGTTGCTGAACATTTTGGCAGATGTACAAAATTCAATGTCTGTGAACTCGATGAACAGAAAAAAGTATTGAAAACAGAAACATTTTTTAATCCACTTGCTGGAGAACACGGCGGTGCTTGCCAGTTGCCAGCTTATGTTAAACAGTTCAATGTAAATACAATTATTGCAGGAGGAATGGGACAAAAAGCAGTTTCACATTTTCTTGATTACGGTATTAATGTAATTACTGCCCCTGGTTTGTCTTATGAGGAAGCATTAAATCTCTACATTCAAGGAAAACTTAGCGGTTATGAAGCATGCTCTCACGGACATAGACATGAACATCATTGTAATTAAATGCAGGGATTTGATTTGATAATATCAATTGCATCGGGCAAAGGCGGAACGGGCAAGACAACCATAGCTGCTAGTCTTGCATCAGTTATTCCTGAATGTGTTTACATTGATTGTGATGTTGAAGAACCGAACGGGCATTTATTTCTTAAACCGGAATTCATTTCTGAAGAGAGCACTGAAAAACTACTGCCTCATATTAATCAAGATAAATGCAAATTCTGCGGCAAGTGCGTTAGTGTTTGTGAATTCAATGCTCTGATAAATCTCAAATTCGAAATCGTACTTTTTGAAGAGATGTGTCACAGTTGCGGTGCTTGCAAATATTTTTGTCCATTAAAAATAATAACCGAAAGAGTAAAAGAAATCGGTATTGTAAGAGTTGGGATTACAAATGACAAAATACTTTTCGCAGATGGAGTGTTAAACATTGGCGAAGTATCTGCATCACCATTAATCAAAGAAGTGAAGAAAAAAATAATTAAGGGAAAAACAAACATAATTGACTCTCCGCCCGGCACATCTTGTTCAATGGTTGAAGCAATAAAAGATTCTGACTTCTGTGTTCTTGTTACTGAATCAACACCGTTTGGGCTGAACGATTTGAAACTTGCCATAGATGTTTTAAAGACGATAGATATTCCTTTTAGTGTTGTTATTAATAAATATGATTCTTCATTTATGGAAATGGAAAATTATTTAAGAAAAGCAAGCATTGATGTTCTTCTCAAGATTCCATTTGATAGAAAATATGCAGAATCTTATTCGGAAGGAACGCTGCCTATTTATAAATATCCCGAATTGAAAAAAGATTTCATACTGTTGTATAACAGAATTAAAGAGAAACTCGGATTGGAAAAAATATATGTTCGATAAAACATATAAGCAAATTGTAATATTAAGCGGTAAAGGCGGAACTGGTAAGACAACATTGTCAGCTGCATTGGCAAGTTTAATAGACAAAAAAGTAATTATCGATTGCGATGTAGACGCCGCAAATCTTTATCTAATTCTTAAACCAGAAATAATACACAGTTATGAATTTTCCGGGGGCAAAAAAGCATCAATTAATAGAAGCAAATGTGAGGAATGCGGATTATGTGAAACCGTATGCCGTTTCGATGCAATTAATAATTATACTATCAATCAGTTAAGCTGCGGAGGGTGCGGATTATGTTTTAGAATATGCCCATATGGAGCTATCGAATTCAATACTAAAAAATCAGGATACTACTTTGAATGCGAACTGCCGGATAAATCTAAATTTTATTACGGAAAACTTCTCCCGGGCGAAGAAAATTCCGGCAAACTTGTAAGTGAAATAAAACGGAAAGCTCTTGAAAGTATTTCATCAGACATTGAATGGCTTATTGTTGATGGACCCCCGGGAATTGGATGCCCTGTAAATGCTAGTATTACTGGAGCGGATTATGCCATTATTGTTACTGAACCAACTGTATCGGGCATTCATGATTTGAAACGGATTGTCCAACTTTTAACTACATTTAAAATCCATGCAGGAATTGTAATCAATAAATACGATTTAAACGAAAACATTACATCACAAATATTCAAATACACCGATAGCGTGAATATTCCTATTATCGGGTCAGTTCCTTTCGATATTGAATTTGTGAACGCTCTTATTAATAGAGAAAATGCCGTAGATACTAATGAAAGAATTCGCGAAGAGATTCAAGCGATTTGGCGGAAGTTGGAATTACAAATTGAAATATCAATTAACTAATACAAGGTGTAATTATGTTGAGCGAAGATAAATTCTATAAAACGGGGAAAATTGCAGTTACTTCAACAGGCGGATCGATGGAAGCACTTGTAAGTGAACAGTTTGGACGCTGCCAGTATTTTTTAATTGTAGATCCCAAAACAATGAGGTTCGAAACCATATCAAATTTAGGTGAGCAAATGCGAAGTGGAGCCGGTCTTAAAGCAGCAGAATTAATAATAAGTAAAGGCGTTGAAGTCTTGCTCACTGGACAGGTTGGGGATAAAGCTGAGGAAGTTCTTAAAAGAGGTGGAATTAAAATAGTTGACGGCTTTAAAGGAACTATAAAAGTTAAAGATGCAATTAATAGTTATTTATCAAAATAAAAAGGAGTAAAAAATTGTACGTTCCAACAAAAGTATTTTTTACTAAAGGTGTCGGCAGACACAAGGATTATCTTAGCTCTTTCGAATTAGCTCTGAGAAAAGCTGGGATTGAGAAATGTAATTTGGTAAATGTCAGCAGCATATTTCCTCCAGGCTGCAAAATTATTTCTAAACAAGAAGGAGTTAAAGAAATTAAAGCTGGTCAAATTACTTTTACAGTTATGGCAAGAAATTCCACAAATGAACCAAATCGATTGATTGCTGCATCAATTGGAGTTGCAATTCCAGCAGATGGCAAACAATATGGTTATCTTTCTGAATATCATCCTTATGGAGTAAAAGAAAAAATCGCTGGTGATTATGCAGAAGATTTAGCTGCACAAATGCTTGCAACAACTCTTGGTGTTGAGTTTGACCCAGAAACAGGATGGAACGAACGCGAACAAGTTTTCAAAATGTCAGGAAAGATTGTAAAAACATTTAACATTACTCAAACTGCTGAAGGTGATAAAAATGGTTTATGGACAACAGTAGTTGCAGCAGCAATTCTTTTGCCGTAACATTTTTAATGCAAGAATAAATCAAATTAATAAGCTGAGATAATGGATACAATAAAAAATATTAAACTTACAGTCATATATGACAATAACTCAATACAAGATAATTTACAAGCCGATTGGGGATTTTCATGCTTAATTGAAAGCGATACTAATAAAATTTTATTTGATACAGGGGATAAAGGCAGCATTTTATTAATGAACATGAAAGAACTGAATATAGACCCTTTTAGTATTGATACTATATTTATATCTCATGCCGACCACGACCATACAGGTGGTTTGAGTGATTTCCTAAAAATAAATTCGAATATAAAAATTTATTACTCAATCTCTTTCCCTGATGAATTAGTTAACATGATTAAAAATTATGAAGCACAATTATTTCCAATTAAAGAATTTACAGAAATATTACCCGGCTTATTTTCACTCGGTGAAATTGGTAAACAAAGACCTGAGCAAAACCTTGTAATTCGTTCATCAAAAGGATTAATAATTATAACAGGTTGCTCTCATCCAGGTATAACGAATATTTTGGAAATCACAAAAAATAAATTCCCTGATGAAAAAATTTATCTTGTTCTGGGAGGTTTTCATTTATACAAATCAAATGAAGAAGAAATTAAAAACATAGTTCAAAAAATTTTTGATATGGAAATATTAACCGTAGCACCAGCACATTGTACTGGCAACACTGCTAATAGAATTTTTAAAGATGTGTTTAGTATTGATTACATTGAAATAAGCGCTGGTAAAATTATATGTGTGAATTAAATAATAATTAAAGAGGCAGATAACTTATGGAAACACTGCTTAATGTATTAAAAGAATCGTTAAAAGTATCATTGTTTGTATTAATCATGATGATAATTGTTGATTATATAAATGTTAAAACAAAAGGCAAATTAGATTCAATACTTAAAGGGGGTAAAAAATGGAAACAATATATTGTTGCTTCATTGCTTGGCGTTGCCCCAGGTTGTCTCGGATCTTTTGCGGGTGTTTCGCTTTATATTCATGGAATGATTAGTTTCGGTGCATTGACAGGCTTAATGATGGCTACTGCTGGCGACGAACAATTTATTATGCTTGCTATGTTTCCAAAAACTGCATTGATTATGTTTGCAATTCTTTTTCTGCTTGGAATTTTTGCCGGTTATTTTACAGATTATCTTATAAAAAAATTTAATATAAAAACCTGCACAGATTGTGAGATTAAGCAATATCATCCTGATGAAAAAGGTTACAAGCATTATTTTCAAGAACATATTTGGTCTCATATCATCAAAGGGCATCTTATAAAAATATTTTTATGGACATTTGGAGCTCTCTTAATTATAGAATATGGAATGAGCTTAGTAGATCTCAGAAACATAACTACTGAATATACTTTTGGGATTTTGCTGCTTAGTGCATTAATAGGAATTATTCCAGAATCTGGTCCCCATTTAATTTTTGTAATGCTTTTTGCAAAAGGATTAATCCCCTTTTCGGTTCTATTCACAAGTTCCGTTGTTCAAGATGGTCACGGCTTGCTACCTATGCTTTCTTATTCATTCAAAGATTCTTTGCGGATAAAAATTTTTAATCTGTTTTTTGGATTAACAATTGGGATACTTATATATTTGGTAGGCTATTGATTTATCAAAGGCTTCAAATAATTACTTTTTTTTGATAACATATTAATAATTATTAAATCGACATATTTCTTAGTCATTATTACAACAAAAATGAAATGTGATATAAAATTTCAAGCAAGCAAAAACAGTCTTCTCCTTTATGAAACTCCATTAACAATAAACACTTATGATATAGATGCTGCGGGTCATGTTAATAATATCGTTTATATTAGATGGCTTGAAGATTTGAGAACAAAACTTTTTTTAAATATTTGTGATTTTGAAAATATTCTGAAAAATGATTATTACTTAGTTGTAATATCAACATCCATCACTTATAAAAAGCAGCTAAAATTATTTGATTCACCAGTTGGCATAATGATACTTGACAACATTGAACATGGAATAATTACATTAACTGCTCAAATCGGGTCAGAAAAACAAATTAATGCATATGCAGAACAAAAATGTGTTTTTATCAATCTTAAAAATTCATGTATGCTTAATCAGGAACTAACTTTGAAATTTTTAAATATAGAAACGAAAGAAGAATTTGGAGGATAAGATGAAAGGAAAATTTTTCTTAATGATTTTATTGTTATTAACAAGCAACTTATTCGGACAAACCTTAACACTCAAAGGAAAAGTTACAGACTCAAAAAATGGAGAAGCAATTCAAGGTGCAATAGTTTTTATTAATTACAATTACATGGCTTACACAAATAATGATGGAAATTATGTAATTAAAGGAATACACGAAGGAGATTATTCAATAAAAGTTTCAAGACTTGGTTATAAACCAGTTACAGTATCAATCAAGATTGACTCAAATAATACTATCAAAGATTTTGTTTTAGAGCCTTCTCCAATTGAACTTGATGAAGTTATTGTAAGCACAGCCCGAACTGATAAATATCTTCGCAATTCTCCTTACTCTGAATTATTAATACCAAAAGAAAAAATTCAGAACAAGCCATATCAAACTCTTTCAGATATTTTAAAAGATGAACCTGGTATTTCACTTTTACGAGACGGCATATGGGGAACAGAAGTAAGCATTCGCGGACTTAACCGCGAAAATGTTGTAACTCTAATCGATGGCAGCAGAATTGTTACATCAACTGATATTGCTGCAAGATTGTCTATGATTAACTTAAATGATGTTGAACGAATTGAAGTTATCAAAAGTGCATCATCTTCAATTTATGGTTCTGGAGCTACAGGCGGCATTGTAAATATCATCACGAAATCTCCTCAATTTTATAATAAATTTTCCTTCAATGGAAATATTTCTACAGGATATAACTCAGTTAATAATTTATCAGTAATATCTGGTACATTTTACAGTGGCAGTTCATTTTGGTCTTCTAAGATTTCTGGTTCTTACAGAAAAGCTGAGAACATTCAAACTCCAATTGGAGAATTAAAGAACAGTCAATTTGAAGATTATAGTTTTTCTGGTGCATTGAATTTACTTCCGCTTGATAATCATTTAATTAAAATCAATTATCAATTGTTCAAAGCAAATAATGTTGGAATCCCGGGTTCGTCTGTATTTCCTAGCAATGCAGATGTTCGTTACCCAGATGAGAAGAGAGAATTAATTTCATTTAATTACGATATTCAAAATATTTCTAAAATGTTTTATAAACTTTCGGTAAAGTATTCTTATCAATACATCAAACGAAATGTTGAAAATATTCCTCATACTGCCCAGAATCTTCCTGCAAGCGGAACAACACCTGCAAGAAGAGTAAGCATTCTTAAAATAACTCCAGGTGCTAATCACTACAATAATAATTTTCAGCTTCAGGGTAATTTTTTATTAAGTAAAACTAATAATCTTATTCTTGGAGTAGATTATTGGGATAGAACATATAATGGTCATCGCGAAAAATATCAGCTGATAGAAGTATTGAATGCTCAAGGTAATGTAGTAAGTACTACTAACAAAATTATTGAAGAAAAACCTTTACCCAATTCAAAGTATAAAAGTCTTGGAATTTTTATTCAGGATGATGGAGAATTAATTAAAAACAAATTATCACTTTCCATTGGGGCTCGTTATGACAGAATAAATATTAGCGGTGAAGAAACTCTTAATCCAGTTTATGAAATTACTAATGGCGTAATAAATTTTTCTCCTTCTGGTCAAAAAATAATCTGGAATAAAATTGATGCAAATGACAATTCTTATAGTGGAAATGTTGGGTTAAAATATTCAACCAGTTTTAATCTCGATTTAACACTTAGTCTTGGTTTATCTTTTCGTTCTCCTTCACTTGAAGAAAGATTTCAATACATAGATCAGGGTAGTTATGTGCGTGTAGGGAATCCCAATCTAAAATCTGAAAAAGAAAAATCTATTGATTTTGGAATTCGTTACTACTCATCGAATATAAAAATTACTTCAAGCATTTTCTTTAATTATTTTAATAACCTCGTTGCCGAAATACCAGGAATATTCGAAGGGAGAAATGCTTTTATAAAAACAAACATTGGCGAAGCAAGAACCTATGGATTCGACTTAAGTAGTGATTATAATTTTTACAAAACTCATATTATCTATGCAACTGCTTCTTATGTTAAAGGAGATGATATTACAAAAAATTCCAATCTTCCAGCCATTCCCCCTTTGAACGGAATTATTGGAATTAAAATTGACTTATTTGATAAACTTCAAGCTGATTTTTCTTCAACAATTTTTGCAGCTCAAAACAAAGCTGCTGCTAATGAAATGACAACACCTGGTTATGCTATATTTAATTTATCATTAAATACATATACTCTAAAACTTTCATCTATGAAATTTCGAGTCAATGCTGGTATAGAAAACATTTTGAATAAGAATTATCGAAATCATTTATCAACTACAAGAGGAAGTATAACAGTTGAGCCGGGAAGAAATTTCTTTGTTAATTTAACAGCCGATTTTTAATTAACTTAAACAAACAGCAAATTTATACGACACATTTTATGCTCTGGTTTTTTATTGCCTTGCTTTCTTCTTTTCTTTCTGCTTTTGCTGCAATAACGCAAAAGAAAGTACTCTTTAATCGAGATGCTCTTGAATTTTCTTTTATACTTTCAATTATCAATTTAATTTTTTCAATTCCATTTTTCTTTTTCATCGATTACAGCACTATCAACACATTTAATATTACTATTCTTTTTATAAAATCAATCATTGGTGTTGCGGCTTTTTTGTGTGTTATGACTGCATTAAAAAATCTGCAGATAAGTAATGCTTTGCCTCTGCTTGCATTAACTCCAGGTTTTGTTGCTGTTTTTGCATTTCTTCTTTTAGGTGAATCTTTAAAAACTCCAGAAGTTTTGGGTCTAATTTCATTAATAGCCGGCACATATATTCTTGAAAGCAAAAATCTGAAAGAAATTTTTTCACCTTTTGCTGTATTCATTAAATCAAAATATCATCATTATATTTTACTTGCACTGCTTCTTTTTACAGCATCATCAATACTCGATAAACTGCTTCTTGTTAGATTAAATCTTTCCCCAATTTCATTAACAGCATTTCAGCATTTATTCTTTGCGATTCTTTTTGCTGCAGTTTATGTTTTGTTTCTTTTTTACAATAATGAAAACATAAATGAAAAAACTTTAGAGATTTTTCAAAAGAAAGATTTAGGCTGGATAGCTCTTATCTCGATACTTACAATTGGTTATCGTTTTACACAAATAGTTTCAGTAAAACTTGCATCTGTTGCCTTAGCACTTGCAGTCAAAAGGACATCTGTTTTATGGGCTACAATAATTGGAGGAAAAATTTTTAAGGATTCAAATTTACTTAAGAAAACTGTTGCTGTAATTTTTATTTTACTTGGAGCTATTTTGATATTACGAGAATAGAACCATGCTGATGATTCTTAATTTTTGTCAATACTTGATTTAATTAATTTAATAGTATTCTCTAATATGTAATAATTTTTCTTTCGACAGCATTAAAGCATGGTTTTAATTTATTCAAAGATAAGAAATTTTATTTCATAGCAGAATCTTTTATGATGGAAATATGGTCGATAAAATTAATTGTAAATTTATATGCAGAAAATACACGGGTATAACCACTTAAGTTATAACACTTTCACAGCACCAAATCATCATTGATTGTTAGAAAAAATGAATTGATAAATTATAAAACAAAATTCTAATGAGTTGGATTGTGATTTAATTAATTATTCCAAAACATAATTTTTGCAGCAGCTTCTGCTTCACGTATATTTATGAATTTATTGTTTCTCTTATGATTCAATTAATTTCTTTATGTCAAATTTTTTCATCGTAAATATTGCATTCATTACCTTGCTTTTTTTACTAGGGTCATTCAATAAATCATTTAATATTTTTGGAACTACCTGCCATGAAATTCCGAATTTATCTTTTAACCAGCCACATTGAACTTCCTCCCCGCCTTCGGTGAGTTTCTGCCAGTAATAATCGATTTCATCTTGAGTATCACAGTTAATAATGAATGAAATTGCTTCGTTGAAATCAAAATTATGCTTTATTGTTCCGCCACTCATTGCATTAAATAAATAATTATTTAATTCGAACTGTGCAAAAAGTAAAGTATCTTCGGGGAGATTCATAGATTTATCATATGGATATTCCATAATCATTTTAGAGTTGGGAAAGATTGATGTAAAATGTTCGACTGCTTCTTTAACCAGATTAAATTTTTCATTAACAAATAATAATGAAGGAACAATTTTTTGCAGAGAGTTTACATCTTCAACATCAAGCTGCCAGGAAACACCATACTTATCTGTTACAAATGCATATTTGTTTGACCAGAAATATTTATCCAATGGCATATTCACAGAGCCGCCTTCAGAAAGGTTTTCATATAAAAAATTAATTTGGTCTTCTGAACCACAGTATACATAGAATGAAATTGATTCATTCAATTTAAAAATAGGTCCGCCATTCAGTGCAAGAAAAGGTTGCTCATTTAATTCAAATTCAACAGTCATTACCGAGCCTTCAGGTTTTTGATGGAACTCAAATCCTTCTTTTCCATAACGAATAATTCTTTTGATACGAGAATCTGAGAAAAGTGATGTGTAAAACTTAACTGCTTCTTCGGCTTGATAATCAAACCATAAACAGGGGGTTATAGAATTAATAGTTTTCATTTTAATATCCTATATTATAAAGCATTTTTAACATTGTATTAACTGAAGTAGTTCATTATAATCATTCATATTATTTACATTATAAAAAATCTCATCTTTATAAAAGGAAAGCGATTGAGGATGAATAATTTCAGTTTCAATGCTGCTCAAAAATTTATGGAATGATTTATCACTCAAATCATTATTCGAGATGAAATATTCAATCTCACTTATAATCTTTTTTGAATAAATTCCAACTAATGGTTGATGATAACCAGCAGCTTCACAAAAAATTACTGGTTTATCACTTTTATAATCAACTATATATTGAATCATTTCTTTGGTCATCAAAGGAACATCACATGAAAGAACAAAAATTTTTTCTGTCTTCGTGTGAGTTAATGCTGAATGAATTCCTGCAAGCGGTCCTTTCCATTTATAAATATCTTCATATAAAGGAATGTTAAGAAACTTATATTCATCAGGAGAGTTTGTGATGATTATAACTTCTAAAAAAATTGATTTCATCAAATCAGCAATTCTTTCGATGATAGTTTGGCTTCCAATTTTAAGAAATGATTTATTTGTTCCCATCCTTGAACTTTTTCCACCAGCAAGAATTACTCCAGTTATATCAGAATACATTTTACTTTTTCTCCTTTTTGGGGATTAACTCTTTCTTCTTCAATCTCAATTAAACAATTAGCTTTGCTCATTTCAACAAGATTGCCGGAAGATTGTGAAAATTCCGAAGTGACTTTCCACTCACCATTTTCTTCAAAAAGGATTCCCCTTGAGAAATGACGTTTTCCATCTTTTTTCTTTAAATCATTTTGTAAAGTTGCTGTTATATTTTTTATTTCCTTTTGTTTGAATAAAAATTCAATTGCTGGTTTGATAAATACATAAAAATTAACTAAAGATGATACTGGATTGCCAGGTAAACCAAAAATTAAAATTCTTTGTTCAGCTCTTTCATAAACTCCAAAGTAAATTGGTTTACCTGGTTTGATATTAACTTTCCAGAATTTCTGTTTTATTCCTTGTTCTTCAAAAACTTCTTTCAGAAAATCATACTTCCCAACAGATACTCCTCCAGTTGTTATAAGTAAATCAATATCCATTTCCAACGCTGCTTTTACTTTTTGTTTTATTATTTCCTTATCATCTTTTGAAAAGCCAAGATTTATTACTGTGTGATTCATTTCTTTTATTGCAGCGTAGAGCGAATGAATATTCGATACACGTAGCTTGTCATCAATTGGAATTTGATTTATTGGTATTAATTCATCTCCTGTTGCAAATACAGCAAATTTAAGTTTGCTGAATACTTTTACTTTTTCTTTTCCACAGCTTGCGAGTACTGCAATAGTCTTTGCATCAATTTTTGTAAAGCGATTTACCGCGATTTCATTTTTCTTTAAATCATTTCCTTGTATGCGAATGTTCATTCCTTTTTTGTAAAATAAATTTTGCTTTAGTTGAAGAGTGCTGCCATTGACTTCAACATCTTCAATTGGAATAACAGTATCTGCATTCGCAGGAAGTTTACTTCCTGTTGTGATTAACACTGCATCGTTCTCAGTCAGATTAAATGAAGAAAAATTTCCAGCAGAAATTTCTCCGATAATATTCCTTTCTTTTCTATCTGAATATTTAATCGCATAACCATCAACAGCTGAATTATCAAAGGGAGGTAAATCAACATCTGCAATTACATCTTCTGCAAGAATGCGATTGAATGATTCAAGTATATCAACTTCTTCAGTTTGAAGAGTTAATTTTTCAATTTCGTGTTTAATTTTTTCAAGTGCTTCGTTATAAGTAATCATAATTCTCCTTTGCGTTCCTTCGTGAAAGTCCTTTGTGTCCTTCGTGGTTATTCCTTTTCTCATCACAAAGGGACACGAAGTTCATCACAAAGACGTATGAAGGTTTTATAAAATTACTCTTTTAATTCCATTTTTAAATGTTTTACATTAAAGTTCACTAATAATCCTAATCTACAACCCGATAATTTAAGGTAAGTAAGAATTTGAGCAAGATGAATACTGCCAATGCATCAACAGATTTTATTTCAACAACAATTTTGTTTTCAACTAATATATCAATTCTATATCCCGCATCAAGTTTTACATCTTCATAAACTAGTGGCAAAGATTTTTGTCTTTCAAAGAGTAGTTCAGATTTTTTTAGTTCATAGCACAAACATTCTTCATAAGCACTTTCCAAAAGTCCTGGTCCAAGTGCAGAATGAACTTTGAATGAACAATCTAAAATTTTCTTAAATATTACCTCTTCATTCATTTTTATCTCCTTTGCGTTCCTTCGTGAAAGTCCTTTGTGTCTTTCGTGGTTATTCCTTTTCTCACCACAAAGGGACACGAAGTTCATCACAAATTTGCACTAAGTATTTTAATTTCATCACCAACAAATATTTCTCCACCACGAATTACTTTTGCAAAGATGCCTTCGCGTGGCATTACACAATCACCCACTTTAAAAAAGATTGCACACTTGCTGTGACATTCTTTTCCAATCTGAGTTATTTCAAGCTCAGCTTCCTTGCCAATTTTCATTCGCGTTCCAACTTCCAAATTCGGAAGTTCAAGAAATTCTGTTGTAATGTTTTCAGCAAATGCACCCGGACGAAGATTCGGTAATCCTTTTTCTCTCATCTTATCAATGCTTTCTAATGCAAGAAAACTTATTTGTCTGTGCCAGTTGCCAGCATGAACATCACCTTCAATTCCAAAGTTCTGAATCAATTTTGCTGATTGAACGTTTGTTTTCGGAATCCCTTTTTTCTTGCTGATAGATATTGCAACAACTTTTCCGTTTATATTTTTTGTCCCATTATCTAATAGCACTTCTTTTGTCTCTATGTTATTCATAAATATTTCCTCTCTGAATTATTCTTGATACCCATTGTGTTCCTTTGTGATTACCTTTGTGTTCTTCGTGGTTGATTTCTTTTTTCTACACACAAAGGGATCAAGTTCATCACGAAGGCACACGAAGATGAAATATAACTACTCTTTCTGGTTCTTTTTTAACAGTAAAAACCATTTAAGTTATTTAATAAAATAGTTTCCACTTTTTCCTCCGGTTTTACTTAACAATTTTATTTCGCTGATTACCATTGATTTATCAATCGCTTTACACATATCATAAACAGTCAGAGCTGCAACTGATACCGCTGTTAATGCTTCCATCTCAATTCCAGTCTGTGCAGTTGTCTTCGCAAATGATTTAATTTCGACAGTTTTATTTTTTGAGTTCAATTTTAATTCCACATCAATATTAGAAATGAAAATATTATGACAAAGCGGAATTAATTCACTTGTTCTTTTTGCAGCTTGAATTCCGGCAAACTTTGCAATTGAAAGAACATCACCTTTTTGAACTGTGTTTTTTTTAATTGCATTAAAAATTTCTTTCGATACTTTTACTTCGGCATACGCTTCTGCTGTTCTGGTTGTAATTTCTTTTTCAGAAACATCAACCATTTGTGCTTTGCCTTTGATATTTATATGAGATAATTTTTTCTTCATCCGCCTATACTCATCATATTGTTTTGATTTAATTGTGAAAGTTCTTCAGCACTTGGATGTCTAATCCACTTTGACTGCAAAGAATTTTGAATGAATTCAATAATCACATCATCAGAGATTGAGTTGTCTGATAATAAAGATTTTAAACTGACCTGAGTAGGTTGTGAGAATAGACAATTTTTTATTTGTCCAGTTGCAGTAATACGCATACGATTACAGCTATCACAAAAATGATCTGAGATTGAACTGATAAATCCGATTTTTAATTTAGCACCATCAACAAAAAAATCTTTTGATACTTTCCCATCGCTTTCAATTTCAGTCAGTGAGTATTTTTCTTCGATTTGAGATTTCATTTCCAGCCAGCTTAAAAATTTTGAATCATCCCACTGATTTCCTGTAAATGGCATATACTCAATAAACCGAAGTGTGATTGGATATGATTTGAAATATTCTATAAAGCTTATCAATTCATCATCATTTATTTTTTTGATTATAACAGCATTAACCTTGACTGATTTGAATCCTAGTGAAATAGATTTTTGAATTGCAGAAAGTGTTTCATTAAAAAAATCTTTTCCAGTTATAGCAATAAATTTTGTTTTATTTAAGGTATCAAGACTAATGTTTAGTCGTTCGACTCCAAACTTTTTTAGTCCGTCAAGTTTATCGAGCAAATAAGTTCCGTTGGTTGTAATTCCTATTTCAAAATCATATTGCTGTTTGAGTGAAGAAATCATTTCAAAAAATTTCATCACATCTTTTCTGATGAGCGGCTCGCCGCCGGTGAAACGGATTTTCTTTACTTCTAAATCTCGGACAAGAATTTTTATTAAGCGATATAATTCTTCGTAAGAAAGAATAGATTTATTCGATTCTAACTTTGCAAGCGTGTTCGATGGATTGCAGTAAATGCAATTGAGATTGCATTTATCAATCAGTGAAATGCGAACATAGTCGTGAATTCTATTAAAGTTGTCTCTTAATTTCATATTATTTTTTTACCACTAAGATCACAAAGTTCATCACTAAGAAACACGAAGAATTTTCTTTGTGCTACTTCGTGCCAACCTTCGTGTTCCTTCGTGGTTAGGTTTTTTCTTTTCATAAAATAAATATCCCGATTATTGCTGCAATAAGTACAACATACGCTGGATGAAGCTTGAAAAAAATTATCAACGCCGCACCAACTGCAAGCAGCACAAATTCTTGCCAATGATTTCCATTCTTCACAGCGTACTGATACATAATTGCTGCAATCATTCCGATTACTGCATACTTAATTCCGTTGAATGCTTTCGTTACCAGAATATTTTTTTCATACATCGAATAGATATATGTGCTAAGCAGAATTAAAATCGCTGGCGTAAAAATATTTCCAAGATTTGCAGCAACAGCTCCGAGTATTCCTGCAGTTTTATATCCCGTGTATGTTGCAAACTTTATTGAAATAGCACCAGGAAAAATTTCAACCATTCCGAGTACTTTAAGAAATTCATCGTGGGTTAACCACTGATGATTTTTAACAACTTCCTTTTCAATAAGAGGGATAAGAGAATAAGCACCACCAAACGAGAATGAACCCACTTTAATAAATGCCCAGAAAAGATTTACTAAATTTTCAATCATTTTTTATTCTCGATAATATCATCAATCCAGCTTAAAGCTGCCATCATTGATGGTAAACCAATAGTTGGTAACGAGAGTAATACCACTTGACGCATTTCCTCTGGTGTGCAGCCTGCTTTTAGTGCTTTGCGTGCGTGCGAATGAACAGCGCCTTCCAATCGTGCACCTGTTGATATTGCAAGCTTAATTAATGCACGAGTTTTTTCATCCAAGGGTCCAGCTGCGTGAACAGCATCTCCAAGAGCTTCGTATGCTTTAGCAACTTCCGGATAATCTTCTGTGAATTTTTGAAATCGTTTTGGTATTTGTGACATTAGGCACTCCTATATTTTAATTCAACAAAAATTATTTGTATTAACTTCGTGTTCCTTCGTGATGAACTTAGTAATCCTTTGTGGTGAAAAAGGATTAACCACTAAGTCCACAAAGGATTTTCACAAAGGAGCACTAAGAGAAAGAACAATAAAAAACCCCGCTTTGCATTACGGGGTTTAAAATTGTGATTAAATTTTTTAATCATAAAACTAAACTCTCCTTTGCAAAGCGTTCCACCGATAAATTCGGCGAACTGGCAGGCAAAACCGTTTCCAGTCTTACCCTATTTGTCTGAAGCCAGACAAGTCGGTTGATGAATCGTGAAGTTTTTGTTTTACCACAAAGTTGCACTAAGGATATTTCACAAAGAGCATTAAGTTTTTTTCTTTGTGTTCCTTTGTGATGAACTTAGTATTCTATGTGGTTAAACAAATCTTTTTAGACTCATCAACTCGGAGAAAATATTTTAAAGAACTAAGAAAAAATACTAAACTTTAATCAATTTAACTTTCGTATCATAAAACGAAACGCTTCCACCAACAGGATCAACCATACAGGTATTATTTCGTAATGATTGATCTGTCCACATCACAGCATTTGCGTGTAAGCCTTTTGCTCTGCGCGGATCACCTTTAATTGTTTCACCATTTACTTCGAAGTCTTCTGAACCGGTTGCCCAATGTCCGAAGCCGAGTACAAAAGAAACTACTCCTGGTCTCATTGTTTCGGTTAAAATAGCTTTACCAATTATATCTTTAGTTTTTCCATTTTTTAAATCCCATTTACCTTCAGTGTTAGTCGCGCTGATAACTTTTACTTTATCGCCGTCTTTAATTCCAAGTTTTGCAGCATCTTTTGGATTTATCAAAATACCATTCTCGGGCATTATTGGTAGTAACCAATAAGCTCCAATAGTTCTTGATTTTGTTTGAGTAATTGTTCTATGTGTAATCAAATGTAAATCATAACCTTCGGATATTTTATCAACTCTATCCTGCACATAATTCATTATTGGAAGATACTTTGCGTATCCATAATAATGCTTACCGGTTGCAGCATATTTTTTCGTTGCAGTTTTTTCCTGATAAAGATTTAACAATGCGGCGTAACGATGTTTAAGTTTATCACCATCAAATGATTTGTCGTGATCTTCAAATCTACCTCCTCTGTTCAGAATATAAACTACTTTACGCCAATTCTCCTCGCCAACAACTTTTTTCCATCGCTGTTCATCAAAAACAGATTTATCGAGATGTCTGCGTGCTTTTGAAAATACTTCAAGTTCCCTTTCATCTGCATCTGGCACAGGTGATTCGGTATAAGCTAGATTTGCAACGGCTCTCAGATAAAAATCATCTGGTTTTGTTATATCCAATCCATCACCAAGAGCATTCTTACCGAATGCCTTTAATCCAAGTTTTTCATTTAATGCCATAAATAGTGCTTCAAGACTGCAGGGAATTTCCTCGCCATATACTTTTACTTTTTCAGGAATTGGAGAAATAACTGGCTGACGAACATTTTCAACTTTAGCAGGCATATTCGGATGCGAACCTTGAAACTCCCATCGTTCAAGATATGATAGATCCGGGAAGATATAATCAGCATACATTGATGTTGAGCCGATTATTATATCGCTACAGAAGAATAAAGGAATTTTATTAACATCTGCAAGAACTTCGATGTTTGTATGACCAGCAGGAAGTGCGTAAGTTGGCGCTCCCATATAAAAGAACAAAGCTTTTACTGGATACGGATACGCATCGCCAATACTTGGAATAATTTCTTCGTAAATATCTGATGAAAGCGGATACCAGTTTCGTTTTGCAGGATAGCCTTCAAAGATGGTTGTTTTTTCATAGTCAACATCGTGACGAATAATACTTATCCCGAAAGTTGGAATTTTTCCTTTAACTTTTGTTAAATCAAATATTCCACCTTTTGAACCATCGTATTTATAGGTAGTAGCTTTACACATTCCACCAGCCCAATCAAAATTTCCCAGAAGCATATTTAATGACATCCAGCTTAATACATTGTAAAATCCATTTGTGTGCTGAGCTGGTCCACGATGAATATCAACAGCTGCTTGTTTTCCATAACTTGTGAGTTCGCGTGCAACCTCAATTACATCTTTTTCATTAACGCCGGCTATCTCACACCATTTACTGATTGAATTTTCTTCTGCCGATTCTTTTAGAATTTGTAAACCGGATTTAACTCTAACTTTTTTACCTTCCTTATTTATTAGTTCTGTATCAACAAACAAATCACCATAAACAGGATTTTTTTCATCATTTGGATCAACCCAGCTTGGTTTGCCATTGACCATCACAACCATAAACTTTTCTTCATATTCAATTTCTTTAGTCTTGTCTTTCGGGTCTTCCATCTTTCTTTTTTCAGCAGACTTCAAACCAAAATCAGCTGCGCGAATTAATTTACCCGGTTCGCCATCTTTTATCTCAACAAGCCAGGTAGCGTTTGTCCAGCTTGTTTCATTAGTTTCTTTTGCAGCTGCTTTGTTAGCGTTTCGTAAAAACTTTTCATCATAACGATTGTTATTTATAATCCATTGAATCATTGCAAGCGCAAGTGCTGAATCTGTTCCGGGTTTTATCGGAAGCCATTTGTGAGCTTTACTTGCAAGTTTTGAAAATCGTGGATCTGCAACAGCAATTTTTGTATAACCTTTTGCAAGATTTTCCGTTAATCGGACAGTTCTGTTTGTAGGTCCATAGTTAGCTTCGAATAAGTTAGCACCAACGAATAGAACATACTTTGCGTGTTCAAGATCTGCCTGCCAGTAAAATTTTTGACCACCTGTAAACTTACCACCTTGATACTGTTCGCTGATTGCTTTACAAGTGAAGTACAATGAACCCTGACAAACGGTAGTGTGTCCGTGCAAGTTTGTTGTTCCAAATGCTGATTGAAAACGAGTGAAGAATTCTTTTCTTCCGTTTTTCAATCTACCAAAAGCCATTACAAACTGATTGTTCTTCGGTCCAAGATCCGGATGATTTGGATCAATTAACTTATCTAAGTTTGCACTATGTTTTTGTTTAAATGCTTCAACTAATTCTTTCTTTTTAGTTTTATCTTTTTCATCCCAGATAGCTTTAATATCTTCTGCCATTGCTTTGGCAACATCTGCATCTCTCAAAGCCAAAATATCTTTCAATCCTTCAACTACGCGGTTTTCTTCTCCGGGAACATTTGCAAATAATTTTCCACCTTCAACAATCTCCTGAATTGCCTGTTCAAACGGAATTGTAATCCATTTATTTTCACCTCTTTTGCCTGCACGTTTTAATACTTTTCTAATCCGATATGGATCATAAGCAATTTGAACACCGGCTTGACCTTTAGGACAAAGCGCGCCATCAATTCTTGCAGCTTCATCAATGTTGGTCTTCATTGAAAGATGAGGAACCATTGTCCAAGGATTGTATGGATTACCATCAATCTTTGCAAGAACTCCATCCTGAATTTTAGCTTTTATGCCGCAGCCGGTGTTACAGTTCAAACAAACCGAGTAAATAATATTTTCGGGATCGTTGAACGGATAATCAACATCCGGTCTTTTACTTTTAATAATCATTTGCTGAGTTTGAGCGGAAGCTTTTTCGCCACCAAAAATTGATGCAAGAGCACCACCGCCAAGTAAAGCTCCTTTTGCTAAAAAACTTCTTCTTGATTTATCTATTAATTCCTGTTTCATAATTCTGTTCCTAATTTCTTTTTAGTGAATTGTGAAAGAAACTTTATTCCGAAATAAACTAATGCAACTCCAAATGCACCAATAAATAATGCAATCAAATATTCATTAAGTGTTGCCGAGTAATCAAACCTTAATCTTTCGTGATAGAAAGCCTCTTTTAATCCTTTAAGTTCTGCTACGGCTTGTCCTGGGATTAAAATATTTAATCTTGCAGAGACAAAAGTTACAGCAACAATAAAAGCTCCGGTTCCAACCATCTGATATGTTTTACCCTTTAATAAAAGATAAAGTGCTACTAATGCACCACCTAAGTGAACAAACCAGAATACCCACCAGAAGGGACCAAACAGAATAAGTTCAACAGCTTCCCGAATGTGTGAATTAGGCGACCAAAAGACTAAACTGTATTCTGCAAATTCTGCAATGAAGTAAAAAATAATTCCTCCAATTATTGTGTATCTAAGCATCTTGAATGGTTGATGTGTTAAATCGAATTCTTCGTAATGTAAAAATGTATAAACGAGCAGTAACACAGCGCCTCCGGATGTGATTGCAGAAACCAAAAATAGAATTGGCAGCAATGGAGAACTCCAGAATGGCTTTGCATCAACAACTCCAAAGAATGCTCCGCTTTGACTTGGGAATGCAATCGAAAATAAAAATCCCAAAGCCATTAAAGGAAGAATCCATCTTTTCTTATCGTGAAAATCTGTTTGCTTTTCTTTATTCAAAGTCAGATAGAAAATCACTCCGGCTGTTATAATAAAGAAAGTGTACATCCACGCATTAAACGCCATCATTGAACCGAAGTTTGGAGCGTACAGAATTCTTGCAAATCTGAAAGGCTGACCAAGGTCCAACCAGATTGAGAACAATCCTGTAATTACTGCAGCAACTGACACAACAATTACTACTCTGAAATTTTCTCTGAAGCCGGTTAAATTAAATACATAACCGATAACTCCTAATGCAAACACACCTCCAGCTATTCCTACAAAATGAAAATACAAAGCGACCCACAAACCCCAGGGCACATAACTTCCATATCCCGCTAATCTTTCTCCGGTAATGAATTTTAGGATAAGTGCAATAAATCCGATGGCAAAAACTACCATCCATATTCTTGATAAATTTTTATAGGTTTTTTCTAACATATTTCACCTCATACCAAATAAATGACTGATGGTTTAGTGCCTTTTTCTTCAAGCAGTTTAATCTGATTTGGCTGACGAGCCATTTCAGAAACCAACGAATCCGGATCATTCGCATCACCAAAATAATTTGCTCTGCCGATACAAGTTGATACACACATTGGAAGTTCACCTTCATTCAATCTGTGCAGACAAAAATGACATTTGCGTGCATTACCCATTGGGGAATTGTGCCCTTCACGGTTCCAGCTTTTTCCATATTCATTACTTGACAGCAATTCATAAGGTTGAAGTTCCGGTGTATCCTCGGTATAGTATTCTCCGAAATCACTTGTTCTTGCACCATAAGGACAAGCTGAAATACAATATCGGCATCCGATACATTTGTCATAATCAATCTGCGTAATACCATCAGGTCTTTTCCAGGTTGCATTAACAGGACAAACAGCAACACAAGACGGTTCTTCACATTGCATACAAGGTCTTGGGAAAAATCTCAATTGAGTGTTGGGATATTCACCAAATTCTTCTTGCACAACAGGACGATAAACAACTCCCGGAGGAAGTTTATTTTCTGCAATGCAAGCAACTGTGCAAGCGTGGCAGCCAACACATTTTCTTGTATCAATAACCATCATCCATCTTCTTTCTTCAACGGGTTTTGCCAATGCTTTTTTCAACTCTGCTTGCATTCTTAATAATAAATCTGATTTTTCATTTATTTCAACTGTCTTGAAATCAGGAATATCACGAATAGATTCTTTTCCCGTTGGTACTTCAGGTGGAGGGCTTAAGCGAGAGACAGTAACCGCAGCAACTGAAACTGCAACACCGCCACCAACAACTCCGGCAGTTCTTAAGAAATCTTTTCGTGAAATTTCTTTGTTTAATAAACTTTCTTGTTTTTTTTCTTCTGCCATTTTTTTTCTCCGTTTATTTTAGTAGCACAGATCAGTAATCTGTGCTACAATTTTTTATAAGAATGAATAGAAGAATGTTATTCTTGGTGTAATTGATGCATCAATACTTCTTCCATTTGGAATTGATTCGTAAGTTTCAATTATGACATTAGGACTGATTGTAACTTTATCGTCCGGTTTGTAATTCAAACTGAAGATGAACCAATTTCTCATATCACCTTTTGCATCAGAATCTGTATTCGGATCGTAATAATCATATCTTCCAACTATAGCTAATGCTTTTGAGAAATTGTATGAAGCAAATGCTGAAATTCCTATTCCTGTTTTATCTTTCACATTTGTTCCACTTATCATTCCATTCTGTCTGGTGTTTAAGAATGCTTCAACACCAAATGTATAAGCATCTTTTTCTTTGTATCCAAGGAACAATGCATAAGTTAAATCATTGTTGGCAATTGTTGCCGGTGGATTTGATGTACTTGCCGGATCATTAATATTCGGGCGAGCTTTTAAGTCAGCATAAAGTGTAGCAGTAAATTGTTTAATTGGAGAATACTGAATGTGTGCATAAAATCTTTTGTATTTATCTGTTTCCGGCTTATTTCCAGAACCATCACCAATCATTAACCAGTATTTGAACATTCCTTCAGAATCAAATTTGCCCTTAAGTGTAATTGCGATATCTCTTGAAGAAACTATTCCTCTTAAATCCATAATAGTTTTTTCCAGAAATCTGTTTCCCCAAATACTTTCTGATACTTCGAAAGCCGGCGTTGGTTGAATTCCAAAAACCAAATCGCTTCCTTTAAAGATATTTTTCCACTGCAGATAGGCATCTTTAACAAAGACACCAATCTTACCATCATTTGTATTTGATACCTGATCTGCTTCTAATCTGAATTTAGTTGTGAATGACTCTGAAATATCATAATCGTAGGTAAAATAAATTCTTCTGAACTGAAATCCGTTTAAATCTTTTTTTCCACCATTTACAACATTAGATAATGAAGATATACCTGTATCTCTCGCAGCATTATAGAAATAATCTCCGAACATATAACCGGAAATTCTTCCCTTGTTTGTAAATTCTTGAGCAAACAAAATGTTCAATGATAAAAATAAAATGAGCGTAAATAAGAATAACTTTTTCATATTTCTCCTCTTAAATTTTATTTTGTGATATCTTCTATTGATTTGATTTCTTTTTTGAAATTGTGAATTCCTTTGCCGATGCTTTTAGCAATTTCGGGAATTCGTTTAGCTCCAAATAAAAAAGTAATTAACACAACTATTATTAGTATTTCAGTAAATCCTAAATTTCCAAACATATTTTCTCCAATATTTTAAAAATAAATTACAAATGATATGCCACAGAAATAAATTGCAGATAGACTGAATTAAGCAAGAATTTTTTATTCGAAAGAATTTTAATGAATCGAAATATCGGCGGAAGTAACGGAGATTCGGCGAAAGAATCTACTTTGTGCACCTTTGTGACATCCTTTGTGAACTTTGTGGTGAAGAAAATATTTAACCACGAAGGGACACAAAGGGTTTTCACAAAGGAACACTAAGGATTAAGTGATGCCATACTTTTCAATTTTACTTTTCAATGTTGAGGGTGGCAATCCCAAAAGTTCCGCAGCCTTTGCCTTATTATTGCCGGTTTTCAATAATGCATTTTTAATTAATTTTTTTTCTACATCCTCAAGAATTTCTGTTAATGATTTATTTTGAGTTGAGGTCAAAGTATCAACATCTATGTTATCCAGAATTAATTCTTGTGGAAGTCTGTTTACAGTAATTTTACAATCATAGCAAAGAATTGATAATCTTTCTGTAATATTTTTCAGCTCACGCACATTTCCAGGCCATTGATAATTTTTTAAAATTTCATAAACAGCATCTTCTACTTCATATTTTTTTTGATAAGAAAAATGATTTAAGAAATAATTAAAAAGTGGAATTATATCATCTTTTCTTTCGCGCAAGGGTTTAAGGTGAATTGGCAGAACGTTCAATCTGTAGAATAAATCCTCTCTGAATTTTCCTTCTTTAACAAGCTTGCTTAAATCAGCTTTTGTTGATGCAATCACACGAACATCAATTTTAATTGGTTCACTGCTACCGACTCTTTCAATTTCCTGTTCCTGAAGAACACGTAATAATTTAACCTGAGTTTCAAGAGGAACATCATCAATATCATCAAGATAAATTGTGCCTTGATCAGCTTTTTCAAATCTTCCGATGCGAAGTTTATCTGCGCCGGTAAATGCACCTTTTTCATGACCAAATAATTCACTCTCAATTACTTCTTTTGATAAAATCCCGCAACTGACTTTTACAAGCGGTTTATCCTTTCGATGTGAGTTGTAATGAATAAGATTTGCAATTAATTCTTTACCGGTTCCGGTTTCTCCGGTAATTAAAACTGTTGAGTTTGTTTGTGAAATTATTTTGAGAGTTTCTTTTAGCTCGTTCACATATTGGCTATTGCCAATGAATGCATCAAAGTTAAATTGATCCTGAAAGTAATTTTGGTAATCTAAGTTTTTTGATTGAAGTGTTTTAAGTTCTTTTATTCTATCAATAATTAAAAGAAGCTCTTCTTTGTCGAATGGTTTTGTGATGTAATCGAAAGCTCCTTTTTTCATTGCTTCGACAGCAGTTTCAACGCTCCCGAATGCTGTCATCATTATTACGAAAACATTTGGATTTATTGATTTTATTTTTGATAAAAGTTCGAGTCCATTCATTTCCGGAAGGCGAATATCAGAAATGATAACATCACAATTCTTCTTTTTGAAATGCTCAAGTGCTTTGATTGGATTCTCAAAGTCAGTTACGATATAACCTGCATCGAGTAAATCATCTTTCAATGACACTCGCAAAATCTCTTCGTCTTCGACAATACAGATATTTAACTTTTTCATATTTCTTTTTCTTTGTGTTTCTCCTTGACTTCTCAGCGGCTCTCTGTGTAGCTTCTCTTATTGTTACACGGAGGTACACAGAGTGGACACAGAGAACCACTGAGTTTATTTATAAATCGGTAAATGTAAATTTACAATTGTTCCTTTTCCTTCTTCACTTTCAAAATAAATTTTTCCGTTGTGTGCTTCAATAATATTATACACAATAGATAGTCCTAAACCAGTTCCTTTACCTGGATGTTTAGTTGTGAAAAATGGATCAAAAATTTTGTCAATTAAATCTTTTGGTATTCCCATTCCAGTATCTTCAACAACAATTTTTACAAAATCATTTTCTTGAAAAGCTGTTAAGATTAATCGTCTTTCAGCTTTAGGATTCGCATTTATCTTTTCTTCTATGGAATCAATACTATTTATAAACAAATTCAACATTACCTGCTCAAGTTGATTTTTATTCCCTTTAATTTTGGGTAAATATATTTGAAAATTTTTTGTGATTGAAATTCTTAATTTTTCAAGGCGGTGATTAACAAGCATTAAAGAATTTTCGACAATCTCGTCTATGGATAAACTCACAAAGTCACTGCTTTGCCTTCGAGAAAAGTTCAAAAGATTGCCGACAACTTTTTCAATTTTTTCAACTGCATTTTCCATCATAACAAGATACTTTATGTTTTGTTCAATATTAGATGGATCATTTTTAATTCTACGAATGCAATTTTGAAGACCTGCAAGTGGATTATTTATCTCGTGAGCAATTCCAGCAGTAAGAGTTCCTACTGTTGCAAGTTTTTCTGATTGAATGAGTGTTGCTTGAGCATTTTGAAGATCGCGGTAAGCTTTGTCTAAACGAAATATCATCTGATTAAAACGGTCGGCAAGAATATCAATTTCATCTTCTGCGCGGAAAAGCATTTTAATCCTGTCAAGAAATTTTTCTCTGATTCTGATTTGAGGTAACTGTTGTTTCCCTATTTGCGATAACTCAATTCTATCAGCTACATTTTGAATAGTCTTAATTGGCTTAGTTATAAAATTTGCAAACACAAGTGCACCAATTATACCAACTACTAAAAAAACAGCGACCATTATCCAAAAAACATTAACAGTTTTTTGAACATCATTTTGAATAAAGCTTTCAATAATACCAACTCTAACTTTTCCTACTTTGCCGCTCAATACCGGCACTGCAATATCTAGAATTAGCTCATCCTCTTTACCTTTAAATTTTATTAACTGTGAATTGTATTGCTGATTGTCATTTAAAGAGTTAGCTAAAATAAGACTTTGCGGAAAAGCATCTTCAAAAGTATGAACTACAAGGTTATCCTGGACATCAAGAACAAAAATATATTCAATTGTCGGATCAATCTTCTTAATGCTACTGATTGTATTTTGAAGTGTGACATAATCTTCAAAAAGCAATGCAGTAGTTATTTGATTTGCAACACTATTAGCAATAAACAAAGCTCGCTTTTGAGTTTCAGTATGAAGAGCCGATTGAACATTATTATAAATAAGAATTGAATTGATTGAACCGAAGATAATCACAATAAAAATAATTGCAATAGAAAATTTCCAGAACAAAGGCAGCTTAAATTTTATCTGACCAAAATTTTTATTTGTAAAGCTCATCATTCCCTTCAATGAACTTATCAATCATTATCTTTTTTAGAAGTTCTTTGCCTTTGTGCTCATTGTGAAGATTGAGCATAATGTTTTTTAATTTCTTCTTAAGCTCTGGGTTCATCCCCTTTTGAACTACAAATGGAGGAATTCCATAATCTTTTGATTTCATAATAATTTTTACAGTTTTTAATTTTTCAGGTTGAGTATGTGCAATAAAATCATATACAAGACCATCAACTGTTGCACCATCTACGATATTGCGAGCAACAGCTTGTATAGAATAATCGTGAGCATGAGTAAAAATTGTTTTACTAAAAAATTTTTCTGGATTAGTTTTTTTCCCCTTAAGCAGATTTACTACGAATAAATATCCAGTATTTGAAAGTGGATCAGTAAATGCAAAAGATTTCCCTTTGAAGTCATCGAAGGTCGTTACTCCACTTTGCTTATTTGCTATTACATACGCATTATAGAAAGGTTTACCATTAACAACAGGAACAACCAATAATTCCACTGGTAGTTCATTTTTTTCTTGTATGTAAGCACCAGTACAAATGAAAGCAAAATCAAGTTTTTTCTCTTTCAATAATTTATTTACTTCACCATAGCTTCTCCTTTGCTTGAATTCAATCGGCACACCAAGTTTATATGAAATGTAATCAATTAAATCTTTGTAAAGATTGAAAGTCTCAACCGGTGAAATCATTGTAGAGACAGCAACATAAATTTTAGATTGACGCTGATTGTTGATAGAATCAAAGTTAGATTTATCATTCGCTAAATCTATTTCTTTAACATTATGAGTTTGTTCACACGATATAAGAAATATAAAAATGCTAAGTAGTGAAATGGCAATTAATATATTTTTCATAGTTAAATAGAATCATTGATTTACTTAAATGAAATATACAAAAATCAATACTACACATAAATAAATACTTAAAGAATTTATAAGAAATACTACACAAGGTTATTCATATAATTTTATGCAAATAAAATAGTTTCGAATGATATGCTCGATTCACAATAGTACTTTCTTAAAAAATAATTTCAAATTATTCTACATACTCAATTATTTCACATTAATGAATTAATATTATTAATATTTTTTTTTAATAATTGAAAAGGGTCTCTCTTCTTTATTACATAGAATCTTTTCTAAACCAATTTCATCTAATCGATAACACTAATTACAGTTTGACATGATAAACAAAACTCACTGGTATGATGGCTGGTTTTATGATAAATTCATAGCTCCAAATCAAGATAGATTATTCTTGCTAATTAAAAATTTAATTGAACCAGATTCCACAATCCTTGATGTAGGTTGCGGAACAGGTAGATTTTCATTTACTATTGCTGATAAAAGTAAATTTGTTTTAGGAATAGATTTATCATCGAAGAATATTGAAAAAGCAAAATCAAATCTTGCAAAATATCCAAACGAGAAAATTTCTTTTTTGCACATCGATATTTCAGAAATAATTTCTAAAAATTATCATTTCAATTATGCAGTAATGACTTATGTTATTCACGAAGTAAATGAAGAAGAACGAGTAAAATTATTAAAAGATATTTCAAATGCAGCAGATAAAATTATAATTGGTGATTATCTTGTTCCAAAGCCGGGTGGATTTTGGAGTGCGTTGAATGAAGTTGTTGAATTTGCAGCTGGAAGTGAACATTACAGAAATTATAAAAATTATGTTCATAATGGCGGTTTAAAATTTTTAGCTGAAAAAGCCAAATTAAAAATTATCAAAGAAATTAGTAATAAACCTTTTACAAGTCACATCATTGTTTTAACTAAATGAGTTAAAGATGAAATTAAAAAACATTGAATTAAGAAATAATTTTTTTATGTCGCCAGTTAAAACTGGTTATGGTGATTCAGAAGGAAATATTACTGAACGCCATCTTGCTTTTTGGAACAAACGCTCTAAACATGTTGCAGCTGTTATCTTTGAACCATTTTTTATAGATAAAAGAGTTCGTGAATTACCAACTCAGATTGGAATTGATGATGACAATAAAATTGATGGACACAAAAAATTAGTTGAAACTGTTCATCGCAACGGAGCAAAAGCTGTTGCACATATCAATCATCCTGGACGAATGGCAAATCCAAAATTGCCAAATAATATTTATGTATCTGCATCAGATATTGAATGTCCTAATGGGGGTCCAAAACCAAAAGCATTATCCATTGAAGAAATTAAAATTGTTCAACAGCAATATGTCGATGCAGCAATCCGAGCAGAAAAAGCAGGTTATGACTTTATTGAACTTCAATTTGGTCTTGGTTATTTAATTGCTCAATTCATTTCTCCAAATTCAAATAAAAGAAATGATGAATATGGCGGCAGTTTTGAAAATCGTTTGAAATTTGGATTAGAAATTTTAAGACAAATAAAATCTTCAATTCATCTTCCAATTTTTGTTAGATTAAGTGGTGATGAAAAGTATGAAGGCGGATTAACAATAAATGATACCATACAAATAGCTAAAATTCTTGAACTAGAAAATATAGCAGCTCTTCACATAACAAGCGGCGATGTTTGCATGAGTCCTCCATGGTATTACCAACATCATTTTATTCCTAAAGGAAAAAATTGGGAACTTTCAAAAAAGATAAAAGAAATTGTTTCGCTTCCAATAATAACAGTTGGACAAATAAATGAACCAGAAGATATTGATGAGATATTATCAAACAATGCTGCAGATTTTATTGCAATAGGAAGAGCATTAATTGCAGACCCTGATTTTGTTGGTAAATATTTAAAACAAGTTGAAGGAAGAATTCGTCCTTGCAGTTCTTGTTTAACTGGCTGCCTGGGAAGAATAAAAATTGGTAAAGGTCTTCAGTGTGAAATCAATCCACTTGTTGGAAGAGAACTTGAAGAAATTACTCCTGCAAATGAAAAGAGAAATTATGCAGTAGTCGGAGGCGGATTAGCAGGAATGCAGGCTGCTTTAGCCTTGAAACAGCGAGGTCATAAAGTTGCATTGTTCGAAAAAGACAAACTTGGAGGACAATTTAATCTTGCACCCCTTCCATCACAAAAACAATCTTTACAAAAACAAATCGATTACTTTATTAATGAAATTAAAGATGCACAGATTGATATTATTAATAAAGAAGCAACTGCTGAAGATTTAATTGGGAAATACGATGGAGTGATTATTGCAACTGGTTCAAAACCTTTCATTCCACAAATTGAAGGATTGAAAGAATATCATTGGGCAGAAATTTTATATGAATTTAATATCCCTAAAAATAAAAATGTGATAATAATTGGCGGTGGTCTAATTGGAGTTGAGATTGCAACCACTTTGGTAGATTATGGTAATAAAGTTGTAATTATTGAAATGCTTGAAGACATTGCTCGCGATATGGAAATGGTTACTCGTAAGTTAAATCTGATGAAATTGAAAAAAGCAAATGTTCAGATATTTACAAACTCAAGAGTTACTAAAGTTGATGGCGATAAAGTTTATTTCATACAAACAAATGGGATAGATAAAGAACATGTGTTAGAAAACATTGATGTTTTTGTAATTGCAGCTGGAATGAAACCAAACAAAGAATTAATTGAAAGATTAGAAGGAAAGATTCCATATTATGTAGTAGGAGATGCAGATAAAATTGGCGATGCAGTTTCTGCAATTCAAAGCGGATATTTTATTGCAAAAAATTTATAAACAAATTAAAAGGTGATATTATGCTAATACTAATTGGAGCAGATTCAAATAATTTATCTTCACTCGTTGCAAAAAGATTTGGACATGCAAATTATTATATTCTCTACAACACAGAAACAAAATCTTTTGATGCAATAGAAAATATTGAAGAAGGACATCATCATGAAAATCTTCAAGAATTTCTAAATAAAGGAGTAAAAGCTTTTATTGTTGGAAATATTGGTCCTCATGCATTTGAAATTATTAATACTCCTGAAAGCAAAGTCTATCTTGCAAGAAAAATGTCAGTTCAGGAAGCAATTGATAAATTTTTAAGAGGTGAACTTTTACAATTAAATGAACCAACAGCCAAAAGAAGTATTGGACATGGTCATAAGCATCACCATGAATAAATAAATTATCAAAAAAAATTAATAAGTGATAAAATTAGTTTTATTAAAATTGTTTATTGAAATACATTTCATTAGCTTTTAGTTGAAAATTATTCAATCAATTGGAGGGTTTTATGAGGCTCTCAAAAATCACTTCATTAATTTCTATCTACATTTTATTTCCATTAATTATTTATTCACAAACTGCTATGGGGAGTTTAAAGTATGAAGATTTTAAAACTCCTCAATACTGCGGTTCAGCATGTCATACAGATTTTTATCAGCAATGGAAACAGGCAATGATGTCGCAGGCATATACACATGAATGGGATGAAATAGAATATTTTAAATTAGCTGTTCCTCATGCAGAAAAAGATGAAAAAGTTGCAGAAGTAAAAGCTGGATGCAATGGTTGTCATTCACCAATTGCTTATGTATCAGGCGATGTTCCTCCACCGCTTCCAAGTAAAAACTCAAGAGCAAATGAATCAGTATCCTGCGATGTATGCCACAGCATTGCAGGTTTTGCCGGCGACACACCATATAACTTCAATTACATTATGAAACCCGGAAAAGTAAAATATGCTTCTCGAATGCCAAAGATTCAGTCACCAGCTCATGAAATTGAAGTTAATCCAATAATGAAAACTGGTGATTTCTGCGGAATCTGTCACAACGAAAAATCCCCATACGATGCATGGGTAAAATCAACACACCTCGAATGGAAAGAAGGTCCATATTATAAAGAAGGTGTTCAATGTCAGGATTGTCACATGCCAAAAGCAGAATTCAAAACAGCATCAATGGGAGAAAAATATTCTGATGCAAGATTACATCTTTTCCATGGTGCTCATGATCCAGGCAAAGTTAGAGGAGTAATTGAATTAAGAATTAATCCTGATGTGAGAGAAGTTGAGCCGGGAAGCGTTGTTAAATTTACTGTAGCTTTGTTCAATCAAAAAACAGGACATAAATTTCCAACTGGTTCTGTTGAAGATAGAATTGTCTGGCTGCATGTAGAAGCCGTTGATTCAAAAGGAAATGTTTATCATTTGCCAGTTGACAAAAAAGGTTTTGAAGGAGAAGAATATACAATTGGAAGTGATGTGCTTGCATATCAGGATATGGGAATTGCTTTGAATGACCCCAACTTCAAAGGAGTTCAAAGAGATGGAATTCCAATTGGTGATAGAATTTTTAGAATGCCATATTTTGACCCTCAAGGAAGAATGACAATTCAACAGTGGAATACAGCAAAACTTGGCGTTGATTATAGAATTGGTCCTCGTGAAACTAAAATAGAAACATTCACTTTCAAAGTGCCTTATAATATTGCACCTGGAAAATTAAAAGTAACCGCAACATTAAACTATCAGCTTCTTGTTAAACCAGTTGCAGATTTTCTTGGTGTTCCAGAAAGTGAATCACAAATTGTAAAAGTAAATGAACATTCAACTGAAGTTACAATTCTACAATAAAAGGTGATATCATGAAAAAAATTTACTTACCAATATTTCTTTTTTATTTAATGCTTATTACTATAACTCAAAACTCATTTGCAATCCCGTCTTTTGCAAGAAAATACAACATGAGCTGTCAAACATGTCATTCTCCTTTTCCAAAATTAAAACCATATGGAGATGAATTTGCAGGTAATGGATTTGTGCTGGGAGATAAAGATGCACCAAGATATTTTATAGATACAGGGGACGACCAACTTTCTCTTCTGCGCGAATTACCTATTGCAATCAGACTTGAAGGTTATGTTACTTACAATAATCTTAAATCAGAAAAACTTGATTTTAGTGCACCATATTTAATTAAATTATTATCAGGTGGTGCAATTGCAAACAATATTTCATATTACTTCTACTTTTTCTTAAGTGAACGCGGTGAAGTAGCAGGATTGGAAGATGCATTTTTAATGTTCAACAATTTATTTAATCAGGATTTAGATTTGTATGTTGGACAATTCCAAATTTCCGACCCTCTTTTCAAAAGAGAACTGCGTTTGACTTTTGAAGACTATAAAATTTACGATGTAAATCCCGGCTTATCAAAAGCTAATTTAACTTACGACAGAGGTTTAATGCTAACTTATGGCTTACCAACTGGTACAGACCTTGTTCTTGAAATTTTGAATGGAACTGGAATAGGTTCTGCAAACAACTTTAGAATTTTTGATGATGATAATTACAAAAATTTCTTCGGCAGAATTTCGCAGGATATAATTGATAATGTAAGAATTGGCTTTTTCAGTTATTATGGAAAAGAAAAACTTGAAGATGATTTACAAAGAAAATTCACAAACACTTTTACAATGTGGGGACCAGACCTCACAATAAAATTAAAAGATAAACTTGAGTTTAATTTCCAATATGCACAAAGAAAAGATGAACAAGCAGAATATTATCTTAAAAATCTTAAAACAAAAGGATTATTTTCTGAATTGATATTTACACCAAAAGGTGATGAAAGCAAGTGGTATGCAGTAGCTCTTTACAATTGGATTGACTCGGATTTTGATAATCTTGACTATATCAGTAGCACTTTGAGTTTGGGATATTTAATAAGAAGAAACATAAGATTAATTGGGGAATATACTTACAATCTCGAAAAAAAATATGGTCAATTTGCAGTCGGTATAGTTTCAGCTTTCTGATGATTATGAGGACGGCTTAAGTGTCGTCCTCTTGAAAAATTTTATATCAAAACTTTTTGACTAACCACCAAATATTAAAAATAAATAACACGAGTAGTTTTAAAACAGAAATTAATTATTTTTGTAAAGTATGTTAAATAGTTAAGGACATAAAATGCCCGATTCAGACGAACCTGGCGCCAACACAAACATTACATCTTATTTGACAAACAACTCACCTTGGAAATGAGCCTCTAAATTTTTCATTGGTTCATTTCCAGGTTGGTTTCAACTGAAGGAAATGCCAATGAAAAATACTTTTGCTAATTATCACATTTCGAAACAAAAATTCTTTTCACTAACTGTTATAAATCACTTTAATAAAACTACTGTCCTTTATAAAAATAATTCACAAAAGCAGTAGGTGATATAATGACAAAATCAATTTTCTCAAAAGTTTCTTCTTCAACATTTACGAAAGAAGCAAAAGCACCTCATGCTTTATCAGAGCAAGAAAAATTATTAATTGATATTTGTCGTTCCTCAGTTCAGGATGTAATTACAAAATTAAAAACTTCTGTTAAAGGTTTAAGCAGCGAAGAAGCAGAACGAAGATTAGATGAATACGGCAAAAATGAACTTGCTCATACAAAAACATTAAGTTTTTGGGGAGACATTTTTAATCGAATCAAAAGTCCACTTGTAATTCAGCTTTTAATAATTGCAATAGTATCCGGAATAATAGGAGAAATCAAATCTACATTCATTGTAAGCTGCATGGTGCTTTTAAGTGTTGGATTATCTTATGTTCTCGATAGAAGATCAAATAAAGCTGTTGAAGCTTTGGGAAAAAGAGTTCAAACTCATGCAATTGCACTAAGAGATGGAAAAGAAATTGAAATTCCAATTTCAGAAATTGTGCCGGGTGATGTAGTTCTCCTTCAAGCTGGATCAATAATACCTGCTGATTTAAGATTAATTAGTGCAAAAGATTTTTTTGTAAGCCAATCCGTTTTAACTGGCGAATCGATGCCAGTTGAGAAAAAAGCAGAACTTCAACAAAATCAAACTAATTATGTTTTTGAACTTGAAAATGCTTGCTTCCAGGGAAGCAATGTTATAAGCGGAAGCGCTCGAGGTGTAGTAGTTAATACAGGAACAAAAACTTATTTTGGTTCTATATCTGAACGATTAACAGAAACACGGCCTCAGACAAGTTTTGATAAAGGAGTAAAATCTTTTACTTACTTGATGATTCGATTTATGGTAGTAATGGTTTTTGTCGTGTTTATGATTGTAGGAATTACAAAAGGAAATTGGCTCGAAGCACTTTTATTTGGACTTTCAATTGCAGTTGGTCTTACACCTGAAATGCTTCCTATGATAGTTACTGTTAATTTAGCTAAAGGTGCTTTAACAATGTCTAAAAAGAAAGTTATTGTTAAACATCTTAGCTCAATTCAAAATTTTGGTGCAATCGATATTCTTTGCACAGATAAAACCGGAACATTGACACAGGACAAAGTAGTTTTAGAAAAACATGTTGATATTACCGGTAAAGAAAGTCATGATGTATTGCTGTATGCCTATCTAAATAGTTTTTATCAAACTGGTTTAAGAAATTTAATTGACCGCGCAATAATTTCTCATATCGATTTGAATGTTGAAGCAAAATGTCAATTAGTCGACGAACTTCCATTTGATTTTCAAAGAAGAAGAATGTCTGTTGTTGTAGAATATGAAGGCGACCATGTTTTGATTTGTAAAGGAGCAGTTGAAGAAATTTTTGCTGTAAGTAATCGCTATCAAGTTGATGATGAAATCTATCCACTTATTCCAATGATACAAAATGACCTTTATGAAGAAGTTGAGGATTTGAACAATGACGGATATCGAGTTTTAGCAATTGCATATAAAGAATTTCCAAAAGAGAAAAAGACATTTACAGTTGCCGATGAAAGTGACATGATTCTTCTTGGTTATATTGCCTTTTTTGATCCACCAAAAGAATCTGCTGCAGAAGCTATTGCTGCTTTGCACAATAATGGTGTTGAAGTAAAAATTCTTACAGGCGACAATGCCTTAGTAACTAAAAAAGTTTGTAATGATGTGGGTCTTAAAATAACAAAAATTGTAACTGGTGACGAAATTGACAGAATGACTCCTGAACAATTTAGAAAAACTATTGAAGAAGCAAATGTTTTCGCTAAACTCTCCCCTTCACAAAAAGAAAAAGTTATTTATGAATTAAGAGAAGCTGGACATGTTGTTGGTTACATGGGAGATGGAATTAATGATGCCCAATCACTCCGCGCTGCAGATGTTGGTATCTCGGTCGATAGTGCAGCCGATGTTGCCAAGGAATCAGCAGATATTGTTCTTCTCGAAAAAAGTTTAATGGTGCTTGAAGAAGGAATAATTGAAGGCAGAAAAGTATTTGCAAATATTATCAAATATATTCGAATGGGAGCGAGCTCTAATTTTGGAAATATGTTCAGCGTCTTAGGGGCAAGTTATTTGTTCCCATTTTTGCCAATGAAACCAGTTCAGATATTAACCAATAATCTTCTTTATGATTTTTCTCAAACTGGAATTCCAACAGATAATGTTGATAAAGAATTAATCGAAAAACCATTAAAATGGAACATCGATAATATAAAGAGATTTATGATTTTTATTGGTCCGATTAGTTCCATTTTTGATTATATAACTTTTGGAGTTATGTGGTTCTTCTTTCATGCAAAGAATTATCTCAATCCAGAAATAGCAGCTCATCAAAAAAGTTATTTAGAAAGTCTATTCCAAACAGGATGGTTTGTAGAATCATTGTTAACTCAAACTTTGATTGTACATATCATTCGAACAAAAAGAATTCCATTCTTTGGAAGCATGGCATCTCTTCCAATGACACTAACAACATTATTAATAATGTCAATTGGTGCTTGGCTTCCTTATTCTCCATTTTCTGAAACTCTTGGGTTTGTTCCTCTTCCAGTTACTTACTGGTTTTGGATTATTGGTATTTTAATTTCATACGGGATATTAACACATTTTATTAAAACATGGTTCTTTAAAAAATTTGGAGATAATTAAAAATGGATACACTACTTGATGCACTTCAAGAAGGAAGATTAATTGAACTTCCAGATAATGATAAAAATCATGCATTACAATTTTTAGCTCATATTTTGGAAGCAATTCCATCCGTCCCAAATAATACGGATGTGGCTGGATTAGTATTAAAAAGAGAAGAAAGTTTTAATACTGCTTTAGGCAAAGGTTTTGCTGTTCCACATGCACGCGTTCCATTTGAAGGCGATTTGTTATGTGCTGTTGGATGGAGTCCGAATGGAATAAATTATGGAGCCTCTGATAATAATCCTGTTCATATTGTAATAATGTATCTTGTTCCAAGTAATCAAAGAAATCAATACCTAAAAGAAGTCTCCAATATTGCCAAAGCATTAATGGAATTGCATGATGAGAATAAATTAAAATCATTCAACGACTTAAACTCTGTAAGAAATTATTTGCTCGATATGATTAGCACTGCAAAGGATGTTGTCGGTCCAGAAGCACGAGCGAGAATGATTCAGCTTGAAGTAAGAGAAAGTATAGCAAAGTTGCCCGCTCAAGGTTTAGAAAATTTAATAATTGAACCACTGATGATTATAATTGATGGGAGAGGGAATCACATAGCTTTAACTCAAAACAAAGAGCTTTTAGACATACTTGATAAGGCTTCTAATGTTTCAGAATTATTATCAACAAACGGCGCTTTTGAAATATCGAACTGGCGAATATTAAAAAGAAGTTATACAAATTATTTAGGCGGAAGAATAAATTACGATTGTGTGGCTATCAAAGTGAAATAAAATTTAATTAAAAGTTTATTGTTTTATTAACTGCACATTCAAAAAATATAAATCTAACTTTTAATAGAATTTTTCTACCGTATGTATAGAAAATTGAATTTAGTTTTAGTAAGTACGCCACTAAGAACTTTGGTCAAAAATTTTTATGCTTAAACATACTATTATCATTTCCCTCAAATAATTTTTTAACTTTATAACTATAACTCTATTCAGGTATAAGCCTACCTTTCATTAAAAATTTCTGAGATTTATGCTAGGAAGCTCATTTGCAGTATTTAGAAGTGTAGTAAAACTCTATAATTATGATGAATGATGTTATTTAAAAAAGATTCCATCCCAAAACTGGGATGGAATCAAAATTAATTATAATGATTTGTAAGTAAACCACCAATCGTAACCTTCAGCAACTTTCTTTCTTTTTTCTGCTTCAACTACATCTTTTGGCGGTGGTATTATTACTTTGTCCTGTATCAATTCATTATTGGGCCAATTTTCAGGCATTGCAACTTTGTTAATGTCAGAAATTTGCAAAGCTCGTAATGCACGCAATACTTCATCAATTTGTCTTCCAACCTCTTGTGGATAATAAATCATCAATCTTATTATTCCTTTTGGATCAATTATGAATACTGCACGAACAGTATTTGTACCTTTTCCAGGATGAACCATTCCAAGAGCACTTGCAACTTTCCCCATGTCATCAGCTATAATCGGGAAAGGAATTTCAACACCAATTTTTTCTTTAATCCATTCAACCCATTTGATATGAGAAAAAACCTGATCGATTGAAAGTCCAATTAATTCTGCATTAAGCTCTTTGAACTTATCATTTCTTTTGGCAAATGCCACAAATTCTGTAGTACACACTGGAGTAAAATCTGCAGGATGACTGAATAATACAATCCACTTGCCTGAATAATCCTCCGGAATCTTTTTCATTCCATGTGTAGTTTGAACTTCAAGGCTTGGCATCTTTTCGCCGAGAAGTGGAATTCCTCCCTTTACTTCTTCCATATCAAACCTCCAATTAATTTTTAATAATTACTTTTTTGCTAATTGTGTTTGTCTTTCAGAAATGAATGAAGAGAAAACTCTTGATACAATTAAATTAAAAAATTTATAAATACTTTGAAGAAACAATTTTCTTCCATAACTGCAATCACAAATCATTGATTTGCCTCCTCTAAAATTGATCTTAATAACCACACATGCTTTTCATATCTTTCAGCAACACTGTATAATTTTCCTGCTGTTACTTCATCACCATATTCAGATTGAATTTCTTCTCCAGTTTCTCTTATTCTTTCGGCAAGTGATTCATAATCATCAGCAATTTTTTTAACCATTTCAAATTGATTAGGATATGTTCCTTCAGCTTCTTCTTTCAATTCAGATAATTTTAAAAATTCACTCATTGTTCCAGGTGCATATAAACCATAGGCACGAATTCTTTCTGCAGTTTCATCAATATCATCAGCAAGTTCATTATATAAATCTTCAAATTTTTGATGAAGTGTTAAAAATAAACTTCCTTTTACATTCCAATGATAATTTCTTGCTTTTGTGTAAAGAACAAATTGGTCTGCTAAAATTGGTTTAAGCATTTCCCCTATTTTCGTTTTTGATACGCTGCTTAATATTGTTTTCATACATCCTCCTTGATTGTTTCCTTTTATATCCCAAGCTTCATACCAAAAATTTTCCTTAAAAAATGGCTCAAAAAACAAACTTTTATTGGTGATTTTACAATTAAAACGATATTTCGTAATATTGAATCACTAAATATCGTGAATAACTAAATTTCGGTGGGATATGAATGAACAAAATTTATTGCAATCAGATTTGATTTATTTGACTCCTCAAAGAACAATGGAAATTGTGCTTGATACTATAAGCGAAATAATACCTTATGAACTTGCTGTAATTTTAAGCAAAGAATCGAACAACACTTTGAAAGTGAGATATTTACGCGGACCTCTTGTAAATGATGAACTAAAAAATTTTGAAATATCACTTTATAACAGACCCGAACTGCTTGAGGTATTAAATGCTGGACAGGTAAAGCTTGTAGAGGAAACAAAAAATCCAGAGCATAAAGATACCTATGCTGGAGTTGTCAATTTACCAATCGGGCATTCATGCATGCTTGCACCATTAAAAATTAATGGTGAATCTCTTGGACTTATGACACTTGACCACAGTCAATGTGATATGTTTACACCACAAAGAGTTAATATTGCAAATTCTCTTTCAAAATTAATTGCACTTGCACTTGCTCAAACAATTGTAAATGATTCTTTAATGAACGAAAGAGAAACATTAATTTATGAACGCAATTCTTTAATCAATGATATAAATTCTGTCTTTGAGGGACTTGTAGGAAATTCTCCCAAATGGATACAGGTAATTGAAAAAATAAAATTAGTTGCACCAACAGAATCTCATGTAATGATTCTCGGAGAAACAGGAACCGGAAAAGAACAAGTAGCAAAAGCAATTCATGCTTTATCGAAAAGAGCTAACAAACCCTTCATAACATTAAACTGCTCTGCACTTAATTACAATCTTGCAGAAAGTGAATTGTTTGGACATGAGAAAGGAGCTTTTACAGGAGCTGTTTCTTCAAGAAGAGGAAGATTTGAATTAGCTGATGGTGGAATTCTATTTCTTGATGAAATCGGCGACCTCCCGCTCGATATTCAACCAAAATTATTAAGAGCAATTCAGGAAGGAACATTTGAAAGACTCGGCGGAGAAAAAACTATTCATGCAGATGTAAGAATTATTTGTGCAACAAATGTAGATTTAGAACAAAAAGTTAAAGAAGGAAAATTTAGAGAAGATTTATTCTATCGATTAAATGTATTCCCAATTTACCTTCCTCCGCTGAGAGAAAGAAAAGATGACATTTATCTTCTTGCAAATTATTTCTTAGAAAAACTCTCAAAAAAATTCAGTAATAAAAAATTTCTGCTGACAGATGAATCAATCAAAATTCTGAAAGAAAATTACTGGGCTGGCAATGTAAGAGAACTTCAAAACACTCTTGAAAGAGCCGCCATTTTAAGTACAGATGGAATTATAAAACCTTCTCACTTAATTTTTGAAAAACATTTTATAAGCAAAGATGCCATACTTGACGAAGCAACAATTGGTTCTTTTGAAGACGAAACAAGAAAGATAATCAAGAAAGCTCTTGATATTTGCAATGGTAAAATTTATGGCAAAGATGGCGCTGCTGCATTGCTGAAGCTAAAACCAACTACTCTTCAAAGCAAAATGAAAAAATTAAATATTACATATAAATGATTGAGAATGATTCAACAGAACACAGGTTTCTCAGATTTACATGATTTATTCAGTTAAATTTCAGCTGAACTGAAAAGACCATGTGACTAATTAAGCTATTTTTTCATGAGTAAAATTTAGAGTATTTTTGATTTGGAATTTATAAGTTATTCATGGAATCAGATATAAAATATTTAGAACGCTGCTTAGAACTTGCACTCAAAGGAAAAAATAAAGTAGAACCAAATCCTCTGGTCGGTGCTGTAATTGTTAAAGATGACAAAGTTTTATCTGAAGGCTGGCATGAATATTTTGGAGGACCTCATGCAGAAGCTAATGCAATTAATAATGCTAAAGAAAATCTTGAAGGAAGCACACTTTACTGCAACCTTGAACCATGCAGTCATACAGATAAAAAAACTCCGCCATGTGTTCCTTTGATAATTAAAAATAAAATATCAAGAGTTGTAATTTGCACACTTGACCCAAATCCAAAAGTAAATGGAAATGGTGTTAAGCAGCTTCGTGATGCGGGAATTGTTGTAGATGTTGGTTTACTTGGAAACGAAGCCAAAGAATTAAACAAGATATATTTCGAACAATTTGCTAAATCAAATGTTTAGTGGAATAATTGAAGAAATAGGACAAATTCAAAAAATTGATTCTGTAAACGGCGGAATAAAATTGACAATATCTGCTGATAAAATTTTAGAAGATATAAAAATAGGTGATTCTGTTTCTGTTGATGGAATTTGTTTGACTATAACTTCATTCAACAAAAATAATTTTACAGTTGATGCGGTTGGAGAAACTCTTAAGAAAACCACTTTATCAAAAATTAAAAATAAATCTTATGTTAATCTTGAAAGAGCTATTAGATTTAATGAAAGAATTGGAGGACATTTAATTCAGGGACATGTAAATTCTATTGCAAAAATAACTCAACTAAAAAAGCTTGGTGAAAATTATTTGCTGCAAATTGAACTGCCTTCAGATTTAATGAAGTATGTAATCAAAGAAGGTTCAATAGCTGTTGATGGTATAAGTCTTACTGTAGCTGAAATTCATGATAACAAAATAAATATTTCAATTATTCCACACACTTGGCAGAATACTACTCTTCAATACAAAACAGAAAATGATTTTGTAAATATTGAAGTTGATTTTACTGCAAAGTATATAGAAAATTTTATTAAAAATTTTTTATCACAAAAAAATGAGATTACGGAAGAGATGTTAAAAAAATTAGGTTATTGAAAATGGAAGAATTCAGGAACTTTGAAACAATTAAAAATGCAATCAAAAAATTCCGCAATGGTGAAATGATTATTGTTGTTGATGATGAAGACCGCGAGAATGAAGGCGATTTAATTATGGCAGCAGAATTTGTTACTCCAGAAGCTGTAAATTTCATAACTAAAGAAGCACGCGGTATTCTTTGTGTTGCAATCACTCCAGAAAGAGCTCAGGAATTAGAACTCCAGATGATGGTTAAAGAAAACACCTCAATTCATCAAACACCATTTACAGTTTCAATTGATTACATTCATGGAACAACAACAGGGACCTCAGCTTTTGACAGAGCTAAAACAATTAAAGCAATCACCGATAAAAATGTTAAGCCGGAAGATTTTGCAAAGCCAGGTCATATCTTCCCACTTGTTGCAAAAAAAGGCGGAGTTCTAAAAAGAGCAGGTCATACCGAAGCTGCAGTTGATTTGGCAAAACTTGCTGGATTGTATCCAGCTGGCGTTTTATGCGAAATACTTGACAGCGATGGTTCTATGTGTCGAGGTGAAAATTTACAAAAGTTCGCCCACAATCATAATTTGAGTATAATTTCTATTGCAGACTTAATAGAATACAGAAGAAGAAAAGAAAAATTAGTTCGTAAAATTGTGGAAGTTAATCTACCATCAAAATATGGGGACTTCAAACTGCATTTATATGAAAACATCTTAGATTCAAGTGAAAATGCTATTGCACTTGTCAAAGGCAAGATTGATGATGGCGAACCAGTTCTTGTAAGAGTTCATTCTGAATGTTTGACTGGAGATGTTTTTGGTTCATTAAGATGTGATTGTGGAGAACAATTAGCTACAGCACTTCAAATGATTGAAAGAGAAGGAAGAGGTGTTCTGCTTTACATGCGTCAGGAAGGAAGAGGAATTGGACTTGTAAATAAATTAATTGCATATTCAATTCAAGAAAAAGGAAAAGATACAGTAGAAGCAAACGAAGCACTCGGTTTCAAAGCTGATTTGAGAGATTATGGAATTGGTGCTCAAATATTGAAAGACCTTGGAATTTCTAAAATTCGTTTATTGACAAATAATCCAAAGAAAATTGTTGGCTTAAAAGGCTATGATCTTGAAATTGTTGAACGCGTTCCAATTGAAATTCCGGCAAATGAAAAAAACAGAAATTATCTTAAAACAAAAAAAGAAAAACTTGGACATTTATTTAACGAACAAACATTAAAAAGTATTTTACCAGAATAAATGGAGGAACAATGGCTGAAATAATTCAGGGTTATCTTAATGCCAAAGGGAAAAAGTTTGCAATTGTAGTATCCCGATTTAATGAACTAATTTCAAATCAGTTATTAAATGGAGCTAACGACTGTTTGTTAAGACATGGTGCAGATGAAAAAGATATTAAAGTTTACTGGGTTCCTGGTTCATTTGAAATTCCATTGACTGCAAAAAAAATTGCAATGACAAAAAAATTTGATGCAGTAATTTGTCTTGGTGCAGTAATTCGCGGAGCTACGCCACACTTTGAATACATTGCAGCCGAGGTTTCGAAAGGAATTGCAAATGTTGGATTGGAAACAGGAATTCCAATTGTATTTGGAATTATTACATCTGATTCAATGGAACAAGCACTTGAAAGAGCAGGGGTAAAAGCTGGAAATAAAGGCTGGGATGCAGCTCTTACCGCAATTGAAATGAGCGACTTGATGAGTAAAATTTAAGATAGATTAATTCACATCATAATTTTATTGGCAGCTAAAACCACCAGCCATATTTGGTGGTTTTAGTTATTTCCATTATTAACTAAATATCTTTTAATTTTTTGCGTTGTTGTTTTTTCAAATTCTTTTTCTCTTATGTAAAACTTTTTAATCTGCTTATAACTTGCCAGTTGTTTATTAGCTTTTTCAACTTCTTCGGATATTATTTTATGAATTAATTCTTCAGTTATTTCTACTTTTTTGTTCTCTGCATATTCAATTAAAGCTTCGGCATCGATAACAATTTTAGCTGCAATAATTTCATCCTGCTTTGGGTCTTTTTCGCCATAAACAAGTGACTCAAGAATAAATGGGCTTCTGTTCAATATATCTTCTATTTCTTCTGGAAAAACATTCTTACCATTTTTAGAAATAATAACATTTTTCTTTCTTCCATTTATATGAAGAAAACCGTCTTCATCAATGTAACCAACATCACCTGTTTTAAACCAGCCATCAAAGAATGCTTCGTTTGTTGCTTTTTCATTTTTATAATAACCAAGCATTACATTTGGACCTTTAGCCCATATTTCTCCGCTTCCATTTTCATCAGGATTATGAATTTTTAGTTGAACATGAGGAAGAGGTAAACCTGCTGCATCATCTTTAAAATTATCAAGACGATTCAAAGCAAGAATTGGTGATGTTTCTGTCAAGCCATATCCCTGAATAAATGTAAAACCAAATTCTCGCAATCCTTTTGCAACCAACGGGTCTGGAGCAGCACCACCTGCAATAAAAATTCTGATAGAGCCGCCAAACTTTTCATGAAGTTCTAAAAAGATTTTCTTCTTAACATCTTTTAATCCAATTAGAGAAAAAAGATTTGTTAATTTTACTAAAGGAGGAACAATAATCGATTTCAGTTTATCTTCTTTTATTCCTTTAATTATTCTTCTAAACATTTTATCATAAAGCAAAGGAACACCAAGCAAAATTGTTGCATGAACTTTTTGAAGGTCGTCAACTACAGTTTTTAACGAACGAGCATAATGAGCAGATGCACCTGAATAAAGCGGGCATAATAATCCACAGGTGCATTCATAAGTATGATGCATTGGAAGAACAGATAAAAATCTGTCCTTTTCATTAATCAAAATCATGCTTACCATATCCATTAAATTTGAGGCAAGATTTCGTTGTGATAACATAACTCCCTTTGCCCTTCCAAGCGAACCAGATGTAAAAATTATTTCAGCAAGTTCATCAGGATTTATTTTTGGCAATTCATTTATTGAAATTGGCTCTGCATTTTTAATTAATTCAGGCATAATCAAAAAACTTTTGTCTTCGCTCGTCGGATCCATACAAATAAAATATTTTAACTTTTTCAGAAAATTTTTTGCCTCTGCCATCATACCAGCAAAGTTTCCAGAAAAAATAATTGCTTCAGAATCTGACTCATGAATAATGTTCAATATTTCATTGGAGGTTAAATTTCTATCAATCGGAACCACGACATAATTAAAACACATAGCTGTTAAATAACTAATTGCCCATTGAACTCGATTTTCCCCAATTACTGCAATGTGAGTTCTTTCTTTAATTCCAAGCTGCCTAAGTGCATTACCAAATTTTAAGATATTATCAAGCAGTTCACCAAAAGTAACTTTTTTAATTGGAGTATCATTTAGGTCTTCAAGAGCTAATTTTGAGCTAAATTTTTTTGCTGATTGCAGAATCATATCTTGGATTGATTCGATATGAGGAACATCGAAATATTTCATTTCTTTTTTCATAGTGTTATCATCTATTTTAATTAGTAATTGGCAATATCATCAAACATCTTTTTTAGATATTTCAGAAATGATTGCTTTGAGGAGAGTATAAAATTTTTCTACATCTGATATTTTTACTCTTTCATCTGGTGAATGTGCACCTTCGATTGTAGGTCCAAGTGAAATCATATCAAGCCAAGGAAATTTATCGATAAGTATTCCGCATTCTAATCCTGCATGAACTGCTTTAACTCCAGGTTCTTTCCCAAATAATTTTTTATAGACATTTTTAGAAATCTTAAGCAATTTAGAATTGATATTTGGCTGCCATGCAGGATATTTATCTGCAACCATTACTTCTGCACCAGCTAATCCAAACACTGCTTGAACATATTGCCCAATATTTCTTTTTCCACTTTCAATTGAGCTTCTTTGACTTGTTCCTATTTTCAAATATCCATCTTCAATATTGATAGTAGCTAAATTTGTGGAAGTTTCAACAAGTCCATCAATATCAGCACTCATTGAAATAACACCATGAGGCAGAGCAAGAATTAGATTGACTACTTTCTTTAAGAAATCATTTGCAAAAACATTTTTGCTGATGACATCATTTTCTTTTCTTTCAAAAATTATTTTTATGTCACTTTCTTTGTTTTTGTATTCAAGAGAAGTTTCAATTGCAAATGCATTAACAAGTTCAATTGCTTTTAATTCATCTTCTGGCTTAAGCCATAAAATTGCTTCAGCCTCTCGAGGTATTGCATTTCTTTTTGAACCACCACTAATAAAACTTACCTGATAATCAACAGCCTCGAGATTTTTTAGAATTAATCCAAGCAACTTAATTGCATTTGCTCTTCCTTCATGAATATTAATTCCTGAGTGACCTCCTTTTAATCCGGATATGAATAAGTAGTATGGTTTCAATCTTGGGTTCAATTTTCCATAATTAATTTTTAATGAACCAACTGTATCCATTCCACCAGCGCAACCAATATAAAATGCACCATCTTCTTCGGTATCAAGATTTAACAGATACTTTCCTGATATAAAATTATTTTCAAGATTGTTTACACCAGTCAAACCTGTTTCTTCGTCGACTGTAAATAGCAATTCTAATGGACCATGTTCAAATGAATCATCCAATGCTACTGCAAGAGCTGCTGCAACACCAATTCCATTATCGGCGCCAAGTGTTGTACCACTTGCTTTAATCCAATCTCCTTCTCTAATTAATTGAATTGGGTCTTTATCAAAATCATGAATGGTGTCTTTATTTTTTTCGCACACCATATCAACATGACTCTGTAGAACAATTGTTGGAGCAGATTCGTAATTCGGTGTTGGAGGCAAATAAATTAGAATGTTACCTGTTTGGTCTTCTTTAAAACTGAAGTTATGTTTTTCAGCAAAATTTTTAAGATATAATCGAATTCTTTCTTCATGCTTTGAGGGACGAGGAATTTGACTTATTTCAGCAAATCTTTTCCACAAGATTTGAGGTGAAAGACCTTCAATAACTTCATAAGACATGCATTACTCTCTTAATTATGTCGAATATTTAGAATATCTCCATCTTTAACAATGTATTCTTTTCCTTCGAGACGCCATGCACCAGCTTCTTTACATTTACTGAATGAACCATATTTTATAAAATCATCATAATGAACAACTTCTGCTCTAATAAATTTATTATAAAAATCAGAATGAATTACTCCTGCTGCCTGCTGAGCATTATAATTTTTCTTAATTGTCCATGCTCTGCATTCATCTTCGCCAACAGTAAAGAAAGACTGCAATCCAAGCATTTCATAAGATGTTCGAAGAATTTTACTTAATGCAGATTCCTTAATCCCATAGTCTTCCATAAAAACTTTCTGATCTTCTTCATTTAATTTTGAAAGCTCGAGTTCAATTTTTGCAAAGAAAGGAATTATTGGAACATTTATTTTGCTTAATGCTTTTTTAATTTCTTCAACATCTTTATCAACAGTGTGAATTGAATCTTCATCAAAATTAATTGCGATGGCAAGTGGTTTCAAAGTAATCAATTGAAAGCCTGATAATAATTTCAATTCATTATCATCAAGATGAAGTGTTCTCAATGGTTGTTCTTTTTCACAATGAGCAAAGCATTTTTCAATTACGGGGAATTCCCTCTTTAATCTTTCATCTTTAGTTTTTTGCAAATCCTTTTTTAGTTTTTCAAGACGATTCTCAAGAAATGCTAAATCAGAAAGTAGAAATTCTGTTTCTAAAAATTCTATGTCTCTTACAGGATTAATATCACCAAGTGGATGAATTATAGTATCATCATGAAAAGCACGAATTACATAAAACAATGCATCATTATTTCTAACACTATTTAAAAAAGCAGAGGTTATTTTAACTTTGTTATCTTCTGAAGTTCTTAAGCCAGGAATATCAAATACTTCAATTGTAGCATTAACCTGTTTTTTAGGATTGAAAATTTTTGTCAAATTATCGAGACGCTCATCAGGCACTTTAACTACTTCTACAGCTGCTTCTTCTTTTATTGAACTTTGCTGTGAAGAACTTTTTGAAAGTGTATGAAACAAAGTAGTTTTACCAGAATATTGTAAACCAACTAAACCAATCTGCATTCGAGTTTCTCAATTATTAATTTCAAATTTCATGACCGCTAATATAATAAATAAACAACACGAGAAAGAGCTGATATTTATACTTTTTTTTAAGTTAGCAGATAAAGATTTCTACGACACAATTTGTGTATGTAAAGCTATCTCTTCTAAGATTGATGTTACTTTCAAACAATCACTCAATTCACCTGAATAAACCACAGCTTTTCCTTTTACATGAGCTTCGAAAGCATATTTACGAGCCTGCTCATAACTGCAGCCTGTTGCTTTTATTAATTGCTCTATTACTTCATCGAACGTGTGAATATCATCATTGTAGAGAATAACTTTGTAAGGAAGATTAACCGTAACCTCTTCTTCAATAACAGGTTCTATTTTACCAGGTTTTAATTCTTCCATAACTTATTCCCTAATTTCTACTCTAAAATTATAAAAACGATTTCAAAAAATGAATTCAAAAAAACCTCATCAATTCTGATGTTTCTTTTCATAAAATTCTAAGGAACAGCAGAAAAGATTTTACATTATTCTTTGAAAATTCAATTAAGTGATAATATATTTCAACTCAGGATTGAACATTTTTGGAGGTTAGATGAAAATTGCAGTATGCATCAATCATGTTCCCGATACAGCAGCAAAAATCAATATCAGCAGCGACGGCAAAAATATTGAATCCTCTGGTGTTGCTTATGTATTAAATCCTTATGATGAATTTGCTATTGAAGAAGCATTAAAAACTAAAGAATTATTAGGAGGTGAAACAATTGCAATTAGTTTAGGAGGCGAAGCTAACAAGGAAACTTTAAGAAAAGCACTTGCAATGGGGATTGATGAAGCTGTATTATTAAAAGATGAGAGCTATCGCGATTCTTTGTCTGTAGCAAAAGCTCTTGCAGACGAAATTAAATCTCAAGGGGCAGAAATTGTTTTCTTTGGCAAGCAGTCTGTTGATTATGATAATTCAATTGTTGGACAACTTGTTGCTGAACTTTTAGGCTTTAATTCTGTTTCTACAGTTGTAGAATTAAATATCTCAGGAAATAAGATTATTGCTGCAAGAGAAATTGAAGGCGGTAAAGAAATTGTTGAAACTTCTTTGCCTGTTGTAATTACAGCACAAAAAGGTTTGAATGAACCGAGATATGCATCGTTAAAAGGAATTATGGCAGCTAAGAAAAAAGTGATAACTGAAAAACAGCCTGCTGTTTATCAAAATTATGTTGAAGTAATTGAATTGAAAAAACCTGCTCCAAAACAACAAGGCAGAATATTAGGGACAGATGTATCGGCTGTTCCTGAATTAGTTCGTTTACTGAGAGAAGAAGCAAAAGTAATTTAAGGTGTAATTATGGCAAATAAGATTTTAGTATTTCTCGAACAAAGAAATAATCAAATTAAAAAATCTTCATTCGAAGCTGCAAGAGTCGCTTCAGATATTGCAAGTAAACTTAACTACGAAATTGAAGCAATTGCAATTGGAAATAATATTGATAATTTGCAAGAAGTTGGGAATTATGGAGTTAATCATGTTGTTCATATTAAAAATCCACAATTAGAAAATTACTCTACTTCAGCATTTACAAAAATTATTACGAAATATCTAAATGAAACCAATGCTGAAATTTTCTTTATGTCTGGAACAGCTTTAGGAAAAGATTTAGCACCACATATTTCTGTAAAATTAGATTGTGGATTAGCAAGCGATTGCATAGCTTTAGAATACAGAAACAATGAATTAATTGCTACAAGACCAATTTTTGCTGGAAAAGCTTTGATGGACATAAAATTAACAAGCACACGAAAAATATTTATGCTTCGACCAAATGTTTTTAAGGCTGATAAAATTTCAGATACAAGTGCTGATGTAAAAACAATCAATGTTGAAGATTTAGATTTATCAACAAGAGTAATTGAAGTAAAAAAATCTGACGGAAAACTTGATGTTACAGAAGCAGACATTATAGTTTCAGGCGGAAGAGGAATGAAAGGACCCGAACATTTTCATCTTGTTGAGCAGTTAGCAGAAGTTTTAGGTGCAGCTGTTGGAGCCTCTCGAGCAGTTGTTGATGCCGGTTGGCGTCCCCACAGCGAACAAGTTGGTCAAACTGGAAAAACTGTTTCTCCTACTTTGTATGTTGCTCTTGGTATTTCAGGTGCAATTCAGCATCTTGCAGGTATGAGATCTTCAAAATATATTGTTGCTATAAATAAAGACAAAGATGCTCCAATTTTTCAAATTGCAGATTATGGAATCGTAGGAGATGTTTTTGAAATTGTTCCATCATTAATTGAAGAAATAAAAAAAATAAAATCAAATTGAACAAAGTTCAGGTAGAAATATTAGGATTATCGGCAAGCCCTTCCACAGGAGGGGCTTATGCTCTGCTGCTGAAAGAAGTATACGGCATACGACGCCTTCCAATTATTATTGGCTCCTTTGAAGCTCAATCAATTGCACTTGAGCTTGAAGGCATTAAAGCACCGCGACCTTTAACACATGATTTATTAAAAAGTGTAATCGAGCATTTGGGAGGGACTGTTACAGAAGTAATTATAGATGAATTAAAAGACAATACTTTTTATGCTAAAATAAAAATTGAAATATCATCTTTTACACATGAAATTGATTCCCGCCCAAGTGATGCTATTGCTCTTGCTGTAAGAACCGGTACACCTGTTTATGTTGCAGAAGATGTAATGCGACTTGCATCGTTTGTTCCATCAAGCGAAGATATTGAAGAAGAATCTTCTCCAGAAGAAGAATCTCCAGAAGAGGAAGAAGAAAAACCTGCCAAAAAATCATCTAAAGAAGCAAGACTTGCTGAATTGCAAAACCAGCTTAGAGAAGCTATTGAAAAAGAAGATTATGAACGTGCAGCAAAATTGAGAGATGAAATAAATAAAATTAAAGGTCAGCAGAATTAAAAAATTCCATCAGTTAAAAGCTATCTTTCCAATTTCACATTCAAGGCATTTTCCTTTTGAACAGTAACTTCTAAATAAATCAATCATTCCCTGTGAAAGTATTGTTTTATTGATGTGTTCATTCAAAGAAAGTGCGGTTCCAACATCTGTAATAATTTGATTTTCAGATTTCTGTTCATAAACACTGTAAACTTTCAAAATTTTCTTTGGAATAATTTTATTCCCAAATATCTCAAAATAGACTGCAAAGAAGGGAAGAATTACATTAATTACAATTTCATCAGCTCGTGTTGCACCAACAAAATATTTTATCTCACTCTTTGCTAATTGATTAAATACATAGTGATTCTTCCAGTAACCTTCTGATTTAATTACAAAAAGTGAACGAAGTGAATTAATTAATACTGTTAATTTTTGTATCTCTGATATTTTCTTTGCAATTACTCCAATTAAATCTCCATAAAGAATTTCGTTTAATATTCTTGCTCCAGCTGCAATTCTTATCGTTGGAAAGTTTTGAGGTCTAAGTTTGAAGAAATGCCATTGACTTTCATTCATGTACTTTCCATCATAGAAAGGTTTTATTGAATTCCAGTGAAGCAATATACTATCGAGATATTTTTTGCTTTCCTCTTCACTTACTTCTTTATTAGAATTGATTAATCCCGATATAAAAAATAATGCTGCTTCAAATTTTTGAATTATTATTCCATCTCGTTCAATTTTTTTTAGAAATTCAATATTTGCATGTTGTGCAAGAGTTGTCATTGGAACTTTATTTTTCGAATATCCAAGAGCCTCAAAAATTAGTTCATAGAATAACTGCTGCCATACTTCTTTGTTCGAAAAATCAGAATGTTTGAATTGCCGTTCATGAAATTTTGGAGTTAACTCGTATGAAATCGCAGGTTCTTTAATATTTAGTTCTTTCAAAAATTGGAGTTCTTTTAGCCGCTCATAAATTCTTTTACATTTTTTATTGAATCTTTCAATTCCCAACTGAGTTAAAAATTTTTCTTTGACTTCAAACGGAACAATACGATTAACTTCAGAGCACTTTAGTAAACTGATTGTATCTTTCTTATCTTCTTCGATGCTGCCCTTTAATTTTTCTATGGTTTCATCATGAATTAAATTTGATAAGCAAATCGAAGGGACTTTTCTTCCGTTTCTTGTATAAACATAACTATGATTATTCTTATTTGTAAGAGTTACATGAAGAATTACGCTGTTGTATTTATTGTCGATATTATGACCATGAGATTTCCAATCCGAATAATCAATATCAATTTCAACATCACCCACATAAGTTAGATTGCCAATTCGAATTCGAGCATTTTTAAAATCGGGACCTGCTAAATCTTCGTTGCGGTTTCCTTTATCGATAATAAAAATATCGTCACCGTTATCTAATTTGATGACATCATTGAAATGGTGTTTTTGCCAGATTTCGTAAAGAATGCTCTCTTGAATTTTTTGTTCTGAACCCATAGGTCCGTTATATTCTTTTTATTTAGAAAAGAATTATCTCTGCAACTGCACTTCAAATTAACACAATATTTTTCTAAATGCTACTATTTTCTTTACAAGTTTTGAATTACAGAATTCATCTTTTCGATTTCTTTTTTTATTGTAATTGGAAATGAATCTGAATTGTCGCAATAAATTAAAGAACGACTAACATTTATCAAATAATTTTTATTGCTGGCAGCATTAAATATTTTTACTACATCTTCAAGACTTCCACCCTGCGCACCTACACCTGGAAGAAGAACAGGTAAATCTTCAAATAAATTTACATTTTCTTCCAGTTCTTTTGAGTTTGTTGCACCGAAAACAATTCCACAATTTTTATTTTGATTCCATTCTTTTACTTTTTCAATAACTTTTTGAAAAACAAATTTGCCATCATTCAGTTTTAATTTTTCAAAATCTTCTGCCCCTTTATTCGAAGTAAGAGCAAGAATAAAATTAAGTTTGTCTTTAAATTGCAAAAAAGGTTCAAGTGAATCAAAACCCATGTATGGATGAAGAGTAACAGCATCGCATTTGAAAAAATTAAAAATTGATTCTGCATACATCATAGATGTATTTCCAATATCTCCTCTTTTTGCATCGCCAATGATTAAAATATCCTTTGGAATTAATTCAATTGTCGAAATTAGATTTTCAATTCCTTTCAATCCATCTTTTTCATAGAATGCAAAATTTATTTTGAATGCAGCTGCATTTTCGTAAGTATTTTCAATCACAATTTTATTGAATTCAACAACGGGATTTTTTGATTTTTTTATATAATCTGGAACTTTGTTAATGTCGGTATCAAGACCAACACAAATATGAAAATTTTTTTGAAGACTGAGATTTAATTTTTCTTGAGCTGTCATAATTTTATTTATGTATGAAGTTTTCTGTTTCGATAAATGTTTGAAACAATACCGAGTAAAATCATATTTGAAATTAATGAACTACCGCCATAACTTAAAAATGGAAGTGGCAATCCAATTACCGGGGTTAAGCCTAAATTCATTCCAATATTAATTGCAAAGTGTGAAAATAATAAACTCAAAAAACCAATAATTACTAGAGAACTAAATTTATCTTTTGCAATTGAGGACAATTTAAGTAGTCGAATAAAAATAATTAAAAATAGAGTTAAAACAATCACACTTCCGATAAAACCAAATTCTTCTCCGATAACACAGTAAATAAAATCTGTCCATTGTTCCGGAATAAATCTAAGCTGAGTTTGATTTCCCTGCATAAATCCTTTACCCAAAAGTCCGCCTGAACCAATTGCAAGTTTAGCCTGCAATGCATTATAACCTGAACCAAGCGGGTCAGCAGATGGGTCTAAAAATGCAGCTATTCTTTTTTGCTGATGAGGTTTAAGAATTTTATAGATATAATCAAAAAAGAAACTTGCCCCCAAATTCATAACAAATACAATAATGCTGTTAAAAATATCTCTCTTAAATAAGAACAGTGCAATTATTACCCCGGCAAGTGCTAGAATGAAAGCATAAGTTCCAAATAGTGATACAAAAGTAACTATTCCAGGGGAAAGAACAACAAACAATCCAAACAAACTTATACCGCTCCAGTAAATCAAAGATAATGTAATAATAGCAAAGACAATTGCTGTTCCAGTATCAGGTTCTAATAAAATTAAAATTACAGGAACAAAACCAATCATCAATGCAATTCCAATATCTTTAATGTTATTAATATCTCTATCTTTATAAGTCAACCAGTAAGACAAAGCCAGTATAGTTCCAATTTTAGCAAATTCAGAGGGTTGAAAACCAATAGGACCAAAATCAAGCCAGCTTTTTGAACCGTAAACAGATTTGCCTATAACTAAAACAATTATCAAAAGAAAAATCGAAGAAGCATAAAAAGGAATGGTAAATTTTTTAAATGTTTGCTGCGGAAGTGAATAGATTATAAAAAATATTATTAAAGATACAGAGGCAAAAAAAACTTGCTTGAGAAAATTTCCGCTTGCTGTCGGGTGATTAACCGTAGAACTATAAATTGCTGCCAATCCAACTGCAATCAAAATAAATGCAGGAATGAAAATCATCAAATCAAATTTGTCGTTTAACTTATATTCAATTTTCATTTTTGATCTTTTTCAAATTTACTAATTCACTTAAATAAGCAGGTTTTTCAATTTTGACTTTATCTTTTTTCAAATATGCTTTAATTATATCTCTTGCTATTGGAGCAGCATTAACACTTCCAAAACCTGCATTTTCAACAATTACTGCTATTGCTATTTTGGGATTTTTATATGGTGCAAATCCAATAAAAATTGCGTGGTCTTTTCCGTGTGGATTTTGAGCTGTTCCAGTTTTACCTGCAATTTCTAAATCAGGCATTCGAATGTTAGTTGCTGTTCCTGCTCCATTGACAACTCTATACATTGCTCTTCTTACAATTTCAAACGAACGCTTACTGATTCCGGCATCAAAATATTTGGGTTTTATTTCTACGTATTTCCCTGTCTTAGTTTCAATGTAACCCTTTAAGAAATGAGGTTTTGCTGTTTTACCATAATTAGCAATTAGTGCTGCATACTGTGCTAATTGAATTGGAGTAACACTTAGTTCTCCCTGACCAATTCCTAAACTTACCAGAATTCCTTTACGCCATCTATCTTTCCCAAAAACTTTATCGTAGTATTCTCTTGTTGGAACAATTCCCGGGGATTCTTCACTTATATCTACACCTGTTTTTTTTCCAAATCCTAATTTCTTTGCATATTCTGACCATTTATCAATTCCAATTTTTAATGCCAATTGATAATAAAAAGTGTTGCAGGATTTTTCAATTGAAGTTATAATATCAACAGCTCCATGAACATGAAGACATTTGAAAAATCTATCTCCATATTGAAATCCGCCGCCGCAGTAAGTTCTGTAATTCGTATCAATTATTCCTTCTTCAAGTGCTGCAAGAGCAGAAACCATTTTGAATGTTGAACCGGGTGAATAAATTGACATTGTAGCACGGTTGAACAGTGGTCTATTTTCATCCGAGTTCAATTTTTTCCAGACTTCATTCGATGTTACAGATGCAAAATCGGAAAGGTCATACTGAGGTGAACTTAAGAATGCAAGTATTTCACCAGTTGATGGTTCTATTGCCACAACAGCCCCACGTTTATCAACGAACAATGATTCTGCAATCATTTGTGCATCTTTATCAATAGACAGAATTAAATCATAACCTTTAATTGCAGTCTTATCATGTTTTCCATCTTTATAACTTCCAATAATCTTTTGTCGTGAATCTACTAATACATATTGTATACCTTTTTCACCTCGGAGAAAATCTTCATAAGTTTTTTCAATTCCATTGAAACCAATTTCATCGCCCATCATGTATTCATTCTTTTTTTTCTGAAGCAATTCAGCAGGTATTTCTTTTGTATAACCGAACATGTGAGCACCAATTACACCAAATGAATAATCTCTTTGTGTTTCAATAACATAATCAACACCTGGAAGTTTGCTCGCATTTTCTTCATACCATGCAATTACATTAAATGGAACATCTTTGGCAATTCTTCTTGGAATATAACGAGAATATTGTTGAGTCTGCTTAAGTATTCTATCAATGTAACCGGGTTTAACACCAAGTATTGTCTCTATGTATGGAGATAATTTTTTATCGTATGCAGCTGGAGTAATTCTAAGAGTGAATGTTGGTTTGTTGCCTACAAGTATATTGTGATTTCTATCGTAAAAAACTCCGCGTGGGGCTATTTGATAAATTGGTTTTACACTGTTCTCGTTTGCTTTGGTAGTATAAGTTTTTTCCTGCAGTATCTGCATATTAAATAATTGCAAAACAGAAATGCTAAAAAATCCGACTATGATTACAAAAAATATTTTTGCTCTTAATGATGAACCAAAACTCGAATCGTTCATCTTAATTCCTTTCTTGTATTAAACACAATAACAGGCAAAGCAAAAAAAGCCGTATAAAGTCCAGGTAAAATTCCTCCTTCAAGAACAAGAGAAAAAATATTCATTTCATTATAAGAACTTGAAATGAGATTAAACAGAAAAGAGTTAATTGTAGCAGAAAGAAAAACAATTATAATAAATTCACTTGTTGCTGTATTAATCTCAATTTTATTTTCATTAAAAAAATATCCAGAAATAAATCCAGAAATTGTAAATGAAAACATAAAAGCTCCTAATAAACCACCTGAAATTAAATCGAAAATAAAGCCAAGAATAAAACCTAACAGTGTTCCATACATCTGACCATTCTTCAATGTAAAAAAGCAAATTAAAATAATTATCAGATTAGGAGTGATTGCATCAATTGATACAAGAGGAATTACTACAAGTTGAACAGAAGCAAGAGGAATAAAAAGCAATATTGATTTAATAAAATTCCAGAGCATAATTATTTCTTCAATAAATTCATTTCTAATTTGTTTATTTGTTTGCTTGGAACAATTTTCATTACGAATAAATTATCAACAGCATTAATATCAACAAATGGCTTTACGCTTAAATGATGAAGTAACCCAATTGGCACTGATTCACGTTTTGAAACAATTCCAACAGGAATATGTGGTGGAAAAATTGTACTGAAATCTGAAGTAACAACACTATCTCCAACTTTAATTTCATAATGTGAGGGAATATTTTTTATTATTAATTCATTTCCATTCCAGCTTAACACTCCATCGATATTTAATCTTTCAATTGTTACAGCTGTATTGAGATTATTGTTGTATAATGTTCTAACCACAGAAAAATTTTTTGAAGTATCGACAACAATGCCAATCAAACCTTTATCATTAATAACAGGCATACCAATTAAAACACCATCATCAGAACCTCGATTAATAATAAAATTACCTTGATTTTTATTCACAAGTTTTGAAATCACATCAGCATACAGCAATTGAATTTTGCTTGTATCTCTAAAATTTAGCATTGAACGAAGATTTTCATTTTCAAGTCCTTTATTTCTAAGTTTATTTATTTCAAGCATCAATCTGGCATTTTCTTCTTCAAGTTCTTTTAATGAATAATCATTTTTAAGAAAAGACAAAGGATAATTTAGAATCTTATTGAAGAAAGCAAAATTTCCAAATGCAAATGTTCGAATTCTTTTAACTGCAGGTTTTTCGTTAGTTGAAAGCAGAGAAATACTTATTATTGAAAGGACGGCAACTAAAAAGTATTCTTTGAAGTTATTTATAATTCTTCGTAAAAAATTTATCATCAGTAAGTTCTTTTACGTATAAACACCTTTGAATATTTATTCAAATTTTCTAATGCTTTTCCAGTTCCTCGAACCACAGCAGTTAATGGGTCATCTGCAACATGAACTGGCAAATTAGTTTCCATTCTTATTCTTTCATCGAGTCCTTTAAGTAGTGCACCGCCGCCTGTAAGCATAACACCGCGGTCGAGGATATCGGCAGAAAGTTCTGGTGGAGTTCTTTCGAGAGTTTGACGCACAGCTTCTACAATTTGTGTAATACTTTCATTCAATGCTTCTCGAATTTCAACAGAGCTTACCTCTGTAGTTTTTGGTATACCACCAACTAAATCTCTTCCTTTAACTTGAATTGTAATTTCTTCTTTCAAAGGTACTGCAGAACCAACCTCACATTTAATTGCTTCGGCAGTCCTTTCTCCAATTAATAAGTTATAATTTTTCTTAAAGAACTGCATAATTGCGTTGTTCATTTCATCGCCGGCAATTCGAATTGATTCTTCATTAACAATTCCACCAAGAGCTATAACAGCTATTTCTGTAGTGCCACCTCCGATATCAATAATCATGTTGCCAACTGGAGCTTCTACATCAATGCCAATTCCAATAGCTGCAGCCATCGGTTCGGCAATAAGGTGAACTTCTTTTGCCCCGGCATGTTCTGCAGCATCTCTTACCGCACGCTTTTCTACTTCTGTTACTCCGCTTGGAACAGCAATTACTATTCTTTTTGATGTAAATGTATTTGGTGTTACTTTTTTTATAAAAGCACGAATCATTCCTTCTGCAATTTCAAAGTCGGCAATAACCCCATCGCGCATTGGTCTTGTTACTCTTATATCGCGATGTTCCCTGCCCTGCATTTCTTTTGCTTTATTTCCAAGTTCAATAATTCTTTTTGTGTTCCTGTCAAATGCTACTATTGATGGTTCATTCAAAACTATTCCTTTTCCTTTGATATAAATTAAAGTATTTGCAGTACCAAGGTCGATTGCAACATCTGTTGTAAATAAATCAAATAATCCCATAGTTCCTCTTAATGTTTAAAATTTCTGATTCCAGTAAAAATCATTGAAATATTTTTTTCATTTGCGGCTTTGATTACTTCATCATCACGCACAGAGCCTCCAGGTTGAATTATTGCTGTTATTCCATGAGATGCTATTTCAAGCAAACCATCAGCAAAGGGAAAAAATGCATCAGAGGCAGCAACTGCTCCATTTAAGTCATGTCCAAATTCTTTTGCCTTCATTGCAGCTATTTTTGCAGAATCTAACCGAGACATTTGACCAGCTCCAACTCCAATTGCTTTTTTATCTTTTACAAAAACTATTGCATTAGATTTTGTATGCTTGCAAACTACCCATGCAAATTTTATATCCTCAAGTTCTTTTTCGCTGCACTTTCTTTCTGTTACATATTTCAACATTGAGTCATCAAGTTTAGAGTTGTCTTTCTCCTGAACAAGCAAACCTCCAGGAACACTTTTTATTAATAACTCATCTTTATCAAGATTTTTTTTCACTTTAATTAATCTACGATTTTTTTTCGTCTTTAACTTTTCTAAGGCACTATCTGAATAAGATGGTGCACAAATAATTTCAAGAAATATTTCATTTAATTTTTCTGCTGTATTTTCATCCACTTCTGAATTAAAAGCTACAATACCGCCGAATGCAGAAACGGGGTCACACGATAAAGCTTTTTCATACGCATCTTTTGTATTATCACCTATTGCAGCACCACATGGATTTGTATGCTTTATAATTGCACAGCCATGCTTCTCCATTTCCATTACAAGTTCAACTGCTGCTGTCAAGTCAACAATATTGTTGTAAGAAAGTTCTTTTCCATGAAGCACTTCAAAATAATCTTCGAAGTTTCCAAACAAGTAAGCTTTTTGATGAGGATTTTCTCCATATCTCAAATCAAATGAAGATTTATAATTCAATCTAATTTCTGTTTTAGGTTGATTAAATTCTTTCTCGAAATAATTTGCTATTAATGTATCGTAATATGATGTGTAGGCAAAGGCAGCATAAGCTAATTTTTCTCTTGTAGCCAAACTAATTTCGCCTTTTTTTAATTCTTCTATGAATTCATCATATTGCTCTGGATTTGTAAGCACAGAAACATATTTATAATTTTTTGCTGCTGCACGAATTAAACTTGGTCCTCCAATATCTATGTTTTCAATTTTTTCTTCGAGTGAAATATCATCACGATTAACAACTTTTGGGAATGGATAAAGATTTACACAAACAATATCAATTGGAAGAATATTATTTTCTTCAGCTTGGATTTTGTCTGTTGGATTATCTCTTCTCATCAATATTCCGCCAAATATTTTGGGATTCAGAGTTTTAACTCTTCCCGAAAATATTTCTGGATAAGAAGTAAATGAACTTATTTCGATGCAGTTAATTTTATTTTCTATCAAAAGTTTTGCTGTATTGCCTGTTGCAAGTATCTTATAGTTGAGCAGATTTAATTCTTTTGCAAATTCAATAATTTTTGTTTTATCCGATACACTTATTAAAGCTAACTTTTCCAATTTTGCTCCATATTTATTCTAATATTATAACTCGATTATTTTCTAATCTAATTTTGTCATCTGCGAATTTTTCTACAACAAATGGAAGAAGTTCATGTTCAATTTTCAATACTCTCTCTGCAATTTCCTCTGGAGTTTTAACATCGCTGATATCAACTGCTTTTTGAGCAATAATTTTTCCATTATCATAAATTTTATCTACAAAGTGAACAGTTGCACCAGAAACTTTAGCAGAAGAATCGAATACTGCTTTATGCACATTAATTCCATACATTCCTTTACCGCCAAAAGAAGGAAGCAATGCAGGATGTATATTTATTATTCTATTTTCGAAAGCATCAACAAATTCATCTGGGATTTTTTTTAGAAATCCTGCCAAAACTATTAATCCTGCATTCATACTTTTTAGTTTATCAATCAATTGAGAATAAGTAATAAAATTCTCTTTTTCTTTTGTGCTCACAAAAAAAACTGGAATATTTTTTTCTTCAGCAAATTTAATTGCAGGGCAATCTAATCTATCACTAACAATTGCAATAATTTCGGCTTTCGATTTGGGTACTTTTTCATAAACAGCTCTTAAGTTTGAACCCCGTCCTGATACAAACACTGCAATTTTCAACATAATTTTATTCTTATTAAAAATTATCTAAAATGAAATGAATAATCAATGAACTCATTTAGAATCAATTTTTTCTATAAATTTTTCTTTTAAGATTTTCTATCAAGGACTGAATATAATCTCTGAACTCATAATCATTATTTTCTTCAGCTGCTGCAAGATATTTTTTTGCTTCTTCTTTATCATTCAAGAAATATTTTGATTTAGCTATTATAAAATTTGCGAATGGAACAGTCCATTTTTCTCTTTGGCTTTTCAATTCTAAAACATCTTCTGCAAATTTTACTGCATCTTTTAAATTCCCAAGATAAAGTGATGCTTCGCTCAAGTAAATCAGTGCAAGATTTTTTCTGCCATTGCTTATAGATTCAATTTTAGATTTAATGCTGTCATAAGCAATTTTGTACCAGCCGGCATCAATATAATTTTTCATTCGAATCAGAAACAAATCGACCTGAGAAATTCCTTTTTCAATAAAATATCCACTTTTTTCCTTTGCATAAGAATCTTCAAATAAATCGGGATTTCCTTCATCAACTTTATTGAGATAATTTTTATACTCATCTTCATCATTCAACATTTTAAAACTTATTGCTAATTGAAATGTTGCACTTCCTTTCAAATCAGGTTCTCTTGTAGTTTCAAGGAATATTTTATAATGCTCAATTGCTTTTTTGAATTGATTCTTCTTGAAATAAATTTCTCCCTTTCTATAATTGGCAAGTGATGTAACCTGTGGAAAATATTTGTTATCAAGTTTTATTACTTCATTCAAAATTTTTTGAGCATTATCTAATTTTTTATCTCGAATTAAAGTAACTGCATATTGATAGCGGAACAAGGAATTTTGGGGATATTGAGAAATGAGTTTTCTTAATAATCTATATGAGCTGTCGTATGCTGCAAAGTAATCTGAATAAATTTTCGCAAGATGAAATTCAATTTCTGTTTTGTCGAGAACACCTTTTTTATAAGCAGTTTTTATGTAGTTTAATCCTTTGCTTTTATCTGATGAAAGACCTGTAAGGTCAACTGCCCATTTCAAAAAGTCAGGCACAAAGCTCATAGCATAATTAAAAATTCCAAGGCCAAAATATGCATCATAGAATTTTGGATTTATCTTTAAGGTTTTTTCGTAATAATCAATAGCTTTTTTGCTGTACCAGAATGCATCAACAGAAGAATTATTAGTGGCATTAATCATAGCTCTCCATGATGCAAGATTTCCCGCCATGTATGTTAGTCTAAAATTTTTTTCATTTACTTCAAGAAGTGAATCGATTTTATTCTGTGCGAGTTCTGCATATTTATTGAATTCATTAAAATGATGTTCATCCCTGCTACCAAGAAAGCACCAAAAATGAATTTGAGCTAAATGATAATATCCATGCGGTAAATTTGGAGCCCTTCGAATTACACGATTAAAAATTTTCTCCGCAGAATTTATTTGCATATTGTAAGCTTTTGAAATGCCTTGTTGAATTAATTCATTAACACTTGATTGAGCTTGGTAATTATTAAAAAGAATAATTGTTATAAAAAATGTTAACAGTAATTTTTTCAATTTTTGTTTTTCTCCTTTGAAAATTGATAAGCAGCTTTCACAAATTCTCGGAAAAGAGGATGAGCTTTTGTAGCTCGAGATTTTAGTTCTGGATGAAATTGACAACCAACAAACCAAGGATGATTTTCGAGTTCAATCATCTCAACTAAATTCTCATCAGGTGAAAGTCCGCTAAATATCATACCATGTTCTTCAAGAATTGGTCTAAATTTATTATTGACTTCATAGCGATGTCTATGGCGTTCGGAGATTTTTTGTTTTTTATAAGCTTCATAAGCTTTTGTTTTCTTTTTAAGTATACAAGGATAAGCACCAAGTCTCATTGTAGCGCCTTTCATTTTTACTTTCGCCTGGTCAGGCATAATATGTATAACATTGTAAGGATTGTTTTTTGTAAATTCGGCACTGTTAGCTTTTTTAAGTCCACACACATTTCTTGCAAATTCTATTACTGCGCATTGTAATCCAAGACAAATACCAAAGAAAGGAATTTTATTTTCACGTGCATATTGAATTGCAAGAATTTTTCCCTCAATACCTCTTTCACCAAATCCACCTGGAACAAGCAGCCCATCATAACCTTTCAAAACTGCTTCGGCTCCTTTTGCTTCAACTTCTTCAGAACTGATGAAATCAGCTATAACTTTTACATTGTTTTCAGCTCCCGCATGAACAAATGCTTCTGAAATACTTTTATATGCATCTTTGTTTTCAACATATTTGCCACAAACAGCAATTTTAACTTCTTCGGTAGAATTTTTTATTTTATCAACAAAAGAGATCCACTCATCAAGATGGAGATTAATATCAGGTAATTTTAATTTATCCAGAATAATTCTATCTAATTCCTGTTCATAAAGAATTAATGGGACTTCGTAAATTGTTGAACAGTCATATGCAGAGAAAACTGCTTCTGGTTTAACATTTGTAAACAAAGCAATTTTATCTCGAATTTCTTTTGATAATTTTTCTTCAGAACGGCAGACTAAAATATTCGGTTGAACTCCAAGTTCCAATAAATTTTTAACACTATGCTGAGTTGGCTTTGTTTTCATTTCACCTGCAGAAGCAATATAAGGCACAAGCGTAACATGAACGCTTATCGCATTTTTTCTTCCCATCTCGAGCATAATCTGACGCATAGCTTCAATGAATGGAAGACTTTCGATATCACCAACAGTTCCGCCAATTTCTGTAATTATTATATCATATTTTCCTGTTTCACCAAGGAGTTTCATTCTTCTTTTTATTTCATCTGTAATATGAGGAATTACCTGAACAGTGGCTCCAAGGAAATCACCCCTTCTTTCTCTTGTTATTACTTCATAGTAAACTTGTCCAGTTGTAGTATTATTTGCACGCGACATATCCACATCAAGAAATCTTTCATAATGACCTAAATCTAAATCAGTTTCTGCTCCATCGTCTGTTACATAAACTTCACCATGCTGGAATGGATTCATGGTGCCAGGGTCAACGTTAATGTATGGGTCAAATTTTTGAATGGTGACACTATAGCCACGGAGCTTCAATAAAAGACCAATTGATGAAGCTGTTATTCCTTTTCCTAACGAAGAAACAACGCCTCCTGTTATAAAAATATACTTAACTTTCTTTTTGTGGGACATTAAACTTCAATATTATGGTAGAAAATCTCGGGTTGAAAAATAACAAAAATTGTTCATTTGTCTATTAAATTTCAGAAAAGATTATCAAAAAAATTTACTTTTTATTCATCAAGAAGATAATATTCCTTCCCTTTAGGAATTTTAATTACATAAATTTTATTTGATTTATTGGGAAGATAATCTGCCCTAAGCCAGGGATTTAATAACTTAAGTATTTTATAATTTATACCGTGCTTTTCTGCAAAGCTGGCAAGATTGTTTATTGAGCTTTTAACTATAATTTCATTTGTTTCAATTGGCTGATATAAATCTTCTTTTTTAAGGTAATAACCATACTTCTCCGGATTTGTCATAATTTCTTTCATTGCAAGAATTCTTGCAACAAAGCGATATGTTTCGGTATTAAGAAACAGGTTATAATAATTTTTTGTTCTCTGCCTATTAATTTGCATATCGATTCCATTCATTCCATAATTATAAGATGCAGCTGCGAGTGTCCAGCTTTTGTATTTTGAATATGCTTCTCTTAAATATTTACATGCAGCCTCTGTAGATTTTTCTACATTATATCTTTCATCAACTTCTTTATTTACTTCCAAACCATATTTCTTTGCTGCTGCTTCCATTAATTGCCAAAATCCAACTGCTCCAGCATTTGAAACAACATTAGATAAATTGCTTTCGATTACAGCAAGATATTTGAAATCATCTGGAATACCGTACTTTTTCAAAATTGGTTCTATTACCGGAAACCATCTATTTGCTCTTTTCAATGCTAATATTGTTGATGAATACCAGTAAGCATTAACAAACAATTCTCTTTCAATTCGTTCTTTTACATCAATATCATTTAAGGGCACTTGCTCACCACAAAAATCTAATTTATCTGGCACAGCTGGAATGAATATTTTGTAGGTTTCTGGTTCTACTTTAACAACAACTTGCTGAATATTTTTTCTTCCCTTAAAAGCTAAATAACTCATTATTAATGAAATCAAAGAAATTATAACAATCATACTTATTCCAGCAACAATAAAAATATTTTTTCTGTTCATATTATTTTATTTGTTCTAACTCAATTACAAAATATAATTTCCTACGATTAAATGAAAAATTCGCAAAATGATTTTACAGAAGATTAAATTGACATGTAATTTTTAGAAGATAAAAGAGCCGGAGTAAAATTCCCCGGCTCATAAAATTGAACAAATTATTTTTTCCCGAAAGCAATTTCTTCGAGCATTGCAGTTGTAACAGATTTTGGTCTTTCAATTGGATAACCGAGTGCACGAGCCCAGATAATATTTGCACAAACTCCAAGTGCTCTTCCAACTCCAAAGAGTACAGTATAAAATTCATATTCTTTAACACCATAATGCCATTGAATTACACCTGATTGAGCATCAACATTAGGCCATGGATTTTTTGCTTTTCCCTGTTCCATAAGAATTGGGGGCACAACTTTGAATAATAAATCTACATACTTGAATATTGGGTCATCTGGTAAATGTTTCAAGCAGAATTCTCTTTGTGCCATGTAGCGCGGGTCAGTTTTTCTTAAAACTGCATGACCAAATCCAGGAATTACTTTTCCAGCTTTGAGTGTATCCCAAACAAACTGTTTCATTTCATCTTCAGTTGGAATTTTTCCTCCCATCGATTCCATTACACCATGCAGCCATCTTAAAACTTCTTCATTAGCTAAACCATGTAATGGTCCAGCAAGGCCATTTAACATTGCACTTATTGCATAATAAATGTCCGAAAGTGCACTTGCAACTAAATGTCCTGTATGTGCACTTACATTGCCGCTTTCATGGTCACTGTGCAAAATAAAATAAAGTCTTGAAACATCATCATAAGGTTTATCGATACCCATCATGTGAGCAAAGTTGCCGCCAAAATCTAAATGCGGGTCTCCTGGAATAATATCTCCATTTTTATACTTCCATCTGTAAATATGAGCAGCAATTTCAGGAATTTTCGCAAGAAGATTCATTGCATCTTCATAATATGCAGACCAATAATCAGTCTTTTTCAATCCTTTACGATATTCTTTTGCAAAAATAGATTCTCTTTGCATTGACATAATACCAGTTGCAAACATGGTCATTGGATGTGAATCTTTTGGCATAGTATGAATAATATCAAACACATAAGAAGGCACTTCTTTTCTTTGATTAAATTCCTGATGAACTTCTTCTACTTCTTTTTCAGTTGGAATTTCACCAGTTAACAATAAGTAAAAGAGACCTTCAACATAAGGCATTTCTGCTCCTGGAACTTTAGGGAGCTTTTCAAGAACTTCAGGAATTGTCATACCACGAAAACGAATTCCTTCATAAGGATCCAGATACGAAATATCAGTCACAAGGCATTTGATATCACGCATTCCTCCAATAACCTGATTGATTTTTACCTCATCAACTTTCACATCACCAAACTCTTTAAGCAATCTTTCAGTTCGTGGTCTTTCCTGAATAATCTTTTCTTGTAACTTTTCCTTTAGAGAAGACATATACCCCTCCACCTATTTTTATTACGATTGTAAATAGAATAAATAAATTTATTTCACCGAAAAAACAATTTTTTCAGCTGCAATGTAACCACTCAAAACAGCACTTTCAATTGTTGATGGAAGATTTATAATCGTCCAATCACCTGCAATAAAAAAATTTTCAAATGGAGATTTAATTTTTTTTCTCTTACTTAAAGAACTAACATCAGGAATAAAAGTTGCTCTTTTCTCTTTTATAATTTTATAATCAATCACAATTTCACTTTTGAATATAGGAAAATATCTCTCTAAATCCGAATACAAACTTTCGAGAAGTTCTTCATCTTTCAGATTAATTAATTTATCTGCTGCACTTGTTGTAAGTGTAATGTGTTTATTGTGATTAAAAACCCAATGTATGTTTGAATCGATTAATCCATAAAAATCTTCTGTGAATGGATTATCTCTTAACCATAAATGCACATTTAAAATTGGTGAATAATTTAACTCGGGAATAAAAGAAAAATCATGAATTGATTTCGAGCTTTCTAATTTTATTTTCTTTAATGAATGTAAAGGAACTGCTGAAATTATGAAATCAAAATTTTCATAAATGCTTTTATCTGTTATTACTTTTATAATTTTATCTTGTTCAATAACAAATTTCAAAACTCGTTCAGAGGTTTTAATTTTTCCATTTCGCTCCTTAATAAATTTTTCTGAATCTTTTACATAAAGATTTGTTAAATCTGCAGCTGGCACTAAAATTAATGTCGAATATGAGCTGTTAAAAATTCTCTTTAATATTTCCTTAAAAATTTTTACGGATGCTAAATCTATCCTAGTATTTAAAGCACCTACAGTAAGAATTTCCCAGAATGTTTTAATTGATTCATCAGATTGATTTTTTCTTTTAAGCCATTCTTCCACTGTTAAATCATCAAAAGAATTAATATCAAATAAAAGAACTTCGGCAAGAAGTTTAATTATTTTCAATCTCGACCTGAGGTTTATGGCAGAAAATTTCATGAAGGCAAAAATCAAATTAAATGGATAAAATAAAGTTGAGGACTTCAATTGATAAATTCGTCCACCTTTTTCAACATAATTTATTTTTAATGAATTTGGAAAGAGCACCTTATTCAGTGCATTTATTTTTTTCAGAAAATTTAATGTAGCATTGTAGCAGCCCATCATTATATGCTGGCCATTATCAAAAAAATCATTATGCTTGAAATTAAATAAAGAATAAGCTCTGCCGCCTAATTTTGGAGAAGCTTCAATCAAAGTAACTTTAAATCCTTTATCGGAGAGATAAACTGCAGCACTTAATCCTGCAAAACCGCCGCCAATTATCAAACAATTTTTCATTAATAGATTAAACTATATTTAGCCCAAACGCCCAATGAAATTGCAGCTTTTTCAATTGTGCTTACTTTTATTTGATTGTTAAGCACATCATAATCTTTGGCTTGAATTTTTTTAAGAAGTTTGAAATAAATATGCTGCATAGCACGAGCAGGAAACAATGAGGGTTTATCATCAAAATCTATTGATTGCTCTGCTTTTTCAAAGAAGTGAAATGCATGCTGGCTTTCATATGCCATCAATTGTTTGAAGTTATCATTATACTTTTTCTGAATTAATTCTGCTTCGCTATAATTAAATCTGATTAAATCAATTTGAGGAATATAAATTCTTCCTTTATCAACATCTTTTCCAACATCACGCAAAATATTTGTCAGCTGCATTGCAATGCCAAGATTAACAGCATAATCTTTAGCGGATTTATTTTTATAACCAAAAATCTCTATGCACATTAATCCAACTGTTGCGGCAACTTTGTAGCAATATTGAATTAGGTCATCAAAGTTTAAGTATCTTTTTCTTTGCAAATCCATTTCTACGCCAGAAATTAATTCATAGAAATGTTCAATTGGTATATTAAATTGTTTGATGATATTTGTTAGTTTATTTAACAAATAATAATCAGATTTACCATGCAATGCTTTTTCAAATTCATTTTTCCATTTTCGCAAACGCTCATATTTGATATCTTCATTTTCATCTCCTTCATCAACAATATCATCTGTTTTTCTGCAAAACGCATAAACTGTATTCATGGCATCTCGTTTTTCAGAAGGTAGTAAACTGAAAGCATAATAAAAACTGCTCTTGCTTTCTTTTGCTATTATTTTTGATTGGTCATTCATTTTTCAAAGCTTTATAAAATAATTTGATTACATCTTTCTTTGAAAGAGTTGGTCTAAAATTTAATGTGTTATAATCAAGTTTCTCAATTTTTTCTAAAATTTTTTTACCGCCAAGTATTGTAAGTTTAATTTGTAATCTAAGCTTTACAGGCAGATAAGTTAAAATATTTTCTCCTTGTCGAAAAAGTTCTTTTGTTTTTTCTATATGAAATTTTAATAACTGCTTAAAGTTAGCATTATTTTTTTTTAACTCAAAAACATTCTCGCTAACACCAAACTTTTTCATTTCGTCAAGAGGCAGATAAATTCTGTTTTTATTATAATCAATTGAAATATCCTGATAAAAATTTGTCAATTGAAGTGCAGTACATACAGCATCAGAATATTGCATTATTTTTTCATCTCGAATATTATACAATTCAAGAATTAATCTGCCAACAGGATTAGCAGACCTTTCACAATAATTCAAAACATCTTCAAATGTTTTATATCTTGTAACAGTTACATCCTGCTCAAAGGCACTTAAAAGATTGAAAAAATATTCTGGCGTCAGGTTCATCAAGCTGATTGTGTTTCCCAAAGCCATCCAAAAATCATCTTCATAAATTTTTTTCAAAGAATTCACAAGTTTATTTTTATAATTTTCCAGAAGCATTAATCTAAAATCAACTGGATAATTACCCTCATCTGCTATGTCGTCTGCCTGACGGGCAAATTGATAAATAACTGCAATATGTTTTTTCAATTTATCCGGCAGAAAAAATGAAACAACTGGAAAGTTTTCATAGTGAGCTTTAGTGAATTTTAATGCATTCTTGTATGCTTTTTTTAATCTATCATATTTCATTCTAATCTAATGTTAATTTTTCAATTGAGATTTACTTTTTTTATTCAAAATACTAAAAAAATACAAAGCAATGATTATCAATAATGCACCTGTCAAATAAATAAGCCAAGAAAATTTTTTCTCTTCAAAAGTAACCTTAAGATTTTTTTCTGTATACAAAGATGCAAGTGAAAATGACCATAGTGCAATGTTTGAATCAATTTTTACTTCATGTGCATTTGACGAAATAATATTTGATGGAAGCTGAAGTTTATAATTCCACTTATATTGGGAAAAGATTATAGAAAAAATTTTTGATTCTTCATCAGTTAATTTTTCTTTACTGACTGGAAATATTTTTCTAGAAAAAATGATGTTTCCATCTTTATCTTTTGTAAGTGATATTATTCCAAACATTCCACTTTGTGTTGTATCGTAAGTAATTGAATTGAGATTCTCGATTGAATCAAACTTCAATGTAATTTCAATCCATCTTATATTATTATTCACGAAAGTTCTGCTATTAAGGAATTCTATTCCCTTTTTGTTTAGATAATTTTTTTTGATTGAATCTTCATTAAAATTGCCAAGTTCAAATTTTCCTTTCCCAAGATTATATATTTCATTGTTCATTCCGAGAGCAAAAGTAATTTCACCTGAGCCATCATGATTTAATTTCATTTTTTCTGAGTACTGAAGACATGAAGTAAGAATGAAAAAAGTAATTAGTGAAAATTTTTTTAGTAATTTCATTACTATTAAAAATTGTTCGATGAGAAGTTAATAAATAATTTGTATGAACTAAGCAGCAGTAGTAAAGAAAATTAGTGGAATTTTTTGTGCCCGGAACAGGACTCGAACCTGCACTGGCTTAAGCCAACTAGCTCCTGAAGCTAGCGTGTCTACCAATTCCACCATCCGGGCAAAATTTCAATTCAAAAATAATCACAAATGAATTTTAAAACAAAACTCACCGGATTTCTTTAGCTTCGTGTGTGGAATCTTTTAATGAGTATTTGCTGGGAATAATTGCTTTATTATCCAAAAGTGCATCAAAACTTTCTGGCAGATTTTTAATATTTGCTATATCGACATAAACACCGCCACGGCAATCAGATGAGTAAAGTTTAGGATTTCCATATTCAAAAATTGATTCTCTGCAATATTTAACTGGGACAACATTTCCGCTTGCAGGAGGTTGAAAATCTTCAAGAGGTAGTTTCAATTGTTCGTAAACATCATGCATAAAGATTGCCCAGATAGGTAGTGCAGCTCTTGCACCCTGACCATATTCACCTGTAAATGAAATTCTTTGGTCATCAAATCCAACCCAAACACCTCCAACAAGTTGAGGAGTAAAACCAACAAACCAGGCATCAGCATAATCCTGAGTTGTTCCTGTTTTCCCAGCTGCTGGTCGTTGAAAATTGTAACGATATCTTGCAGCAACCCCAGTGCCTTGGTCAATTGCGGTTCTCATCATATCAGTTACGATGTAAGCTGTTTCTTCAGAAATTCCTTCGCGCGATTCAGATACAAATTTATCTATCAACATTCCATCTTTATCTTCAATTCTTAAAATAGAAATAGGTTCATTGTAAATTCCATGATTAGCTATAGTAGCATAAGCAGTTGTTAGCTCAAGCGGCGAAACAAGTGATGTTCCGAGAGCAATTGATGGATAGAGTTCAAGTTTGCTTTTTATTCCGAGTCTTTCAGCAATTCTTCCGATATCAGGAAGCGGTGCATAATCTTCAATTATTAATCTTGCAGCAACAATGTTTATTGAATAAGCAAGTCCCTGTCTTAATGTAGTAAAGCCACCTGTTGACAAATCAAAATTTTGAGGGCTCCATCCGTTGTAATTAAACGGCTGGTTTAAAATTGGATAAGCTGGATACAAACCTCTATCTATTGCCACAGTATAAACTATGGGTTTAAAAGCTGAGCCGGGTTGTCTTTTTATTTGGGTCACATGATTAAGTCCATATAAAAATCTTTGATTTCGCCCGCCGACCATTGCTCTAATTTCACCTGTTCTAACATCCATCACAACAAAACCAACTTCAATTTGTTTTGCTGCATTTTTAACTGAGTCGATAAACTCCTGATTATTTTTTAATCTGTAATAAATACTTTTTCTTTCTTCTTCGTTCGAAGCGGTTCTATATTCAATTCTATTTTTTATTGCTTTGTCAATTAAATCATCAATTACGCCTTTATATTTACTCCATGACCATGATTTATCAAATTGTTTTTGAAATTCATTCAAATGAACTTCGGCTGCATGAACAGCAATTCTCTGCATTCGGCTGTCGAGTGTTGTATAAATATTTAATCCATCCCGATATAAATCATAACCATATTTTGCTGCAATTTTTTCCATTTGTTGTCGTATGTATTCTACAAAGTGCGGTGCGATGGTTCCTCTAATCCCTTGTTCAATTTTCTTGTAAGATAATCTTATAGGTTTTACTTTCAATCTTTCATACTCTTCTTCACTTAGATAATCCATTTCAACCATATTTTTTAATACAAGATTTCTTCTTTGAAATGCTCTCTCATATTTTTCATAAGGGTCATAATAAACCCATGATTTAAGCAATGCAATTAAAAGTGCCCCTTCTTCTATACTCAATTGTTTGACATCTTTATCAAAGTAAACCTTTGATGCCATTGCAATACCATAAGCGCCATGACCAAACCATTGAATGTTAAAATACATTTCGAGTATTTCTCGTTTGGTATATGTTTTTTCAATCTGGATAGCAGTTATCCATTCGCGAATTTTTCTAATTATTGTATCAAATAAAGATTCGTTCTGCAGTTTTAACTCATAAAGATTTTTTGCAAGCTGCTGTGTAATTGTACTTGCTCCTTCTCTCTTAAACAAAAAGATATTCTTAAACATTGCTTTTATAAATCTGCCAATATCAACTCCCCAGTGGTCATAAAATTTTCTGTCTTCTGTTGCAATCAATGCATTTACTACATGAGGTGGTATGCTGTCAATGCTCACTTCAACTCTGTTTTCTTTGAAAAATTGCCCAATCAATTCTCCATCAATACTATAAACATTGCTTGCTAATTGTGGTTTTGGATTTTCAAGTTCATCAAGTGAAGGCAAGCCTTCAAAAATATATTGAACCAAAAGAATAAATGCGGTTAAAAATATTATTCCCAAAAACAGAATAAAATATTTTAATCCTCTGCTCTTTTTCTTTTTCTGAATATTTTTTGAAGGAATTTGATTTTTAATCATCTTACACCCAATCTATAATCTCAAAATTATTTGTGAATTTTCCATAACATGGTTTTTGCAGCCACGAGCCAAGATTTATATAATATCCATGATTAAACTTTTCAAATGTTCGAATGTGTGAATGACCAAAAATTACATAGTCATAGCCTTCACTAATTTTTTCTTTAGCTATATCATAAAGTCCGTCAAGATTATTTTGAAATTTTTGAGAAGAATAATTTCTGCTTGTTTTACTTGAAAGACTTGCAATTTTAATTCCTAAATCAGGATGAATCATTGAATAAATTCTTTGAAGAAATTTATTTCTTAAAATTTGTTTAAGAATTCTATAACCGACATCGCTTTTAATCAAACCATCACCGTGTCCAATAAAAAATTTTTTCCCATTTAATTCAATTGAAATTGGATTATGATAAAGTGAAGCTCCAATTTCTTTTTCAAAAAAATCTCTGTGTAAAAAATCATGATTTCCAATAAAGTAATGAATCTTTTTCTTGCTTTCAGAAAAATCTTTCAATGCTGCATAAGTTCTATAAAATCCTTTTTGAATTACTCTTTTGTATTCAAACCAGTAATCAAATAAATCACCCAAAATGAATAATTCATCACAGTTTTCCTTTGCAAATTGAAGAAAAGAAATAAGTTTATTTTCCTTTTCTATTTCAATCTCTTTAGAATCTAAACCCAGATGCAGATCAGATATAAAAAAATATGTTTTCAGAGAATTCATAACAATTATTTTGATTGACTAAAATTTGCAAGCAGCCATTTATCAGGGTCTAACTCAAATGAAATTGGTTTGTTCTTTGTAATAAATTCAAATTTGCTTTCACGTGATTGAACATAAAAATTCTTTACTTCGGGTTCATCATTTTCAAAATAAATTTTTATATCAACAGGAAATTTATAAATATCATAACCATTTTGTAATTGACTGATTTTAAAAATTATTTTATATCCATTGCTTACTGGAACAATATCCCAGTTGTATTCAGCTTCTATTTTACCTGTGCCTTTATAAATCCATTGGTCAAAGAAAAATTTAAGATTTCTTCCTGTTATTTTTTCGCAAATATCCTGAAAGTCCTGTGTAGATGCATTTTTATATTTAAATTTTTGAAAGTATGTTCGCAAAATTTTAAAGAAGGAGCTATCGCCCACTTCTCTTCTAAGCATGTGCAGAACCCATGCCCCTTTATTATAAATCAAACTGCTGAAAAGATTTTCTTTTGGATTGTATAAAGTTCCTGTCAAAAACATTCCAGATTTAGAATTCATTGTAGAAATAAGAGCACTTTTCCCAGCTTGATATTCCCAATATAATGCTTCTGAGTAAGTAGCAAATCCTTCATTAAGCCAAATATCTTTCCATGTTTTTGGACTTACAGCATCTCCCCACCAATGATGTGATAATTCATGAATCAACATATCCTGAAAAAATTTTTTGCCAGTGATAAATCTCGAACCCACACCGGTAATTGTTTGATGTTCCATTGCACCATTCTGCCAAAGAAATTCTGCAACTGCATATTTCTCTTTCATAAATGGATATGGTCCAAAAATTTTTTCAAATGTTTTGATGTATCGAGGATGGTCTGAAAAATCTTTAAGTGCATCTTCAAATTTATCTTCTAAAGCATAATAGCAAAGCTGAAGAGTATCGTTTGTAATTGAAATATATTTATCGCAATATGATTTATACTTGCCTGAGTAAATGGTAATCAAATAAGTTGAAATTGGATAATAAGTTTTCCAGTGATATGTTTTTTTTGAATTATTTGAAATCACTTCTATCAGTTTTCCATTTGAAAGAGAGACATAAGAAGAATCATTAGTTATGAAAATATCTGCAAGAGCTTTATCATCAGGCTTATCAACGCATGGAAACCAGGTTGATGCATAAAACGGTTCACTTATTGTGTAAACAAAATTTTGTCCATTCACATTTTCAAAACAGAAAGAACCAAAGCCAAGTCTTTTAGGTTCGCCCTCATAAATAATTTTCAGTTCTGAAGTATCTTTAAGAATTTCCTTTGGAAGAAATTTTACTATTGTTTCCTCTCTTTTAAAATCAACAGGTTCATCATTTAGATAAGCATTTTTAATGTTCATATTATCATAAAAATTAATATCAATTTCTTTTGCATTGGGATTATTTGTTGTAAATCTAATTGAAACAGTTCCTTTAATCATTTTACTTTCTGGAATCAATTCAATATGAATATCATAATGCAATACATCAAATATTGTTTGACTAGGAGGATTATATTCTTCAATGAAATTTTCATTCAGTTCGGTTTTATTAAAATTTGTTAACAGCTTAACTGGTTTATTAATAAAATGAAAAGTTTTCACAGCGAAAGGAACTATAACAATTAGTGAAAACAGAATTGACACCAAGGCAATTATAATTGCTGTTCTAATCGGATTCTTTTTAAAATTCATAAAATTGCAGATAATTTATTCATATACATCACAAAGTTAATCATTTCTTAAATTGCCAATCAATTTATAAATGAATATATTTTAGAAAAAGACTGGAGGCTGCCATGAGAAATTATGCTGGTTCCGAAATTTTAAGAAAAACTCTCACAATGATTTTAGCTGGGGGTCAAGGAGAAAGATTGTATCCTCTTACCAAAGAGAGAACAAAGCCTTCAGTGCCATTTGGCGGTAAATACAGAATTATTGATTTCACACTTTCTAATTGTTTGAACTCTGGATTCAGAAAAATTTTTGTACTAACTCAATACAAATCTGATTCTTTAAATAGACATCTTTATGAAGCATGGAATATTTTTAATCCTGAACTTGGAGAGTTTATTTATTCAATTCCTCCGCAATTTAAAACTGGAAGAGATTGGTACCTTGGAACTGCAAATGCAATTCACCAAAATTTTAATTTGATTACAGACAATCTCTACGAATGGCTGTTAGTCTTATCGGGTGATCACATTTACAAGATGGATTACTTGAAAATGATTCAATATCATATTGAAAAGAAAGCTGCTCTTACATTATCAGCAATTGAAATTCCAAAAGAACAAGCAACTCGATTCGGTGTTCTTGAAATTGATTCTGATTACAGAGTAACATCATTTCTTGAAAAACCAAAAAATCCTCCTGCTATTCCAGATAAACCAGATTACTCATTCGTCAATATGGGCATTTATGTTTTCAATGTCCCTGTAATAAAAGAAGTAATGAATAAAATGGAAGAAGAAAAAGTTCCTAATATTGATTTCGGAAAGAATGTAATTCCTTATATGATAAAAAATAATTATCATATTCAAGCTTATAGATTTGTTGATGAGAATAAAAAAGAACAGCCTTACTGGGTTGACGTTGGAACAATTGAAAGTTATTACGCAGCGAGTATGGACTTGATAAGTGTTAACCCGCACTTTAATCTTTACGATCAAGAATGGCCTCTTAGAACAGAGCAAAGACAATTTCCACCAGCAAAAACTGTATCACATGAAGGAGAAAGAGTTGGACGAGCAATTAATTCTTTAATTACTGATGGTACAATTATTTCTGGTGGTTTAGTTGAAAGGTCAATTCTTGGTTTCAATGTTCGTGTTAACAGTTATACTTATATAACTGATTCAATCATTATGGATAATTGCAACATTGGGCGACATTCAAGAATTCGAAGAGCAATAATTGACAAAAATGTAATTATCCCTGAAGGAACTGAAATTGGATTTGATACCGAAGTTGACAAAAAAAGATTTACGGTTTCAGAAACCGGCATTGTGGTAATTCCAAAAAATTATAAATTCAATTAATCGTCAGTTTATTCGGGTTAAAAGTTACAGGTTACAGCTTGAAGGTTACTGGTTACAAGTGAAAAATCTTTAAGAGGTTTAATATTAATAGACAATACGATAATTGATTGAACCCCCGAAGGGGTTCAAATTAAAAATTGAGCAAATCAGCATAATCTGTGTTTATCTGCGTTCTATAAATTTCCTGTTTTTTTTATTGAACTTAATTTTCTTTAAAAATCATATTCAATTCCTAAACGAATTCCTCTTTGGGGTCCCCAAACATATCTTGCCATAACAAAAACCGGCGAGATTAATTTTGTTCCAAATCCAAAAGAAAACATCCAACCATTTTCTCTAAACGCAAACCTGTTATTATTCTCAAGTTTATTAAAAGAAGTAAAAAGATAACTAACATTAATAATGTTAAAGAAATCTTTTCCAGTTACCATTGTGTTTCTGCTTTCAATTCCAACTTCAATTCTTCTGAATTCCGAAATATTAGATTTTTCACCCCAATGAGTTCCGGTAAAAAAGCCTGCAATTCCTCTTAAAACAACTTTGTCGTTGTTCCAGGTTTTAATCCATTTTGAAGCACTGACACCATAATATTCGCCGCTTCTTCCAAGTTGATATGAAACATTAAGAGAATAATTTTGACCAAACAAAGAAATTGTCATAAAACAAACGAAAAAGAATATCAAATATTTTTTCATTTTGTCCCCCCCCTTTTTAAAAGCTAAAAACAGTTTTACTCAAACAATATTTTAATATTCTTATTTGAGTATCTGAAAATTGATATTATAAAAAATATTGAGACAACAATTGAATAAAAATAACTTGTGTAAAGCATCAGCATTTTTACATTGCTGGATAAATTTTGAACTTCTTGATTTTGAAATTCAACAGGCGGATAATAGAAATTAATAATTGGGGCTATCAGCAAATAAACAATTGATAGAATTAAGCCTAAAATAATTTTTCCTCTCCAATACTCTTTAAATTGCAGAGCAAAAATTGCAGATATTAACAGAAATGCACTCAATAAAAATTGAATTGAATTCATTATCAGAACATAAACAAGATTCATATTCATTTTTGCATTGGCAGCTGATGAATAAATTCTATTTTGAGCTGTATTCATAAATAAACTGCCAATTAGACTGCTTAAAGAAGCAAGCAATGAAAGTGATGAAATAACTATAATAACCCAAGTAATAATTTTAATGTTTCTTTTGTTTTTCTCTTGTGATGTTTCCATTCTTTCCCCCTTATTTTTTTAAATTAAAATTGAAAATCCAATCAATAAGGAATTCAATTTTCTTGTATATTCACTATTAGAATAGGAGTCTTCTAATTTATCGTGAAAACGCTGGTAACGATATTCTGTTCTTACAGCAACACTATTAGTGAAAAAGTATTTCAAACCAAATCCAGCATTTAAGCAGGTAACATCAAACTTATCCGACATTCGAATGAAAGCATTTGTCGCAGTTAAAAAAGGATAAGAATTGCCAAGCCCATAACCAACTAAAACGAATGGATAAAATTTAGTATCCATAATCTTATGGTTATAAGCAATATTTCCACTTACAACAAAAGAAGGTTTTTCTCCTTCAACCAAAAAAGTATAAAATTCAGGTTCGAACTGAAATCCACCATATAGAAAATATCCCGCACGAATAAAAGCATTAAAATAAAATTTAGCATCTGACTCGTAAGTATAATTGCCGGATTCGCTTACAGATGAAACTGTTCCTAAAGACCCGCTTGATGAGATTTCAAATCTCCTACCTTCAATTTGAGCAAAAGAAATTTGAGAAAAAAGTAATGCGAGGATGATTAAGAATGATTTTTTCATAATGTCCCTCAGTTATAGTGATACAATTCATAACTCTAATGAAAATTTTTATCATTAGTGAATTTTATTAAATAGTAACTCTGCTAAAATTTACCCTCGCTGTTAATTAAGATGTTTTTAATATTTAATTTGATTGCAAAATAATAATTTCAAAAAAATATCAAAATATTTTTTTGTTGATGGTTCACGCAGTTTCCTTACATGTATTCTTTATAAAGGGCTTTTTTATTTATGCGAGATTTCAGATTTTTATCCAATAAATTCTTAACTAAATTTATGAATCCACTTTTAGAAGATAAATTAAATAACTTGCCTGCTTTGCCTGGGATTTACCAGTTCAAAAATGAAAAAGGCAAAGTGATTTATGTTGGAAAGGCAAAAAATTTAAGAAACAGAGTTCGTTCTTATTTCCAAAAAAATCTTGATTCACCTAAAACTGCTGCGCTTGTATCAAAAATTCATGATGTTGAGGTAATTATAACAGACAACGAAATTGAAGCACTGGTTCTTGAAAATAATTTAATTAAAGAATTAAAACCCCGCTACAATGTAAATCTGAAGGACGATAAATCTTATCCTTACATCAAAGTTACCAATGAACCTTATCCGCAAATTTATCCAACAAGAAATATTGTCAAAGATGGTTCCAAATATTTTGGTCCATATACTGATGTCAAAAATATGAAGCAATCGCTTCGACTAATAAACAAGATATTCAAAATAAGAAGCTGCAAATATGATATCACTGAAGAAGCTATTCAAAAAAAGAAATTCAAAGTTTGTCTTGATTATCATATAAAAAAATGTGATGGACCATGTGAAGGACTTGTATCTCAATATCATTATAATCAAATGGTTAATCAGGTCGTTAAAGTTCTGCGAGGTAAAACTGATGATTTGATAGAAGAATTGAAATCACAAATGAACCAAGCAGCTCAGAATTTAGAATTTGAAAAAGCTGCAGAACTGCGCGATAGAATTGAACAGCTCCAAATTTATTCTTCCAAACAAAAAGTTGTTTCAACTGACTTAGAAGATAAAGATATAATTAGTGCAGCTTATGAAGGAAAAGATGTTGCAGCCACAATTCTTAATATTCGTTCTGGTAAACTTGTCGGAAAAAAGCAGCTTGCATTGACTACAGAAGGAAATGAAGACGAAAGTCAAATTTATTCTGCAATTATCAGATTTTATTATGATGAATATGTTGAAGTGCCAAAAGAAATAATCCTTGAAGTTGAACCTGATGATTCTGAAACTTTATTAGAATGGCTGAACAAACGAGCATTAAAGAAATGCAGGTTTGTTATTCCTCAAAAACAGAGTGAAGCAAAATCGCTTTTGATGATGTGCAAGCAAAATGCTCAGCTTTATCTCGAAGAAATTCAGCTTCAAAGAATGAAAAAAGAAGGGAGCGTGCCTTATGCGCTCTCTGCTCTTCAAAGAGATTTGCATTTGAAAAAACTTCCAAGAAAAATTGAATGCTTTGATATATCAAATCTTCAAGGGAGTGATGCAGTTGCAAGCATGGTAGTTTTTGTTGATGGCAAACCAAAAAAAAGTTTGTACAGAAAATTTATTATTAAAACTGTAGAAGGACCAAATGATTTTGCAAGCATGCAAGAAGTATTTTACAGAAGATACAGTAAACTGCTTGAAGAAAATGAACCCATGCCTGATTTAATTATGGTTGATGGTGGAAAAGGTCAACTTTCAAGTGCAATAGAAATTCTGAAAAATCTTGGAATAAAAGATTATGAAATTATTGGTCTTGCAAAGCGGCTTGAAGAAATTTTTGTTCCAAATGAATCTGATCCAATATTAATTTCAAAAACATCATCGAGTTTAAAGTTACTTCAGCAAATTAGAGATGAAGCACATCGATTTGCAATCACATTTCATCGTGAAAGAAGAAGCAAAAGAACTTTTACAAGTGAACTACTTGAAATTAAAGGTATAGGAGAAAAAGCTGCACAAAAGCTTTTATCAAAATTCAGCATTGATGAAATAAAAAATATGGATGAACAAAAATTATCAGAGGTTATTGGAAAATCTAAAGCAAAAATAATTTTTGAATACTATCACCCTGAAGTAAAATCAGAACAAAAATAAAAGCCAGACCAAACGACCACCCAGGTTAAATACTTACCGTTGCTTCCTTCCGGACCTGGCGGGGTTGGGTACTAACCTGCCGGTCATCGATCTGGCAAACTCGAAAAATTTTTGCGTGCAAATATATGAATTTAATTTCAGCTGCAAAATTGAATTGAATGGTATCAGGTTTTTTGTTCTTTCTTTTTTGCAGCCGGGAATAGTATGTTGTTCAATATTAATCTGTAACCAGGAGAATTTTTAAAAAGACTTAAATCTGTAGGCGGATCACCCACCGCATGTTGATAATCTTCAGGGTCGTGCCCGCCATAAAAAGTAAAAGTTCCTCTTCCATAATTTCCATGAATATATTTTACCTGATCAGTTCCTGCTCGTTCAGCAAGAATATAAACAGAATTTTTGATATACTTTTTTCTGAACATTGTGGTTTGTCCCATAAAACCATGAATTACATTTACATGATTTTGAGTTAACATTGTTGGAACAGGGTCATATTTGGCAGAGAATTCAAACAAAGTAAAATAATCATTTTGTTCTGGTCCAATTTCGGCAGGTTGAATATCGATGTCACTGAATTCATAAATTAGAGGATTCATCTCGAGTTTGAAATTTTCAAATGCAAGAGTTTGAGAAAAATCTAATTTATTTTGTGCATCAGGATCTGGAGGGTCACCATCATACATTTTATCTACTATATCAACATTTAATGCTGAAAGTGCAATGTCGTAGGTATCAGTTGCAGAACACATTGCAAACAAAAATCCTCCCTGTCCAACATAATTTTTAATTGAGAGCACAACTGCTTTTTCCATTTCAGAAACTTTTTTGAAACCAAGTTTCTTTGCTTCTTTTTCGTAAATATTCTGCTGTTCTATATACCATGGTGCATTGCTGAACGAAGCATAGAATTTACCATACTGTCCTGTAAAATCTTCATGATGGAGATGGAGCCAGTCATATTTATCTAAATCACCCCGTAAGATTTCTTCTACCCAAATTTTATCATAAGGAACTTCTGCATAATCAAGTGCGAGTGTAACTGCATCATCCCAAGGTTTAAAATTTGGTGGAACGTAGACAGCAATCTTGGGAGCTTTTTCAAGCCGAACAACTTCCATATTTTGGTCTTCACTTTGAACGAGCGAATAAATTTGAACAGCTTCCTGCTGGGTTAATGTTTGAAATGCAACTCCTTTTACTCTGCATCTTGCAGCAAGTTTTTCAGAATAATCAAACATAAAAGAACCGCCTCGATAATTGAGCAGCCAGTCGCCTGTCATTCCATCTCTAAGCGCATTGTAAGCAATACCATAAGCTTTTAAGTGGTCAGATTGCTGCAAATCCATGTAGATAAGAATTTTTGCCTGAGCAAGTAGTAAAGATGACAAAAGAAAATTTATGAGAATAATTTTTTTCATGTATGAAAAGAATTTCGGATAAAAAATTTTAAAAATCTCTGCGTTTCTTTGCATCCACTGCAGAAAGGTTATAAGTAAAACTGCCAAGAATGCAAAGAACGCAGAGCAGTCAAGGGATTACATGGTTATGCAATTTTTCTGTCGGATTCAATATAAATTGGTTTTTCACCTTTGGCAACAACATCACGAGTGATTAAGCATTTGTCAACATTTTCCATTGTTGGAATTTCATACATCACATCAAGCAATATTCCTTCGACAATTGACCTGAGAGCACGAGCACCGGTTTTTCTTTCAATTGCTTTTTTAACAATTTCATCAAGTGCAAGCGGGTCAAATTCAAGTTCGACTCCTTCAAGAGCAAATAATTTTTTATATTGTTTAATAATTGCATTCTTAGGCTCAGTTAAAATATTTTTCAATGCAGCTGGTCCTAATGAATGAAGTGGAGCAATAACCGGAAGTCTTCCAACAAGTTCTGGTATCAATCCAAACTTAATTAAATCCTCAGGTTGAACTTTTTGAACAAGATTATCTTTATCAATCTCATCAGCTTTGGACATGTTTGTATCAAATCCTATTGGATTGCGATTTATTCTTGATGCAATAATATTTTCAATTCCTTCAAAAGCACCGCCGCATATAAACAAAATATTTTTTGTATTAACATTAATTAAACTTTGTTCTGGATGTTTTCTTCCGCCTCTTGGGGGAACTCCAGCAATTGTTCCTTCAAGAATTTTCAAAAGTGCCTGCTGAACACCTTCTCCTGAAACGTCACGAGTAATTGAAACACTTTCACTTTTACGAGCTATTTTATCAATTTCATCGATATAAACAATTCCTTTTTGTGCTCTTTCAAGATTATAATCTGCAGCTTGAAGAAGACGAACTAAAACTGTTTCTACATCATCACCAACATAGCCAGCTTCGGTTAAAGTTGTTGCATCTGCTATTGCGAATGGAACATCAAGAATTCTTGCCAATGTTTGAGCAAGAAGAGTTTTTCCTACTCCAGTTGGACCAATCAATAGAATATTGCTTTTTTCAATTTCTACATCATCAACATCAAAAAAAGAAGAAGGAGCATTTATTCTCTTATAGTGATTATAAACTGCAACAGCAAGAATTTTCTTTGCGAGTTCTTGTTCTATTACATATTCATCAAGACTTTTCTTGATTAGTTCTGGTGTTAATGATAAGCTGATAGAATCTTTTTTACCAAAATTTGATACATTGTTTTTTAATATTTCAACACTTGTTTTAATGCAAATATCGCAAATGTAAACATCTGGACCTGCAACCATACTTGAGACTTCGCTTCCATCTCTTCCACAAAAAGAACATCTGATTGTTTTGGGTTCTCTATGACCTGCCATATTCAACCATTATTTGTTTGTAAATTATTTAAATATTCTCTTGCTTGTTCAAAATATAATGAATTTGGGAATTTCTCAAGAAGTTTTTGATAAATCTGAATAGATTTATTTTTATCTTTAATTCCATATTGATAAATCCTGCCCAGCAGAAAAAGTGATTTATCGCCAAAGATTCCAGTTTTTGATTTTTCCGATAAATCTTCGAGTATCTTAATCGCAACAGGTAAATTATTCAAAGCTAATAATGTTTCTGCAAGTTTATAACTTGCAAATTCATTTAGAATAAATAAATCTTTGTTATCTGCCAAAGATTTAAATATTTCTGCAGCTTCATTAAATTTTTTTCTGAATAAAAGTAAATCAGCTTCGGCATATTTAGACAAATTAATTGAATCCCGTTTTATTGCGTTGATAAGAGATAATAACTCTAAAGCATCATTTGCAAAATCACTCGATAGATTTTTTGTTGTTTCAGATAAGAATTTTACAGCTTCATTAAAATTGGACTGCCAAAAATTTATTTTAGCAATGAAAAAGTTTGCTTCTGACTTTTGATTTAAATTTGCTCTGCTGTTTAATAACACTTTTTCAAAAAGAGATTTTGCATTTTCAAATCGATTCTGATGAATTGCAATTTTACCTTTCTGAATAAATGACAAAATTGAAAAATCTGTGTTAGCTGCTCTTAAGTTTATCAAAGTATATAAACTTTCCGCTTTTTGAATATTGTTCAACAAATTGAAGTTAATTTCTGCTATTCTATATAATGCCTGAGGATAAAAAGAACTTTGCGGATAATCTTTAACAACATCTTCATAAGATTTAATTATTTTTTTTATTTCGTCTTCATTAACAATTGTAATTTCTCTGTATGATTTCCATGAGTCAATTTCATTATTATATTTTTCATTATAAGCTGCTTCGAGTGCAGTTGAATAATAATACTTTATTGCCGGCATCATTTGAGGATTTGTGTTTTTCTTAATTAAATACTCAAATGCTTTCAAAGCTGCGGAATATTCTTTATTCTGTAATGCATTTTGCGCAAAAGAAAAAATTGTATTTCCATTTCCATTTGTTTTTTCTTCATATTCAACAAGAAGCTGAAATGCAAGTTCATATTTCCCAATTAATGAATAATTATAAGAAAGCAAGTCATATAAAGCCGGCAGCGGTTTCTCTTTTATTTTTTTCTTAATTGCTTCGATAAACTGTTCAACTGCATTTTGATTATCTGAGTAATAATTAATTCTGATTTTTACATTTCCAATTTGTTCTGGCTTTTTAATTATTAAATCACAAAATTCATTCGCTGCATCTGTAAATCTCATATTTGCAAGATAGATATTAGCAAGGTCAATAGAAAAAATTTCAGGTTCATCAGATATTTCTTTTCCTCGCTTAAGAATTTCAATAGCCTTATCAAAAGCTCTGTTTTCAATTGCATAATTTGCAATTACTCTGAGTGCAACCATAGAAGATTGATTTATTTTTAATCCGCGTTCCCATGTCTCATAAGCTTTAGTTACATTATCAGACATGAAATACACCGAGCCAAGCAGTCCATAAAGATTAATATCCTGAGGTGTTTGTTTCAATCTATTTTCAATTAACTCGGAGGCTTCGGAATATTTTTTTTGTCTGATTAAAATTCTTGTCAGCGCATCAAAATATGAATAGTTGTAAGAATTGATATTTAGAAGTTCACGCAGTATTGCTTCTGCTTTTTCAAGCTGTCCTGCTTCTTCATAACTCTGTGCTAATCTAAAACGATTGTCTAAGGATAAATCATTTTGTGCAAATGAATAAGATGATATAATTAATATTAATGCTGATGTTATAAAAAAATATTTAGTCAAAATATTTCTCGTAAAAAATATTGCCAATGTTCAAAATTTTATTCGGGTCGAAAATCAATTTTAATTTTGCCATTTCTCTTATAGTTTTTTCATCGTACATTTTAAGAAAGAAATCGCGTTTTAGTTTTCCAATGCCGTGTTCTGCAGAAATTGTTCCTTTCAATTGAACAGCTTTTTCACAAATTGTCATATAAATTTTTTTTGAAATATTGTATTCTTCTTCATTTTGAGGGAGCATATTCAGATGCATGTGTGAATTTCCAAAATGACCATAAACAACATAGTTCAAACCATAGCTTTCAACAATTTTTTTAATATCATAATAATAATCCTTAAAAACATCATCTGGCACAGCAACATCAGTTCCTACTTTTTTCAAGCCTCGTCGGGTTACATATTCATTTACTTTCCATGCAATTGCGTGTCGAAAATCTTTGAATTGTTCCTGTTCTTTTTTATCTGCGGCTATCCAGGAATTTTCTTCCATGCCAAAATGCTTATTGATTAATTCCATCCATTGTGAAATTATCTCGTCCTCATTTTCATCAAGTTCCTGCTCGAACCAAACTGCTCCTTTTGCATCATTTGGGATATTGGGATAATCTTCTGATAAAAATTTGAGTGTGTAGAAATCAAAGAATTCCAAGCCTCTTGCAGAAATTAATGAGAGAGAACTTTCAATTCTTTTTTTAGAAATTGCTCTTGCTTCTTCAATAAAATTAAGAGCATTATCTTCATTATCAAAAAATATAACACATGATAAAATTTTCTCCGGGAGCTCAATTAATTTTAATTTTATTTCCGAGAATAGTCCAAGCGTTCCTTCAGAACCAACAAACAAATCAATCAGGTCCATATTTTTTTTGCAGTAGTAACCTGCTGCATTTTTTGTATTCGGCATTTCATATTGAGGCAATGTAAAGGAAATTTTTTTACCGCTTTCAGTAACAAGAATTGCATTGAAATCATCAGCAAAATATTGACCTCTTTGAATTGACAATTTATCTCCATCAGGAAGAATAATTTTCAGTCCAAGCACATAATCTCGTGTTGGACCATATTTGAATGTTCTCGCTCCTGATGAATTTGTAGCCACATTTGCTCCAATTTGACAATTTCTTTCGGTTGGATCTGGAGGATAAAATAATTTTTGTTCTTCAACATAATCCTGAAAATCTTTGAGTATAACACCAGGTTGAATGAATGCAAATTTTTCTTTTTTATTTAATTCAATAATTTTATTCATATTTTCAAGAGAAATAACAATTCCTCCCTCCGGCACTCTTCCTCCAGTTAATCCAGTTCCATTTCCTGATACTGTTACTCTTTTTTTATTTTGATTGGCATATTTTAAAATCTCAATAATTTCATCCTCATTAGAAGGGATATAGACAGCTTCACAATTGCCGCCGTAATTTGAAGCATCAGTCAAATAATTTTGAATTTCATCTTGATTTTGTTTTATCAGCATAAGTCCTTCAAGTTTGTTAAAAATTATTCTGATTTAATGCCGTGCCGTTTCATTATTTCTTTCCAGGTATCTAAATCCAATTCTTCAGATTCCTCGATTAACATAATCGGAATGTTGTTCTCAATTCTGTATCTTCTTCTTGTATTTCTGTCGGTAGATACAAGATAGTTATCATCCAAAACTAAATCTGCACCCGATACAGGGCAGCATAAAACTTCTAAGAGTTCTTTGGCAATCATATTTAAAATAATTTTAATGAATTAAATATTCGAAAAGTTTTAAAACATTAAGAAGCAGAAAAATTTTTATCGGGATTACAGCTGTAATTTTTTCTTGGCTTCTTCTGCGATTTCTGCAGAAACTAAAATTCTTCCACAGGATTCACATGAATAAATTCTTTTGTTCTGTTTAATTTCAAGCTGTCTTTGTGGAGGAACAACATTATGACATCCCGAACATGCAGAACGAATTATTGTTACAACTGCTTTGCCGCCAAGTGCTTTTCGAATTCTCATGTAAGTTGCATAATCCTGCTTTTTAACTTTAGCAGCAACTTTTTCTCTTTTTTCTTTCAGCTTTAATTCTTCCCGTTCGTTTGCTTTAATAATTTGTTTTAGTTCAGATTCTTTTTCTTTCAGCTCTTTTGAAAGAGCAGCAAGCTGTGGTTCAATTTCTTCTATCTCTGCTTTTAATTTTTGAATTAAATCTTCAAGAGCAAGACTTTCACTTTCAAGTTTTTCAATTTGTTCTTCTGTGTGGTCTATTTCTTTTGTTAATGCATCATATTCTTTATTGTTGCGCACTTGATAAAGCTGGCTTTTAAATTTTTTCAAATTAGCTTTCAAGCGCTCAACATCTTCATCATTTTGTTTTCGTTTCTGCAGCGACTTTTTCTTTTCTGCTTCCTTAGTTTCTATTTGCTCTTGAATTGCATTAATTTGTGCTGTCAGTTCATTTACAACAGCTGGAAGATCACCTCGCAAATCCTCAAGCTCGTCGAGTTGATCATCAATTAATTGAAGTTCATAGAGTGTTGTTAATCGTTCTACCAATTTAAGTACTCCTTAATGTTTATAAAACTTTATTGGATTTGTAACTTTCGAATATTTATAAACTTTTATTTTACTATTGCCAATAAAATTTTCTATTCTTTTCTTAACTTCATTCAAAATCAATACTTCAGTTTCGTAATGACCGGCATCAATCAGCAATATTTTATTTTTTGCCTGATGAAATTCATGATATTTAATATCTGCTGTAATAAATGCATCTGCATTTGAACTTATAGCATTGCTAATCAAATTTGAACCAGCACCGCCGCAAACTGCAACTTTCTTTATAATTTTATTTCTTCCACTACAATATCTTAGAACTTCTGTATTCAATGATTTTGATACATGTGATAAAAATTCTTCTTCATTCATTTCATCTTTTAGAAAACCAACAGCACCTGCTCCAAAATTTACATTTCGATTTTTCAAAGGATAAATGTCATAAGCTGGTTCTTCGTAAGGATGAGCCTTTAGCATTGATGAAATCACTTTGTTCAGGTTCCACTGGTCGACAATAAATTCCAACCGAATCTCTTCAACTTTTTCGAAAACATTTTTCTTACCAACAGCTGGATTTGATTTCTCTGAGCCTTTAAAAGTACCTTCACCTTTTAATCTGAAGCTGCAATTTTCATATTCACCAATTATTCCCGCACCAGAAGAAAAAACAGCATTTGAAACTTGTTCTATATGATTTTCGGGAACAAAAACTGCTACTTTGAATTGGTTTGATTCTAAGTTCTGAAGAAATTTAATTTCTGTTAATCCTAATTTTCTTGCCAGTTCAAATGAAACACCATCTTTGGCAAAATCAAGATTAGTATGAGCAGAATAAACAGTTATGTTGTTTTTTATAATTTTTTGAATAAGTTCAGCTGTTGAGTTGGATTCAAAATCTAATTTGTAAATTGGATTGAAAATCAGCGGATGATGCGTAAAAATAAAATTACAATTTTTACTTATGGCTTCCTGAAGGACTTCGTCAGTTAGTTCGAGGCAGAGCATTATGTTTTTTACTTTTGTCCCCCGAGAGCCTATTTGAAGTCCTACATTATCTTTTTCCCAAGCGGCTCCTGGGGGGGACCAGCTTTCAATATATTCTGTCAGTTCTCCTGCAATCATATATAAAAAAAATGCACCCCTCTAAAAGTGGAGTGCATTTCCCATTTGAAATTCTTTTTAGAAAACCCGTTAAGTATTTTTCTTCTTTTTATTGAATAATTGTCCATAAATCTATTCAAAATATATAATAATAGAACAAGAACTTCAAGAATATTACCAATTTTATTCCTGTTCTATCCATTTACCATCCATTTTTATTAATTCTATGAGCTCATCTAATGCGTTCTGGTCGGGAATATTCCTTTTCACAATTTCTTTTCCTTTATACAAAGTAATTTTTCCTGGACCCGAACCAACATATCCATAATCGGCATCTGCCATTTCACCGGGACCATTTACTATGCATCCCATTATTGCAATCTTGACACCTTTTAAATGTTCTGTTCTTTTACGAATTTTATTTGTCACCTCAACTAAATCAAATAATGTTCTTCCGCAGGAAGGACATGCAATATATTCAGTTTTTGTAATTCGAACTCTTGCTGCCTGCAGAATTCCGAATGAAGTTTTGTTTATAAATTCTCTGCTGATATTATTTCTATTTTTATCTTTTGCATTTATCCATATTCCATCTCCAAAACCATCAATAAACAAAGCTCCGAAATCTGTTGCTGAATAAAGTCTTAGCTCTTCTTCGTCAATGTTTTCATAAAATCTTTTAATAATAACAGGATTTTTTATATCTCTTAGAATTAATTCAAAAAAGATTCTTCTTTGTTCAGCCATTCCGTGCAGATTATCTGTATTAATAACGAAAACAATACTTGAATTGTTTTTAATATTTTCAAATTCGTTAGAAAAAACTTCATCAATTGTTAATCCTACAAAATTAATTACAAACGAGTGTTCTTTGGCTTGTAAGAACTCAATTGGATTTTGATAAAATGGAAATCCTTTTGTTCTATCTTTTAATGTAATCCATTTTTCATAATCATAAATTAGTTTTAAGTTTGGCGGCGGTTCAAATGGAAATTCTTTTTTGCCAAGATAAATTACATCAGCAGCTGAATCTGTCAACATCCATTTATCCAATTCCTCTGAATAATTATAACCAATACTTTTCATTAATGAATAAGAAATATTTTCTTCGCTGAAATCTGCAATAACTTTGGGAACTGTTGAGCCGCCTATGTTTGATACTTCAAAAGTTTCACGGCGTTTGTATTCAAAAGGATTGATGGGATTTTCTTCAATTTCGATTATTGGTTTATGTTTTTCTCTTTCTTTATATCTATTGACAAGAATTTTTGCAACAGGAACTTCAAATTCTGGTTCTTCTGTTAATGATACACGAATTGTATCACCAATGCCGTCTTCAAGCAAAGTTCCAATTCCAGCAGAAGATTTTATTCTACCATCTTCACCAAATCCAGCTTCAGTTACTCCAAGATGAAGCGGATAATTCATTCCTTCTTCTTCCATTTTATTTATTAGTAATCGATAAGCCTGAACCATTACTTGTGGATTACTTGCTTTCATTGAAAGAACAATGGAATGAAAATTTTCTTCTTTGCATATTCTTAAAAACTCCATTGCAGATTCTACCATTCCAAGAGGAGTATCGCCATACCGACTCATAATTCTGTCTGATAAAGAACCATGGTTTGTTCCGATTCTAAGTGCAGTTCCATACTCTTTACAAATTTTCAACAAAGGAATCAGCTTTTCTCGAATTTTTTCAATCTCTTCATTATACTGTTCATCGGTGTATTCAATAATTTGAAATTTCTTTTTGTCTACAAAATTCCCAGGATTTATTCTTACTTTTTCAACAATTCGAGCTGCTACTTCTGCTGCATTTGGTGTGTAATGAATATCAGCAATTAAAGGTGTTTTGTATCCGCGTCTTCTTAATTCATTTTTAATATTTAATAAATTCTTTGCTTCGTTTATGCTTGGTGCTGTAATTCTGACGTAATCGCATCCTGCTTCAATCATACGAATCGATTGCTCAACAGTTGCAATTGTATCCATTGTATTGGTTGTTGTCATTGATTGAATACGGATTGGATTATTTCCACCGAGAGGTACATCTCCAATAAAAACTTCTCTTGTTTTGTATCTCGAATAACTTGTAAGACTGTTACAATATTTCTTTATTGATTCAATTTTATTTTTCATGGCATTTAATAAACAAGATTAAAGGGAAAGTAGTTCTAACTCCTTTTCGAAAGTTCATGCAAAAATTTAGATATAAATTCTGGTGCCGAAGCCGGGTCTTTTCCTGTTATTACATTTTTATCAATTACAACAGATTCATCTTTATACTCAATTCCTTCTTTTTCTAGTTCTTTTCTGTCATCTGGATAACATACAGCTGTTTTATTAATTACACCAGCTCTTGCAAGAATAATCGGTGCACTGCAAATTGCTCCAATTGTTTTTCCGCTCTTATTAAATTTTTGTGCAATTGAATGAAGCAATTTATTATTCCAATAATTTCTTACTCCTTTACCTCCAACGAATATTATTCCATTAAAATTTTCTTCATGAACATTGTAAAGCATGATGTCATTTTTTACTTTCATATTTTCTGAACCAATACACAAGGAATTTGAGTCGGAGGCAATAAAAACTCTTTTATTGGCTTTGTTTAGTGAGTTTGAAATAATTAAATATTCCTGTTCATTAAAATCCTGTGCAGGCAGGACTAAAAGGATACTATTTTTAATCAAATAGCTGTTTCTCATTATAATTTCCAAATCGAAAATAATAATATTAATTTTGATGAGCAATCTTGAATGCAAAATGTAAATCATTATAAGTTTGAAAATGAAATTAAGAGCAGAATTAATTTATTGAGGAAGCTGACAATTGAGAATATCAGAGCAAAAGATAGAAGAGATTAGAAGTGCAGTAGATATAGTTGATATAATTTCCGGTTATGTTCATTTACGAAAGCGGGGTAAAAATTTTGTAGGCTTATGCCCATTTCATCACGAGAAAACACCTTCTTTCACAGTAAGCAGCGATAAACAAATTTTTCACTGCTTTGGATGCGGAGCGGGTGGCAATGTATTTAAATTCTTAATGGATTTTAAAAACATTTCATTCATCGAAGCAGTAGAAGAAATTGCCGAACATGCCGGAATTAAAATTCAATATGAAAAATCTGAATTAACCGAAATTCAAAAAGAGCTCGAAGAGTTTTATGAAATAAATGATTTTGCTGCAAGATATTTCGAAGAAGTTCTGCAAAAAAGTTCAGAAGCCGAAGAAGCTCGTCAATATTTAAAAAGAAGAAACATAAAACCAAAAACACAAAAATTATTCAGAATCGGATTTGCACCCGCAGGCTGGAACAATTTTTTAAATGCAGCCAAAGAAAATAAAATTGATTTGCAAAAAGCTAAAATACTTGGTTTAATTGATGTAAACGAAAAAGGTGAATATTACGATAAATTCAGAGGAAGAATAATTTTTCCCATTTTCTCTCCAAATGGAAGAGTAATTGCATTCGGCGCAAGAATTCTAATTGATAAAGAGAACACCGCTAAATACTTGAATTCTCCAGAATCAAAAATTTATTCCAAAAGAAAATCGTTGTACGGCTTATTTCATTCAAAAGAAGAAATTAGAAAACTCGACAGAGCAATTCTTGTTGAAGGCTACATGGATTTAATTTCACTTTATCAGGCAGATATTAAAAATGTTGTTGCATCATCTGGCACTTCGTTAACAGAAGAACAGGTTCAGCTTTTATCAAGATTCACAAAAAATATAATTGTATTATTTGATGCAGACCCGGCAGGACAAAAAGCATCTCTTCGCAGCATTGAACTTTTGTTAAAACATGATTTTGATATAAAAGTTATGATGCTTCCTCCAGATGAAGACCCGGATTCATTTATCAATAAATACGGCAAGGAAAAATTTGATGAGTTATTAACTTCTGCCAAAAATTTTGTAGAGTTCCAAACAGCTCAATTTGAAGCTGAAGGAAAGTTTAATGACCCAGCTACTGCAGCCTCTGCCATTCGTGAAATTGTGAGAACTCTTGCTCTCGTTAATGATGAATTAAAGAGAAGTTTATTGATTAAAACTATTGTAAAAAAATTTAATCTGCGAGAACGAATTATTGAAGATGAGTTAAATAAAATTTTATCACAACAAAAAGAAAAAAGTCCTGCTCAGAATCCTCAGCCTCTGCAAAGAAATTTGCAGATTAATAACACTTTATCAAATTCAGCATCAATTACAAATATTTCACAACTTGAAAAAGAAATAATAAGACTACTTTACAGCGGCAACGAAGAAATAGTTGAACATATTCTTGAAAAAATTAGTCTGGATTATTTCACAAATCCTAAATTAAAATATCTTGTTGAAATTGTTCTTGATGGTCATAACGACAGGGATATTTCTCCTGCATATCTAATCGAAAAAATTGAAGATGCACAGCTGAAAGATTTCATATTCAAACTTGCATTGACTGATGAAACAATAAGTCATAAATGGGATGAACTTTCTCTCAACGGTAAGATTGAAAAAGATTCTCTTGAATATGCAAAGGAAACTGTAATTAAATTTCTTGTCCATCAAATAGAACAGGAAATTATGACTAACAATAAAATTATTGAAAACACAAATGACGAACATCTTAAAATTGAACTTCTGAGCAGAAACAAAGAACTACTGAATGAGAAAAAACTGCTCTTAACACAGGAAAAAAATTAATCTCGGAATAAAAATGACAATTAATCCATCCATCTATGAAATTAATACAAGAGTTTTTATAAAACGCTTTGGGAACGAAACGAAATTAAAAGATATCCCCAAAAATTATTGGGATTATTTCATTCAAAAAAAGTTTGATTATATCTGGTTGATGGGACTTTGGAAAACATGTAAATCAACAATTAATAAATATTGTTTTGAAGATTACTTAATTCAAAATTATAAACGAGCATTAAAAGATTGGAAAACAGAAGATGTAATTGGTTCTCCTTATTCGATAGATGTTTATGAAGTCAATCCCGACATAGGCAATTTTGAAATGCTGCTTGAATTAAAAACCTTTCTAAATAAAAACAATATTGGATTGATACTGGATTTTGTTCCAAATCATTTTAGTGCAGATAGTCAATTGATAAAAACTAATCCATCATTCTTTTTAAGTGTAGATAGAGATACATTCGAAAGAGATTCTAATACTTTTTATAAGCCTTTTGATGATGAAGAAAAATATTATGCTCATGGACGCGACCCTTTCTTTCCTGCTTGGCAGGATACAATTCAAGTAAATTATTTCAGCAAGGATGTAAGAAAATATTTTAAGGAAGTTTTAACAAATCTTACCAAATATTGTGATGGAGTTCGATGCGACATGGCAATGCTCGGCTTGAATAATGTATTTAAAAATACTTGGGCAGGAGTAATAGACAGATGTGAAAATGAATTGATAACAACTGAATTCTGGAGCGAAATTATTTCAGAAGTCAAAAAAGTAAGAATCGATTTTATTTTTATTGGAGAAGTCTATTGGAATCTTGAAAAAGATTTACAAGAATTGGGTTTTGATTTTACATACGATAAAAGTTTGCTAGATATATTCAAAGCTGGGAATGCTTTTAATATTTATGAACATCTTAAACTTGATGAAGAATATCAAAAAAAATTAGTCCGCTTCATTGAAAACCATGATGAGGAAAGAGCAGTTGTTTCACTTGGTAAAGAAAAATCAAAAGCGGCAGCAATTGTAATAAGCACAATCCCTGGCATGCATTTGTATTATGATGGTCAATTTGAAGGGAGAAAAGTTAAACTGCCTGTTCAGCTGGGTCGAGAACCAGAAGAATTCGTTCAAAAAGACTTAAAAGAATTTTATAACAATCTTCTTAATATTACTTCTAATGAAATTTTTAAAAACGGCACGTGGAAACTGCTTGATGTGCTTCCATCGTGGGAAGGGAATCACACTTTTACAAATATATTAGCTTGGCAGTGGGAATTAAAATCTCAAAGATGTCTTGTTGCAGTAAATTATGCTGATACAATTTCTTCGTGCAGAATTAAATTAGATGTTAGAAATTATCCAGAAACTTTTGAAATAAAAGATTTGCTAAACAATCAAACATATTACAGGTTAGCAGAAGAAGTTTATCACATTGGATTATATGTTGAACTAAGACCTTATCAAGCACATATATTCTTTTATTGAATTAAATGAAGCTATTCTATTTTTTCTCCTGTCTTGCTCTCGTAGGTTTTAATTAAAGATTCCATCAAAACATTATTCTGAACAGGTTTAGTAATAAAAAGGTCAACACCGGCATTATAAGCATTATCTTTATCTCTTTGAAAAGCATGAGCTGAAAGTCCAACAACAGGGATGTTTTTTGTTTCTTCAGATTGTCTTAATTCTCTTGTGAGCTGCAAGCCGTCTTTTTTCCCTCTCAAAGAAATATCCATTAAAATTATATCAAATTTTTGTTCTTTCATCTTTTCATAAAAAGTTTCTGCTGAATCGCAAACATCAACATCAAATTTGCGTTTCAGAAAAAGCTGAAGGAATTTTTGATTTTCAAAATCATCTTCTACAATTAAAAGTTTAGGTTTTCTTTTTTCATTTGTTCCAGACATAACAATGTTCCTTAAATAGTTAGTATCCTGTAAAAAATCTACTAAGCGAAAATAAATAATTCAAGCCAACATAAAAAGAGCAGCAGAATTTATGCTGTAAATCATAGGTAAAAATTTTTATTACTCAAATAAACATCACAGTAAAAGTTGAACCTTCACCTTTTTTACTTTCAACACTAATTTCAGCATAATTCAGCTCACAATATTTTTTGACAAGAGCAAGACCCAATCCACTTCCTTCAAATCTTCTTGTATAACCTTGTTCTTCTTGAGTAAAAGGTTGAAATATTTTTTGAAGAAAATCTTCGCTCATTCCAATGCCTGTATCTTTAACCTTGACTGTTAGTTTATCATCTTCATTTCTTTCAATAATAATTTCCACTGTCCCTTTGTTTGTATATTTAATTGCATTATCAATTAAGTTCGAGAAAATTTGAGTAACACTGTAATCATCTGCGTAGAGATTAAGTTTATCTGTTTTATAATCAACAATAAAATTTAATCCCTTAGTTTCGGCTGATGTAATGAATTCAGGAATAAGTTTATCAATTACATCTTCTTTCAAGTTAAATAAACGATAAGTTGGAATGTAAGTTCCTGATTGAACGGCTGACATATTTAAAATCAGGTCGACAGTTCGAACTATTCTCTTAGATGCCAAATCAATGCTGCTAAAATATTCATTAATATCTGGTGAAATTTTATCCTTTATTTCTTCTTTGATTATATTACAAAAGCTAACAATTACATTAAGAGGGGTTCTAATTTCGTGAGACATTTGAGCAAGGAAATAGGATTTCAATTTATCTGCTTTCTCGGCTTCTTCTTTTGCAATGATTAATTCTTGTTCGGCTAATTTTTTATGGTTATATCCTCTGTAGTTCCTTCAAAATATGCAACTGAACCATCAATATTTTTGTATGCTCGAGCATTTTCTCTTATATAAATAATTTTCCCATCTGCTCTTTTCCATTTTTGTTCAAAGCCATAAACTATTCCTTCTTCCATTATAATTTTCAGGAATAAATCCCGGGTACCTTTTTCTGCATAAACTTCCTCCATTACAATTTTAGCTTGAGCTTCTTCCAAGGATTCATAACCCAGCATTGATAAAAATGCAGGATTAGCCATTAAAAGTTTGCCGTCTGGAGTTGTTCTATAAACTCCTATTGTTAAACTTTCATAAATATTTCTAAAGCGTTCTTCGCTTTCTCTAAGTTTTTCTTCTGCAATTTTTCTATCTGTGATATCAAATGCAGTACCGATAGCTGCTGTTTCACCTTTGTAATCAATTACGGTTGAGGTAAATGTTACCCATTTTTCCTGATTATCTTTTGTTATAATTTTAAAATCATATTGAGAAGGAACCTCTTTTCCGCTTAATCGACCCAAGCCGAGTTGCTTTATCATATCTCTAAAATCAGGATGAACAACATCCCAGAAATTCATTTGAAGAAGTTCTTGTTCTGAATAACCCGATAACTTTTCCGTTGCTCTATTTGCATAAACAAATTTTGATTTCTTATAAATAAAAATTGCGGTGTTAGTTGATTCAGCCAATTTTCTAAATTTTTCTTCACTTTCTCTTAGTGCTTTTTCGATTTCTTTAAGATGTGTAATATCTTTTGAAATTATCACAACAGCATTTACTTCATTTGTTACAGCATCTTTCACAGGACTTAAGGTTCTTATAAAATATCTTCCATCTCTAAAGCTCTGATATTCATAAGTTATAGATAATCCTGTTTCACAAACCTTTTTAACTTTTTCTTCAAAATCTTTTGAACCATCTGGAGTGTGAAATTCGCTGTAAGATTTGCCTATTACATCTTCTAATTTTAAGCCTAATCTCATTAAGTATCTTTTATTCATGTGAAGATAGCGGCAATCTCTATCAACCAGATAAATAGCATCATCGCTCGATTCAATTAAAGTATAGTATTTTTCTTCATTTTGTTTTAATATTTCTTCAACTTTTTTTCTTTCATTTTCGCTCTCAATATATTCAAGAGCAAAAGATATGTCCATTGAAAGTTGTTCGAGGAGTTCGATTTCTTCTTTGTCAAAAAAGTTTTCTTCGGTTGAATATAAATTGAATGTTCCAACATTATTCCCAAATGTTTTTATTGGGAAAGCAGCAAAAGATTTGAAACCGTATTCAGAAGCTGCATCATAACATAAACTCATTTTTTTATCTTTAAGAATATTATTTGATACATAGCACTTTCCTGTTTTTAATACTTTTCTTATTGGGCATTTATCATGGTATATTATATTTAAGTCAGTATTAATTTTGTTTCTATAATCTTCATTCATTCCATAATCTGCTACGATGATAAGTTCATTAGATTCGACATCAATCATGCTAACCCAAGCTAAAGAAAATCCCCCTTTATCAACTGCAATTCGAGTTATTAACTTCAGTAATTTTTCTTTTTCACGATTTCTTACAATTGCTTCGTTCGCCTCATACAACATTGAATAGATGCGATTCAATTTTTTGATATTTTCTTCTGCTTTTTTTCTTTCTGTTATATCTTCAAGAGCAAGAAGAACTAATTCAGTTTTATTCGATTCACTATAAACTCTTCTTGCATTTAAAAGCATTGTTTTGAAACCAATTTTTGGAAAATTATGCTGAACCTCAAAGTTTTCAAAAGAAGTATTTGATGGAAGAATATTTTCGAGTAATAATTTTAATTCAGGTATATTCCATTGTCCATTTCCAAGTTTAAAAAATGATTTCCCTATTGTTTCTTTCTCAGAAGTTTTAAATATGTTATAAAAAGCACGATTAGCTTTAATTACATTCATTTGAGAATCAAGAACAATCAAAGGTTCTCTCACTGTTGCAATTATACTTTCAGCAAAAACCTTTGCTGCTTCAATTTTTCTTTGAGCTTCTCTTTCTTTTGTCTGATCTCTAAAGACAAGAACAACACCTGCAATTTTTCCTGATTTATCTTTAATTGGTGCACCACAGTCAAGTATTGGTCTTTCTGTTTTATCTTTTGAAATCAGGACTGTATGATTTGCCAAACCAATAACAATTCCTTTTTGCAAAACTTTTTTTACAGGATTGACAACTTTTTTTCTTGTAAATTCATTTACAATATTAAAAACAAATTCGAGCTTCTTTCCTTTAGCCTCTTTTTCTTTCCATCCAGTTAATTTTTCTGCAACTGGATTCATCATCATAATTCTTCCTTTGTTATCCGTTGTTATCACTCCATCACCAATACTGTACAAAGTAGTTCTTAATTCAGATTCTGCTTTGATAAGTTGATTCTCAAGATTAATATGTTCAGTAACATCTTGAACAATCATTAACTCACATACTAATCCTTCGTAAACAATTTTACTTTTAGTTATCTGGACATCAATTACTTTACCATATTTAGTTCTATGTTTTTGAAGATTTTTAGTAGAAATTTTTTGTGAGGGTTTTCTTAACGAGTCTGGAAGTGAAAGGTCAGTCAATTTTAATTTCAAAAAATTACTTTTGCTGTAACCATATTTTTGAACTGCTGCTTTGTTAATATTTTTAACAGCTAAAGATTTTAATTCATAAACCAAAATTGGAAGGGGATGAAATTGGAAGAGATAATTAAATAGTTCATTAGTGAATTTCACTTTCAAATTATTTTGGTGTTTTGTTGCCATAATTTCCTCTTTTAAGATGGAAATCTATTAGCACTTTTAATCATTAGCTGCTAAGTGAAAAACAAAAAAAAGAACAAAAATACTGTCGTAAACTTTTTTCAAAATAGCTTACTTAATCAATTTTAAAAATAATCTTCCTAAAATTTTTCTTTATAATTTTTATTAATTAAAAATACAAAAAATAGTTTAATATTCAGTAGGAATTTCAAGAAGGAAGATTTTAAGAAATCTCAAAGAAATTGAATGCGGTTTTGAGTTTATAAAATTTCGGAGCTGGGAGAAAAAAACATTAATACTCATCCCAGCTTTTTGCTTCTAATTGAAGAGGATTTTTATTAACAAGAGCTTCTGAAAGGCGCATAGCAAGTTGTCTGTTAGTAATTAATGGAATTTTGAAATCAACAGCTGTTCTTCGAATGATGTAATCATTGGTTAATTCTTCTTCCTGATAATTTTTAGGAATGTTAATTACCAAATCAATTTTTCCAGATTTGATATAATCAGCTGCATTTGGAGATTTTCCATTAAGAGGCCAATCAAGAGTTTCAACTGGAATTCCATTGGCTTCCATAAATTTGGCTGTTCCAGGAGTAGCATAAAATTTTATTCCAATTTTTTGCAGCTGTCTTGTGGATTCAAGCAATTCTGTCTTAGATTCAATTGTACCAGATGAAATCAAAATTGATTTTATTGGAAATTTATAACCAACAGCTGTTAATGCTTTTAAGAAAGCTTCGTCAAAATCATCACCGAGACAAGCAACTTCTCCAGTTGATGCCATTTCTACACCTGTTGTTGGGTCAGCTCCTTCAAGTCGTGTAAATGAAAATTCTGGAGCTTTAACTCCAACATAATCATAATTAAATGTTTGGTCATCAATCTTTTCAACTTTTTTACCTATGATTACTTTCGCAGCTAATTCAATAAAATTTTTCTTTAATGTTTTTGAAACAAATGGAAAACTTCTTGAAGCTCTTAAATTACATTCAATTACTTTTACTTTGTTATCTTTAGCAAGAAACTGAATGTTGAATGGTCCATTGATATTTAAGGCTTTTGCAATAGCAGCAGAAAATTTTTTGATTTGTCTCATTGTTTCGAGATAAGTTCTTTGTGCCGGCAGAACTAATGTTGCATCGCCTGAATGGACTCCGGCATTTTCAACATGTTCAGAAATTGCAGAACAAATTATTTCACCATTTTGAGCTACAGCATCAAACTCAAGTTCTTTTGCATTTACAAGAAACTTTGAGATTACAACAGGATGTTCGGGTGATACATCTACAGCTTTTTGAAGATATCGTGTAAGTTCCACATCATCAGTGGCAATTGCCATTGCAGCACCACTCAAAACATATGAGGGTCTAACAAGAACAGGATAGCCAACCTTATTAGCAAATTGAAGAGCATCTTGAATTGTATTTAATTTACTCCATTCCGGTTGTTCAATTCCAAGTTGGTCCAATAATGCAGAAAATTTACTTCTGTCTTCTGCAGTATCAATAGACTTTGGAGAGGTTCCTAAAATTTTAACTCCGATATTATGAAGCTTTAATGCAAGATTATTTGGAGTTTGACCGCCCATCGAAACTATAACACCTTTTGCTTTAATAGCATCATAAATTTCCCAGATTGTTTCGGTTGTCAGTTCTTCAAAAAAGAGAGCATCGGATTCATCGTAATCTGTACTTACGGTTTCGGGATTACAATTTATCATTACAGTTTTGATTTTTGATTCTCTTAATGTTTTTACTGTATTAACACAGCACCAGTCAAATTCTACTGAGCTCCCAATTCGATATGGGCCTGAACCAAGAATTATTATGCTGTTCTTAAGTTTGAAATCAAAATCATGAGAAGAACAATTATAAGTTAGATACAGATAATTAGTTTTTGCAGGGTATTCAGCTGCGAGAGTATCAATATGCTGAATGTATGGTTTTATGTTATATTTTTTTCTTAGCAGATAAATATCGTGAGCATCTTTGTTTAGGATATTAGCAATTTGTCTGTCAGAAAAACCATGCTGTTTTGCTTCGAGTAATAAATCTTTTGTCAATTTTCCAGCGGAAGCAATCTTATTTTCTATTTCAACAATATTCTGAATTTTATAAAGGAACCACTTATTAATATGAGTCAATGAATGAATCCAGTCAACAGAATAACCTTGTTTAAGTGCTTGAACAACAGCGAACATTCTTTCTTCTGTAGGATGACTTAAAGCTTCCTCAATGTTATCAAATTCAATTTTAGTTCTGCTTGCTGTTAAGCCTTCAACGCCGATATCAAGCATGCGCATTGCTTTCTGAATAGCTTCCTCGAATTTTCTTCCAATTGCCATAACTTCGCCAACAGATTTCATCGAGGAACCAATATTTCTTTTCACAAGTCTGAATTTTTTCAAATCCCAGCGTGGAACTTTAACAACAATATAATCAAGTGCAGGTTCAAAAAATGCTTTTGTGGTTTTTGTTACATTATTTGGCAATTCATGCAATCCATAACCGAGCGCAAGTTTAGCTGCAATAAATGCAAGTGGATATCCAGTTGCTTTGGAGGCAAGAGCAGAACTTCTTGATAATCTTGCATTTACTTCTATAACACGATAGTCACTTGTTTTGGGGTCGAGTGCATATTGTATGTTGCATTCACCTACAATTCCGATATGTCTGATTGTTTTTATTGCAACTTCTCTAAGCAGATGATATTCATAATTTGTAAGAGTTTGACTTGGAGCAACAACAATACTTTCGCCTGTATGAATTCCCATCGGATCAATATTTTCCATATTGCAGACGGTAATACAATTATCATATTTATCACGAACAACTTCGTACTCAATTTCTTTCCAGCCTTCAAGGTATTCTTCAACCAAAATTTGTGATGAATATGATAATGCTCTTGTAGCAAGTTTTTTCAATTCGGTTTTATTCCTGCAAATTCCTGAACCTAAACCTCCAAGTGCATAGGCAATTCTGATTATAACCGGGAACCCGATTTTTTGAGCATATTCAATTGCATCTTCAACAGTATTTACTGCTTTGCTTTGAGGAAATTTAACATTAATCTCAGCAAGTTTATCGCAAAATAGTTGTCTGTCTTCTGTATTTTCAATTGCTTCGATTGGAGTGCCAAGAACCTTAACTTTATACTTATCAAGAATGCCTTCTCTGTAAAGAGCAAGACCGCAGTTTAATGCTGTTTGACCACCAAATCCAAGCAAGATTCCATCTGGTTTTTCTTTTGCAATTACTTTTTCTACATAATGAGTATTAATTGGAAGAAGGTAAACTTTATCCGCCAGATAATCTGATGTTTGAATTGTAGCAATATTTGGATTTATTAGAACTGTATATACTCCTTCTTCTTTTAATGCTTTAATTGCTTGAGAACCTGAATAATCAAATTCTCCAGCTTCACCAATTTTTAATGCAGAACTTCCTAAGATTAATACTTTTTTGATTTTCATTTCTCCTTACGTTATTTATTGTTAAGAATGATATTTAAGAAAAAATCAGACATCTTTCAAAAATTCATCGAATATGAATGAAGTATCAACTGGACCTGGTGTTGCTTCTGGATGAAATTGAACACTTCTAAATGGCAGCTTTTCATGAATCATCCCTTCATTTGAGTAATCATTTAAATTCTCGAACCAAGGCTGCCAGCCGCGCGGCAATGTTTTTGTATCAACAGCAAATGAATGATTTTGAGAAGTAATGTAACATTTGTTCGTGCCTACTTCTTTTACGGGCTGATTTTGACTTCGATGACCATATTTTAATTTATAAGTCTTTGCTCCTGCAGCAAGTGCAAGTATCTGATGTCCCATGCAAATTCCAAGTATTGGAACCTGCTTTTGAATTAATTTTTTTGCTGATGCAACAAGTTGTTTATAAACTACAGGATTTCCCGGACCATTAGAAATAACAACACCATCATAATTCTCTTTCTCTACATCATAATCATAAGGAACTCTGATTACAGAAAAATTTCTTTCAAGAAGGTTGGTAATAATACTCTTTTTGCATCCGCAATCAATTAATAAAATTCTTTTTTTGCCGCTTCCATATTTTTCTACATGTTGAATTGTAACTTTAGAAATAAGATTATCAACATCAGGGTCATAAAATTCAACTGTTTCTTCTCCCACTTCAATCTTTCCCGGCATAGTTCCATGTTCTCTTAAAATTTTTGTTAACATTCTGGTATCGATCCCATACAAGCCAGGAACATCATAACTTTTTAACCAGTCACTTAAACTTTGTACTGAGTTCCAGTGGTTATAAGCTTCTGATTCTTCGGAAACAATTAGTCCTGAAACCTGAATTTCTTTGGATTCAAAGAACTCAGGGATATCATCATCATTTTGTGGCGGGACTCCATAATTTCCTATCAGCGGATAAGTCATAACAAGTATTTGACCTTTATATGATGGGTCTGTTAAAGTTTCAGGATATCCAACCATTCCAGTATTAAAAACTACCTCTCCTGCTGAAGATTTATGACTTCCAAAAAGATATCCTTCAAATATATCTCCATTTTTTAGTATTAATTTTCCTTTATGCTTTTGTGCATTCTTTTTGTTGCTCAATTTTTACTCCTAAATATTTTTACTATAATAAATTTGGGAGGAATTAATACTGGATGTCAAAATAAATTGCACAAATGTATAAAAAAATTTCTATTCTGCAAAAAGTGATAAAAAATTTTTCATGATATTACATTAATATTTTTTCAAGTGAGATTTTATATTTCTCTTCAAGATTCAGCATGGAATTTATTAAATAAACATATTTGAACTTTTTAATATCACTTTTCTTTATTTCTTCTTCTCTAATAATTCCTTCATTCAAAAGTTTTTCTCTTTTTGTGCCTTTAAGAAGAGGCGTTGAAGGTGTAATAAAAATTATTCCATCGGAAAAAATCAGGTTTGCAAAAGATGCATCTGTGACAAAATTATTTTTAATAATTATAATCTCATCAGCATTCGATTCTGATAACATTTTATTTAATTCTGTTCTGTCCTCGTATTTATGTTCATAATTTATAGAGTCATTTTCTACAACTTTTATTTTATTTATTACCTTTTGCACATAAGGTATAAATTCGATTGACTCAATCTTTTTTGAATAAATCAGTCGACATTTATAAAGTCCGTTAGTTAAATAATCTGGAATTTTTATCATCGTTGATAAATCAATTTCATCATTGCAATTAAAAAGAATTCTTCTGGAATTATTCATTCTTTTATTGTGATATTCAATGTTGAACAATTTTTTTTCAAATACTTTTATGCTTTCAATTAATCGGCACATAAACTTTATCAATTAGTTCTTGATACTCAGAATAGGGATTACTCAAAAAAGTAATTCCCCCACCACTGCGATAAAAAAGTTCTCCATTTTTGTTCTCGATAAAACGAATCATCACTGCACTATCAAGATTATAGCCATCGAAAACGCCAAATATACCTGTATAGTAACCTCTTTTATCTATTTCAACATTATGAATAATTTCTACAGTTTTTCTTTTGGGAGCACCGCTTATTGAACCAGCAGGAAGCAGTGAAAAAATAATACTGCCAATTTTTTCATTGTAATTTTTTTCAAGTTCGCCAACAATTTTTGAACTGACCTGAAGCAATGTTTTTTCATTTGTAACAAGTTTGTCTATGAATCGAAATTTTTCTACTCTTACATTTTTTGAAACAATGCTTAAATCGTTCCGTATCAAATCTACAATAGTATTGTGTTCTGCAATTTCTTTTTCATCACTCAAAAGAATTTTTTCTGCATCTGGAATTGATGCATCAATTGTTCCTTTCATTGGGAAAGAAGAGATCAATCCATCTTCAATTTTAACAAATGTCTCGGGCGAGAAAACAACAAATTCATCTTTGTATAAAAGTTTGTATTTAGCTCTGCTGGCAAAATAAATTTCTTCTAGAGTGAGATTTGTTTTTATCTTTGTTGGAAAAGTAAGATTTATCAAATAAGTATTACCAGAATAAATTTCTTGGTAAACCTTATCAAAAGCTTTTTTATAATCTTCAAACGATATTGGAAATTTTATGAACTCAATTTTTTTATTTATGGAAGAATGCTTTTTTGCGTTAATCTCATAGAATATTTTTTGTTGATTTGCTTCCGTTGTTTTTAAGATTACTGGATTACACATGTCAAAATCGATAATAAATAAAAATGGAATTTTTTCTTTCCCATAATAATTCATTAATTCAATTGCGTATTGAATTTTATCTTCATCTATTAAATCAAATATTTTCATATAAAATTTACTTATTCTGTGTTCTCAAAATATTTTCCACAAAATTGTTGTCCCAGAATTCTTTTACCTCTCCGTTATGCAGCCAGTAAATTCTTGGTGGACTTGTTCCTATTAAATCATAAAATTTTTTTACATCAATTTTTTGATAAGGAAGATTAGAGCCAGTAATAACTTTGAAAGAATCTACTGAAACATCACCTTCTGAATAGAGCAAAGCAAATATATTTGAATAAACTTCTTGATTTGATTTCAAAGATTCTAATTCCTTTGCAAGCTGCTGACAATGTTCACATTCTGTATTCATTATTGCAATAAATTTATCACCCGATGTTAAATCAACTCTTCCTTTTCCTTCAAAATGAGTTAAATCGCCAAACTTAAAATCTTTATAAGATTTTAAGGGAGAAACAGCAAACATTAAGCCTGATAGTGTAATAACAATTAAAAGCGGAATAAATAAATTTTTTTTATTGACTATGCTGAATTTATTCAGAACAAAAATCATTGCCATCAAAAAAATGTTTTTTATAATTGATTCCAGCGGAGACATTGGTATAACTTCTCCAAAGCAGCCGCAATTTTGATTGTCATTTTTTATATAGCCCGTGTAGATTAAATAGATTGTAAATGCTGCTAAAAATATTATTGATGCTGGAATAACTACTCGTTTCATTTCAATATTTAAAATGAATAATAATCCCAACGAAAATTCCAAACCAATTAACAATCGAACAAAAATTGCAGCTGTTTCTCTTGATTCAAAAAATCCATGGTCAACAAGAATAATTTCAACAATTCCTGGACTAATTAATTTTGAATATGCAGAAAATAAAAACACAATTCCCAAAAATGTTCTTATAAATATTATCATTAACTCATTTTTCTTTTGAGAAAGATTTGTTTTGAACATTTTTCTATTCTTTATGGATTTAAAACTTGTTTTAATGCAGAGATTATATTTTCAACTGGAATAATCTCGATAGAATTTTTAATGTTGAGAGATTTATAATTATTATTAGGAACAACTACGCTTTTAAATCCCAATTTATAAGCTTCTTGAATTCTTTTTTCGATATTGCTCACACTTCTTACTTCACCGCCTAAACCAACTTCTCCAATTACAACTGTATTATTTTTTGCGAATCGGTTTGTATAACTTGATGCAATTGCACAGCATACAGCAAGATCTACAGCAGGTTCTTCAATTCTAATTCCTCCGGCAATGTTAAGAAATACATTATGTGATGATAATTTTAGATTAGCTCTTTTTTCCAAAACTGCAAGAAGAATTGAAAGGCGACGGTAATCAAAACCTGTAGCTACTCTCTGAGGATTTCCATAAATCGATGGAGTTACAAGTGCCTGAACCTCAAGTAAAATTGGTCTTGTTCCTTCTATGCTCGAAGTAATTACTGAACCTGAAATTTCTTTTTCTCTTTCACTTAAAAAAATTTCACTTGGATTTTTTACTTCGTGCAAACCATCTTCTTGCATCTCAAAAATTCCGATTTCATTTGTGCTTCCAAATCTATTTTTCTGTGAACGCAATATTCTGTACGAATAACTTCTCTCGCCTTCAAATTGAAGAACCGCATCAACAATATGTTCAAGAACCTTTGGACCAGCAATCATGCCATCTTTAGTTACATGTCCAACAATTATAACAGAACATTTTTCCTTTTTTGCAGTCTGCATCAATTCTGCAGTACATTCTCTGATTTGAGTAACTGTACCTGCAGTATTTTCCAAATCAGGTTTATAAATTGTTTGAATAGAATCAATTATAACAACATCAGGTTGATGTTTTTCTATTGCATTGATAATTACATCAAGGTCTGTTTCTGTAAGAATTGAAATATTTTCTGAATTAATATTGAGTCTTTTTGCACGCAGATTAATTTGATTTACAGATTCTTCACCTGATACATAAATTATCTTGCCATTAATTTTTGCTGCTGCTTGCAGAACCAAAGTTGATTTTCCAATTCCAGGGTCTCCCCCAATTAAAACAACAGAACCGGGCATTAATCCGCCGCCAAGCACTCTATCAAATTCTTCTATGTTAGTTTTAATCCGATTTTCTTCTTCATAATTTATTGAACTTAATTTTGTGAGTGAACTATCAGGAATGTTTTTGCGGTGTTGTTTCTTTTTATCTTCGATAATTTCTTCTACAAAAGTATTCCAAGTTTCGCACGAAGGACATTTACCAAGCCATTTAATTGTTTCATAACCACAATTAGAGCACACATATTTAATATTCAACTTACTCATTAATTAAAAATCCTGTTCTCTTTATAAAATTTTCTATAACAGAATCTTTACTTTCAAGAAAATCCTGAGGGGTTCCCGTAAAATAAATTTTCCCTTCATGAATCATTGCAATTCTTTCTGCAGTGTTTTTAACACTGAACATATCATGTGTAACAATAATTGAAGTTACATTTAATTTTTCATTTAATTCTTTTATCAGTTCGTCAATTGAATCTGACATAATTGGGTCAAGACCAGTGGTAGGTTCATCATAAAGAATATATTCTGGATTTGTGACAAGAGCACGTGCAAGTGCAACTCTTTTTTTCATCCCTCCTGATAATTCAGAAGGCTTTAAATCTTGAATGTTTGGCAAACCAATTAACTCCAATTTCTCCTGAACAATTTTTTCAATTTCTTTTTTTGATAATCCAAAATTATTTTCTATCAATGGAAGACTTACATTTTCAAATACAGTCATAGAATCAAACAATGCAGCACCTTGAAATAAGAATCCAAATTTTCTTCTGATTTTATATAATTCTTTTTTATTTGCATCATTTATTGAAATTCCATCAACCTTCACATAACCATCATCAGGATTCAGCAATCCGACAATATGTTTAAGCAAAACACTTTTTCCGCAGCCGCTTTTACCAATAATTGCTAAAGATTCTCCTATATTAATCGTTAAATCAATTCCTCTTAAAACATAATTGCTGCCAAAACTCTTGTGAAGATTTTTTATTTCTATCATTTGATTATTACTTACTTTTTTGAAAAGAAATATAAAAAAAAGATAAGACTGATAATTGACTAAAATAAGTTTAATAACAATTGATAATTTTAGTTCCTCCAATCAACAAATGTTTGGGAAGATACTTCTTTCATCATCACTTTATCTTTCACTGTTATTGTAAACAAGTATTTCCCCGAAGAATAATTTTTCATATCAAGCTGAAGAATTATTTGTGGATTATTTTCAAGTGTTTTATAATCAGAAATTATGACAACTTCAGAATTTTCTGTTATACCCAGAAAATCTGAAATTGAACTAATAATTTTCTTAAGACCTCTTTCAAATTTTTTATTTATTTTCTTCACAGAGATTTTTTGTTCAAAATTGCAAATACCTCTTTCATTTCTTTGAAGATTGTACACTTCATAATAAAGATTAATTGTATCATTCTTTGTGAATTGATTTAAAGGATTAGGTTCAATATAAAATTTACCTCTTCTAATTCCTTTTGATTTTTCCATTGTAATTTTTTTGCTGAATAAAATATCACTCAGTCCAAGTTCAACATTACTGAATTTTTTTATTTCAAAATCAAGACGGTTAGAAGATGTTCCTTTATCCTCTCTTATCATTTCAAATGAGATGAATCCGGAATCGGGATATGTTGTAACTGCTAATGAATTTATAAAATTATTTTTTTCACTTTTCGTTACACTGATGCTGTCCAGCTTTCTAAATTGTTCATCATAATATTTATCAAAAAAGAATAATCCAATTTTATATTTAACTGCTTCATTGTGTTTGAATAAAGAATCTGGCACATCAATTTTATAGTTCAGATATAAATCTGTTTGATACCATTTATCCATGCTTTTGAATTGAATAATAGAATAATCAATATCGAAACTAGGTCCTTCGAATTTTGGTTCATAAGTCGTATGAACTTCCTTTCTAAGATAATTAATATAATCTAATGTATTCCCATTAAATTGTGAGTGAACTTTTTCTTTTTCGTATGAAGGAGTGCTGAACAAATATTTTCCAGAAGAAGCCATATCAGTAAATCCGAAACTGAAATCTTTATAATCCCACACTTCTGTTTTCATCATCAAACCATTTTCGCCCATTGAAGGTCTGATGCGAATAAAATTTAATGGTTCACCATAACGAAGAACCACTTCACCTCGATTAGTTTTCCATCCAACCAAACCAAGCTCGGGAACACTAAAATGCAAATTAGAAAAAATTACGCGTGAATAATGTTCAAGCAGTCTTTCATTATAATCAGTCATATAAAGCGGGTCATAAACTTTCCAATAAAGTTCAATAAAATTATTTAATTGTCTGTCACTCATTTTCTCAATAACATTTTTGTAGGCTGGTTCAATTAAAAATTTAACTGTGTTAAAAGTAAAATCTTCTTTTTCTTCTTTGTTCATTAGAGAAATTGCTTTTTGATATTCATTGTAACATTCTTTGAGTCTTGATGTTTTGTAATAAAGCAAACCAAGAATTAAATGAATATCTTTATCATCATTCTTTTTGTTCAATAATTTCTTCAGTAAAGGAATCCCCTTCTCTGGATATCCAGCGCTTTCATAAAGTATACTTAAATTCTTGTTTGCATCATAATTCATTGAATCGATAAGCAATACTTTTCTGTAATATTTCTCTGCTTCATAAAAATCTTCGTTGGCATATTCCTGAAGACTTGCATAAAATTCATCGCTTAATTTTCTTACAGAATTATTGTATTCAAAAAAATCTTTGCTTTTAATTTCTGCCAGACTCAAATAAGAGGGGATATGCATGCTGTCAATAGAAACAATTTTTTTGAATTCATTGATGGCACTAACTTTTGCAAAGTCTTTCATTAAAGACGCATAAGCAAATCGATATTCAATGTTATATGGTTCAAGCAGTGCAGCTTTTTTAAAATATTCATATGCCAAATTTCTTGATTCAAATGTGTGCTTGTTCAAATAAATTTTTCCAAGTTCATAGTATGAAGCTGCATCATTATTTTTTAAAACAGATTCCTTTAGGAATTTTAATGCTGTTGAAGAATCCTTAGCTTCCAGGAATTGTTTTGCCTTTAAAAATAATTCGGATTGATGGGAGCTCTGACTCAAAAGAGTTGAAAAAGCAAAACAGTAAAAAATTATTAAAATAAAAATCGTCTTATTGTTTTTGCTCATTGCTGTAAGTTAAATCTAATAGAACTTAATAACAATTGAGCTTAAAAATCAACTGAAGCTTTTTTTCTCTTTCATTTCTGTTGTGGTGAAGAATTAAAAGCACTAAATTAATTATAGAACAAAAGCAAAATTTAATATGCCATACAAATTCATTGAACATACGGCAGACATTGCTGTTGAAGTTGAAGGGAAATCAATTGAAGAAATTTTTATTTCTGCTTTTAATGCATGGAAAGATATTGTATTGGATATAACAGCTGTTAAAAATGAGCAATCAAAAAAATTTTTATTTGCTTCAAAGACACTCGAGGAATTACTGATAGAATTTTTGAGCGAACTGAATTATCAATTATATACAAAAAAATGGGTGGTCAATTCCATAAATAAAATATTAATTCAAAAGACTGGAGAAATATTTCATCTTGATGTTGAGGTCTTCGGAGAATCACTGAAAAATAAAAATCATGCAATCAAAGAAGAAATAAAAGCTGTAACATTTCATCAAATGAAAATTGTAGAAAAGAACGGGAACTTATCGACAATAATCGTTTTTGATATTTAGGAATTGAAAAGGAGGTGCTATGGAAATAAATGGAATTAAAATAGAAAAGATAAATGATTATCTCTGGGAAATTCCTGCACAAGGTGGTATGCTTGTTCCCGGAAGAATTTATGCATCACAAAAAATGCTTGAAGAATCAATTAAAAACGACGAAGCATTAAAACAAGTAATAAATGTTGCACATTTACCCGGCATTCAAATGTTCAGCCTTGCAATGCCGGATATTCACTGGGGTTACGGTTTTCCTATTGGAGGAGTTGCTGCTACAGATTTAGATGAAGGTGTTATTTCTCCAGGCGGTGTTGGTTATGATATTAACTGCGGGGTAAGACTTGCTCGTACTTCATTAAAATATGAAGAAATAAAACACAAAATTCAAAGATTGATTGAAGTACTTTTTCAAAATATTCCAACTGGTGTGGGCTCAAGCGGTGCAATAAGAAAATTATCTCCTTCAGAAATTAAAAGAATATTAAAAAATGGTGCTGAATGGGCAATTGAAAATGGATTTGGTTCACAGGAAGATTTATTGTATACAGAAGAAAATGGGAAATTGAAAGATGCAAATCCAGAATCAGTAAGCGAACGTGCAATTGAAAGAGGATTAGACCAGGCAGGAACACTTGGTTCTGGTAATCATTTTCTTGAAGTTGATGTAGTCGAAGAAATTTATGATGAAAAAGTTGCAGAAGTATTTGGCTTGTTCAAAGGCCAAATTGTTATATTGATTCACACTGGTTCGCGTGGACTTGGTTATCAAATTTGTGATGATTATTTAAAACTTCTTGTTCAATCAGAAAAAAAATTTGGCTTTAAACTTCCTGATAAACAACTTGCCTGTGCTCCAATTAAATCTCAAGAAGGTCAGGATTATTTAAGTGCAATGAGATGTGCAGCTAATTTTGCTTGGAACAACCGGCAAATCATTATGCATCTTGCAAAAAAAAGTTTTAAAGAAACTTTTTCTATTTCAGATTCAGAATTAGGATTTCAATTAATTTATGATGTTTGCCATAACATTGCAAAAATTGAAGAGCATGTTATAATTGATAAAAATGGAAAAGAGAAAACAAAAAAAGTTTGTGTCCATCGAAAAGGAGCCACAAGAGCTTATCCAGCAGGAAGTCTGTTAATTCCTGAAAAATATAGAAGTGTTGGTCAACCTGTTTTAATTCCTGGTGATATGGGAAGATACTCATTTATTGCTGTTGGAAAAGAAAAATCTATGGAAGAAACTTTTGGAAGTTCATGCCATGGTGCTGGAAGAGTCCAAAGTCGTCATCAAGCTATGAAATCTGCTAAAGGAAAAGATTTAATTAAAGAACTTACTGACAGCGGAATTGTAATTCAAGCAAAAGGTTACAAAACAATTGCAGAAGAAATGCCTCATGCTTATAAAGATGTTTCAGAAGTTGTAGATGTTATGCACTTTGCAGGAATAAGCACAAAAGTAGCAAAGTTAAAACCAATTGGGGTTATAAAAGGATAAAAAAAATCTGCTGTTAACAGCAGGAAATTGAATCATACACCATAAAATTTTTTTAACTCTTCAAGCAATTTATTAAATGCTTTTGCTCTGTGACTAATTTTATTTTTTTCTTCAAAGCTTAACTCTGCTACTGTTTTATCATAGCCATCAGGAATAAATATTGGGTCATAACCAAAACCTTCTGTTCCTCTTTGTTCATTAATTACAATTCCATTCAATTCACCAACAGTTTCAATAATATTTTTTCCATCATAAAAAACTGCTGTGCATACAAATTTTGCTCTGTGTGGTTCCGGATATTCAGATAATTCTTTTATCAGCTTCAAATTGTTATCTTCAAATGTGCAGTTTGGACCTGCATATCTTGCAGAATATACTCCAGGTCTTCCCCCGAGTTGTTCAACTACAATTCCAGAATCATCTGCAATAGAAGGTTCTTTATAATATTCAAAAATAGTTCTGGCTTTTATTAATGCATTTTCGCTAAATGTGGAACCAGTTTCGTCAATTTCAATATTATTTCCTAAGTCATACAAAGAAATTATTTCAAAGGGAGAATTTGAAAATATTGATTTTACTTCTCTAACTTTTCCATTATTCTGGCTTGCAAAAATAATTTTCATTGATTCTCCTTTTTCTTTTCTTCAAAAATTTCATCCATTTTTTCAATTGCAAATCTAAGGTGCGGAATAACAATTGAACCGCCAACAATTAATGCAATATTAAAAGTCTCATAAAGTTCTGATTCAGTCGCTCCTTCTTCTATTGACCTGTCAATGTGATAAAGAATGCAGTCATTGCATCTTAAGACCATTGATGCAACCAATCCCATCAGTTCTTTAGTTTTAGCAGGTAATGCTCCATCAATGTAAGCTTTGTTATCAAGAGCAAAAAATTTTTTGAAATCACTAAAATTTGAGTTCAATATTCTTTCGTTCATTTCTGCTCGATATTTTCTAAATTCTTTTACTGTCGTTTTCATTTTGCACCTTTTATTTTCTCATTAATTCTTTTTTAAGAAATTTTCCTGTAATGCTGTGCTTAATTTCTGCAATTTGTTCTGGTGTTCCTTCAGCAATAATTTCTCCGCCATGTTCACCACCACCTGGTCCCAAATCAATTATATAATCTGCAACTTTAATTACATCCATGTTATGTTCAATTACGATTACAGTATTTCCTTTGTCAACAAGTTGATTTAAAACTTTAAGAAGAATGCATACATCTTCAAAATGTAAACCTGTAGTAGGTTCGTCGAGAACGTACAAAGTTTTACCTGTGCTTACTTTGCTTAATTCAGTTGCAAGTTTTACTCTTTGAGCTTCGCCGCCGGATAATGTTGTAGCCTGCTGACCTAATTTCATATAGCCGAGCCCAACATCATACAATGCTTTTATTTTACGATGAAGAACAGGATAGTCTTCAAAAAAGTTAAGAGCTTCTTCAACAGTCATTTCCAGAACATCGGAGATTGATTTTGTTTTATACAGAATTTCAAGTGTCTCACGATTATATCTTTTACCATTGCATGCTTCACAAGTTACATAAACATCGGGTAGAAAATTCATTTCAATTTTTTTCAAGCCATCACCATTGCATTCTTCGCATCTTCCGCCGCTTACATTAAAACTAAATCTTCCTGCAGTATATCCTCTCATTTTTGATTCTGGCAGTTGAGCAAATAAATCTCGAATGTGAGTAAATACCCCGGTATAAGTTGCAGGATTTGAACGTGGTGTTCTTCCGATTGGAGTTTGGTCTATTTCAATTATTTTATCAATGTTTTCAAGACCTTTAATTTCCTTGTAAGGAAGCGGTACAACTTTGGACTTATAAATTTTCTGATATAAAATTCGAACAAGTGTTTCATTTATCAAAGAAGATTTACCTGAACCACTCACTCCAGTTATTGTGACAAATGTGCCCAAAGGTATTCTCAGATTAACATTTTTAAGATTATTCCCAGAAGCACCAATCAGTTCAATAAATTTTCCATTTCCTTTTCTTCTTGCCTCAGGTATTTCTATTTTCTTTTGATTCTTTAGATATTGAATTGTAAGAGAATTTTTCCCATTCGGCGATTTCAAAATTTCTTCTGTCTTTCCATATAGACAAACTTCTCCTCCATGTTCGCCTGCGTATGGCCCCAAGTCAATAATGTAATCCGAATTTTCAATTGTTTCTCTATCATGTTCAACAACAATTACGGTATTTCCCAAATCTCTTAGATTCTTTAAGGAATTAATCAATTTAATATTATCTGCTTGATGAAGACCGATGCTTGGTTCATCGAGAACATAAAGCACACCGGAAAGCTGTGAACCAATTTGAGTTGCTAATCTAATTCGTTGAGCTTCTCCTCCGGATAAAGTTCGTGCAGACCTGTTTAGTGTAAGATAATCAAGACCGACATTAATCAAAAATTCTAATCTTGTTTTAATTTCTTTTAAGATTTGTTTTGCAATTAATTCTTCTCGTTCAGTCAATTTAAGTTCTTTAAAAAACTTGAGTGTTTTTTCTATTGAAAGAGAAGTTACCTCGGCAATATTCAAACCGCCAATTTTAACTGATAGTGATTCTTTCTTTAATCTTCCTCCATTGCATGTTGAACATGTCAAAGTATTCATGAAAGATTCTGCCCACTCACGAATTTTATTCGAAGAAGTATTTTCATAATAATGCTTAATGTAATTTATTACTCCGCTGAATTTATGCATGTAAGTTACTTCTCTTCCACCACCATAAACATAGGTGAAAGGAATTTTTTCTTTTGTTCCATTTAATAAAATATCAATTTGTTCTTTAGATAAATTTTTGAGTGGTGTATCAAATGAAAAACCAAAATGATTTGCAATTCCTTCAAGTTGATTAAATATCCAGATAGAACGTGGTTTGCCAAGCGGTGCAAGTCCCCCATCATTAATTGATTTATCCCAATCTGGAATTATTAAGTTAACATCTAATTCTTTCTTTTCTCCCAAACCATCACAATCAGGACAGGAACCATAAGGTGAATTAAATGAAAACGAATTAGGTGCTAATTCCTGATAGCTAATTCCACAGTGCGGACAGGCAAAATTTCTGCTGAACCAAAAATCCTCATTCCCATCGTTTACAATTATATTTCCATTTCCATAGTTTAATGCAACTTCCACAGACTGACGAATTCTATAACGAGAACTCTGATTAACCTGAAGTCTATCAACAACTATTTCAATGTCATGAACTTTATAGCGTTCTACCTTAAAATCATCAATCAATTCATGAACAGTTCCATCTACTCTTACTCTTAAAAAGCCGTCTCGAATAATTTCTTGAAATAGTTCTCGATAATGACCTTTTCTTCCTCTTACAACTGGAGCTAAAATTAAAATTTTCTTTTCATTAAAATTGTTGAGAATATTATCAATAATCTGGTCAGATGATTGCTTTTCGACTGGTCTGCCACAGTTATAACAAAATACTTTTCCTACTCTTGAGTATAATAATCTGAGATAATCATAAATTTCTGTAACTGTTCCTACTGTGGAACGCGGATTAGTTGCAGAAGACTTTTGCTCAATAGAAATTGTTGGACTCAGTCCTTCAATTAAATCCACATCAGGTTTTTCAAGAACATCTAAAAATTGTCTTGCATATAAAGAAAGAGATTCGATATATCTTCGTTGTCCTTCTGCATAGATTGTATCAAATGCTAAAGAAGATTTTCCAGAACCTGACAAGCCAGTAATAACAACAAAAGAATCCCGCGGAATTTCTAAATCTATATTCTTAAGATTATGTTCTCTTGCACCTTTAATTAATATTTTATTCAGTGTATTCATTTACATAAATTTGTAAAAGTTCAAGATGTTATTTTAGATAAACATAAAACTAAAATCAATGCAATTATAAAAATCATTTACAATCACATGAAGTTTCCTTTTTCAATAAAAACAGTTAATGGTTTCACAGAATTCAGAATTAAGGAAAAAGGCTCTTTATTTATTGGAATGAGTTTTCCAGTAAACAACGAAGCTGAAACCATGGAAGAATTATTTAGAATCAAAAAAAAATATTACGATGCCACACACAATTGTTATGCATATAAATTAACAGATGGAACTATAAAATATTCCGATGACGGTGAACCAAATGGAACTGCTGGAATCAGAATCTTAAATGCAATTAATCATTTTGAATTAAATAACATTTTGGTAATAGTCACAAGATATTTCGGCGGAATTAAATTAGGTGTTGGTCCGCTTGGCAAGACTTATTATGATACAGCTTTTCAATGTTTGGAACATTCAATAATTTCGACTAAAAAACTTTATAATAAAATTATTATCAGTTATTCATATGATGCATCGAACATTGTTCATAGAAATATTTCAAAATACAATGCTGTAATAGAAAAAAATTTGTTTAATGAAATTCCGCAGATAGAATGTCTAATCCCTGAAGATGCAAAGGAAAAATTCATCAATGAAATTAACTCAAATATTCACAGCCAGATTAAAATTCATGAAACAGATTTTTTCACTTATCTATAAATTTCTAACTTTTCAATAAAATTGACAAAATGTATTGATTTAATTAATTTGAATAAGGACATATATCTCTTTTAAAAAATAATTAAGGGTTTAGTATGATATACACTAAAACAGGTGAATATGCTATCAGAGCAATTCTGTATTTGGCAAGGCAGCCAAAAGAAAAATTAATTATGTCTTCTGAAATTGCCAAAAGCGAGGATATTCCTGCACATTATTTGGCTAAAATTTTACAAAGAATGGCTAAGTATGGATATGTTGATTCATTCAAAGGAAGAGGCGGAGGGTTTAGAATTACAGAGCTTGCAAAGAAAAGCTCAATTCTCGAAATAGTCGAACGAGTTGAAGGACCTGTAATTAATTTAAAATGTGTTACAGGCTTAAAAGAATGTTCTGAAGAAAATCCATGTCCACTTCATGATGAATGGGCAGATTTAAGAAACAGAATTTATAATTTGATATCAAGCAAATCTGTCCAAGAAGTTGCAGAAAAATATGCAGAAACATTAAGCAAGCACAAGTAAAAATATTTAGAGGTTGTTTGAAAGGTAATAAATTACTTTTGAACAGCCTCTTATTTATTATCATTAAAATAATATTTCAAATAAACCAAATCGCTGCATAAATCATTTAACGCATTCATGCTTTGCATTGTAAGTTGGAAAAACTTTTCGTTGTAAATTGTCTTTAAAAATTGATTTGCATTTAAGAGCAGACTTTCCAAAATAGTTTTTATCTCGTTAATACTTTTTATGTATTCATTTTTTAAAGAATCAAAATATTCACCTTCGAATGAATTATCTCGATTTTGAATAATGCTTAAAACTCCCTGAGAAAATTTGGCATGAAAAGCAAGTTCCTCAAGTTCTTTTATTTTATTTGAACTTAATGCAAGCTCAATAATTCGCATTAAATCTTCTTTGTTCTTAAGTTTTCCTTTAGCCAAGTCTTCAACTGCATTACAAATTTTTTCTGCTTCTAATTTATAGTCCATTATAATTTTACTCCCAAACCAATACCATCACCTATTGGCAAAATTGTGCTTTGAAGTGAATTATGATTTAAAAAAAGTTTGTTAAACTCTCTTATTATTTGTGTGGAATTTTTATACGCGTCTGGCACAACTTTCGATGCAGCATATCCATGCCAGAGTAAATTATCAATAAAAATTACCCCATGTTTTTTCAGCAATACTAATGAGTAATAAAACAACTTTTCATAATCCTGTTTGTCAGCATCTAAAAATATCAAGTCATACTTTTTTGTAAGAGACGGGAGTATATCGAGTGCATTTCCTTCAATTAAATTTATTTTTGATTCCAATCCAGCTTTTTGAATGAATTTACTTGCAATAGAAATATTGTCAAGGCTTTTTTCGATTGTATCAAGCACAGCTTTCTTTTTAAGTTTTCTTGCAATTCGAATCGAAGAATATGCTATTGCAGTACCAATTTCGAGAACTCTTTTGGGTCTAAGCATCAAAACTAATTGTTCCAAAAACTCTGCAGCTTTCCAATCAAGAATTGGGACATTATTAGCTTTTGCATAATCTTCCATTTCTTTAATTAAGGGATCAGGACTATTACGAAGTAATTCCAGATATTTCAATTGATTTTCATAAATAATTTTGGTCATGATAAACTACTTTAAGTAAACCATTTTTTTAGCAAAGAAATTTCCATTTATTCTTAATATACAAAAATAAATTCCGCTTGCTACTTTTCTACCTTCATCATTTTCACCACGCCAGTAAAATACATTTTTGCCAATTGAAGCATTATCAGTAAAAAGAGTTTTAATTTTTTGTCCTACAAAATCATATACAACTAATTCTGCATAAGCATTATCAATGGAATAAAATTCAATCCTTGTTTGATTATTAAATGGATTGGGGTAATTATTATATAAGTAATATTGAGATGGAATTGGCTCTTTAACATCTGTTGTATCTTCAACACTGTAAACATTATAGTGAATCAATAAAGAACCATAATTAAACTCGTATGAGCCGATTTGAGGTTCTCGTACTTTTCCGTTTTTATTTTCATAAGAAAAATAGAAAGTTACTTTTGAACCCAGTGTAAAAGCTGGAAGAGTGAATTTGTATTTTAATTGACCATCATAACTCATCTCTGCAGATTTATAATTTTCATTATCGAATTTGTAGTAAATTATAACAGGTTTTGATTTATTGATAGTTGAATCAACAAAAATTTTATTTAATATAAATTGATTATTTATTTTTTCGAGATTGGGAAATGAAATTGCTCTTCGAGCAGAAATTAAACCATAACCTCGATGATTGTCAGGTTGATTTGCATTATCGCCGCTTTCGAGCATTATTTGGCGAATCTGATAATTTGTTAAATGAGGATAAGCAGATTTAAGAAGTGCTGCAATTCCAGCAGTAATTGGAGTAGAATAAGAAGTTCCATTTCCAAAACCATAACCGCCGCCAGCCACAGCAAAGAAAACATATGAGCCTTGAGCTACAAGTTCTGGCTTTATTCTTCCATCATAAGTTGGTCCTCGGCTGCTGAATGTTGTTATTTGATTACTTGTATCAACTGCACCAACGGAAATAACATTAAATGCATCAGCAGGAGAAATTATTTTCCCATATTTATTATCACCATATTTTGCGCCCCAGTCTGAATTCCCTTCATTACCAGCAGCTGTAAAAGTTGCAACACCTTTTTGAAATGCAAGATTAATTGCTTTAGCAACAATTGTAGAATTACCATTCATATCCTTAAAAGTATAAGAATAATTACCCGGATCGAAAGTATTGTATCCCACTGAACTGCTTGTAATATCAACTCCTTGAGCTTCCATCCATTCAAGTGCAGCCGCATAATTATCTTCTTCCACATTAGTTTCGGTTGGCACATATTCAGTTTTTGCTAAAAGAAATTCTGCACCGTAAGCTGGACCGATTAAGTTCCCATTGTCAAATCCGCCAATAATCGAAAATACAGCAGTGCCGTGTCTATCCTGATTCGGAGCATCTCCTTTTGAAGAATCATTTTCTGTTACATTATCATCTTGAATAAAATCTTTTTCAGCAATTACCTTTGCATTTTTCAAAGCAGGATGATTTTTCCATCTGAAGCCAGTATCAAGCAATCCAATGATAACCCCGCTTCCATTTATCCCGATATCATGCACTAATGGAATTTCTGAAAGCAAATTTTGTTTTAGAGAAAAACCATAATTCAATGAATAATTAGATTTTTTTAGAACTTGTTGAAAATTGCTTTGCTCAGTTTGTTCGACTGGTTCAATATTTTTAAGAAGTTTAACCTTTTCAACATTTTTTACAAATGGTAATCTTTCAACTTTGCTTTTCTGTTCATCACTTAAATAACATGAAACAGCATTAAACCATTTTAGAACATGAATAATTTTTATACCTATGTTTTCTAATTGCTGAATGTAATCTTTGTTAATGGGCAGGTCTTCGTAAGTAATGTAGTTATCGCCAAGAACTTTTTTTCTTCGTTCAATTGCTTTTGTAGATAATTCTTTTTCTGCCTGCAGAAATAGCGGGGAATTTTTTCTGAGAATTCCTTCTTCTTGCAAACCTTTGTCTTTGAAGTAAACAAAATATTTTGACTGAGCAAAAGTTGTTGAAAGGAGAATTAGAAGAAAAATTGTATTAAGTAATGATTTCATTTATTCTATTTCAAAAAATTAGTGAACTAACTTTGCAATTCTATTTAATCTTACAGAACCAAGGAGTCTGAAGAAATCAGAAAAAGGAATGCTTGGGTCCCATGACCAGTAAATTAAAAATGCTTGACCAACAATTTTATCACGAGGCACAAACCCCCAAAATCTGCTGTCAGCACTATCATCACGATTATCGCCCATCATAAAATAATAATCTTTTTTTAATGTATATGAATTTACTGGTTTGCCGTCAATAAAAACTTGATTGCCTTCAACTGTAACAACTCTTCTTCCAAATTCACGGTCAATTATTGTTCTCCATTGTTCTACATTTTCAACACTTAATGGAATTACATCCCCTTTTTTAGGAACCACAATAGGTCCATAATTATCTTCATTAAAATTTGCGCCTTTTGGAAAAATTCTTGGATTAGGAACCCCCTTAGGAGTAACATAAGGATTTAAATATTGAATATGAGGAGGAATCCAGGCTTCTTTTCCATTAACAAAAACTACTTTATCAATTATTTCGATTGTATCACCTGGGATTCCAATACATCTTTTAACATAATTATTAATTTCAGCAGGTTTAAGTTCATCGCGATCACCTGGATATTCAAACACAACTATATCACCTCGTCTTGGTTCCCTAATAGCAGGCAATTGAAAATAAGGAAGTGCAATATTTGTAAATGGAATTGTACGAGGAGAAGTTGAACCATAAATAAATTTATTGACAAAAAGGAAATCGCCTACAAGAATTGTTTTTTCCATAGAACCTGTAGGAACTCTTGAGGTTTCTATCAAGAATGTTTTTATCAATAAAGCCGCAAATGCAGCGAACAATAAATTTTTAATAAACTCCCAAAATTTTTGTGATGGTGTTTTTTGTAATGTTTTTGCTTTTTCTTTTTTCTGTAATGACATGTTTAACCAAATATTATTCTAAAAAAATTTTTAATCTTCAATTTGAAGAACAGCTAAAAATGCTTCTTGAGGGATTTCAACATTGCCAACTTGTTTCATTCTTTTTTTCCCTTCTTTTTGCTTTTCAAGTAATTTTCTTTTTCGAGTTACATCGCCACCATAACATTTTGCAAGAACATTTTTTCTAAGAGGTTTAATATTTGTTCTCGAAATAACTTTGCTTCCAATTGCAGCTTGAATTGCAATTTCAAACATTTGTCGTGGTATAAGTTCTTTTAGTTTCGAGCAAACTTTTAATCCCCAGTTGTAAGCTTTCTTTTCATGAACAATAATTGAAAGAGCATCAACTTTTTCTCCATTAAGCAAAATATCAAGTTTGACTAAATCAGATTGTCTGTAACCTATCAATTCATAATCAAAAGATGCATAACCACGTGATATAGATTTTAATTTATCATAAAAATCAAAAATAATTTCCGAAAGAGGAAACTCAAACGACAAATCAGCACGCTTTGGGTCAATATAAGTTGTATTCAAATAAACGCCTCTTTTTTCAATTGCAAGCTGCATTAAGTTCCCGATATATTCACTTGGGGTTACAATTTGGGCTTTGACATATGGTTCTTCGATATGGTCTATTTCACCCTGAGGCGGCATTTCTGCAGGATTATCAACAATTACTTTTTCACCATTTCTTTTATAAACCCAGTATTCAACATTCGGCAAAGTTGTCACAATTGATTGATTAAATTCTCTTTCAAGTCTTTCCTGTACAATTTCCATGTGAAGCATTCCAAGAAAACCACATCTAAAACCAAAACCAAGTGCTGCAGAAGTTTCGGGAGTAAATGTAATTGATGAATCATTCAATCTATATTTTTCAAGCGCATCTCTTAAATTTTCGTAATCATCAGAATTTGTAGGATATAAGCCACTAAAGACCATTGGCTTGATTTCTTTATATCCGGGCAAAGGTTTTTCTGCACCATTTTTAACATGAGTAATTGTATCGCCAACTTTTGTATCTCGTAATTCTTTAACACCTGCAATAATATAACCAACATTGCCAGTTCTAAGTTCTCCGGTTCTAATTCTATTTAATCGAAGAATACCAATTTCTTCGGCAATATATTTTTTGCCGCTTGCAAAAAAGGTAATTTCATCGCGTTCTTTTATTACTCCATTAAACACTCGAATATAAGCAACTGCACCGCGATAAGAATCAAACACAGAATCAAAAATTAAAGCCTGAAGTGGTGCATCTTCTTTGCCGCTTGGCGGTGGAATTCTTTGAACAATTGCTTCAAGTATTTTGTCTATTCCAATTCTTGTTTTTGCACTTGCTAAAATAATTTCTTCTTCTTTGCAGCCAATTAAATCAATAATTTGTTGTTTAACAGTATCAACCATAGCACTTGGCAAATCAATTTTATTGATGACTGGAATTATTTCCAGACCGGCATCAACAGCCATATAAAGATTTGAAATAGTTTGAGCTTCGACACCTTGAGCAGCATCTACTACAAGAATAGCACCTTCACATGCAGCAAGTGAACGCGATACTTCGTAAGAAAAATCAACATGACCGGGTGTGTCAATTAAATTCAAAATGTAAGTCTGACCATCCTGTGCACTATATTCCATCTGAATAGCGTGAGATTTTATAGTAATCCCTCGCTCTCTTTCGAGGTCAAGACTATCAAGCAGCTGCTCTTTTGCTTCTCGTTCAGATACCGTGTGAGTAAATTCTAATAAACCATCTGCTAATGTTGATTTGCCATGATCTATGTGAGCAATTATGCAGAAATTGCGAATGTTTTGCATACTCTATTGAAAAATTTAGTGGCAAATATATAAAGAAGGTAAAGGATTTACAATTTAAACAGTCAGGCAATAAAATATTCCTTTCTTTGATTTTATTAAAATTCATTATCATTCTCTGTTTTACTAATTTTGTAAATGATTAATTAATGTTATTAACATGAAAAAACTCTTCATTATATTATTTTTAATTTACAATATAAATTTTGCTCAGAAGGTTAATTTTGTATTTCTCTCATCACCTTCAATTAATAAAAGTGGAAATAATTCTGTTTTTGATTCAACAATTTCAAAGATTAATAAAATAGAAAATCTTGATTTCCTGATTATAGCTGGAAATTTAACTTCATCAGGTTCCGAAAGAGAATTTTTAATGCTTAAGTCCTTGCTTAATAAACTTGAAAAACCTTATTACCTTTTGCCTTCTGAAATTGATTTTCAAGATGCAAAAGGATTAATTTATTATCAGGATAATTTTGATGACAAATTTGCTATACGATACAACAATAAAATTTTCATTGGATTGAGTCCTGCAATTCCTTTAACAACTTATAATCATTACACTGCAGAAAATATCAACTGGTTAAATGAAACTTTAGATACATTGAAATTAAGTGATGAAATTTATTTTTTCTCGCCAGACCAATTTGAATCTGAAATTGACAACTGGAAATTTTTATTAAATAATCTATCGCAAAAAAACTTAAAGTTACTTGTAAACGGAAATGCAGCAAAAACAGAGTTAAGAAATTTAAGTGGCTACTCAATTCTTGATATTCAATCATCTCATAATACAAGCAAAAAAATTTTGGATTTTGTTTTAATAGAAATTTCAAAAGACTCAATAAAAATTTTTGACAACAGCGGCAAAATCATTTCTGTTATCGATAAAACTATTGATATCCCAAAAGAAAAAATTGAAATTGATAAGCTGCAATCAATCAATTCTGATATTTTGCTCAATATCAATTTAAATTCAACAATGCTGACATCTTGCAGTTATTGGAACAACAAGATTTATACTTTTGATTATTCTGGACTAATCAGCTGTATTGATACAACTGGAAAAATTAAATGGGAATTTGATGCAAATGGAAATATCATTGGAAAACCAATTATTGCAGATATGATGATTGCAGCTGCAACTTTTCAAGGAGATTTAATTTCGTTAAGTGCTATTTCAGGCGAACAATTTCAATCAATTGGTTTTGAAGACTACATTACAACAGATTTACTTGCAATCAATTACAGCGGTGAAAAAGAATTAATGATTCCAAAACTTTCTCAATCAACTGCAGCTGTAGTTTTTGGCACATCAAGCGGAAAGATTTATTGCTATGATTTAGAAACATTTCAGGAATACTGGTCAAATGATTACTGCAAAGAAATGATAAGTCCCAATTTATTGTTTATTGATAATAAAATTTTTTATACAAGTCGGGATGGATTTCTTTATTGTATTGATGCAAAAGAAGGAATTACAATCTGGAGATGGAAAGAAAAAGCAAACACTGACCTTTCTTATTCTCAAATTTTAAGTGATGGTAAGCGAATCTTTGTAGTTTCTCAGAATGGTGTTCTTTATGCTGTAAATTTATTATTGGGAAAACTTGATTGGAAAATTGAGAATCAATTTTATCAAAACATTGGGTTATCTGATGATAAAAAATTTGTTTTTGCTGGAACTAAAAACAATGAGTTTATGATAATATCTGCAGACAAAGGTAAAATCGAAAGAAAAATAAAAACAGAAATAAAATTTTCAAATTCTTTTTCAAAACCTGTTGAACTTGATAATAAAATTTTCTGGAGTGACAATGGATTTGTTAATCACTTCGATTCAAAATTTAATTTGCTTAAAGATTTATATTTGGGCAGCGCACCAATTCATATTGTAGAAAAAATATCTTCAAACAAATATTTGACATCAAATATTGATGGAACAATTGTAATATTTAAGTCGAGGTAAAAATTGAAAAACTTTGATGGAATAATATTCGATATTGATGGAACACTTGCATCAACACACGATTTGATTTTCGAAAGTTTTAATCATGTTATAAAAAAATATCACAATAAAAGATTAACAACAAAAGAAATTGTTGCTTTGTTTGGACCAACTGAAGATGTAATTCTCAAAGAATGGATGAAAGATGACTATGAAAAAGCAAGAAAAGATTATTTCGATTTTTATGAATCTCAGCATAAAGAAATGGCAAATATTTTCCCTGGTTTGGAAGAAGTAATAAAACTTATCAAAAGCAAAAAAATTCCACTTGGAATTTTCACAGGGAAAGGGAGAGACACTTCGATAATTACACTAAAAGAAATTAAACTTCATGACTACTTTGATTTAATTGTTACAGGTGATGATGTCAAAGAACATAAACCCGCTCCTGAAGGAATAATAAAATTTTTGAATACATTTAATCTCAAACCAGAAAAAGTTTTAATGGTTGGCGATACGAATACAGATGTAATTGCATCAAGAAATGCAGGAATAAAATGCGCGCTTGTTTTATGGGATGAATTTTCAAGGAACAATTATTCAAATGCTGAGGCTGATTTTATTTTTTACTCTGTAGAAGAATTTCGAAAATTCATTGAAAACAATATTTAATAATAATCTTCAATTAATATCTTAAATTTTATTTTAGCCATACTAAATTTTGATTCTAAATTCCTACCGGATAAATAAATGATAATCTTGGTTCAATCTTCTTTTGCGGTTTATAACCAATAACATTATCAGTTTTATCTCTCAAAGGTGTATAGGTCCATGAATAAATTACAGATAACAAAAAGTATTTTTGAATTTTATAACCAAATTCTGCAAAAAGATAAGAGCGGTCATCCATCTTAAAAATATCGCCAAAATTTTTTATCTGAATTTTATCATACCCTGCACGAAAGAGATAAGGAAAACTTTCTGGATTAATAACTGTCCACAAATGAAGTATTCCGCTCTCAGGAACTCTATCCAATTTTTGAAAACTTCCAAGAATATTATATGCACCAAAAAGATTCAGCAGCAGTTCTCCGAAGTAACCATTTCCTTCATCTGCAGCTTTTAGTTTTTGAACTTTACTAATTACCATTCCAGTTGATTTATCAATTCTGAATCTTTCAATTTCATACAGAGAATTAAAGTAAGAAGGCAAATATTTTTTCCCATTGAATCTTCTTTCTAATCTGGCTTTTAGTGAAACTAAATTTAATCCCTTAAAATCAAAAATCAGTCCTAAAGCCGAGCCGCTTCCAAATTTTATAATTTTAGAATGGTCAAAGTAAATATCGAAATCGAGCAGACTTGTTCTTAACAATGGAAGTCCAATATCCAATCCAACAATTGTTATTTTACCTTCATCAATTAATGGAAGAAATGTGTTGTTAATTGGATCATAATCACCGGATATTATTCCACACTTTTCATCTGAATCTGTAGCTAAAGTTGCACCAAGTTCAAGATTTCCAAGTATTGGAACTGAAGATAATTCTGTAAAGCGAATTGGTCTGATATAACCTCTTAAACCCATTACTCCTGATTGTCCAAAATTTCCATAGACAGATTCAAATCCAAAATTATTGAAATCGATATCAAATTCGGTTCCGATTTTTCTTGTATCATAAGCAGGGCTGTTGTTGTAAAGATACATTATGCTTCCATGTCCAAGAGTTGCATAATCAAGAGCGCCAATTCTAAAATAAAGCGGGTCATGTTTCTTTCCATATCGAACATAACGAATGATACTTAGATAATCTGTGAACTCATTAAAATTTTCTTTACGAATTTTTCCTTCGGGAGTAAATTCTAAATTTAAATCCAGACCAATGCCGACTTTTGAAAATTGAATTTCTGGGAAAATACGAAATGCATAATGCGGTCTTCCATCAATCCATGTCAAACCAAAACCTCCTCCAAGTATTGCCTCGTTTTGATTTAACCGTTGAAATTGACCAAGTATAAAACTTGATAGAAAAAAGAAAATTATTATGAATAATTTTTTTAAGTCATTCATAAATTCTATGATTTTTGTTTTTATCTTCTTGCAAGCCAGAGCTCTGGATTTTGATAATTTCTTTCATTCCAGATTTCGAAATGTAAAATATTTCCTTCAAGACTTTCACTTACTCTGCCGATTACAGTTCCTGCTTTTACTTTATCTCCTTCCTTAACTTTTATATCGCCAACATGACCATATACAGTTCGATATTGATTATTGTGAGTTAAAATAATTACGCTTCCAAATCCTGGAATCCATTCAATTGTCGAAACAATTCCTTCTGCAACAGCAATAATTTCCTGTTGGGATTTTGTTGCAATATCAACGCCATAATTCAAGGTAATTGTATTTAATTTTTCATTTTTATTTTCTCCAAACTTTCGTGCTATTTTTCCTTCTTTGACGGGCCAGAGCAATTTGCCTTTCAATTTATCAAAGTTTTCAAGCTTTGTGTAATCAAGAACTGATTCTGCAATTTTATTCTTTGTTTTCTCTTCAAGCATTTTTGCTTTTCTAATTCTTTCTTTCTCAATCAAACTAAAAATCAAATTCTTAATTTCAATTTCAGCTTTTCTTTTTGCATCAATTTCTTCTGCAATTATTTTTTTATCCCTTCTTAATGATGCAATTAATTGTTTTCTTTCTGCTTGTAAAGATGCAAGTTTTTTTTGCTCTTCAAGTTTCTGGGATACAAGAATTTCTTTCTGTTCTTTTTCCTGCTGCAGCTGATTTTTATACTTTGCTAAATTTGTTTTGCTTTGAGAAAGCAGTTTTAAATCTTTTTCATTTTGCTCAGAAATGAATTTTAAGTATTTATATCTCTTAAGCATCTTGCTGAAAGAATCTGAACTTAACAGATATTTTAATATGGATGTGTTTCTATTCTTGTAAATCCAGACAATATAATTTGAATATTTTTGTTTGAGGAGTAAAATTTTATTTTCTATATCAGCGATTTTTTTTTCAGTCTTTTTAATTTCTTCCAACTTTTGATTTTCTTCAGCTATAAGATTATTAATAAGTTTTTGTATTAATAAACTTTGCTTGCTGCTTCTTTCTAAAAATTCGAGACTTTCTTTTTCTTTTCGTGATTTGCTGCTCAGTTCTTTTTCTAATAATTCTATTTCCTTTTTAATCTGTTCAAGTTCTTTGTTTTTAATTGCTATGCTGTCTTTCTTTTGAGAATATGAAAGATGCGACAGCAAAAGAATGAAAAGAATTATTTTTACAAATTGATTTACCATTCTAAGATTTTTGCATCCTCAGGAATTTCTATATCGATGTTAAGAATTTCTTTGTTAACACCTATGTTTCTGTATTCAATCTTTAGATGCTGGTTATTTCTGAAATCATTTATTTTTATTTCATATGGAACAGGAACATTATCGAACATTTTGAAATTTGAATATTTTCCTTCGATTAATTTTTCTCCTTTAAGATTTTGAATTATACTTTCTGAAATTGAGAGGTCATCTGCATTAACAAGATAAATTTTTTCCAGCGAGTTTACTGAATCAATATAAGTTAATTTGTAAAACTTATTTTCATATTCAAATTTATCTGGTTCTTTTCTTAATTTATCAGAAAGATTTACAGAACCTGTAAGTGCATCAATTACTTCATTCAGTGATAAATTTACTTTCAAGATTTTCTGCAGAACATCATCTCTTAAATTTCCTTTATAAATTTTATTGTTAATCACATCATAAAATAAAAATCCATTTGAAGAGACTACTGCTTGAGCAAGTTCGATTCCGAAAGGACCAAAGAAATCAACTCTTAAAGAATCCGGCTTTTTTAAATTAACTTCAAAATTACTTTTTGCATTAAACTCTTTGTTTTGAACACTTATTACTCCGCTTCCTTCAAAACTTTTTATTTTTCTGCGATTAGCTTCCAATTTTATGATTAGTCTGTCAGGAGAAATTAGTCTTTCTTTCTCAATTGTTTTAGTTGGTGCACATGCAGATAAGATTGACAAAACTATTGAAAGAAGTAAATAAAAATATTTTCTTTTCACAGCTCACCCTTTTCTAATTTTTGTTTAATTTTTTCATTCGATGGTTCAAGTTCAAGTGCTTTCTGCCAGAATTCTTTTGCCTTCTCCTTATTACCAAGTTTAAAATAAACATCACCAAGATGGTCTGTTACAGTAGCACTTTTTGAATCTTGCTTGATGGATTCCTCAATATATTTTTTTGCTGTTTTATAATCTCCAAGTTGATAATAAATCCATCCAATAGTATCAAGGTAAGAAGCATTCTTTGGCTCTTTTTCAACTGCTTTTTTGGACATTCTTAATGCTTCTTCAAGCTTAATTCCTCTTTCGGCAAGCGAATAAGCATAATTATTCAATATCAATGCATTGGTCGAATCGATTTTCAGTGCTTCGATGTAAAGAGAATCTGACATTGCAAAATTTTTTTGAGAATCATAAATCAATGCTGCCATGCCGATGATATCAATATTTTTGGGGTCAATAGCTAAAGCTCTATTAAGAATTTTGAGTGCTCCTTCTTCATCTTTTAATTGATTCAAAGTATAACCATAGGCAGTTAAAGAAGTAATATCATCAGGATTAATATTTACAGCACGTTCAAGATAAATTTTTGCTTTTTGATGTTCATTATTTTGTGAAAGCGATAAGCCATAAATTAAATTAATTGCAAAGTCATTCGGAAATTTTTCAACTGCATCTGCAAGAAGTGAAATTACATCTGAATATTTTCGTCTGTCGAATAAAAGCCCTCCCAATCTAATCCACAATTGTGAATTCCATTCTGCTAGTGATGCAGCTTTTTTGAAATATTCTATCGCTGAAGAATCATTTTTAAGTTTAATCTCTATTTCACCAAGTGATGCATTTATCTGCCAGTCAGTAGAATCTTTATTTAATTTTTCAAAAAACTTTTTTGCCGTAAAAAGATTAGTTGAATCTTTTTCTGAAGCCATCATGAACAGCGATGCAATTTTAAGTTTCTGGTTAAAATCGATTTCTCTGCTGTCAAAAATTTTTTCATAAACCTGAGCCGCATCATTCCATTTATCCTGCTGAATAAAAATATTTCCCTTCAGTTCAAGAAGACCAATATCTTCAGGATAGCTGATTAAAGCTTCTTCACATGTTTTTAATGCTTTATCATAATTTTTTGTTTTAATATAAGCATCAATCAACAATCTTTGAAGTTGTAAATCAGAAGGATTAAGTTTTATTAACTCTTCAAGAAAAGTTATTGAATCTTCATTATTCCCAAGTCTCTCATTTAAATCAATCATATTTACAAGCACATTCCAATCTGGACCAATCATATCAATAAGTTTTTTATAAATAGCAAGAGCTTGTTTAGGTCTATTTTTCTCGTAAAGTTGTGCTAACTGAAAATAAGCCGCTGCATCAGTTGAATCCATAGAAATAATTTTTTCATAGACTGCAATTGAAGAATCTTCGAGATGCGAAGCATTATAAACAGAAGCAAGAAGGAAAAGAAATTCTTTGTTATCAGGTTCAAGATGTGCCGCTTTTCTTGCATGCTGAAGTGCAGGAGCTAATTTATTTATTCTGTAATAATTTTTTGCAAGTGCATAGTGAATACCAGGTTTTTCAGCATAACTTAATGCAATATTATATTCATTTATTGCTTCCTGAATATTCCCTTTAATTTCCTGAATTGAACCATTAACAAATTTTTCTATTGCTAATTTTTCATTATCTATTTTGACATATGATGAAGGTAAAGATTTTTTACTTATGACAGAAGAACAACTTACAATAATTAACAAGCTTAATAGGGATAATAAATATTTCATAATCACCATTTAATTTTATTCAAAATATAGTTTATCAAGGATTGATTAACAAGTTTATAAGAGAGAAATCATATTCCAGATTAATTTAAAATGCATAATTCATTAGAACAGTTTTCCAGTTTAATAAACATGCATTAAAAGTAAGTTTAATATACATTCTCATAATTCTTTAATTCGATTCTTAATTAGTGGCAAATGTAAAATTCGATAAAAGCTTTTATATTAATTTTGTAAAAAAAATTTTTCGTATGAATACATTTGACCTTGCAATTTCTTACACATGGGAATATGATGTTGAATTTGTTGAATTGACAGAATTCATATTTCAAAAGGATGGTTTTTCAACTTTTGTAATCAGCAATTATAATGTTTTTGAAGTTATAGATTCACTAAAATCAAAGCAGCTCCATTTTCGAGCTTATTTAGACAGAGCTTCAGATGTTGATTCAGACTTTGAACCAATTGCAGCAATTTTATCAAAAAGAAAATCCTACTTAATCAATCCTCATAAAAAAGTTCATAAATTCACAAACAAATCTTACATGCACAAACTGCTTTCAAAGAAAAATTTTGATTTGCCAAAAACAATATTATTGCCGCCTTATTATTTCAATCACAATCTAAACATAAACGAAGAAGAATTAAAGCAATTGGGAATTCCATTTATAATTAAACCTGCAATTGAAACTGGAGGCGGTGAAGGTGTTGAGGTAGATGCAACTACACTTGCTCAAATTCAAAAAGAAAGAATTAAAAATCAAACTGAAGAATTTTTAATTCAGGAAAAAATATATCCAAAAACATTAAGCGGAAGAAGAGCATGGTTTAGAGTGTTCTGGGCTTTTAGTAAAGTGATTCCAACATGGTGGGACGACCACACTCATGTCTACGAATCAATTACTTACGACCAGATTAAAAAATATCATCTTCAGCCTTTGCATCGAATAACTAAAAGATTATCAAGAATCACAAGAATAGATTACTTTTCAACAGAAATTGCATTAACAAGAAAAAATAAATTCGTGTTGATTGATTACATCAATGACCAGTGTGATATGAGATTAAAATCAAAACATCACGATGGTGTGCCTGACGAAGTAATTATTCAATTCATAGAGCAAATGAAAAAGAAAATTAAATCACTCAAAAAATAAATCTTCTTCTACTGTTTCTAAAATGTTCAAATAACTTTTATATCTTTCTTCATTTATCTTTCCTTCCTGGCATGCCTTAACTACTGCACAGCCTGGTTCATGATGATGTGTACAAGTGTTAAACTTGCAATCATAAATGTAATCCTTGAAATCTTTGAAGTAATGACTCAAATCTTCTTTTTTTATTCCATAGGGGTCAATTTCTCTAATTCCTGGTGTATCAATTACAAATGTGTTTTCATCAACTTTTTTCATTAGAACAGTTACTGTGGTGTGTCTTCCTTTCAAAGTGTAATCACTAATTTCGCTTACTTTAAGATTAAGCCCAGGATAAAGTTGATTTAACAGACTTGATTTTCCAACACCAGAATGTCCCCAAAACAAATTAATTTTGCCTGTCAGAAAATTTCTCAATTCATCAAGACCACTCTTGCTTATTGTGCTTGTTTCAAAAACATTGTAGCCAATTTGTTTATAAAGATTTACCCATTTTTTTCTTTCATCATTAGTATCAAGGTCAATTTTGTTGATTACAATTACTGGCTGAACAGAAGAACTTTCTGCAACGACAATCATTCTATCAATTAATCGATTATTAAATTTTGGATTAAGCCAGCTTGAAGCAATTATAAGATTATCAACATTAGCAGCAATAATTTGTTCTAATCTTTCTCCTCTTATGCTTGCCCCCTTAATTCTTGGAGCTTTTCTTGAAATTTTATTTCTTCTTGGATGGATTTCTGTTATTACGCCGGTTCCATCATTATTCAAATTAAATTCTACAACATCACCAACAGCTGCAATGTCGAGTGTTAGCAATTTATCTTTCTTAATAGAAAATTCTTTTTGAAATTTCCCTCGTAAAAAACATCTTACCTCTTTATTATTCTCATCAAACACATAATAATTTTTGCTTTCTATCTTAAAAATTATTCCTTTAATAAACACCTCCTTTAATAATTTTATTTTGCAAATCTATCTTTTGAAATCTTTAAAAACAAAAAGCATCTTATTTCTAAGATGCTTTTTGCGGGGAGCATTAACCAAGTAGGGGTGTGTATTAAAAATTATATCTTATGCCGGCAATAAAATTATTTCTTGTTATATCCTGATAAGTTCTTGAAAGATTAGTTCCATAATTATCGCCAAAATCTTTCCACCAGCCAAAAGCATAAGTAATATTAAAAGATAAATTAGAATTTGGATTTAAGCCTAATCCTACTGTAATAAATTTTTTGTCATATTCTGCCGGGTCATCTTTATAAGGAGAAGGGAGAATCATAAATCCACCTCTTAGTGCAAGATTTATATATGGAATTTCATATTCCACACCAGCATGTAAATTAATTACTTGCCTAAATAATTCTTTGATATCACGATTGTTATTTTCTATATCTCTTAAATCCAATCCACTTGTAAATTCCATTTGAGTATAATCGATAAACTTTGCATCAAAACTTATTAAAAAATTTTTCTCATTAATTGCAGCCCCTAAAGAAAATTCATAAGGTGTATTAATTTTATATTCAATTCGATTTTCTATTGGAGGATTTAATGAAAATCTTGTTTGAGCAAACTGACTATAAGCATCAACAAAATATGTCTCTTTAATGGTGAATTTTCTTGGTGTTTTTATAGAAAATCCGATATTAAATTTATCATTAATTCTTGTTAGTAAACCTAAATTTAAATTCCATCCGGAAACATCCCAGCGAATAATATCATTAATATAGAAAGTTTGAAAATCACGAGTTTTTGGTTCACTTGGGTCTAAAAGCAAATTAATATTATAGTAATCATTAACATCATCTTCCCAGTATTGGCGGTCGCGTTTAAAATCACCATTAATAATATTCAAAGTTGCACCAAGAAAAACATCTTTCTGAATTTCTACTGCACCAGAAAACGACCAGCTGTGCAATCCTCCATCTTGAGTAATCTTACCACTCTGGTTTAATCTCCCGTTTATCAAAGTTGTATCATAAACATATTTGTTTGATTTATTATAAACTGGGTAACTAAGTGCAAGTTCATATGCAATATCATCATTGTTACTTGTTAGATCCTGAATTAGTGAATTGCTGTTAGGGTTATATCCATCAAATTTCATTGCATAGTTAAAATCTTTTAATTGATTATAACCAAGTGCAAATACTAAACTTCCTCTTTTTGTAGGTAATGGGAAAACAAAACCAAACTCGCTCAATTTTGTTATGCTGTTTGAATAGTCTACATTTTTATTAAAGAAAGTAGTTGAATTATTAAAAGAGTTATAGGAAAGTGCTCCTGAAAATTCTGACTTTTTAATCAAGCCAAATCCAGCAGGATTAAATAATGATGCCGAAAAATCATTACTCAGAGCTGTATAAGCATTTCCAAGAGAAAGTGCTTTTGCACTTGTTAAAATTTCTGGCTCGGTTAATCGTAAAGCATCTTTAAAATTTTGTGCTTGAATAGTTACATTCAATATTAACAACCCTGAAATGATTAACATTATTTTTTTCATATCAATCTCCCAGCAATAAATTTAATAGAGAAATTTTATCTTCTTCTTCCACTATCACTGCCTGAACGACCTCCATCACTTCCTCTTGTTGAGCCGCTGCTTGAACTTGATCTTGGCGGAGGATTATATGATGGAGCCGGAGCTCTCGATTCACTTGGTGGTGGTGTATAACTTGGCTGCGATGACCTTCCTGAACTGTTATTGTCAGCATTTCTATCTCGTGATGAATTTTCTCTGCTTCTTTCACCTGTTTGTTCTCTTGTTCCTCTGTCTCTTGTGGCTTCTATAGGATACTTAATTCTGGTCTCGCTTCTTTCTCGTTTTCGTTCGATATTAGTATTGGCACTTTCTTTTGAGAGTGTGCCTGAAGTATTGTCTCTGGTTCGAGAAACACCTGTTCTGCTTAAATCTACATCTGCTGGTTTTGTTGTGCCGGTTCTGTTATCAATAATACTTGACCTTCCGCTTCTATAACTATCACCTCTATCTCGAATATCAACATTTCTTCCACCATCAGTATTTCTCAATCTTGTGTAAGTATTTCTGTATTTATAAACTCCAGAATTAGAATATCCATAATGCCAGTAATTTGGATAATACCAGTAATCATAATATGCCCAATAATTATAGCTATAAGGATAATACCACCATGGAACATATGGATAATAAATATCCCACCAGAATGGGTCATAGTAAGTTCCAATAGTTATACTCCATCTGGGATAATATCCCCAATAATATCTTCTATAATTTGGGTAGAAGCCATCATAATAATAATTGTAAATGTTTACTTCTCCGCGATTATATGTTGTATCTTCTTGTTCTTGATAAGTATATTCATCTTCATAATTATAATCATTGCGAAGAGCCAATTGAGTATAGCATCCTCCTAAAGTTAATAATGGAATCAATAATAATATTTTAGCTAAAGTTTTCATTTTTCACACCCCTTTTTCTGTTTCTTTGACAAAAATTATGCCTTAAATAGTTTAAAAGAAATGCTAAAAAGGAAGGACTAATAAATTAACTGTATATTTTTATGAACTTATATGTTTGATTTACAGAACAGTTAAAAAATTGATTTTACATATTCTACAAAAATTCCTCTATCGGCACGGCTGCTGTTGAATTTTTTATTATCAAGTAAATCTCTAAGATTAATTCCAATAGTAAAACCATCAGCAACTGTCCATCTTAAACCCATATTTAAATATCCATTTCCATTTCCAAGAGATAACCCAGTATTATCATTTACAGCGAAGTCATACTCCCCAATTAATGAAATTTTATTTCCAATTGTTTTTTCAAAACCAATTGCTAAGTTTAGATCTTTATCATTATCATCTCTTTCGAGTGAGTAATTAATAGAACCATGCAAACTTAAGTATCCAAAGAATTCAAAATTTTTTGATGCAGCTGCAAAAAACCCTGTGGATTTAATTTGATAGCGATTTAAATTCCTATCAAAAGTTCCTTTGCCTTGAGAATCAAAACCAAGTGTGATTGCAGGAGAAGATACTGTTTCATTAATTATTCTTATTCTCACATTCACACCGGGTAATTTGTACCAATCTATCTTACCCTGACCTATTATGTTGCTTCCGCCGTAAGAAATACCAAAACTAAAATTATCAAAAACACCAACTTCAATTTTTGAAATAACTACACCAAGAGGCATTACATCTAATGATACTCCCACTACACCTTTATCAAGAACTCCTGCTGTTGGAATATCAATTAAATTTCTGTATTCATATTTTGCATCGGTACCCGAAGTGCCTTGAGATAATATTTTTGTTGATAATGCCAATAAAAAAAAGTACAAGCAGAAATTTTTCTTCATAACATTATCTTTCAATTATTATTAATAAATAATACAATATTTTTTTCTCAATACCTAAAAATTTTTTATTCAACTATCTTTTTCTTTTGAAAGTTGTTCCATCTTTGCTATCCTGAAGTATTATTCCAAGTTTATTCAATTCATCTCTGATATAATCTGATAAAGCAAAATTTTTTTCTTTCTTTAATGCAAGTCTAACATTAATCAGCAGTTCTATTAATTTATCTTCTATTGCTTCTGATTTTTGACTTTCGAATAGCGAATCAAAATGAATTATGCCAAGAACATTTTGTGCAGTATCACTCAGAAATTTTTTAACATCATAATAAAATTGAGAATTAATTTTTTCATTTTCAGAAATTACTTTATTTACATTTTTGACAAATTCAAAAATTACAGCTACTGCTTGGGGAGTATTGAAATCATCATCCATCACATTTTCAAATTCTTCATAATATTTTTTGAAATCAAACTGGGGATAAACTCCATCATCTGCCTGTTTTAGAATTTCCTGCTCAACTTTTTCGGCAAGGTTTTTAATTTTTTCAATTCCTTTTTCTGCAGCAGATAGCAGTTCTTCGCTGAAATTTAGAGGACCACGATAGTGAGTTTGTGAAAAGAAAAGTCGAATTGCTTCTACAGAATATTTTGAAAGAATCTCTCTTGCAGTAAAAAAATTACCAAGCGACTTTGACATTTTTTCGTTCTGAATATTTAGAAAGCCAAAATGAAGCCAATATTTTACAAACTTCGTTTCATTAGCAGCTTCACTTTGAGCAATTTCATTTTCATGATGAGGGAAAATTAAATCATTGCCTCCAGCATGAATATCTATAGTATTTCCCAAATGTTTACAACTCATTGCAGAACATTCGATATGCCAGCCAGGTCTTCCTTTGCCCCAGGGACTATCCCAGCTTGGTTCACCTTCTTTTGCTTTTTTCCATAAAACAAAATCAAGAGGATTTCTTTTAGATTCATTTACTTCAACTCGCGCACCAGCTTCAAGTTCTTCAAGATTTTTTCCGCTGAGTTTTCCATAATCCTTAAATTTTGTGATATCATAATAAACATTGCCATCAACACTATAAGCATATCCCTTTTCTTCCAATGTCTTAATCATTTCAATTATATCTGGGATTGATTCCGTAGCGCGAGGATTTTTTACAGCAGGTTTAATTCTTAATTTTTGAATATCTTCATAAAAAGCAGCAGTAAAAAACTTTGCTATCTCTTCTGTCGATTTTTTACTGTCTTTTGATTTATTAATGATTTTATCATCAATATCAGTAATATTCATTACAAAATTTACATTATAGCCTTTGTATTCAAGATATCTTCTTACAATATCTGCCATAATAAAGGAGCGTGCATTTCCAATATGGAAGTAATCATATACTGTTGGTCCACAAACATAAAAAGTAACATTCGGTGGGTTAACTGGTATAAATTCTTCTTTAGTTTTAGAAAAAGTATTATAGATTAACATTAATTTTCCAAAATTTGGGAAAAAAATATACAAATACTGCTCAGTTTATACAAATTTAATTATGGAATGAAATTTGGTTATAAATACGATAAAAAGATAATTAAACATAAAATAAAATTAGACTTTGACATCTTACATGTTCTTTTTATATTAAATAAAGGAAAAAAAATAAAAATATCTTAATAACTTGAAAATCATGATTTCATCTTCTCAACTTCTTAATTAAAGGAGGATCTTTATGATTCGAAAACTTACTATCATTTTCTTTGCGTGTATTCTCTCAACTTCTCTAATGGCACAAACAATTAAATTAGATTTTCAGCCATTTGGAGTTTCGCCGAGAGATGTTGCAAGATCCACTACCGACATTTATACTTATCCATACAATGGCTTAACAAATGTCGGTGTAGGAACATTAATGTATTTTAAGGCATCAATTACAGGGAAAAAATTTGAAAATCCAGTTTACACAATTACACGCAAGCCTGCAGGTTCCACAGCAACTATTGGGGCTGACAAAGATATTAAAAATGATTCAACACAAGTAGTAACATTTACACCAGACAAACTTGGTGTTTATGAAATCACTGTAACAGAAGGTTCTTATACCAAATCAATTGTTTTCAATGCTGCCAAATATTTGGGTTATACAAATACTGTTGTTAATGGGGTTGATAAAAAAGTTAACTGTCAAACATGCCATCCAGGTAAAGTAGAAGAATGGTCAAAGACAAATCATGCTACAATGTTTACTCGTGCTATGAAAGCTACTCCTGGATTGAGTGGCCCAACTGACCATTACGCAAGTTATTGTGTACCATGTCATACTACTGGATATGATGCAAATCCAACTGCAGTAAATGATGGATTTGACGACTTAGGTTTTGTTTATCCTTCTAAAATCACCCCAAATACTTACGATACATTGTTAGTGAAATTTCCGGATGCAATGTTGAGAGCAAATATTCAATGTGAAAGCTGCCATGGCCCAGGAAGCGGACATCTTGGTGTAACTTCTGATTCAAGAATGCAAGCAACTTTTTCAGCAGATGTTTGTGCATATTGCCATGATTCAGGTACTCATCATATTTTCCCAGAGCAATGGGATGCTTCTGTTCATTCAGGAGCCACATCATATCCAACTGGTCCTGGACGCGAAGACTGTGTACCATGTCATACTGGTAAAGGTTTTGCACAGTATGTTAATGGCATTACAAAAGCAGACCCATACTTTGATGCTTCATATACGCCGATAACATGTTCAGGTTGCCATGATCCACACAGTGATAAAAATGTTCATCAATTAAGAAAAGTTGATGCAGAACTCTTAGCTCCTAATAATACAAAAATCAAAATTGATGAAAGCAATGCTGGAACTGGTGCTCTCTGCTTCAATTGCCATCGTTCAAGAACAGAAGCAAATGCAGCTTTGAACGGAACTATCAATGTGAGATTTGGTCCTCATCATGGTCCTCAAGGAGATGTACTTGTTGGAAATAACATGTTAGAACTTGCAGGAGTAAAATTAGCAAATTCCAATCACTTCGGTGCAACTCAAGAAGCCTGTGTTAGATGCCACATGTACAGCGGAAATGCATTAACAGGTACAACAGTTAATCAATGGGGTGGACATTCATTTAGCATGAGTACATTTAAGAAAGATGAAAAAGGCAATTTTATTCTTGATGCAAGCGGAAGAAAAATTCCTGATAAAGATAACATGGAAGCCTGCGCTCAATGTCATGGAAGCACTTTTGGAACATCATTCGAAGATGTTAAATTCTTCCTCAATGGAAATGGTGACCATGACAATGATGGTGTTGTTGAAGGATTACAAGAAGAAGTTCATGGAATGATTGAAAAAATTATGGCTGCTTTACCACACAAAGCAGATGGAACACTCGATGGTCCAAAATCTTCATGGACAAAAGACCAATTAAGTGCATACTGGAATGCTATCACAGCCGAGGAAGATAAGAGCGGTGGTATTCATAATCCAAAATATATTGTTACAGCATTAAAAGGTGCAATGAACTTGCTTGGAATTCCAACCGATGTTAAATCTGATGAACAAACAATTCCAAGCGATTATGCACTATTCCAGAATTATCCAAATCCATTTAACCCAACAACTTATATCAGATTCCAGCTTCCTAAAGAATCTAATGTTAAATTAACAATTTATGATGCAATCGGAAGAGAAATTGTAACATTGGTTAACAATAGATTGAATGCTGGAACACATACAATTGAATGGAATGCAAAGAATATGGCTTCGGGCGTTTATCTCTATAGAATTGAAGCCGACAATTTTGTTAAGACAAACAAAATGTTATTGCTCAAATAATCTTCATTTTACCTCCTTCTTGAGCCCTCTGCTTGAAAAAGCAGAGGGTTTTTTTATGCCTTTAATGATATATTGTTTTTATATTTTTGTAAAATAATTTTGAAAAAAATGAGAATTGAAAAAGATTCATTAGGCGAATTACAAATTCCAGATGATGCACTTTATGGAATTCATACTTTAAGAAGTTTTAATAACTTTCCGCGCAGTGGTGAAAAAGTCAACCTGCATTTAATAAAAGCTTATCTTTTGGTTAAACTTGCAGCAGCAGAAACAAATTATAAATGCGGAATTCTCTTAAAAGAAAAATATGATGCAATATCAGAAGCAATTCAAGAATTAATAAAAGAAACAGAAGCTTGCATCAAAGGCAATCTATCATCTATCTATGAAAAAATTATTGTTGACCCTTATCAAGGCGGGGCAGGAACATCTCTTAACATGAACATCAACGAAGTAATTGCTAATACTGCATTACAAATTGCCGGCAAGAATTATGGTGAATATGATTACATTCATCCTATTGATGATGTTAATATGAGTCAATCAACAAACGATACTTTTCCAACTGCACTTAAAATTGCTTCAATAAATTTATTAAGAGAATTAGCAGATTCATTTGCCACACTTCAAAATTCATTACAAAAAAAAGAAGAAGAATTTAAACACATCTTAAAACTTGGAAGAACTCAATATCAAGATGCAGTCCCTATAACACTTGGACAGGAATTTGGTGCTTATGCTCAGGCAATTGCTCGAGACAGATGGAGACTTTATAATGCAGAAGAAAGATTGCGTTCTGTAAATCTTGGTGGAACTGCAGTTGGCAATTCAATTACAGCACCAAGAGAATATGTTCTTAATGTAAATAATATTCTAAAAAAGATTACAAAACTGCCAATTGCAAAAAGTGAGGACTTAATCGATGCGACACAAAATCTTGATGTATTTGCAGAAGTTCATGGACTTGTTAAGGCTGGTGCAGTAACAATTATAAAAATCTGCAATGATATTAGATTTATGTCCAGTGGTCCAAATGGAGGAATTGGAGAAATAAACATTCCCCCTAAGCAGGCAGGTTCAAGCATAATGCCTGGCAAAGTTAATCCTGTTATTCTTGAAAATACTATTCAAATATGTGAACTTGTTAAAGGTCATGATGTTATTATATCGAACATTATTGGAAGCGGACACCTCGAACTCAATCCATTTGTTCCATTGCTTGCTCATTTATTTTTGAAATCACTCGAAATGCTCAGGGATTCAAATATAAATCTTGCATTAAATTGTATTGATGGAATAACAGCAAACGAAGAAAGATGCAAAATTAATTTAATCAACAGTTCAGCTATAGCAGCATCATTAATTACAACTTTTGGATATGATGCAATTCAAGAATTAGTAAAATATGCTTATGAAAATAAAATTCCTTTTGTAAAAGCATTAATGAAAAGCAAGCTGCTTGACGAAAAACAATTATATAACATTATATCAAAAGAATTAGGAGTGAACCTTGAGTAAAATTGCTCAATCTGAAAGAACTCATATTGCTTTTGTTGGAAGAAGAAATGTTGGAAAATCTTCTTTGATGAATAAATTTATAGGTCAAGATCTTGTAATTGTAAGTGATATCCCTGGAACAACTACAGACCCAGTTAAAAAAGCTATGGAGCTTCTTCCTTTTGGACCTGTAGTTTTAATCGATACAGCCGGCATAGATGATATTGGCGAACTTGGAGAAAAAAGAATTTCAAAAACAATAAAAACAATATCTGAAGTTGATTTTGCAATTCTTGTTCTGGATTCACAACAAAGATTAACTCAATATGAAATCGAACTGATAGATAAGCTGAAAAACTTTAATGTTCCTTTTCTTGCTGTAATTAATAAATCTGATTTGGGAATTAATTATGAATTAATTGAGGAACTCCAAAAATTTGATATAAAATATCATCCTGTCTCTTGTTTAACTGGTGATGGAATTTATGAACTAAAAGAAAAAGTATCACAACTTCTTCCCGCAGAAGATGAAATCCCATTAATTGGAGATTTGGTCAAACAGCATGATTTGATTGTTTTAGTTGTTCCTATTGATTTAGGCGCTCCAAAGGGAAGATTAATAATGCCGCAGGTTCAAACAATTCGCGAAGCTCTCGATGAAGATACAATTGTTGTAGTTGCAAAAGACAAAGAATTAAGAGCAGCATTAGGCAAATTAAATCAAGCACCAAAATTAGTTGTTACTGACAGTCAAGCAATTATGAGAGTAATTGCAGATGTTCCTGATGAAGTTCTTCTTACAACTTTTTCAATTTTAATGGCAAGATATAAAGGTGATATTACAGAATATGTAAGAGGACTAAAAAGAATTGAAGAACTTGAAAACGGTGATAAAGTTTTAATTGCAGAAGCCTGCACTCATCATGCTCAGGAAGATGACATTGGTAGAGTAAAAATTCCGCGCTGGTTACGACTTCATACAAAAAAGAATCTTGAAATTGATGTTGTAAGCGGTCATGATTTCCCGGAAAATTTATCTGAATACAAATTAATTATTCATTGTGGCGGCTGCACTCTTACACGAAAAATGATGCAAACAAGAATTAAACAAGCACGATATATGGGAATACCAATTGTAAATTATGGCGTAGCAATTTCATATCTTCATGGTGCAATGCCAAGAGTACTTGAACCATTTCCAGAAGCAATCGTCGAGTGGGAAAAATTATTTCAACGAATCGATACTTAATCACTTCTTAATTTTTCTAATAATATCTTCATATCTTCAGGCAGTTCAGAATCAAGAAAAATTTTTTCGTTTGTGTGTGGATGAACAAAACCAAGTGTTTTTGCATGAAGTGCCTGCCGTTTCATGATTTGAAGCAAATTTTCAACTCTGCTTTTCATCTTAGGAAGATTTGAACCATAAACAATTCTTCTTCCCCCATAAGTCGGGTCGCCAAATACCGGATGTTTAATGTGTGACATGTGAACTCGAATTTGATGTGTCCTTCCGGTCTTCAATTTTAATTTTACCAGCGAAGCAAATTCAAATTCTTCAATTACCTCATAAAATGTATGTGCATATCGTCCTTCTGTTTGGCTTACAGTAAAAATTTTTCTATCCTTATTTGACCTTGCAATATTTCCAATTACTTCCCCTTTCTTTTCTTCAAACAATCCCCAGCATACAGCCCAATATTCACGGTCAATTGTATGTGAAGAAAATTGTTTTGCAAGTTGAGCATGTGTCCATTCATCTTTTGCAATGAGCAAAAGTCCGCTTGTATCTTTATCAATTCTATGAACAATTCCTGGTCTGCCGGGTTCATTAAGTTTACTTAACTTTTGTGTATAATGAAGTAATGCATTAACAAGGGTTCCGCTGTAATTCCCTAATGCTGGATGAGCAACCATTCCAGCAGGTTTATTCACAACAATTATATAATCATCTTCATAAACTATATTTAATGGAATATCTTCAGGTTCTGTTTCTTCTGGTCGTGGAGTTACTGGAATTGTAATTTCTATTTTATCACCAGGGCAAATTAAATAATTCGGTTTAACTGCTTTATTATTAACTGTAACAAGATTTGATTTAATTAATTTTTGTATTCTTGAGCGGGTTGCATTTTCAACTGAATTGGCTAAAAAAACATCTATTCTTTCTTTCTTTTTCCCCTCAGGTATTTCAATTTTAATTTTCTTCTCTGTTATTATCTTCGACATTTTTTACAATTGGATTTGAACTCTCAAGCTCTAAATTTTCATTTACAACTGATTCTTTTGTTACTAACAAGTCATTTTCTTCACTGGCTGTTTCTTCAGCAGATTTATGAAATATAATCAACAGAACAACACCGATTGACACTGAAGCATCTGCAATATTGAAAATAGGCCAGCGGTCATATGTTCTTCCAAAAATTGTGAAATCAAAAAAATCTACATTAAAAAAATCCACAACTCTTCCATAAAATAAAGGTGCATAACCATAAAACAATCCATAAAAAGCTCTGTCGATTAAATTTCCAATTGCACCTCCAAGAATTAATGCAAGTGCAAATCTTACTATAAATTTTTTATCTCTTGATTTATACAAATAATAAAAGATTCCAATGCTTGCAAGGAGAGAAAAAATAGATAAAATTAGTTTCGATGAATTATTAACATCAATTCCAAATGCCAGACCTGGATTTTCAACAAATGTTATCTTAAAAAAATCTCCAATTACATTTATACTTTGGCCATATTCCATTCCATTTGCTTTGATATTTAGAAATGGAATGGTTCCTCCTTTCACAAGAAATTTTGTAACCTGATCAATTATTACTACAATTACAGTTGTGTATAGAACTTTCAAGATTTATACCTTTTATGTTGTTTTCATTTTCTGTTTAACTTGAAGACAATGCTGAGTATGAGGCACTGCCATTAATCTTTCTTTTGGAATTAATGGACATGTTGGACACAAATTTTGTGGTTCATCAATACATTCAATGCAGATTCCGTACGTTCCGTTTTCAATTCTTTGAAGAGCATCATCAAGATAACCTAAAAATTTATTTTCACGCTGAGCCCAGAGATACAATTTTTCTCTTTCCATTGCATCAGTTCCCTGCTCTGCCATATGAAGAGAATACGGCGAATTTTCATTTACATACTGCCCGGTTGATGGATCCATCATTTGCTCTTTTAATGCCTGAAGCTGTTCAATTATTTCATTTCTTTTTTCAAGAATAATTTTTTTGAATTCTTCTAAATCTTTTTTCGAGTATCCCTGAATTTTTTTTACTTTCTTTGTTGGTGAAATTACTTCAACATGTTTTCCTTTTTTCATAGCTACCTTTTTTTCATTTTGATTTGACTTAGCCATAACCTTCCCTTTCTTTGAATTTGACTTGCTCGCTGTTTTTTTTGTTGTTTTAGATTTTACAGCGGTTTTCTTATTTGTTTTTTTATCAGTCTTTTTTGCCATAACTCCTCCCATGCTTCAGAAAATTAATTATTTTGCTTTGCAATTATAATCTCACATTCATAATCGCCAATCTGCCAGTTTTGTTTATAGCCATTCATTTTGCCTTCATATCGAATTGATTCTGCAAGAACTTCGTTTGAAATATAATCAGAAAATTTCTGAATATAGTTCAAAAATTTATTGTCTCCTTTAACATCTACAAAAATTCTGTCTACAACATCAAAACCTGCATCTTTTCTCATATTTTGAACACGATTAACAAACTCACGAGCATAACCTTCTGCTATTAAATCTTCTGTTAGTTCTGTGTCTACTGCAACTGTAACCCCTTCTTCACTTTCGACAAACCAGCCTTCAATTTCGTGACTAACAATTTCAACATCTTCCAAGGTAATTTGAATATTCTGTCCTTCAACTTCCACATTAAGTTTACCAGATTTTTCAAGTTCAGCAATTGAATTTTTATCGAGTTCTTTAATTACATTGGTTAATGCTTTCACAAGCTTGCCATATTTGGGACCGATAACTTTAAAGTTTGGTTTTGCAGTTTTATTCACAATTGAAGAATCATCTTCAAGAACAATTAATTCTTTAATATTCACTTCTTCCAGAATTACATCTTGCATTTTTCTTAATGCATCCTGTTTTTCTTTATCAACTGCTACCATTATTTTCCTTAATGGTTGACGAACTTTTAAATTATGTTTTGCTCTTATTGAACGAGTAAGATAAACAACTCGTTGAGCAATATCCATTTTTTCTTCAAGTTCTTTTTCAAAGTATGATGGTTTAGGAAAATCTGCAAGATGAACTGATTCATAATTTTCTTTTTTAGTAACTTTGTTAAGATTCTGATAAATTTCTTCTGCAATAAACGGTGCAAATGGTGCAGTCAATTTTGAAATTGTAATCAAGCATTCATATAGAGTTTGATAAGCAGATAATTTATTTTTATTGATTTCAGATTTCCAGAATCTTCTTCTGCTTCTTCTTACATACCAGTTAGATAATTGGTCAATAGTAAAATTAGCGACCTGACGCGCAGCTTTTGTTACATCATAATTATCCATTAATTCTTCATATTCTTTGACAAGAGAACTCAATTTAGAAATTATCCATCTGTCAATTTCAGGACGTTCTTCATAAGGTATTAATTCTTCACTGAAATTAAATTTATCTATGTTTGCATATAGCGAGAAGAATGAATAAGTATTTATAAGAGTTCCAAAGAATTTTCTTTGAACTTCGAGCACACCTTCTTCATCAAAAAGTGTAGGTTTCCATGGCGGACTGGTTGTAATTAGGTACCATCTTGTTGCATCGGCTCCATATTTATCAAACAAATCAAATGGGTCAACAGTATTGCCGCGTGATTTGGACATTTTCTGTCCTTCCTTATCAAGTATCAATTCATTCACAATAACATTTTTGAAAGCTACATTATCAAAAAGCATTGTGCCGATTGCATGAAGTGTATAAAACCATCCGCGTGTTTGGTCAATCCCTTCACAAATAAAATCTGCAGGATATTTTTTCTTGAAGGTTTCAACATTTTCAAATGGATAATGGAATTGAGCAAAAGGCATTGCACCGCTGTCGAACCATACATCAATCAGCTCAGGTGTTCTTTTATAAATTTTTCCATTCTTTTCAAATTTAACTTCATCAACAAAAGGTTTATGAAGATCGATTTCTTCTTCAGGTAAATCTTTAACCAGAATTCTTTTTCCGTCTCGTTCAACAAATCCTTCTTTCAATTCAGCGATAGAACCAACAGCAAACATATCACCGTCTTCACTAATCCAAATTGGAAGAGGAGTTCCCCAGTATCTATCTCGAGATAATGACCAATCTTTATTTTCCTCAAGCCAGTTGCCAAATCGACCTGCACCGACTTCAGGCGGATACCAATTTATAGTTTTATTTAATTCAATCATTCTTTGAGCAACTTGAGTTGTACGAATGTACCAACTGTCGCGTGCATAATAAATCAATGGATTATCGCATCTCCAGCAGTGAGGATATGAGTGCATATAATCATTTGTTGCTCGGTAAATCAAACCTCTTTCTTTTAGATTTCGAATTATATCGGGGTCAACACCTTTCTCTTCATGAGTTTCGAATTGAATTGTTTTAATCAATCTTCCTGCAAAATCTGTAACTTCTTCTGTAAATCTTCCGCTTTTTGTAACCGGCTGAATAAAAGGCAAATCATATTTTTTTGAAACTTCATAGTCATCTGCACCAAAAGCAGGAGCGATATGAACAACACCAGAACCATCATCTGTGCTGACAAAATCACCTGCAATAATGTACCATGCTCTTTTGTTTACTGGAATGTATTGGAATAATGGTTCATAATCTCGATTCAGCAAATCAGAACCTTTTAATTCTTGAAGGATTGTGTAATCTTCTTTAATTACAGAAAGTCTTGCTTTGGCAAGATACATTACGCCGTGCTTTTCTGTTTTAATTTTCACATAATCTATATCTGGACCAACAGCAAGTGCAACATTTGAAATTAATGTCCAGGGCGTTGTTGTCCAAACAAGTATTGAAGCATCTTCATCTTTGAGCTTGAATTTAACATAAACATTTGGGTCCTGAACATCTTTGTAACCAAGTGCTAGTTCATGAGAAGAAAGAGGAGTTTCACAGTGAGGGCATTGAGGAACAATTTTAAATCCTTTGTAAATTAATCCTTTCTTGAAATATTCAGAAAGTGCCCACCATACAGATTCTATGTATTCATTTGTGCAAGTAATGTAAGGATTATCGAGGTCAATCCAGTACCCCATTCTTTCTGTCAGAGTACGCCAGCCTTCTTTCATTTCAATATGATGATAGACAAGTTCTTTTGCTTTTTTATTGAAAGCAGCGACTCCATACTTTTCAATGTCGGATTTTTGTGTAAATCCTAAATCTTTTTCTAAAGCTATTTCGATTGGCAATCCATGAGTATCCCAGCCAGCTTTTCTCTGAACTCGGAATCCTTTCATTGTTTTGTAACGGCATACAAGGTCTTTCAAAGTTCTTGCCATTACATGATGAATTCCGGGTTTACCATTAACCGTTGGAGGTCCTTCATAAAATGTGAAAGGTTTGTTTTCATCTCTTGAGGAGATACTTTTTTCAAATATTTTATTTTCCTGCCAGAACTTTAGAATTTGTTCTTCAATTTCAGGATAATTAATTTTTTCATCGAATTGCTTAAACATCTTTTTCTCTGTATTTAGATTGTTAATAATTATTCTTCTTCAGATTCGTATTTTTTTATTAATTCTTTTTCTGCAGCAATAAATTCTTTTAGTTGTGTTTCAATATATTTTTTCTTTTCCAGAATTTCGTCTGCAGCTTTTTGAGCATCATAAAGAATCTTATCTGCTTTTAAGCGTGCTTCTTCAACAATAATTTGTGCTTCTCTTTGAGCTGAAGTTAGTATTTTTTTTATCTCATCTAATTTTGTTTTTCCTGCGTTGCTTTCTTTTTGCATTATCAGAAGTTCGCATACAACCATTCCAAATAATCCCATTGCACCAAGAGCTATATTTCGAAGTATGTATAAAATCATATTTTCTACAAGTAAATTGCTCAAGCCAAAATATTCACTGAATAATGAAATTAAAATTACAGTTAAGAAAGCAGTAGAGACAATAACAGCAAATATTACTTTCCCGCCGTGGTTGTAACCAAGAGTTTTATTTATCAGCCACCCGCAGGCAAAAGCAAAAATTGAAAGAACAAACCAGACTGCAAAATTTTGATACCCAGCCTGAAAGATATCAGTGCTCAAAAAATTAGATGCAAAAATAATCAAAGCAAGCAATACGGCGGTAGCATAATAAATTGTTTTTTTTTCTTTCATAATTTTTTAATTACCTCTTTCATAATTAATGTCATTTTGGGTTCTGCTTCGTTTGCAGCAGCAATAATATCTTCAAGTGATGCTGGTTTCAAGGCTTCAGGGAAACATTCATCTGTAATAATGCTTAAGCCAAGGACTTTCATTCCCATGTGATTAGCAACAATATTTTCAGGAACTGTTGACATTCCAACTACATCAGCTCCAATTGCTCTTAAAAATCTGTATTCTGCTTTTGTCTCTAAATTTGGTCCTGGAACAGCAACATAAACTCCTTTCTGAACTTTAATTTTATTTTCGAGAGCTGCTTCTTCAGCAAGTTTAATTAGTTCAAGACTGTAAGGTTCGCTCATATCTGGGAATCTTGGTCCAAGTTCATCTTCATTTTTTCCAATTAATGGATTATCGCCAAGTAAATTTATGTGGTCGACCATAATCATAATATCACCTCTTCTAAAAAGAGGATTCATACCACCGCATGCATTAGAAACAAGCAAAGTTTTAACACCAAGAAACTTCATCACACGAACTGGATAAGTAATTTGTTGCATTGTGTATCCTTCATAATAATGAAATCTACCCTGCATTGCAACAACATCTTTTCCGGAAATTTTCCCAAAAATTAATTTGCCGTGATGAGATTCAACAGTTGAAATTGGAAAGTGAGGTAAATCTGCATAATCAATTTGATGTTCAATCTCAATTTCTTTAACCAGACCTCCAAGGCCTGTGCCGAGAATTATGCCAATCTCATAATTCTTTGTTGTTCTTTTTCGAATTACTTCGAGTGTTTCATTAATCATGTTGATTAATTTACTCATAGTAATTTCTCCAATATATCATCTACATTTATTTCTGTTTGATTTTCTTTTTCTTCTGTAATCTTTTCTTTCTTTTTAATTTCAGGTTCTCTTGTTTGTGCACCTAATTCAAGCAAGTTCGATTGTGTTTCAATCATTGCTTTAATTTTTGACACAAGCAATTTTTTTTCTTCTCTTAATTTAACAACTGAATCACGAATTGCACTTGCATTTTCTTTTGCTTTCTCTACAATTTGAGATGCTTTAATTTCTGCTTCTTTCAAAATTAATGCAGATTGTTTTTTTGCAGAATCAATTGCTTTAGTAGTAGATTCAGTTGCGCTCAACAAAGCATTTTGTAAATTCTTTTCTATCTTTTTGAATTCTTTGAGCTGCTCTTCTTTTTCTTCAAGTTCTTTTAATAATTTTTCATTTTCATTTTGAAGACGTTCAAATTCATCGGCAAGTTTTTCAAGAAAAGCTTTGACTTCATCGCGGTCATAGCCGCGGACAGATTTGTTAAACTCCTGATTCTTAATTCCGAACGGGGTAAATTTCATTTTTATTCCCCTTAATTTTTAATTCTTTCGCCAAAAATTGCTGTTCCAATTCTCAGCATTGTCGAGCCTTCTTCAATGGCAATTTCAAAATCGTTTGTCATTCCCATTGAAAGTTCAGTCAAATTGAATCCTGCATTATTCAATTTTTCTTTCAACTTTCTAAGCTGAATAAATGATTTTCTAATCAGTTCAGAATCATCAGTAAATGGAGCAATAGTCATCAAACCTATCAAATTTAGATTTGATGCTTCAAAACAATATTGTGCAGTCTCAAAAATTTCTTTTTCATCCATCAAACCAAATTTTGTAGCTTCGTTCGATGTTTTAATTTCAAGCAGAACATTCTGCCGTTTTCCAATTTGAGATGCTCTTTTATTTATTTCCTCAGCAAGTTTTATAGAATCCACAGAATGAATAAAATCTGCTGCTTTAATTACATACTTAACTTTATTTGTTTGAAGATGTCCAATAAAATGCCAACGAACTCCATTTGATAATTTTTCATATTTATCTTTCAATTCCTGAGCTTTATTTTCTCCAATATCTTTCAATCCTGATTCAACTGCCTGCTTAATTATTTCAACTGGTTGTGTTTTTGTAACTCCAATTAATGTAATTTCACTTCTATCTCTTCCGATTGAAATACATTTGCTTAAAATTTTCTCTTCAATTCTTTTAATGTTATCAGCAATCATTTAGAATTTTTTAATCATATATAATTTTTAAGGTTAAAAAAGTATCCGTTTTGATTCTAAAAGTCAATGAATTTAGTTGGTTAATATAATAATAAAAAATCCATATAGAGCATGCTGAAGTAGATTTTTCTCTAATGCAGTCTGTAAAATAATTTGTGTAAATAGTTTTTAAAGTTCAGCAAAATCCTCAAACCTCATTGCAGCTGGCAAGTCTATCCTTAAAATAAAAATAACTAATAACAACAGACTAATTTCTAACCTCCTTGTTTCAGGAAAGTTGGCATAGTCACTTTTCGGATAAATCTCTATAAACTAAGAATAGCATCTTTTTTAATACATCGTCACCGGGAAAAAATGATTTTGATTGAGTAACTTTTTTGAATTGACAATGTAAAGGTTTAACAACATTAGTAGTATTAATGATCGTTTTAATTTTTTCTGGTTATTTAAAGTAAATTGCAAGATTGTTTCAATTTTTTCGCTATGACTTTATAGCAAGAGAATATCTACTGCCCCAATTTTCTCATAACTTATAAGACTAATCAAAGCGGTTTCTTCAGATGGAGCTTGATAAACTTCACGGAGGTTTTGTATAAATTTCTTTTGATTTTTGCTGGCTACATATTTTAATGTATTTCCAATTTGATGTATAATACATAACTGGATTTCTGTTTTAGGAAAAACTATATTTATTGCTACCAGAAAACCTTTTAGCCCATCGATACATGCAATGAATATCTCTTTTACTCCTCGACTTTTTAATTCAGTTAAAATATTAAGCCAAAAGTTAGCCCCTTCTGTTTCATCAATCCATAATCCAGGTAAATCTTTATGTCCTTCCATATCAACGGCTAAGCAAGTATATGCTGCTTTTGAGCTTTTTTTTCTTGATCCTTTGTGAGATTATAGTTTATTGCATCAAAAAAGACGAGTGAATAGTTCTTTTCTAAAGGTATATTTTGCCACTCTTCAGCTAAGTAAACAATTTTATCTGTAATGTTAGATACAAGTGTTGGATTTATATCAATGCTATATAGTTAGCTAACGTGTAATTGTAAATCCCTTATTGTCATTTCTTTTTCATACATTTATATAATTTCGTCCTTTACTGAGTTTATAATTCTTTCATATTTTTTTTATTATTACAATATAAACGTGCCATTACGAACTAGCAGGACTGTTAGTTTTGTCTCCCCATATCGTTTTTCAAAGTTTTTCTATCTTTTCCACTATGGTTTATTCCAACTATTTCTTACTTCGGGTGAATATTTTTCTAGCTCCCGGCATGTCGAGATTTGGTTAGCTCTACTTCCAACATTTGCTCTGTTGTTTTTTTATATGAGTTTTTTATTGCTCAATCCTTGCACATTAGGTTTTTGTAGTTTTTCGCTTTAGATGGATCGGTTTTTAATTGCTTGATCATCTCATTTGTTAGTTCTATTGTGTAAATCCTTTTTATATTGGTTAATGAATTCGTTAATTAAAAATAACACCATCAAGAACTTTTGTTGAGGATAAGCTACGTTCGGCTACGCATCACTTCGCTTATCCTCAAATCCTACATTATCCATTTACTCAAAATTGTTTATACTCCTGACAATTTAACTTAAGAGGATATAAAAAAGCTAACACAGAATTTGGATTAGCTGCAATACCGCACAATATTAAAAAACTCAGGATGATGATCAACTAATAAAGGGTTGATTTTTTTCATTCACTTAGAAATTACTTTTTGATTAACCCCAGATTTGTTAAGACAATCTGATAAGAAAAATAGGATTGAATTTTTTAATTTATCTCTAATAGTAAGTTTACGAAAAGTTTACTAATAATTATTGTTCGGAGTATATTGGTTAATAAATATCATACATATTTTTATAAATAATGCAATACAGAAACGTTAATAGATATTATATTAACATTATTGATCAGAATTTTGGGTATAAACATATCACAAATTTTCTAAAAGATATTCTGTAACTAAAATACAGAAATTTCTCTGTGATTTGACAGTATGTAAGTAACAAATAGCGTCTCTTATTACTCAAGGGCTAACAAGCAGGAAATTCCAGACAAATTGTTTTTAAGCAAAATGACGATTTACTATTATATAAGCAAAATTATGTCTAAATTAAATATTTTAAGAAATCCAATCTCGTAGCAATCTATAATACAGATATAAAAGATGCCTTAGAAAAGGATTAATTATGACTCTTTCCGCAGAATGGTATAAAGTACTAATTCATTTCTAGTATAAAGTACTAAAAGAATTAGTATTTTGTCCTAAGGTGTATATTCATACTTAGTTGAAAATAAAAAAAAGAGAGACTCCTAAGTAATTAGTAAATTAATGTTTAACAAAACAAAAAATTAAAAGGAGTCTCATATGGAAGATACAAAAAATCGATTAAAAAATCTTGAATGGTTAAAAACACAACCGGTAGAATATCAATTAAGTTTATTCCAAGATTATGCGGAGATTATGAGGATAATAGCAAATAACTTGATGCAAGAAGAGATGACAAAAAGATGTGGGGAAAGATATAGCAGAGAAAAGCCAAACGGGGGTCGATATAGTCGCTGGGGATATAATCCGGGAAGCATAAAAGTAGGTTCAGAAAAGATACCAATAGAAGTTCCGCGTTATAGTGATAAAGAAACAAAACAGAAAGAAAATGTTGAGATTTATGATAAAATAAAAGA
>JBBFLD010000005.1:0-267253 GCA_037481715.1 Melioribacteraceae bacterium
GTTTTGTTAAACATTAATTTACTAATTACTTAGGAGTCTCTCTTTTTTTTATTTTCAACTAAGTATGAATATACACCAAAAAATTTTTCACGGAAATCCAAAAAATTGAACAATAATTCCTTTTACTCAACACTTACAAGATCAGCAACATTCTGCCAATGTTTTATAAAATCGTCAAACTCATATTTAATCGAACGAAATTTTTCATTAGAAATATATAGTTCGCAATCGTCGTCAGATAAAATTGTAATACAATTCATTAAAGCTCTGCCGTTGTGATACGTGGCTTTCCAGATTGTTCCTTTTGGTTCAGTTCTGTAATGAGGTTCTTTTTCAAGACTGCCCCAGTACCAATCGCCATATTTGTGGTCAATTAAATATTTTTTTATGTATTCCCATTCTTTTAAGAACAGTTTATAATATTTTTTTTCGTTAGGAAATATTTTAGAAAACAGCAGCAATACATTTAATGCTTCTGCCTGTGCCCACCAGTTTTTTGTGTCTTTTATTATTTGGCATTTACCATTTTCTGTAAAATAATAGCCTTCGTCAAAGAATCCGCCATTTTTTTTATCCCATCCATTTTCAATTGCATGGTCTAACATTTTTTTCGCAGTTCTTAATGTTTCAACATCATTTTCAAGTCCTAATGCATAAGATGCTTCGAGCATTAAAAAAGCAGTTTCATAATCATGACCAAAAGAAACATGGTCTAATCTGTAATTAGCTTTTCTTATTTCTTCAGGTGCATTTCTGAATGAAACAGGTTTCCAATCTCTTTCAAAGAATAATTGGAGATATCCTTTTGGTGTTGTTATTACATCACGAATAAGTGTTAAGAGTTCTAATAAGCGGTCATGCAATTTTTTATCTTTCCATACATGATAAAGTTCTGTGAAAGCTTCTAACAAATGGATTGAAGAATTTTGGTCTTTGTAACCACACTCTACTGCATCAGTAGCTTTTGTTTTGTATGAACTATTTTTATCGAAAGGAATTCCTTCTCGTGTAAGAAATTGAAAATAGCCTTTAAATTGCGGGTCATAAGCATGTTTATCAAGCCAATCAAAAGCATTTATTGCAGCCTCGAGTATATTTTTATCTTTTGTAATATCATAAAGAGCGGCAAGCCCATAAATTGCAAAAGCATTTCCATAAGTTCTTTTTTCATCAAACCAGCCTTCAATTTCACATAAATTTCCTTCACGGCTTCGTATTTGATAAAATCCTCCATATTTATCGTCCCACATTTTTTCCATCATAAATTTGAAACCATGAAGAGAATATTCATAATATTTTTCACTGTTAAGAAATCTTGCTGCTTTTGCAGTTGTCCACATATGTCTTGCCTGAGTAACAATCATCTTTTCCTGCGAAGGCATAAGTTTAAAATCATAAGTAATGTTAGTAAAGTAACCACCATATTCTTTGTCAATAACAAGCGGGTACCATTTTTCTAATAAATTTTTTGTCAATTCATCAAGCATTTCTAAGCAGCTTTTTTGTTTTGAGGTTTTGCTCATTTTTCTCATTTTAACATTAAGTTCATATTGCAAATATTATGCTAACAAAAGTATGCATAATTCAATGAATTTATGAAGTGTATTTTTTACAATATGATAATAGTTTTATTAAAATAATAAAGTGTCATTCCAAACAACTTTGAATTTATTATCAAAAAGTAAATTAAAAACGGCATAGTTTTAGAAGTATAAAATCCTCTGGAATATTATGTTATTTTTAGTCAAATTTTTGAAAGAATAAAAACTGGAATAGTTATGAACAAAAAAATTACTCGCCTATTAATTTTATTAATCAGCTTACTTTTTCTGCAGTGCAGTGCAAGTAAATTTACTTCGTTTGTAGAAAGAAAAGACGATAAACTTTTTGATAATGGAAAAGAATTAAGATTCATTTCATTTAATATTCCAAATCTTCATTACATAGAAGATTATCTTCCATTTGATTCAACAAATCCTTGGCGACTTCCAGATGAATTTGAAATTCGGGATGCTTTAACTTCTATAAAACAGCTTGGCGGAAAAGTTGTAAGAATGTATGTTTTATCCGTAAGAAGAGAAATTGATTCGCCTGATATAATCCGCCATGTAGAAGGACCAGGAAAATTCAACGAAGAAGCATTCAAAGCACTTGATAAAGTTCTTCAAATAGCAAATGAAGTTGGTGTAAGAGTTATAATTCCTTTTGTTGATAACTGGCACTGGTGGGGAGGACCAAGAGAATATGCTGCATTTAGAAACAAAGACCGCGATGCATTTTGGACAGACCCAGAAATAATTTCTGATTTCAAAAAAACTATTGAGTTTACAATCAATAGAAAAAATAGTTATACAGGAGTTCTTTATAAAGACGATAAAGCAATATTTGGCTGGGAAACAGGAAATGAATTAAATGCACCTTACGAATGGACAAAAGAAATTGCTGCTTATATAAAAAGTCTTGACAAAAATCATCTTGTAATTGAAGGAAGAAATTCTCCCGACTTATCAGTTGAAGCAATTCAAGATACAAATATTGATGTAGTAACAACACATCATTATAGAGATACAAAACTCAATCTTAAAAAAATAGTTGATAATCAAAGTATGGCTAAAGGAAAAAAGCCATACATTATCGGCGAGTTTGGAATTGTTCCACCGCAGGAAATTCGCGCAATAACAGATACTATAATTAATAAAGGTATTGCAGGCGGGATGATATGGAGTTTAAGATTTCACAACCGAGAAGGAGGTTTTTATCATCATTATGAATATAATAATGTATCTGCTTATCGCTGGCCTGGATTTAGCAGCGGAGATTGGTACGACGAAAAATTAGTATTAAACATGATTAGAGAAAAAGCATATCAAATTGATGGTTTGCCTGTTCCTCCTATGCCCGTCCCAAAAAAACCAAGATTACTTGATTTTGATGACATATCCCAAATTTCATGGCAGGGTTCCGCAGGAGCTCAATCTTATATTATTGAAAGAAAAGAAGAATATGTCGACGAATGGAAAATCATTGCAGATAATGTAGATGATGCTCAATATCAATATCGACCATTGTTCAATGATGAAACGGCAGAAATTGGAAAACGATATTTTTATAGAATTGCTGCCAAGAATGAATCAGGAATTTCTGATTATTCAAATGTAGTTGGACCAGTAGAAGTGAAATTCAAAAAAATTGTTGATGAAATGGAAAACTTCAATCAAGTATTTCAGAAAGACGGTGAGTTCCAATTTCTTACTTATCAGGATATTAGAAGAGCAAAAGAAGATAGAAGCAGATTAACAGGGAAAAATGGAAGTTACTTGATTTATAAAACTCCATTGAATATTTCCGAAATTAAAATAGATTTCTTTTTAACAGATGAAAATGCTGATATAAAAATATTTGCTGGAAACAATATTGACACTTTGCAAGAAGTTTTTCCAGAAAAACAAGTATTCAAATTTGGCAAAAACGACTACAATTTTTTTGATGCTGTAAGATATACTGTGAACAACGTTCCAAATGATTCAAGATTTGTAAAAATTTTACTAAATGAAGGAATTCAGATTAGCCGAGTTGAAATAAAATATCAGCCATAATTAAAGTAGAAGAAAGTGTGAAATTCTATAAAGTTTTAAAGTTATCTTTATGAAAATTTTTTTAATACTAATTTTTGTTTTGTCGAAATGCATACAAGGAATTAGTCCTAAGGTTGATGAAAGTCCTGCAGAAATAAAAAGTTTCAAATTGTATTCGCAAATTGTAAAAGATACTTTTGTAATTGATGTTTCATTACCACAAAGTTATTTTCAAAATCCTACAAAATTTTATCCTGTTCTTTATTTGACTGATGGTTACTGGAGAAGAGGGCAGCATAAACCAATTCATGAAATGGCAGAAAAAGAAAATGTTAAAGAACTTATAATTGTGGGCATTGGTTATCCAGACTCTTATAATCCCGATGTTATCAGAGTAAGAGATTTGATTACTCATGCAGAAAAATTTCTTAATTTTATTTGTGACGAATTAATTCCCTATATTGAAAAGCAATACCGCACAACAAATGAAAGAACATTATGGGGCTCGTCATTTGGTGGATTCTTTGGAATGTTTGCTCTTTTTAATTATGCAGAAAAAACAAAAAATATATTTAATAATTACATAATCGCAAGCCCGGCAGCCAAAGAAAAAACATTTTACAACAATCAATATCTTGATTTGTTTGACATCGAAAAAAATCTTTACTCAAAAACAAAAGAACTAAATGCAAAACTTTATATTGCTGTAGGCAGTATTGAAGATGAAAAGCGGTTTCTAAATCCATTTAAAGAATTAATAAAAATTCTTGAAGAAAGGAATTATAAAAATTTTTATATGAAATCATTCATCGACCCTGGCAAAGACCATTACACAGTTTGGGAACCAGCTTTATATGAAGGAATAAGGCTATTTTTAAAAAAGTAAATATGATTTACAATGGAGTTTTATGGATTTCAAAATTTTAAAATCCTGTAATCTTGCAATTTTGAAATCCCGTAATCTTGCAATTTTGAAATTTTGCAATCTTGCAAATTTTATAATCAAACCGAGGAAAATGCCATGAGAATACTTTTATTACTCTTAATTCTATTTTCAATTAATAAGGCACAAACAGAAAAGAAGAATCAAATTATAATGCCGTCAATATTTTCTGATAACATGGTGTTGCAGCAAAAATCGTTTGTGCCCATCTGGGGAAAAGCAAAACCGAATTCAAAAGTGAAAATAGAAACAACATGGAAGCAATCAGCCGAAACAATAGTAAATGATGATGGAAGCTGGAATGTAAAAATAAAAACACCAAAAGCAGGCGGACCCTATGAAATAAAAATAGTAATTGATGATTCTTCGATTGTTTACAAAAATGTTTTGATTGGAGAAGTATGGCTTTGTTCAGGTCAATCGAATATGGAAATGCCGCTTGAAGGCTGGCCCCCACGAGATACAATCTATGGTTCAGCTCAGGAAATAAAGTATGCAGAAAATCCTAACATCAGATTTTTTACTGTAACACGTGCAATTTCAAATAAGCCGGAATTTAACTGCGAGGGGACATGGGTTGAATCAAACGCCGAGACTGCTGCGCGCTTCAGTGCAACTGCATATTTCTTTGGTAAAAAATTATACAACGAACTTAAAGTACCAATTGGATTAATTCATTCAAGCTGGGGAGGAACACCAGTTGAAGCCTGGACATCAGGAAAATATATTTCACAAATTGAAGATTATAAAAAAATTGTTGAACAGCTTGATAAAAGTAAGGATGAAATAAGTAAACTAAAAGAATGGCTGAGTTCTAAGCCAGTCATAGATGTAAGAACAAAAGAAGAAAAATGGAAAGGTCTGGATTTTCAAGATTCAATGTGTCAAAATATTGATTTTAACGACAGCAACTGGAAACAAATGACATTGCCTACAAATTGGGAAAGAACTGAACTTGGAAATTTTGATGGCGTGGTTTGGTTCAGAAAGAAAATTGAAATTCCTGAAAGCTGGATTAATAAAAAATTAGTTCTTGAATTAGGTCCAATTGACGACATGGATATTACTTATGTCAATGGAACTAAAATAGGAAGCTATGAAACTGAAGGTTTCTGGCAAATAGACAGAATTTACACTGTCCCTGCAGATTTAGTTAAAAGTAAAGAACTTACAATTGCAGTAAGAGTTATTGATACACAGGGCGGCGGTGGAATTTGGGGCGCAAAAGAAAAAATGAAAATTTATCCAAAAGATTCTAATGAAATTATCTCTTTAGCAGGTATCTGGAATTATCTACCTGTAGCAGAATATTCAGGCGGAAAGTTTTATGTATTTGGTGCATTGAACGAAGAATTTTACAATCGCCCCAAACTTTCTGTTGATTTATCTTCCAACACACCATCAGCACTTTATAATGCAATGATTGCTCCTTTAATTTCATATAAAATCAAAGGTGTAATTTGGTATCAAGGAGAATCAAATACCGGCAATCCAGAACTTTATAAAACTACTTTTCCTTTAATGATAAAAAATTGGCGTGAAGACTGGGGAGAAAATTTTTCATTCTACTTTGTTCAAATTGCACCATATAATTATGGTGAACAAACTCAATCTCAAAAACTAAGAGAAGCACAACTTAAAACTCTTTCTGTTCCAAAAACTGGAATGGCTGTTACACTTGATATTGGAAATCCAAACAACATTCATCCTGGAAACAAAAGGGATGTTGGAGAAAGACTTGCACTCTGGGCTCTTGCAAAAGATTATAACAAAAAAGTTGTTTATTCGGGACCAATTTACAAATCAATGAAAATTATTAAGGACAAAATTGAACTAACATTTGATTATGCAAACGGCGGATTGATATTAAAAGAAAGAAATGGTGAAAATAATTTTTTAATTGCAGGCGAAGATAAAATATTTAAGAAAGCTGAAGTTAAAATTGTTGGGAAAAAATTAATTCTAACCAATCCCGAAATTAAAAATCCTGCTGCAGTAAGATATTGCTGGGATAACACATCAGAGGCTACATTGTTCAACAAAGCAGGACTACCAGCTTCTTCTTTTAGAACTGACAACTGGGAATAATTTAATAAACAAACGGGTGGTAAAATGAAGATGAACTACTTAAAATTCTTCTTAATAATAATTTTTCTTCAAATACAGTTCACAAATGCACAGCAGGTTAAATATCATGCATGGTGGAACGATCAATATTTAAAACCATATGAAAGTCCAAACAGCAAAAAACTTCCATTAATCAAAGTAAATGAAAATCATTTTATTACAGAGAAAGGGGATACAGTATTATTTCGAGGTTTGTCAATTTCTGATCCTGATAAAATTGAACATCAGGGTCAATGGAATAAAATACTCTTTGAAAAAGTAAAAGAATTAGGAGCCAAAATTGTTCGAATTCCAATTCATCCTGTGGCATGGCGGGAAAGAACTCCGGAAAAATATGTAAAACTGATTGACCAAGCAGTTGAATGGTGCACGGAATTAGGAATGTATATCATTATTGATTGGCATAGCATTGGCAACCTGGAAATGGAATTGTTTCAAGACCCAATGTATGAGACAACAAAAAAAGAAACTTATGAATTCTGGAGAACCATTGCACGCAGATACAGTGGAAACAATACTATTGCATTTTATGAGCTTTTTAATGAACCAACACTTTATTTCAATCAATTAGGTGTTGCCACATGGAGTGAATGGAAAAAAACAAATGAAAATATCATTAAACTAATTAGAGCTTATGATAAAGAAACAATTCCTCTTGTTGCTGGATTTGATTGGGCTTATGATTTAACTCCATTACTTATTGAACCAATTGATGCAGAAAATATTGCTTATGTAACTCATCCTTATCCACACAAAAGAACAAAACCTTGGGAACCAAAGTGGGAAGAAAATTTTGGATTTGCTGCAAACCATTATCCAATTATTGCTACTGAAATTGGTTTTACTTTAGGGGACGAATCAATTAATGCAAATGGTGAATATGGGACTGCAATTATTAATTATCTCGAATCAAAAGGAATAAGCTGGGTTGCATGGGTTTTTGATCCCGAGTGGTATCCAAGTATGATTAAATCCTGGAAAACTTTTGAACTAACTGAATGCGGTGAGTTCTTCAAACAGGCAATGAAAAAGTGAAACGTTTTTTAAAAATAAATGCTGAACAAAAATGTTATGAACACAGTAAAGTAATTTTATGAGAATGATAAATTATTTGGATTAACATTCATAATAAAACAATGAATCAACTTATTAAAATATTTTTGATAATTCTTTATGCCGTATTTAATTCTATAAATTCACAGCAATATAACATTATAAATTATGGTGCTGTGGGTGATGGAAAAACTTTGAATACAATTTCAATTCAAAAAGCAATTGATGATTGTGCATCACACGGAGGAGGAACTGTTTATATTCCAGCAGGAACTTTTTTAACTGGTACAATCCAATTAAAATCAAACATTACTCTCTATCTCGAAAATGGTGCAGTGCTTTTAGGTTCTCCAAATCTGAATGATTACTACTTTGACAGCATCAGAGTTGGATTAATTTTTACAAAAAATTCTGATAATATTTCAATTAAAGGTGATGGAATAATTGACGGCAGCGGAGATTTATTTAATTATATTAATCAGAGAAAAAAATTTCTTCCTCCCGAGTTCAGGTTTTATACACGTCAAAAAGAAAATTATTGCCCTGATGATGCAGGAATACAAGATGGACCTGTTGAACCTCATCCACAGAGACCATATCAAATGATTATTTTTTCTAATTGCAATAATGTAAAAATTCAAGATGTAACAATAAAAAATTCTCCTTTCTGGACTTTACACTTTGCCGATTGCAATGGAGTAATAGTAAACAATGTAAGAATTCTTAATAACGTATTAATTGCAAATAGTGATGGAATTGACTGCACATCCTGCAGCAATGTATTGATTTCCAATTGCGAAATTGTTGGAGGAGATGATGCTATTGTGCTGAACAGTTACAGCACTCACTTCGAATTGCCAGGTTTTCAAAATCTCAAACGTCCTTCCGAAAATATTGTAGTTAACAATTGTATTCTTATGTCTCGTTCAAGCGGAATTAGAATTGGCGGAATTGACCATAACTACATGAAAAATTATTCTTTCAACAATATTGTAATCTATAACTCAAATCGTGGAATTGGTTTGTTTACTGGAATTGAAGGAGGAATTGAAAATGTTTCGTTCTCTGATATAATTATCGAAACAAGATTGCACACAGGAGATTGGTGGGGCAAAGCAGAACCAATTCATATTCAATCAATTCCAACTACAAAAGAAAGAAAAGCTGGAATAATCAAAGACATTAAATTTCACAACATCAAAGCTGCAAGTGAAAATGGAATTATTCTTTATGCATATGAAAAAGGAAGCATCTCAAATATAATTTTTGATGGATTAGAATTATTCATAAAAAATGGACCTCTTCAAAAAACTTATGGCGGCAATATCGATTTGCGTCCAACTGCATTTCAAAAATTGAATTTATTCAGTCATGATATTCCGGGAATCTATTTAAAAAATGTTAAAGATATGTTCATCACAAATTCTTCGCTCGAATTTGAAAATAACATGGAAGATTTTTTTACATACGGAATATGGGCTGAAGGCTTTGAAAACATTACAATTGATAAATTCAGAGGAACACCGCCACCTGCAACAAAAGATGTGTTGTTTTATCTTGAAAATGGAAAAGATTTTAAGATTTATAACAGCATCATAAAAGCATCTTCCAAAAATTTTATAAGAAAAAAGAATGTAACTAAAATTGCATTGAAAAATAACTTATTCGAATAACAAATTTATGACGGTTAATTTTAATTGCTCTAACAATGAATAATAATTTGGCAATTTAAGATATGATAACTTTCAAGCAAACATGGGGATTTGCACTTTTACTTCTGCTTGCACTGGTATATCTTGGAATTTTTTATTTCCAAAGGTATAGAATTCAAAATAATCCTGTAACAGAAATTTATTTTGCAGATAGAATTACGGCTGCTCATCGAGTTTTGATTGAAGAATACAACAAATTAATGAAAGGAAAAGTAAAAGTAATTCCGATTGATTTTCCAAATTTTGATTTCAGCACAAATGAAAGAAAAGAAGTTTTAGCAAGGTCATTAAGAGGAACTGGAGATGGGATTGATATTTTTGCAGTTGATATTATCTGGGTTCAAAGATTTGCAAAATGGTGTGAACCTCTTGACAAATATTTTACTGAAGAAGAAAAAAATAAAATCCTTCCTTTAGCTTTAGAATCATGTTATTCAAATGGCGAACTTGTTTCTGTTCCGCTAAATCGCGTGCAGGGAGTTTTATACTATCGAGAAGATTTGCTCAATAAACTCAAAGATGGAAAAAAGATAATAAATAAAATTCATAACAATATAACCTGGCAGGAATTTATTAGAATAAAAGAAAATTCAAGGATCGATTTTCCATTCTATATTTTCCCAGCAGCAGATTATGAAGGATTTATATGCAGTTTTATGGAATTATTATTAAGTCAAAATCCCGATTATTTCCATCAATATGGTTTTAATCTCGATAGACCAGAAGCAGAAAAATCATTACAAATGCTTGTCGATTTTATTTATAAATATAAACTTACACCTCGTGATGTAGTAAAATTCACAGAAATACCAAGTTATGCTTATTACATAAAAAATGATGGATTGTTCTTAAGAGGATGGCCCAGTTACGACAAAGATTTTAAAGAAACTCCTTTCGATTCATCAAAAGAAAAATATTTAAGAAAAGCTCCCCTTCCATATTTTGAAAATGGAAGACCTGCTTCTGTAATTGGCGGATGGAATTTAATGATTTCAAAATTTTCGGATAAAAAAGAAGCTGCTATTGATTTTGTAAAATTCTTGTTGAGTGAAAAATCTCAGGAAACATTTTATCGTTTGAGCGGACATTATCCTGTAATCAAAAAATTTTATTATGATTCCTCTTTTGTAAAAAAATATCCTGAATTCAGAGAAATTAGAGAACTAATTAAATCCGGAATACACAGACCTGCTCACGAAGAATATACTCGTTATTCAAAAATCATGTCTTTCTACTTTGAACAAGCATTATTAAAAAAAATAAGCGTGAAGGAAGCTCTGATAAAAGCAACTAATTCAATTCAATATGAAAAAAATATAATCAAAGAATATTAACTATGGTTCGACAGAAAGTTAAAAGCAAATTTTCCAAATATAGATTTGAAATCAAACATGTAACTGCATTCCTATTTATTTTGATTTTGTTCCAGATAATTATGGCTCTTGTTCAAAAATCTTCTCTCAATGATTTTCTTGTAGAAACTCAATCGTGGTATCAAAAATATTCTGCAGAAAGACTTGCAATTGTAACCTCTACAAGCATGGAACTACTCTATGAAAATTTGTTTATGGACAAACCTCAAAATGAATACGACGAAAGAAGAATTACTTATTCATTCAATGTAATTTTTAAGCAGCAACTCATTCAAAAAAGCGTGGAGGATATCAGCTTAATCTTAATAAAGAATCACAGATTGTATGTAATAGACAGCGGACAAAAACTTTATAAATTCTTGACAAACACACTGCCGCCCTATGAAAGCCAAAAAGATGCACATATCGAAGCAGTAAATTTATTTTTATCTGTAAAAGATAAAATGAAAGCTTCCGAAATAATTTACAGCACATTGGAAAATAATAGAACATTCAACATACTTGTGCCTTTTGTGCCTGATGGCGAATACCTCGGTGTGATGTATATGAAAATTACTCCTGATTTTTCTTTCCTCACAAAAGAAGTAAGAGCAAATTACGATAAAGTTGCTCTAATTTATACATCGCTTATTTTCATTGGTTTGATAATAATTTTTGTTGTTTCTTCCCAAGCAGTCAAAGAGCGTAACGAAGCTCTTCAAAAATTTTATGAAGAACATCAAGAAAACATTAAAAAACAAATCCGTCTCGAAAAAGAATCTCTCTTTACAAAAAGAATTTATCATACACATCACAAAGCAGAAAAAATAATTGGTTTTATAAAAGAAGATGTCCGAAAAATGAATGCACCTGGCATCGAAGAACTTAAAAGCAAAGTTATTACTTATTCGAATTTTATTTCAAGAATTATTTATGATATGAAATGGTATGACCAGGATATTAACACAATCATTAATCCAATGTTCAAAACAAATATCAATGAAGTAATTAAATTCATAGTTGAAAATGTTTTTCTTAGAATATCAAGCAAAAATGAGATGTTCACTTTTAAGCTTGACCTTGACGATAAACTTCCGCTTGTAAATGTAAATGAATTTGTAATCTGGGAAATTCTTGAACCATTAATTCAAAACAGCATCGACCATGGCAATAAAAGAATGATTACAATAAAAATTTCTACCAAGTATGATGCTATTGAAAATCTATCTTACATAATTATTGAAGATGACGGTGTGGGAATAAAAGAAGAACTTCTTGAAATTAGTGATAATGGAATAAAAAGAATATTTTTAGAAAATGAATCCACAAAAAAAGTTGAAGGTGCTAACTCTGGATATGGATGCTACATTGCATATCAAATGGCAGTTGAAAAATGCGGCTGGGATATTGATGCATTTAATCTTAAAGAAGGTGGATGCAGATTTATATTAACAATAAAAAATTATGGTGAGCACTATGAGCAAGAATGAACAAATTAATGTATTGTTAGTTGAAGATGAAGATTTTGATGTTAAGAGAGTAAAAAATACTCTCAACTATTACAATTCCATGGTTAAACTGCTCGATGTTGTTTCAAATGGACTGGCAGCTCTTCAGCTTATAAAAGAAAACCCGGATAAATATGATGTCGTTATTATGGATTATCAAATATCCGGTGGACTTAAAGGCGAAGAACTTATTTCCAAAATAAAAGATTGTGACCCGCTCATTCAAATTATTGTAATCACAAAGATGACCATTAACATTACCAACTATGATTTTGCTAATAAACTTTTGCGAGCAGGAGCATTCTGGTACTGTACAAAATATCCTGGTAATATCGAAGAATATATTTATCAACCTACAGATTTTATACTTAGCATTTTCAATGCTTATGAAAAGAAAAAATTAGAAAAACAAAAACTTAAATCCGATAAACGACTCAAACAAAGCATAGAAAAATTGCTTGAATCAAAAAAGATTATCGGTGAATCAAAACCAATGCTGCAGCTAAAAGAAAATATTGAAAAGTATGCAAAGAGTGATGTAAATATTTTAATTAATGGACCTTCAGGAACCGGAAAAGAATTAGTTGCTTGGAACATTCATCTTAAAAGCAAAAGAAAATATGAAAACTTTATTCCTATAAACTGTGGAAGTATTCCATCAGAATTAATCGAAAGTGAATTGTTTGGTTTTGAAAAAGGTTCATTTACAGGAGCCAATGGAAGTAAAGCCGGACTTTTTGAAATAGCAAACAACGGAACAATTTTTCTTGATGAAGTAGCAGAACTCCCGCCTTCAGCTCAGGTAAAATTGCTTAGAGTAATTCAAGACGGGGAAATTGAAAAAATTGGAAGAACGGAAAAAATTTCTGTAAATGTTCGAATAATTGCAGCAACAAATAAAAATCTTGCAAACGAAGTAAACAACAACCGATTTAGAGAAGATTTGTATTATCGACTTAATGTAGTTCCTATTGATATAGTTCCGCTTAAAGACAGAGGAGATGATATTATACTTCTATTCGACTACTTCCTTGAATATTTCAGCAATGATATGGGAATTCCAAAACCCACCTATGATGAGAAAGCAAAAGAAATCTTATTAAATTACAAATGGCCTGGAAATGTAAGAGAATTAAGAAATGTTGTTCAGAGATTAATATTAAATTGCACTGGCGGCGTTATTACTGCAAAGGACATCAGCAATCCTTTAATTCTTGGAAGTCAAATAATTGCTAAAGAAGAAACTAACTTTGAAGATATTTATAATGGACAGGTATTGCCTCTTAAAGAAGTTGAAAAACTATTTCGCATAAAATATTTCAAGTATGTCAGAAGCATTTCAAGTTCTGATTCTGCTGCTGCAGAACGGCTTGGTTTAGCTCCATCAAACTTCTATAGAATGTGTAAAGAATTAGGTCTTAAATAATGCTGATTTTATTCAATTTGTCATACTCAACAAATTGTAAACGAGATTGAACTTCATCAGTATTACAAAATTATTTTAAAATAAATAGAGGCACTATGAAAAAAATTTACTTGTTGCTTATTGGAATTTTATTTTTAACAGAAGGTTGTGCATCAACAGTTGTAAAGGATACTTCTGACTTCATTAAAGTAAGAGGAACTCAATTCGATCTAAATGGAAAACCATATTACTTTGTAGGCACAAATTTTTGGTATGGATGTTATCTCGGGTCGCCCGGGGCAACAGGGGATAGAGAAAGACTTAAAAGAGAACTTGATATATTAAAAGAAAACGGAATTACAAATCTTCGAGTATTAGCGGCATCAGAAAAATCATACATTAAAACATCTCTTGATCCTGCAATTCAACCTGAACCAGGAATTATTGATGAAGTTTTGCTTGAAGGCTTGGATTATCTTTTGTATGAAATGAAAAAAAGAAATATGCATGCAGTAGTTTTCTTAAATAATTATTGGGAATGGTCCGGTGGTTTTGTTGTTTATAATAAATGGTATGGTTCCGGCAGAGAGGTAGACCCAAATAGCTCAAATTATACTTGGCCCGACTTTATGAACTATTCTGCCGAATTTTATAGAAACGAAAAAGCAAATGAACATTTTCGAGAATACATCAAAAAAATAATAACTCGAAAAAATAAATTTACCAATCAATTTTATTTTGAAGACCCAACCATAATGGCATGGCAGTTAGCTAATGAACCGAGACCGGGCTGGGGCGATGCCGCTCTTCCTTATCTTGATTATTTTTATAAATGGATTGATGAAACAGCTGCATTTATTCATTCGATTGACCCAAATCATCTTGTTACTACTGGTAACGAAGGTTTAAGAGGAAGTCTTGACTCGGAAGAAATTTATTTAAAAGCACATCAAAGCAAAAATATTGATTATATGACATTTCATCTTTGGCCCAAAAACTGGGGATGGTTCGATGCAAAAAGAATTGATGAAACTCTTCCTTCCACTATTCAAAAAGCAGTTAATTATATCAATCAGCATTTAATTTATGCCAGACAATTAAATAAACCAATAACACTGGAAGAATTTGGATTATCACGTGATTATGAAATATGTTCACCTGGAACTCCAACAACTGCAAGAGATAAATATTACAAAATTATTTTTGATGTTGTTTATGACAGTGCAGCTGCTGGAGCACCAATTGCAGGCACAAACTTCTGGTCGTGGGGTGGAGTTGGCAGAGGCAAAAATAAGGATAATGTCTGGCGTGTTGGTGACCCATTTGTAGGCGACCCACCGCAAGAACCTCAAGGATTTAATTCAATTTATGATACTGACTTATCTACTCTTTCAATAATTAAAGAACACTCTGAGAAAATGAATTCTTTGATTGAAAAAGGATTTAATCAAAAATTATTTTCAGAAAAATAATACGGAATTTTGTTATGAGATTAATACCGCCTTTATTCTTTTTAATTACTGTATTAATTACTTCCTGCATACCTGAGTATAACAGTATTGAATTTCAAAAAAAGTTGAATGTAAAATTATCAGATTCTACTGCAAGCAAAGAAACTGTCCTTCTATTTCATAATCTCAAAAAAATTTCTGAAGACAAAATCATTTTTGGTCATCACGATGATACTGCTTACGGTGTTGGATGGTTCGGCAAAGATAGTTCTGATGTTAAGAGCGTCGTTTTTTCTTATCCTGGTTTGTACGGCTGGGATTTCAGTCACATTACATCAAACAACAACTCACCAATAAAAAAATATCTTCAAAAACTTGTGACTGACGCTTACATACGAGGAGGAATTAATACTTTCTGCTGGCATTATAATAATCCAGTTACTGATAAACTATTTTACGATACAACAATAGCTGTCAACAAAATTTTGCCGGGAGGTGGCTTTTATCTGAAGTATCTCAGAGCACTCGATTCAATAGCTGATTTCGCTAATAGTCTTAAAGATACAACGGGTAAATCAATACCAATTATTTTCAGACCATTTCATGAATTTGATGGCAGTTGGTTCTGGTGGGGTAAAAATTTTTGTACAAAAGAAGAATTCATCCAACTCTGGAGAACTACTGTAACCTATTTGCGCGATAAGAAAGGTGTTAAAAATTTTCTTTATGCTTATTCGCCCGATAGAAATTTCTATTCAGAAGAAGAATATCTTGAAAGATATCCGGGTGATGAATATGTAGATATTCTTGGAATGGATAATTATTATGATTTTGTTCCAGATGGAGATGGACTTGATTGGGTTATCAAGAAATTAAAAATTGTTACAAGGATAGCACAAAAGAAAAATAAAATTGCTGCTTTTACAGAAACAGGTCTCGAAGGAATTGTCAACGATAAATGGTGGACAGAAAAATTACTCAAAGCACTAAATGATGATTCAATAAAAGTTGCTTATGTGATGGTTTGGCGTAATGCAAACGAAAAACATCATTATGCGCCATATAAAGGTCATCCAAGTGCAGAAAATTTTGTTGAATTTGTATTCAGTCCAAAAATTTTGCTTGAGAAACACCTGCCCAAAATTTATGATGAAATTGTTGATGACAATACACTTAAACATATTGACAGAAAAAAATCATTCGACATTATTAAAACACTTGGTCTTTATCCAAAAATATTTTGATAGATTATTTAATTGTAATTGAACAAAACAGAAATGACCATGTTATCCATTCTTGGAAGAAGAATCTGAAATTAATTAATTATTACAAAGAGATTCTTCGCTTAGTTTAGAATGACTGTGTTATTTTTTTCTTTCATGTCTATCTTAATCTGCAAGTGGTGGGCAAGTATCTAAATAATTTAATTATTATTTAAGCAGCACCATTTTTTTTGTTTCGGCAGAGAATTTTGTGTGAATTGTATAGTAATAAATTCCACTCGATAAATTCTTATTATCTTCAGGAAAATTTATTTGATAAAAACCTGCAGCTTGGAAATTTTTGATTATAGTCGAAATTTCATTTCCCATGACATCATAAATTTTTAATATCACAAATGAATCATCCGGCAAATAGTAACTTATTATTGTAGATGTGTTAAATGGATTCGGATAATTTTGATATAAAGTAAATTCTCGCGGGACCTCATCTCTTACAGAAGTAGTGCTCGAATTAATTATATCTTTCAGAATCCAATTTTCAGGGTCAAGTTCAACTTTAATGGGTTCTCCTTCAACTTCAAGCTGCCATGTCTGTGTTTGTGAATCATTGAATAAGATAAATGTATTGATTCGATTTGTTGTTGTAACTCTAAATTGAATCGGCATCGAAAAGAACTGAGGGTTTGAATTTTGTTTTTGTGTAAGTGTAAGATTCAAAATAAATTTATTATTGATTGATTTTTTATAATTCCATGTAAATGAATATTTAGGATAGCCTTCGCCATAAATCCATTCATCAAAGAAATATTTTAAATTTAGATTCGAAACTCTTTCTGCAATTCTTTGAAAATCTTCTGTAGTTGCAACAGAATAAGCTAAATCTGGTTCTGATAAATATTCTTTCAGCACTTGAAAAAATTTTTCATCACCAAGAATTCCTCTAAGCATATGAAGAACAGCGGCTCCTTTGCTGTAAGAACGATTGTAATTAAAAATTTCTGAAACATTGTTAATATCTTGAACATAAATTGAACCTGATGCATTCTTAGCAGAATTCATCATCGTATTAATTCTGTTGTTGAAGATTTCCTTGCCATATTTTTCTTCATAATAAATATTCGTAGCATAAGTTGCAAAGCCTTCATTAAGCCAGATATGATGCCAGTCCTTGCATGTTATTTTATCACCAAACCATTGATGAGCAAGTTCATGAGCAATAATATCTTCATAAAATGCACCAATTGAGGTGCAAGTTTGATGTTCCATTCCACCGCTGAATCCGCATTCTGCATGTCCATATTTTTCTTTCAGAAAAGGATATTCACCAAATTTCTTTGAAAAGATTTTTAGCATATCAACCGTTAAATCAAGATTGCTTTTATAATCAGAAAAATTTTGAGGATAGATATAATGTTCTACAGGCAAGAATTTGCCGGTTTCGTATTCAAAAGGAGTTTCATATTTGAAATAATTTGACATTGCCAATGAAATTAAATAATTGGCAATTGGATAACTATTTTTCCACTTATAAGTTTTTGTGCCGTCATTGTTGTTAACAACATTTATTAACTTTCCATTAGAAACTGAAACAAAAAATGAATCTGCAGTAATCCATACTTCAGAAGAATCTGCTTTGTCTGATGGTGTATCTTTGCAGGGGAACCAATCTTTGGCACCATAAGGCTGGCTTAATGTCCACACAACAGGATTATCAATTTTTGTTTTTGAAAAAACAAAACTTCCGCCAATACCGCCGCTTGTGTTAGGATTACCCTGGTAATAAACATCAATCGTTAATTCTTCTCCGAATAAGTAATTTTTATCTAAATATATGATAAGATGATTATCAGATGTCTGATTAAAACTCAATCTGGTTTTGCTTGATACTATCGAATCAATTTTGAAACCTTTATAAAAATCTAAGTTAACAGAGCTGAGATATTCTTTGGTTGGTCTTAATTTTATAGTTGCAATCCCTTTTAGGAATTTTGAGTTATAATTCACAAACAAATTTAGTTTGTAATATGTAACATCAATATTTGTATCCCCATCATAATGAATTTTGAAAAGAGAGCTGGTTTTTTGATGATAATTAATTTTTCCTTTTGAACAATATTCAGCATCGATTTGAGCTAATAAATTTATATCCAGAAAAAAACATAAAATTATTATGAAGATTTTTTTGATTTCACGCATGATGACTAATTAAGAATTTTTACAAAGAAGAAAAACATGAACATTGCCCTGAAATAAAAAATTTATTTTGGCAATTCACATAATTGAGTTAAAACACCATGAGTAGATTTTGGATGAAGAAATGCATAGCGGTAACCTTCTGGGCTTAATTTAGGTTCTGTATCAATTAACTGAACTCCTTTCGAAGCAGCTTCTTTCAGTGCTTCGACTAAGTTTGTTACAGCAAAAGAAATATGATGAATACCTTCACCTTTATTTTCTATAAATCTTCCAATTGGTCCATAAGGTTCAGTTGATTCTACTAAATAAATTCTTGTTTGACCAATTGTGAAATAAGCAGTTCTTGTTTTTTGTGTTCTTGATTCTTCAATCGAATCGCATTTAAGACCAAGAACATTCTGATAATATTTAATTTTTTCATCTAAATTTTTCACTGCAATGGCTATATGTTCGATGTGTGTAATTTCCATTATATTAACTCCGTTTTTGGTTAAGTCAATTTACAAATAGTAATGGATTAACAAAAGGGAAATATTGAAGGATTTGAATAATTGATAAAAAACTGATGGCACAAATGTTATTTTGTGCCATCAGTGGATTTATTTTATGCTAGTAAAAATTTTATTTGCCGGTACTAAACATTACACCTGCAAATATTCCAAAGAAATCAGTTCCATTAGTATGATAAGTAACTTCTGCAAATACTTTTAAATTTGGCGAGAATTCGTAGTCAGCACCACCAACCAATCTAATTCCAAAGTCAGAATCAGTTTCAGAATCTGAATAAATCGGTGAATCAATGCTTACCTTTCCAATAACAAAACCAAGCCCTGCCCCACCATATGGCTTTATTGGAGAATTGCTTAATGGGATATAGTATTTAGCAAGTGCATAGATTGTAATTTCTGATAATGTAGTTTCCCAAGTTCCTAAATATGTTGTCCCAGATTCGTATTTTTTTGACCAATAATCAATGCCAGCATCTAACTTTACTGAAGAAATTATTTGCCCTAAATTAAATACTGCACCAAAGCCAATCGTGCTTTCGATTGGGTCTTCGGGTGAAACATACCCAAGTTTACCTCCAATGCCCTTAAAGCCAATATCAGTTTGAGCATAATTTGCATTGCTGATTAATAATGAAAAAATTAATAATACGGTAATGGTGCTTAACTTTTTCATATTTCACTCCTGTAATTAGTTAATGATTTATTTAGGTATTCTATCAATGAAGATAGAAATATTAATCATTGTTTATAAAACACTAATTGATTTATAAAGAAACTGCTTTCATATATACCGTTTATTTTTATTTGCCAGTCAAATGATATTGTTACAGGAGTAGTCCCTTTCGCACCTAAATTTGTTGTTGATAATTCTATATAATTATTCTCATCTTTATGCACTTCAAGATAAAGATTCTCAATATCATATTCTTTATCATAGACCCATTGAATGTAATTGTATGGGGTTTCACCCGGAGATATTAAATTAAATGTTACAGAATTTGAAGAACCATCATCCCATATAATTTTGCCTTCATACCAATAGCCAATATTTAATGTGTGTTCTTTTGTTAAAATCATTTTAATCTTTTTGCCAGCAAAAGAAGATTTTTGACCAAACGAAATATACTCTGGCATTGTAGCTGTCCATGTTCCAAGCAACCAGCCTTTGGGACGAGGCATTGATACTGTCAATTGCTCCTCTTCGCTTGATGTTAAATTGTCTTTTTTATCACAACTGCATACTAACAGAACAAGGAGCAATAAAATGAAATTAAAATAAGTTTTCATATTTATTACTCCATGTTGCTCATTTTATTAAAGTCATTTTTTTAATTTCAGAATAATTCATAGTTTCAATTTTATAGAAATAAATTCCGCTACTTAGATTACTTGCATCAAAGCGCAATCTATAAATTCCTGCATCTTGTTCTGTGTTTACAAGAGTTGCTATCTCTCTTCCCAAGAAATCATAGATAATAAGTTTGACATTTCCTTTTTCTGGAATAGAATATTCAATGGTTGTCTTTGGATTAAATGGATTAGGATAATTTTGAGAGAGATAATATAATTCAAGTTTATTCTTACACTTATCAACTAAATTTGTTGGAGTTGAAGAACGATATACAAATCCATTCTTAGCTCCAGCATAAATAAATCCTTGTTTGTCAATAGCTAAAGTGTAAACTGCAATATCGCTTAGTCCTGCTTTTAATAGTTTCCAACTATTGCCATCATCAACAGAAGAGTAAACACCGCTTAAAGATGTCCAAAAATCTCCGCCATCTGCCGCAGCAAATATTTTGCCTTCAGAATTTAAAATTAACGAACGAATAACTGTAGACATAAGATTTAAATCGAATACACGTTCCCAGAGGTCACCATTATTTGTTGAATAATAAACCCCATCTGAAGTGCCGGCTAATATTTTGTTAGTTGGTGTGATAATAAACGAATAGGTTTTTGCACCGCTCCATCCTATGTTTTTCCATGTCAATCCATTATTATTAGATCGGAATATACTATGCCCATCTGTGCCTATAAAAATATCTCCGCTTGAGTTAAAAATAATCGAAATAATATCAGCATTAGATAGATTCGTATTAATTGATATCCAGTTGTCACCATTATCAGTTGAATAATATAATCCTCCTTTATAAGTACCAGTGAAAATGTAACCATTGGGATTAAATGCAAAAGAGTAAATCCAGGTCCATGTAATATTTTTGTTAATTTGTGTCCATGTAGAACCATTATCTGTTGAACGATAAACGCCTCCTGCATCAGTTCCTGCAAAGATAAATCCATTGGAATTAATTGCCAGACAATTTACCCATGAATTTTTCAATGCTGTTTGCTGCCAAGTATTCCCTTTATCAGTAGAAAAGAAGACCCCCTTTCCATAAGTCCCTGCAAAGAGGTAACCGTTTGAATTAATTGCAAGCGAGCTTATTGGTTCTGAACCAGGTCCATTTGTTTTTTGCCAATAATCCTGTCCAAAAACACCCTTCAATAAGCTGATAAACATTAACAAAGAAAAAATAAATTTTTTCATTTGATATGCCTTATATATAATTGTTAATGTTATTGCTTTTTCTTTTATCTAATCAGCAGCATTTTTTTAATAACATTATATTTTTCTGTTTTTAGTTGATAAAAGTAAACTCCGCTTGCAACATTATAACCAAGATTATTTGTAGAATTCCATTCAATGTTATGATAACCAGCATTCAACTCACCTTTGAATAATGTCTTTATTAATCTTCCTCTTATGTCATAGATATTAATCTCAACATTACATTTTTCAGCAAGTGAAAATTTTATTTGTGTGGTGGGATTAAAAGGATTGGGATAATTTTGGTAAAGTTTATATTCATACTTTACGGATTCATCAGCTACAGATGTAATTACAGCTCTGAAATCAAAACTAATTTTTGAATGATTGCCGGCAAAATCATAAACAATTATTTCAACATGATTTGTTGCATTGTTGTTTATATCATCTCTTGTAGCCAAATAAAATATTTTAGATGTTGAGGGGTCATACATTATTTCTTTTTCTTTACCATTAATTATAATCTTTGAGTTAATTAAATCTAATCCCGAACCAAATCTATTTTCTTGAACTACAGCAAAAATTTCTGGATAAGTTTCAACAATAGCTCCTTGTTTTGGACCATAATCAATTATATTGGGTGCTTCTTTATCAGATATACTTGATAATTCTATCCCAAGTGCAAACTCGCCAAGTTTATTTGTGCTTACAATTACAGAGTTATCCTTAAGTTCTCCACCAAGGTAAACCCAGTTAAGAAGTTTTTTATCATAATAATAGATTTTAATATTTGATGAGTCTTCCATGCTCAAATTAAATTTCTGTAATTGTTCCGGATGAATAAACATTTTAATCGTAAAAGGAGAATTCAGAGTATCCCGTAATATAGTTCCATCATTCTTTTTGAATGAAATACTCATTACATCACTGATTATGATAAGATTGCTTTCATACAATTCATACTGTTTATTTGAAACCTGATGATATACAGTTGTCGACCTGTTCATGTTCATTACTTTTGGTGGTTGAAATGGTTCCAATTGATATAATGAAGGCAAGTATGAACCGAGAGTAGTAATAATCGCTGTCCCTGTATCAACCGCAGTTCCAACAACAGTTCCTATTGCATCGCCAGTCTTAGAAACTACATCGATAACGAATTCCTTACCTGCAACAATAATCTTCTCCATTGTACTAATAATATTTAGAAATGATTGTTTAACAAGAGGAATTACACCTGAGAAAATATCTCTTAATATTGAAGTAACGCTATCACTATTCATTTCATCTGAGTATTCGTTAGTATAGATTAAATAATTGTCGCCGCCTAAAAAAGCTTTAGAAAATTTTCTCGGGAAAGCAAGTTCATCGTAATATTTGAATTTTATACCGAAGGATAAACCAACACCAGCACCTAATGCAGCATCAAGGTCAATACCCAGATCAAATGTATATCCATTTCCTCTAATTTCTGATGTAGTAATGTCAATAGGTGTTGTTGCATCGTATGAAAATTTTATAGTATTTGTTACATCTGTAAGTAAATCTGAACTCAAAGGAATCTTTCTATCTTTTGTATAAAGACCAAGAATTTTAGTATTCGAGTTTGATAATCTTGGATATAATTCTTTTGGAACATCAAACTGTGTGCTGTAATATTTATTTGTTGAGGCATTAAATATATTAAGTCCGCCGCCACCTTTGAGTGAAAGACTTAATCCATTGAAATTAAATGAAGGATTAATTTTAGTTTCAATCGAAACCTCTGAACCTAAACCTGCATCGAAGAAACTAAAATTGCCTCCACCTAAATCAAAATCATGTTGAGATTTTAATCCAAAGTCGAGCGTAGAAAAATTGAAGCTTAATGCCTCACTGAATTCTACAGAACCAACACTATTATTACTTATTGATGGATGTGATGAATTGAAGTTATTAAGTTTCAGACCCACAGCAATTCCTAATGAAGGATTTAATGCATTGAATTCTATGCCTTGGAATTTAGATTGAAAACCAACACCAACTGAACCTTCAATGCCTAATCCTGTGTATATTTTGATTAACCCATCATTGAAAATTGGCAACATCCCTGCAGTAGCATTAATTGTTTCGATAATAGCAGCGAGAATTGCACCAACTCCAGGTGAAAGACCTGCACCGGCAAAAGATAAGGTCTCCAGCAAGAAACCAGCTTGAGCCATCTGGATTTTATCTGGCTCCAAATTCAATTGTGAAAAACCAAATTTCTGTCCAAAGAAAGTTTTAATTGTAGAAGATGTATTTGTAACAGTAGCAGAAGCCACAGTAAGATTTACTTCCGGAACTTTTACTTCAGTTGTTAAACTGGCTTCTAATCTTCTGTCAAAAACTAAATTTTTGTTCTGGTCTATTTGGATTTCTAATCCAGCTCCTGCTTCCCCTTTTACAGATAATTTAGCAGCAGAAGCTGAAGCTCCAACACCAACAGAACCTATTGTTCCACTTACTCCCGCACTTCCACTTGCAAACACAGTCCATGTTCTTTGATAAGGTGTAGGAACTCTTCTAATTCTTATTTCAAATTGTGAAGCATTGAATGAATAAAAAGTATCACTAACTGTAATACCATTGCCAAGTGTAAAACTCATAACTGAATCAACAAACAAGTAACCAGGTAAGTCAAGTCGAAAAATTCCTCGGCTAATAAATTTCCCTTCTACATTTATATTTCTGTCAGCAGATATTAATAATGCTTTTACATTCGAATTAGAATAAACTCCTGTTCCATTTGATGTTAATTTAAAGTAGCAATAACCTGTTCCATTTTGTGGAACTTGAATATTTTTTATCGAAATGCCATTATGAAATGTATCAATTTGTGCAGAAACATTTAATGCAACTATCGAAATTTTATGAGGCTGATCAAAAGTACCATGATAAGAACTTAGTCCAAAATCATCAGTAGCTTTAATGTAATATTCAATATCAACATTAGTTACAAATTCTTTGGGTATAACTGCTGAATAAACATTTAAGGAAGTTAAATTCATTTGCAATGATTGATAAGAAATTTGCCCGCTTTTTCTGTAATAAAGTTTTGTATCAGTTAAATTATTTGTTGTGTCTGTAATTATAGCAGTTATATTAATCGCAGTATTTTTTGAAGCTGCTTCGATAATATTATGCTCAATCTTTGGAGCCACATTTGGAAGAACCGCTAATTGATAAGGACTTTGTGCTGGATTTGTTTTGGGGTCTGATACTGTAATGTTCCCATCAGTTGCAGTAATATAATAATCTACTCCAGGAGATTTAACAAATGAAGAAGGAATACTTGCTGCAAATTTATCTGCACCATATTTTGTCATCGTAACATTGTAATAATAACTTTGATTTGTAGGTTTGTAATAGAGTGTTGCTGATTTCACAAATGGTTCAATTTCATCTGTAATGACAGCTCTAATTTTAAAAGATGTTCCTTCTGTCCATGCTTTTCTATGAAGTATAAGTGTAGAATCTGTGCGCTGTATTTTAGGCATCGAAGCAGGGTTATAATAAATTGTATCAGAACTTTCATTTGACTTGTAATTGACAGTTATAACGATTTCTCGATTTTTATTCTTAGCAATAGGGTCCGAAGATTTATATTGAACAAGATAATTGTTTGAAATAACAGTTGATATATAATTTAGTATTTGATTGAAATCAGAACGAATGTCAAGTATCTCACCATTGGTAACATTTGTAATTGGAGTAAATTTGGTATATAAATTTGAGTTAGTTAAAACAAAGAGTGTTATTTTATTTTCCAGACAAACAGAAATTGCCTCATCTATTGTAGCACCGCCTTGATCAGGGTCTTCATCGGTAATTATTATAAATATTTTTTGTGAACCCGGTCTAAAATTGAATGAGGATGCTGTTTGTTTAATTGCATAGTAACCAGGTTCTTTTCCTCCATCAGTTTTATTTAATTTCCATAAATTATTCTTAAAATAGTCTGCATCACTTGTTAGCATTCCATTATTTTCAATTATTGGATTGCCGGAATTTGCTAAAGCTCCATATCTGCATAACCCAAGAGCATAATCGACTCCTGAACTTGCAAGATTATTTACAAAATTAAATACATTATTCGAAACAGCAGATTGCTCATCGCCCATACTACCACTGTTATCCATAATGAAAACTATATCTGCTAAACGTGCATTGCCAGATTGCCCAGGCTGAATAACATTGAAATTTTCTGATTGAAGTGTTCCATCTTCAAATACTTTAAAATTCGATAAGTTTAATGAAGAGATTCCGTTATAAAATGTATCTACTGAAACATTCAATTGGATATTAGGAAAGTTTTGAATATCAAGACTAACAATTTTTGTTAATAATGGCGCAGCGTATCCTTCTCCACTTAATTCAACTTCATAAACTTGATTAGAGCTGTAATAAATTTTTAATGTTGCATTTTCTACACCTCGCATAGTTGGTTTATAAGTAATCAAAATTTCTTTTGATTTATTTGGTGAAAGCGAAAATAAAGTTGTTACTTCTTGGAAGTTCCTGATATAATTCACAGGTTGTTGAGTTAAAGTTTCATCATAAGATAAAATGTTTGAAGTAGCACCAAGAACATATGTGAATTTGCTGCTATTAATTTTAATAGAATCGATTGTAATAGTTTGTGATGACCTATTCGTTATAACTAAAGGTAAAGTTCTGCTGTCTTTCAAATTAACTACACCAAAAGAAAGTGTTTCAGGTTTTGTAAAGATCCGAGATATCCCTTTCCCCTTTAACTTTATAATTGCAGGTGATTCACCTTGTTTGTTATTGTAAATTAATAAATTCGACTCTACCTGAGTTAATGATTGAGGAGTAAACTTAATTTTGACAGAAACAGTATCTGACTGAGCAACCCATAAATTTTTAGGAGGGGTTATACTTAAAGTAAATGCGTTATTATCAATTTCAATTTTATTTATAAATAAATCAATTGAGCCTTTACTTGTTATCAGCTTGAGTAATTTTTCTGTATATGAACCAATTACATTTTCACCAAAGTCTATCTCATTTTGAATGACAGATAATAAAATATTCCCATTAAATGGACTTTGAGAAAAAGGAGTGAAATCAATTAAGCCATCTATTTTTTGTCCAATGCCACTTGGATTATTTGTATTACTTGGTCCACTTGGATCTCCCCAAAAATTATTTATTGCATTAATAGTTGAAGTGCTGTAGTTTTTTATTGCTGTGTTGTTGTTGTAAAAATCATTATAAATTATTGTTGGGTTAGAATTATTTCTTACAACAATAGCATAATTGTCTTTTGTAAATCTGCAATTTCTTATTTCCGGAGATGAATTATCTATGTTTAGATAAACATTATTGAAAAGACATTTTCTTATTTGTGCTGAAGAATTATTCAAGACTTGAATTAATGCATCACTGCTTGATAACCCAATGAAATCAACACTTTCTGCTATAAAATTTCCTTTTGAGGAAGAACTATAACCAATGTTTATTCCGGAATTTGTTGGAAAATAAATTTTTGTATCAGGTTCTATCGATAATACTGCATTATCTCTTATTGTCAATCCATTAATGTAATAAGGTGAATAATTTTTAGTTAAAGTTAAGTTTTTGTTAATTGTGCCTTGATAACAAAGTCCCGGGTATAAAACATTAGTGTCATAAATAACATTATCAAGATTTATGCTTGCACCATCTTTGAGAATTACAGGGTAACCAACTCCCTTAAAAGTGCTATTAGAAACAGCAGCATCATTATTTTCAATATACAAATAAGTGTTATCAAATATGCAATTAGTTAATGTACCTGTTCCGCATTGATTCTTAAAATAAATTCTTGAATCGCTGGAGGTTATTCCTTTCCAGTATACATTGCTTGCGATTAAAGTTCCTTTTGATGAAGAAGACGAGCCAACAGTAATTGGGGTTGATGTTGTGAGATAAATTTCACAATTAGATTCAATAAATAATGTTGAATTGTTCCTGATTGTTAGATTATCAATATAATAAGGAATGTTATAGTTTTTCAAAGTATAATCAGAAGTGATATCACCATGAAATTGAATACCAAAATTTGAATTGGAAGGAAGAATATCAACATTGCTTAAAATTGCTTTGCCTCCATCATTAAATACTATTGGATAAACACAATTACTAAAGCTGGAATTACTAATTGTTATCTCATTATTTTCAATTAGCAGATAAGTATTATCAAAGGAACAATTTTCTAATGTTCCACTTGCAGAATTATCTTTGAAATAAATCCTTGCATCATTCGTTAATAGTCCCTTAAAGCTGACACCATTTGCAATTAAATTTCCTTTTGAAGATTGGCTGTATCCTACAGTAATATAAGATGATGTTGTGAACTGAACTACAACCCCGCTCTCAATAGTAAGAGTTGCACCATCCCGAATAGTAATAGAGCCTGTAATATTGTAAGGACTTCCACTAAGTGACCATGTTGTATTTGAATTTATGGTGCCCTGAACATTGGTTTGAGAAAAATTATGTGAAACAACCAAGAAGAAAAAGAAAACAAAATACCTACGATTTGCTCTCATTTTATATTAAATATTGTTCAATTTCCCGAACTAAGAGCAAATTGGATTTATAGTTAAATGTATTTTCTTATTGAGAGCAGAATAGGCATTTTGTTCAGGAAGAGGATTACTTCTATTATTAATTTAATAAGATTAAATATTAATGCAAATAATTTTTTTTAAAGGTTATTTTATATCACATGGTGCTAAATTATCACAAGTAGCAATTCTTAAAAAATTTTTCTGATAACTTGACAAAACAATTAAGATAATCTATTTTTGTGCACGATTTTTTGTTATAATGTATTCCGCGTTAGCTCAATGGTAGAGCATGCGGCTGTTAACCGCAGGGTTGCAGGTTCGAGTCCTGCACGCGGAGCGAAGGGTCTTGTGGTTAAAACAAGTCCCTTTTTTTATGAACTTGAGCAGTAGTAAATTGTTTTTTAGTAAACAATTCAGGTGCTCTGTTCGCAATTAATTTATTTATTAACAATTTTAGGAGCATCTTTAAGATGGCAGAAAAAGTAAGAGGAACCGTAAAGTGGTTCAACAGTTCTAAAGGTTATGGATTCATTTCTCGCAAAGACGGGGATGATGTTTTTGTTCATTTCCAGGCAATTGTTGGCGAAGGCTACCGCAGTCTTCAAGAAGGTCAACAAGTTGAATTCACTATTGCTCAAGGACAAAAAGGTCCTCAAGCTCAGGAAGTAAAAGTTATAAAATAATTCTTTAATTGAAATTTAACTTGGCTTCATTAAAGCCCAATTAATTTTAATTGGGCTTTTTATTTTAATTTATTGCTAAAATATTTTTTGAGCTTTTCTAATTTGGGCGATATTACAAAACTGCAGTAGGGCTGAAACTGATTGTTGTTATAATAATTTTGATGATACTCTTCTGCTTTATAAAAATTTTTGAACTTACTTACTTCAGTTACTATTGGACTATCCCATATTTTACTTTCATTTAATTTCTTAATCATCTCTTCAGCAATTTTTTTCTGTTCTTCATTATGATAAAAAATTACAGAACGATATTGAGTACCCACATCTGCTCCTTGTCGATTTAAAGTTGTGGGGTCATGTGTGCTGAAAAAAATTTCAAGCAGTCCTTGAAATGAAATTATTTTTGGGTCGAAAGTAATTTGTACAACTTCGGCATGACCAGTTTTTCCTGTGCACACAGCTTCATAAGTTGGATTTGGAACACTTCCACCTGAATACCCGCTTTCAACTTTTAGCACTCCACGAACTCTTTGAAAAATAGCTTCTGAACACCAGAAACATCCTTCTCCAAATGTTGCAATTTCATACTTATCAGAATTCATAAGATTCTCTTTGGATTTTTTTGTTAATTCATTATCAATGTTCAAAATGTTAATTAATAGAATAATCAAAAATATTTTTATTGCAGTCATTTTATACCTGCTTTATGAACCATTACAAAAATTGTAGATAAATAGTTCAATAAAAATTTTGATGATTTTATTAATAGAAATAATTAATTTGTTTTAGAAAAAATCCTTCCTAAATATGAGAGGCAAAAATGAAGGCAATCGTAAAAATATTCATTCTTTTATTATTGCTTTGTTTTTCCTCTGTTAATTTTTCACAAGTAGCTAACCATATAGTTATTGCTGAAATCTACGCTGCTGGGGGTAATGCTGGAGCTGTTTACAAGTATGATTATGTTGTTTTATATAATCCATTACAATATGACGTTGATTTAAATGGATGGTCATTGCAATATTCACCATCTACAAGTTATAATTATAACAACAACATTATATTACTTAGTGGAACAATAAAGTCAAACAGCTATTACCTTATTCAGCTTTATAGTGGAGGAGATATTGGTAATTTATTGCCTATAATCCCCAATGTAATTGGAACTACTAATTTATCAGCGACTGCAGGAAAAATAGCTTTGGTCAATAATTCAGAAGCAATAAGTAATAGGTTTGACATTAATGTTGTTGATTTTGTGGGTTATGGAAGTTCTGCCAATGAATTTGAAGGAAGTAATTATGCGATTTATCCAAGGTATGCAACAAGAAGTCTTTGCAGAAAGGATAACAATGGTAATGAAACTTATGGAACAAATGGAAATGGCTGGGATTCAGATGATAATAAAAATGATTTTTTCTCTAATAATATTCCCTCCCCTCTTCCTGTTGAACTTATCTCATTTAATGCAATTCCATTTGGAAGTAAAGTTCAATTAAATTGGGCAACAGCAACCGAAGTAAATAATTATGGTTTTGAATTGCTTCGATTAAACAAAACTTCTGCAGATAATCAATGGAATAAAGTAGCTTTTATTCCAGGTAATGGAAACAGCAATTCACCTAAATTTTATTCATACATTGATGAACCTACAGGAGGTTATGAATTTCTTTATAAACTAAAACAAATTGACTATGACGGCTCCTTTGAATATTCTGATAATATTTATGTAAAACTTGATTTACCCCGCCAAATTAAATTATATCAAAATTTTCCGAATCCTTTTAATCCAATTACAAAAATAAAATATTCAATTCCTGATGATGTTAATCATTCCAGCACAAAAATTCTAATTAAAATATTTGATGTTCTTGGAAAAGAAATAAAAACTCTTGCAGATGATTTTTATTATCCAGGAAATTATGAAATTGAATTCGATGGAAGCAATTTATCGGCAGGAATTTATTATATTGTACTTATGACTGGCAATCAAAAATTTATAAATAAATGTTTATTGATTAAGTGAATCCTAATCTAATTTGTAACATCAAATATGATGAACAAAAATTTTCACGAGGAGGAAATATGAAAAAAAATATTGGCAGTACAGACAAAATAATTAGAATTATTTTAGGTCTTGCAATTATTATTATTGGAATCATTACTCAAAGTTTATGGGGATTAATTGGTTTAATACCAATTGTTACTGCATTGATTGGCTGGTGCCCGTTGTATTTACCTTTTGGCATATCAACATGTAAAACAGAAAAATCTGAGTAATCTAATTCAGTTCTATCGGTAATATTTGCTTATAGAAATCAAGAGAAATCTTGATTGAACAATGTAAACTTTTTTGCATTTTCGTAAGGATTGCCATTAAATATTGCTGATACAACAGCAAGTGCATCTATTTTATATTCAAGCAGCAAGTGATAATTATTTTGATTAATCCCTCCAATAGCTACAATTGGGATTTTAATTTTTTTTCTTGCTGTCTTAAAAAAATTGAGTGAGTTTATTACTGGTTCGTTTGGCTTTGTTGGAGAAGTAAAAACCGCCCCAAAAGCAACATAAGTGGCTCCTAATTTTTCAAATAACTTTGCCTTTTCAATATCGTTGTAACAAGAAATTCCAATTATTTTATCTTTCATAAGAGATTTAATTTTTTTGAAATATTCAATTGCATTTGCCCCCAAATCATCTTTGCCCAAATGCACACCTTCTGCATTACTTTCAAGAGCAACATAAACATCATCATTGATAATTAAAGGGATGTTATATTTTTCTGTTATAACTTTTAGTCTTTTAGCTCTTTCAATTCTTTTTTCAAAGCCAAATGATTTATCTCTAAGTTGAATTAATTTCACTCCACCTTGAATTGCTTTTTCTACAGATTCTTCAAGTTTGTTATCAGGAATTAAATTTTCATCTGTTATTGCATAAATGCCTTTTATTTCTGCCATTGCCATCCATGATTTAATGGACCAAAACCTTTTCCAATTTGAATTTCATTTTGTAATGCATTTTGAATGTAAGCCCTTGCTTCTTTAATAGAAGAAAAAATATCAAACTCTTTGGCGATATTTGCTGTAATTGCAGCAGAAAAAGTGCAGCCAATGCCATGAGTATTTTTTGTTTGGATAAAAGGATTTTCTAAATATTCGATTTTATCTTTTGTAAAAATTAAATCAACTACAAAATTGTTAAAAGGCAAATGCCCGCCTTTGATTACTACACATTTTGGTCCAAGCTTAAAAATTTTTTCTGCCGCTTTTATCATATCTTCTTTTGAAATAATTTTAATACCAGAGAGTATTTCAGCTTCAAAAATATTTGGTGTAATTATCAATGCTTCTGGTAATAATTTTTGTATGAAAACATTCAGTGAATTTTCTTTCAATAAATTAGTTTCATCTTTAGCTTTTAATACAGGGTCAATGATTAATTTTCTAATATTGAATTCATGAATTGCAGATGCTACATTTTCTATTATATCTGAATTAGAAAGCATACCTGTTTTTGCAGCATCAATTTCAATATCTGTGATTATAGATTTAATTTGTTCATAAACCAAGTATCCAGGCAAATCATATACAGTTTCTATTCCCTGTGTGTTTTGAACAGTAATGGAAGTGACAGCACTTGTGCCGTAGACATTTAATGCCATAAAAGTTTTTAAATCTGCCTGAATGCCAGCACCAGCACTGCTATCACTTCCAGCTATTGTTAATACTTTTGGAATTGTTTTCATCATTCTAATTAATTTTCATTTCAAAAGCTTGAGCTATTGCCTGCCAGAATGGATCTACACGTGGATGTTCTAATTGTTTAGTTTGATTATTCTCGACAATCCATCTTCCCTTTTCTAAAGGAAGTATTTCACCAATTACTGCACAGTCAATTCCTTGATTATTTAATTCATTAACAAGAAAATCAACTTTATGTGGTCTTACAGTAATCACTAATGTGCCTTCACTAATTGAAATATAAGGGTCCATGTTAAATAGTTCGCATACAGATTTAACTTCTGGCAACACAGGAATTTTATCTTTATAAATAATAATTCCTTTATTGCTTGCTTGTGCAACTTCAAACACTCCTCCAATAACACCGCATTCGGTTGCATCATGTAAAGATGTTACTCCTTCTTCTTTCACTCCAATTTTTACTGCTGTTAAAGCATCATCAACGGTACTCATTTTATAAAATAAATTTTCTGCTTTTGATAAAATATCAGTTCCCAAATTTTCTTTAATATAATTTGGGAAAGTGTTAGCAAAAATTCCTGTTGCTTCTATTGCAGCTCCTTTTGTTATTACAATTAAATCTCCTTCCATTGCGAATTGTGGAGTTAAATATTTATCCTTTGGTCCAACAGCAATAAATGTAGCACCGCCAACCATTGGATAATCTGTTCCTGTGTAACGAGCTGTATGGCCTGTTACAACAGCTGTTCCATATTTTTCACATTCTTGATGAATTACTTTCCAAACTTTTTCAAAATCATCTTCTGTAATGCTCATTGGTAAATTAAAATCAAAAACTGCATAAGCAGGAGGAAATCCGCTTGTTGTTACATCACTTGCAAGAATATGCCATGCGAACCAGGCTGCTTTTTCCCAGCCATATTGAGGAACAATATAAATTGGGTCTGTAGTAATTGCCATCACAGTTTCATTTGATACTTGAACAATTCCAATATCAATTCCATGAGAAGGAGGAATCAAAACATCATTTCTTTTTGCGCCAAGTTGCGGATAAATATAATGATTAAAAAATTCAGGACTAATTTTGCCAATTGCAGGAAATTCAACTTTCTTCATATTAGACCTCGACCAATTTATTTTTGCGGATTGTATTTTCAACTAAATTCATTGGACAGAAAGGACCACACATTGAACAAGCTTCTGTTTTGCTTGCACGGCTTTCAAAAATTTTTTTTGCTTCGTTGCCATATAGAGCCAATTCAAATTGTTTATCCCAATCTAATTTGTAACGGGCTTGGCTCATTTTTTTATTTCTTTCAAGTGCATCTTTATTCCCTCGAGCTATATCAGCAATATGAGCAGCAATTTTAAAAGCTATAACTCCATTTTTTACATCTTCAGCTGTTGGTAATCCAACATGCTCTGCTGGGGTTATGTAGCACAGCATATCAGCACCATACCAACCAGCAAGTGCACCACCAATTGCACCTGCTATGTGGTCAAATCCCGCTGCAATATCAGTCGGCAGCATTCCAAGAATATAAAATGGAGCTCCTTTTGTAAGTTTCTTTTGAATCTGGACATTAGTTTGTATTTCATTAAGTGGGATGTGACCTGGTCCTTCAACCATTGTTTGCACTCCAGCTTTTCTTGCTCTTTCTACTAATTCGCCAATTATCATTAATTCAGCAATTTGTGCTCTGTCTGTTGAATCATTCAAACTACCTGGTCTTAATCCATCGCCAAGTGATAATGTCATATCATATTCACGGGCAATTTCAAGAAGTCGGTCATAATACTTATATAAAGGATTTTCTTCTTTGTTCTTAAGCATCCAAGCTGCAATTAAACCGCCGCCTCGAGATACTATGCCAGTAATTCTCTCTTCATTCTGATACCTCTTCAATGTTTCCATCGTGATACCACAATGAACTGTTATATAATCTACTCCTTGTTTTCCATGTTCTTCAATGACATTAAAAATATCATCAGGTGTCATATCATAAATAGATGATTTTTTTGCTGCGGTAAATTCAGCTTCATAAATTGGCACTGTGCCAAGTGGGATTGTGCAGACTTTCAGTATTTCCTCTCGAATAAACTTTAAATCTCCTCCAGTTGATAAATCCATAAGAGTATCTGAGCCATATTCAATGGCAATTTTAGCTTTTTCAATTTCTTCAGCGATATTTATGTAATCGTAAGATGTACCAATGTTTGTATTTATTTTAACAGTAAGAGATTCACCAATGCCTGTAAAGTTCGAAAGATTTGTGTGATTTATATTTGCAGGGATTACTGCTCTTCCACTTCTGACAAGTTCAAGGATTTCATGTGGAGATTTATTTTCTTTTTCTGCTACAAATTTCATTGCTTCCGTAATTTTGCCCATATGAGCAAATTCTAATTGAGTCATTTCAACCTCCTTAATTTTAATAAGATTAAAACCGATGGAAGCAATGAGGGGATAATATAGGCTTAGAGAGAAAGGATTTTTTGATTACCTTCCCTACGCCGGTATTACCCGGATCAGGTTCAAAAGGCCGAAGTCGCATTCTAGACTTCCTCTCAGCCGGGTTGTCCCCAGCTTCCTCGGTATTGCAAAGTTCTAAAATTTTTATTTGATAATCAAATGAACAAGAAAATAAATTCAGGTATCAGAAGCGTTCTCTTTTAATCCCAAAAATTCAAGTAGTCTGTTGTGTGCATCTTCAGACAGCTGCACATTATATCTTCTATAAAATTGAATTGTATCTTCAACTGATTTGAAAAAATGCTGACAATTATCACAACTTTCTAAATGAGTTTTAATTTCTATGCATGTTGGTGAATTTAGTTCTTCACCAAGATTATCGCATATATGCATCATAACATCTTTACATGTTGGTTTATTCATAAGCTAATCTCTTATTTAATTCATTTCTCAAAAAAGCTCTTGCTCTGTGCAATCTTGATTTTACAGCTGGAATAGAAAGCTCAACTATTTTGGCTGTTTCTTCTGTAGATAATCCTTCAACATCTCTTAACATAAATACAATTCGATATTCCGGTGCAAGTTTTTGAATAGCTTCATCAAGAATTTGTTTTAATTCATTATTCTCTGTTACATGTTCAGGAGTAACTTTCCAATCTGCAAAATTTTTTTCATCAATTAATGCTTCGTCGTCATCAATAGATGTAAATCCATATTTATTTTCTGAACGGGCGAGCATCAAGCAATGATTTGCCACAACACGATAAAGCCATGTAGATAACTTTGAATCACCACTGAACTGATGTAAATTTTTTACCATGCTCAAAAAAGTTTCCTGCATTGTATGTTCAGCTCTTTCTTTGTTTCGACAGATTTTAAAGGAAAAATTATAAACTGTCTGCTCATACATTTTTACAAGTTCAGTTAATGCTTTTCTATCCCCTTTTTGTGCTTTTTCAATTAATTCTTTTTCATTCATTGAGTATGATGCCGTTATTTTAATTAAGATTCAGGTTGATTATTCAAACTCTTCCACAAATAGATGCTTGCTATAGTACAGTATGGATGCCAGTTCTTTTCTTTAGCAATTTTTATAACTTTATTGCTATCCGGCAAATTTTTCAATCCGTAATTTAACATTACTGCTTTTCTAATTCCAAGATCTGTATACGGAAGAACATTTAATCTTCCTAATGTAAATATTAAAAACATGTGAACAGTCCAAATTCCGATTCCTTTTACTTTTGTCAATTCGTTAATAATCTCTTCGTCTGACATTTTAGAGATTCCGCGAAGTGTAATTTTTTTATTTAGAACTTTTTCAGATAAATCTTTTATGTACTTTATTTTTGCATTTGACAAACCAATAGTGCGCAAATTTTCGTCGCTTGTTTGCAAAATTAATTCTGGCGTGGGTTTATTATTAAAATATAACATCAATTTTTTCTCAATCGATGCTGCAGCATACATAGAAAGCTGCTGACCAGTTATTGCTCTTAATAATGCAAAAAAGTATTTTTTGTGTGGTTCTATTTTGCATGTGCCGTAGTTTTTTATTAATCTTGACAGCACATTATCATTCTTTGAAAGATATTCTATTGCTTTTGTAATTTCATTATTTAGCATAAAAGTATAATCAAAATGGAAAATCAATTAATAATAACATTAAGTAAAAACAAATTACTGAAAAATATTGACACTTCTAAAATAGACTTCAGCAAAATTAAAGGAAAATTATTAACACTCAACGAAGGTCAAATAATTTATCGTGAAGGTGATGCTGTAAATGAAATTTATTTAGTAATAAGCGGAGAAGTTAATGTTCTTAAGAAACGATTGCTTGGCAAAAGCAAGTCATTTATTTATTCTGACAATTCATTCTTTGGACATGAAGAATATTTGGAACAAACATCAAGAACTTCAACTGCAGTTGTATTGCGGGATACTTATTTAATTGTTTTATCAAAAGATGAAATTGATGATTTAATTAATCAAAATGAGAACATAAAATTAAACATGCTGGAACCAGCTCCAGAATACGAAGATACCCCTGAAGAAAAAAAAGAAGCAAAAGAAATAAAGCATCCAACATTCGAAGACTTTACAGAAACAAAAAATGAAATTACAGAAAAGACAGAAGAAAATTTCTTTAAGACAATTGCAGATGTATCTTCTGAAAATAAAGTTATAGAACCTTTACAAGAAAGTACTGTTCAAGAATTTCAAAAAGATGAAGAATTAACTGATATAGAAAAAGTTCTATTTAATGAAGATGGGATTCCAAAACCCGAAGTTGATTTATCAGAATCTTCTGAAGAGCCTAAAGAAGAGTTTTTAGAATCAATGCTAAATGAAAATGGAATTCCAAAACCAGAATTTGAACTTCCCGAACAAAAAGAAGAACATGAAGCAAAGCCCAGTTTTAATGATAATATTGATGATGCTTTCTTCCAGATTTTAAGTGGAGTAGAACAACCTCCTACAATTTCACCAACTGAAGAACAACCTGAAAAAATAGTAGAGAAAAAAATTGAATTAGAATCAGATGCAAGCAGCATTAAACCAGAGCATGTTGAAAAATCAGAAGAAATATTTCAAGAGGAAAAATCATTAAAAGAAGAATCTGAGAAAAAGGATAATATCACATGGCAGGATTATGAAACAGAGGAAATATTCAAAGAAGTTGATGAGAAATTAACAAACATTAATCAGAAAGAAACTAAAACACCAATAGATATAGTTCAAGAGGAAATAAAAATGAAGATTGATCAACTTCAAATGATAATTAAAGCAGCAGAACTTGTTAACTCAACCATTAAAATAGACGAAGTTTTGAAAAACATAGTTGAGGTTGCAACAGAATTAACAGATGCCGACAGAGGCACATTATATCTGATTGACAAAGAAAAAAATGAACTATGGTCATTAATAGCAATGGGTTCGGAAATTAAAGAGATAAGATTAAAAATTGGCGAAGGAATGGCAGGCTATGTTGCAAGAACAGGAGAAATTCTGAATATCAAAGATGTATCAAAGGATCCGCGTTATCGTTCCGATTTCGATAAAGCAAGCGGCTACGAGACAAAAAATGCCTTGACATTCCCAATTAAAAATAAAAAAGGAGAAATAATTGGAGTTCTTCAATTATTAAACAGTAAGAAAGGTGAATTCTCCAAGTACGATGAAGAATTGTTAAATGCAATGTCGATACATGCTGCAATTGCGCTTCAAAATGCAGAACTTGTTGAAAAGCTGCTTCAAGCAGAAAGAGTTCAATCACTCGGCAAAATGGCTAACTTTCTAATTCAGGATATTAAAAAGCCAATTCTTGTAAGCAAACGATATGCAGAACATCTGAAGAATAAAAATTTATCTCCTGATAATATTCAAATAGTTGATATGCTGCTCGAACAATTAAATCATGTGGCAGATTTAGTTCAAACCACTTCAAGTTATTCTGAAGGAAAAACAATTTTAAGAACTATAACTGTTAGCCTGAATAAAACATTGACCGATTACTCAACACGAATCGAAACTTATGTTGAATCCCGCAATTGCAAAATAGTAAATGAATTTGATAAAGATGCAAATGTAAAACTTGATGTAAAAGAATTTTATCAGTGCTACATGCACTTAATTAAAAATGCATGCGATGCAATGCCCGACGGCGGAACAATTACAGTTTCTACAAAAAAAGATGATAAAGAAAAGAAAGTAAAAATATTTTTCAGAGATACAGGGCTTGGCATTGCAGAAAGTCTTAGAGAAAAAATCTTCGAGCCATTTTTCACTCAAGGGAAAAAAGAAGGAACAGGTTTAGGGTTATCAATTACTAAACAAATTGTTGAAGCACACGGTGGAAAAATTGAAGTGCAAAGCTCCCTTGGCGAAGGTGCAACTTTTATTATTACTCTTCCTACGGTGGCTGTTTTATAAAACGATTGTGTGACTAACGACTTTGTGTGTAATGATTTTATTTTATGAATTATAATTTAATTACAATTTTAGGTCCTACTGCTTCCGGAAAAACAAGATTAGCTGCCCTGCTGGCAAATCGATTTGACGGAGAAATTATTTCTGCTGATTCCCGTCAAGTTTATAAAAGAATGAATATCGGAACTGGAAAAGATTTAGATGATTATATCGTTGACGGAAAAAAAATTCCATATCATTTAATCGACATACTTGAACCAACTGAGGAATTTAATCTTTTTCTTTTCACACAACATTTTTATAAAGCATTTGAAGAAATTAATTCAAGAAATAAAATTCCATTTCTCGTTGGTGGAACTGGTTTATATCTTCATTCAATTTTGAAAGGCTATAAACTCAACAAAGTAGAATTCAGTAAAGAAAAATATGATGAACTAAATAAATTAAGCATTGAGGAGCTCCAAGAAAGACTTAAAAAAGTTAATCCAAAACTTCACAATACAACTGACCTGCTTATAAAAGACAGAATTATAAAAGCAATAATAATTTCCGAAGAGCAAGCAAATTCAACAATAAAAAATCCTGAAATAAATTCATTAACAATTGGGATTTATCTCGACAGAGAAAAAATTAAAGAAAGAATTACAAACAGATTAAAACATAGACTTGAAAATGGAATGATTGAAGAAGTAGAAAAACTTGTTGCAGATGGAATTACATTTGACAAATTGGAATTTTTTGGACTCGAATATAAATTCATAGGCATGTATCTTAAATGTGAACTCAATTACAACGATATGTTTCAAAAATTGAACAGCGCAATACATCAATTTGCAAAGAGACAAATGACATGGTTTAGAAAAATGGAAAGAGAAGGAATAAAAATTCACTGGATTGAGGGGGCTGACTTCGAATCTGCAGAAAAAATAATAATTGAAAATTATTTCTCATGAAGAAACCATTAGAAAAAAATTTGCCTCCCTTTGTGTTATCATACTTAAAAAAGTATTCATCTTATAAATGGAGTATTGAAGCAGAAGAATTTAACAACATCAATAACATAGTTGTAATCCCCATAATTCAGGAATATGAAAATATAAGCAATCTCTTAAAGTCTATTGCAGAAAATGAAACAAATTATTTTGATGAAACATTATTGCTTTTTGTAATCAACAATCCCCCAAATTGCAGCAAGGAGATTAAAGAAGATAACAGAAAAACCATTGAATATTTGAAAGACTTAATCAAGAAAAAAAGTAGATATGACTTTGCAAAAAAAATTTACGAGAAAGGAATTAAAATTGGAATTATTGATGCCTCAAGCAGCGGTAAAGAACTTCCTGATAAAGAAGCCGGAGTTGGACTGGCAAGAAAGATTGGAATGGATTTAGCACTCAAGGTTTTTGATTATAATAACAATCGTAAAAAAATTTTAATCTGCCTTGATGCAGATTGTATTGTAGAAAAAAATTATTTGCAGGAAATAATCTATAATTTCAATAAAAAAAATTATAATGCTGCTTGTGTTTATTATGAGCATATTCTTCCAGAAAAAGAAGACGAAAAGCTTGCAATAATTTGTTATGAATTGTTTTTGAGATATTATGTTACAGGACTTAAATACGCAGGTTCTCATTATGCATATCAAACAATTGGTTCAACTATTGTATGCGATGCAGAAAGCTATTGCAAAGCTGGCGGAATGAATAAAAGAAAAGCAGGAGAAGATTTCTATTTTCTTGAAAAGCTTGCAAAGATAACAACCATTCATCAAATCAATACAACAACAGTTTATCCATCAAGCAGAGTATCTTTGCGTGTCCCATTTGGAACCGGAAAACGAATAAGTAAATTTCTGCAAAATCCTGTTAATGAATACTATTTATATCATCCCAAAAGTTTTGATATCCTAAAAAATTGGCTTGAAATATTTCATTCTGGAATTATAACAGATGAAAATTATTATCTAAATGAAGCAGAAAAAATTCACATTCGTTTGAAAGAGTTTTTGGAAATCAATTCATTCAAATCGGCAATGAAAAATATTTTTGAAAATTCAAAAAGTAACGAGCAAATTCAGAAACAAAAACTTTATTGGTTTGATGCATTCAAAACATTGAAATTAATTCATTACCTTCGTGATACAGATTTTAGTATGATTAATATGTTTGATGCAATTGATGAATTAATTAAAATGTTTTCACAGAAAATTAATATAAAGAGAAATGAAAATATTCCATCTCTTGAAGTTCAGCTTGAGTATTTAAATTACATGCGAGAACTTAACAAAACTTTTTAAAACCAATCGAAAGGAAAAATCATGTGTTATGGTTTTGAATCAAAAGTAGAAGCTGCAATTTTAATTCAAAAAATACTTGAGAGAAAATACGATGTCGATGCATCATCATTAACTGAAACTTTCAAAAAGGAAAATATTCGTCCAAACGATAAAATTCTTTGCATTTACAAAAAAGAAAATAAATTGCAGATAAGCCTTATCAACTGGGGAATAAAATTTTCAAAAGATAAACCTACAATTGTAAATTCAAGAATGGAAACAATAAAAGAAAAGAAATTTTGGAATGATTTGTTTATGAACAACAGATGCCTTGTGCCAATGACAAGTTTTTATGAATGGATTGAAGTCAACGGCAAAAAGGTGCAGCACAGAATTTATATTTATAACGAAGAATATTTTTTTGTGCCTGGAATTATTTATAAAGACAAAGAAGACAATCTTTCGGTATCAATAATAACAACAACTCCCAATAAATTTATTGAGCCTTTTCACAATCGTATGCCCGTTCTAATGAATATTGATGACGCATTGAATTTACTATTTGATACATCAAAAGAGAGCGTTGATAAATTAAAACCTTACCCAAATTATTTTGACATGAGAAAAGAAATTGCTGTTCTGCCGGTAAGAAAGAAAAAGCTGAATGAGCAGTAAATTTTTACAAACTACCAATTAAAGCATTTCAAACTTTTTGTATATTTGTAAAGTTTTTCCCGGGGTTTTATGGAACTTTACGAAAAATTAAAATCGATAAAAGAAAAATACAGTGTTATCAACGAACAACTTGCTGATCCAAACATTATTTCGGATCAGTCAAGAATGATTTCATTAAGTAAAGAACGACGCGAACTTGAAGAGATTGTAAAAGCATTTAATGAATATGAAGAATTAATGAGAAACATTGTTGGTAATCAAGAAATTATTAATACATCTGATGATAAAGAACTTGTTGAATTGGCTGAAAGTGAATTAAAAGAACTAAACAGAAAATTAGCAGAGCTCGAAGAAAAAATTAAAATGCTTTTAATTCCTAAAGACCCTGATGACGATAAAAATGTTATAATTGAAATTAGAGCGGGAACAGGAGGAGAAGAAGCGGGATTATTTGCTGCAGATTTATACAGAATGTATTCAAGATATGCAGAAAGACGTGGATGGAAAAAAGAATTAATTGACCTGAATGATACTGGGCTTGGCGGAATAAAAGAAGTAGTCTTCTCTCTTTCTGGTGAAGGTGTTTATGGTGATATGAAATATGAAAGCGGAGTTCATCGTGTTCAAAGAGTTCCTGTTACAGAAGCAAGTGGACGCATTCATACATCTGCTGCATCAGTTGTTGTTCTTCCTGAAGTTGAAGATATTGAAATTGATATTGATCCAAACGATTTGAGAATTGATGTTTTCAGAAGCGGCGGGGCTGGTGGTCAGAATGTAAACAAAGTAGAAACTGCAATTCGAATTACTCACATACCTACTGGAATTGTAGTTCAATGTCAGGACGAACGCTCACAATTAAAAAATAGACAAAAGGCAATGAAAGTGCTCAAAGCAAGATTATACGACATGAAGATGGCAGAACAAATGAATGAAATTGCAGCTCAAAGAAAATCGATGGTGCGAAAAGGAGACAGAAGCGATAAAATTAGAACATACAACTTCCCTCAAAACAGAGTTACAGACCACAGAATTGGACTTACACTTTATAACCTTGACAGCATTATGGAAGGCGAGCTTGATGAGCTTATCGAAAAATTAAAAATTGCAGATAAAACAGAAAAATTAAAAGAAGCTTAATTCTTATAGTTTACAAAAATTTTACTCGCCTAATTTTTTTTGTTTTACTTCTTTGTTTATGTTAATCAAATCGGGTCTTTCTTCAAATAATTTTAAAATATCTTCGAAATGAAAGATTTTATTTTCTTGATAAAGAAATTCATAAATTTTTTCAATCAATTGAAAATCCTCAATCGTATCGACAGTCCATCTGTGAAATGAATAATCTTTTTCACATGAGAAATTTTTTATCTTGAAAATTTCCGGATGTTGATAAATGTAAGGTGTAACATGTTCTCGTTCATAATATTGTTTTGCTTCGTAGTAAGTTTTTTCTAAAACATGGAATGGAAAAATTTCTGCATCAAGTCCGCGTGGAAATGTTCTGATAATTGTATTGCTCATGTAATCAATATTTTCTTTATCATAAATATTCATAAACTCATTTAACATTTTATCGATAATATGAGGGTCAATCACAGGACAATCAGAAGTAATTCGAACTATCAAATCGATATTAAATTTTTTAGCTGCTTCATAATATCTTGATAAAACATCATCAGAACTTCCTCGATAGAAAGGAATCTTTTTTGATTTGCAAAATTCTTCTACCTTATCATCTTCCATAAGATTTGTAGTGGCAACAACAATTCGATTAATTTGTTTAGAATACGAAAGTCGATTTACTACATGCCATAGAATTGGTTTGCCGCAAAGTTCTCTAAAAATTTTATTTGGTAAGCGAGTTGACCCAGTTCTTGCTTGAACTATCGCAGCTATATTTTTAAAACTAATTTGTTTGTTCATATCATTAGTTAAAAAGGAATAATGAATTCAAGGAATAATTTTAATTATGATTAAACAATTCTTTAAGAATCATTAAACTCATTTAATAAACCTCTGTTTCTCAAATAATTTGTAATATCAAATAAATAATTTTCTAAATCCTGAAGTTTTGTAAATCTATATATTGATTGGTCTAAAATTGAAACTTGTTCTTCAGTCAAATTTGATAATTTATTGATAGTTAATGGAAAAATTGGTTTTAATCTGTTATATGCATACTGCAATCTTTTACGATGTCGGTAGCATTCTTTTAATATTGAGTTTAAAATGTATTCATCTTTTGTCATAATAATATTCCTTCATCTTTTGCAATTTGGTAAATAAACTTTTCATCAGAGAAATTATTTATAACGATATCAATTTTTTGTTCGCCAAGATGTTTATGCAGTTCATCAATTAGTTTCAATTTTCTTTCAATAATATTTTCTTTGAGATTAGTTTCGATGTACAAATCTATGTCGCCCCCTTTTTTGTTATCATCAACACGTGAACCAAATAAATAAACTTTAGCATCATTGCCAAAGATTTTTTTCGTGGTCCCCTTAATAATTTCTATTTCATCTTTCTTTAATCTCATTTTTATTCAATCAAATTCCAGTTTAATGGCGTTCCTTTTTTAATATCTGCTTTGGCTTTTTTACCCAGAACATCTTTAAGGTATTTCGGCGGCAATCCATAAGAAGGGCGAATTGATTTAACATTTTCTTCGGTTAAAATTTCTCCTGCTTTAATATCTTTTACAACGAACAATGACCTTGCAAATGTTCTGCTTTTCTTAATTTTATCATTGAGTTCTAAGGTTGCTTTTCCAAGTGCTTTTTCAACTTGTCTGATTTCATCGACCATTTTTTTGAATTCATTTGGCTCCAATGAAAAAGCAGCATCGGGTCCGCCTAAATTTTTATCGAGTATAAAATGTTTCTCGATAATTCTTGCACCAAGAGCAACGGCAGCAACTGGTGCTGTAGTTCCAGTTGTATGATCGGATAGTCCAACAACAGTATTAAATTTCTCTTTTAATAATGGAATAGTATTTAGATTTGCATCTTCAATTGGCGCTGGATATTCAGAAGTACATTTCAACAATGCAATTTGATTGTTATTCATTCTTCTACATGCATCTACTGCTTCTTTAATTTCATCTTCTGTTGCAATACCTGTAGAAATAATAATTGGTTTCCCTTTTGATGCAACATATTCAATCAATGGAATATCAACGATTTCAAAAGAAGCAATTTTGTAAGCAGGAACATTCATTTCTTCAAGGAAATTAACTGCTGTTTTATCAAATGGAGTTGAAAAGCAAATAAGACCAAGCTCTTCTGCAATTTCTTTTAATTTTGGCTGCCATTCCCAAGGGGTATATGCTTTTTTATAAAGTTCATATAAAGTGATTCCATCCCAGATTGTGCCCTGCTTAATTTGAAAGTATTCATTATCACAATTAATTGTAATTGTATCGGGAGTATAGGTTTGAAGTTTAACTGCATCGGCGCCGCATTCTTTAATGGCTTTAATTGATTCAACAGCAATTTCAAATTTTTGATTATGATTTGCAGAAAGTTCAGCGATAATGAATACTTGCTCGTTTCCAATATCAACACTTTTTATACGGAACATGTTAAATATTATTTTTTAACTTTTTTAATTCTTCAACAATGTTTTTTACAGATGTTAATTTAGGGATAATTTCTAAAGGAAATCTCACTCCAAATTTAGATTCTATTTCTAAAACAAGCTTTATATGTTCCAAGGAATCCCATTCTTCTATATCATTTTGTGTTGTTTCTAAATTAATATCTTTCATATTTTTTTGAAAAAATTGAGATATGAGTAATATTAATTCATTTTCAATATTCATTTAATTACCTCGAATAATTTTGATATAATGAGAAAATTTTTTTGCAGGTAAATCGAGCTTCCACTTATTATTTGATAATAATGTAAATCTATGATTACTAAAAAAATTTTCAGCGGGAGCATTTTTAGGAGTTTTAATAAATTCACCTATAATAGATTTTACCCCTACTCTTTGTGCATCATCAATTATAGCTTCAAGTAATGCAGTTTCTGCTTGTCTACCTATTACTCTGCAACTCATCAGGAAAGTATCAATTACCCACATTTCATTTTCCATTTTTATTATTGCTACTAGCACAATACCATTATCACCAAATTTATCAAGTAAGCGAAGAGTATAAATTCGATATTCCCCATTTTGAATGAAATTTTTAACTTCTTCTACAGTATAGCGCCTGGTTGTTAAATTAAATTGATTTGTTTTTTGGGTAAGCTGTGATATTCTAGATATGTGAGATATATCATTAACATAAATATGCGCTTTCATTTCTAATGATTTATAATAATCATCAAGACTAAAACTGTTTTGTTCTAATTCTTTTCTTTTTTCATTTGCTAAGAACATTTTATTTCTTACTAAATCTTCATCTGTTAGAAAGGTTGTATTTAAGGAACGAATAGACAGTAATTGTTTAATATAGTTATCAGGATCGCCTGATAAATTAACCACTTCTACTTCTGGAAGTTTTTGTCTAACTAATTCACATTCAACTGGATTATCATCAAGAAATACAATAGAATCGGTACTTATATTTAAGTCATTAGCAATATTAATAATATTTGTGACTTTATCTAACCAGTTAATTTTAATAGAAGCGAAATTTTCTTTTCTTAGAATCATATCAGGATGTTTTTCAATTACTTCCATGGCATCTTCGTAATTATTTTTGCTACATATTCCGAGGAAAATTCCTTTTCTATAAAAATTGAGAAGAACCTTTTGGAATTGAACATATGCTTCGCCAATACCAGTGCCCCCTAAAATTATATTCTCCACTCCATCTTGCCCTACAATTCCTCCCCACAACGTATTATCGAGGTCAACTACTATACATTTCTTCCTTGGGTTAACTAATGCATCAATAATATTTGTATAATGGTTAAATAATTCGTTGTAAAAAGATTTAGCAAAAGGATTTTTTGCCAACCTATATAATCTATAATCAAAACAATTTATTCTTCCAAAATTAGAAATGAATGTTGCATAATCATGTATAATAATTCTATCCGAATATATTTTTTTTTGTGAAAACAAAAAGTTATTTAATTGTAAAGTAATCTCTTCCAACCCATAATTTATATTAGAATCCAATATACTAAGAATCGGTTTGTCGCGCGGAATAAAGTTTTCAATAATTATTTTAGTATTGGGTAATTTATCAGTAATATTTTGAATTAATAAACTAATTTTTGATTCGTATTCCTTTAACTTATTATATCGTTCATTTTCAGCAAGAGATAAAATATCATAAGCAAAATCTCCTAGTAACCATTCTATTTCAAAATGAATGATAATTATGTTCGGATTAAATGAATACAATGAACTTGATTTGTCGTATACAATTTTCTCTTGCGTACCATATGCATTGAAGAAAAAAGAACAATTTTTAATATAATTAGAAATGTATTTTTCAAGTTCTTTTTTGAATAAATCTGTATTATAACTGGTAAGAAAAGCTATCTTCATTTTTTTCTAACAATTCAATTAAGAAATTTTCTTCTTTTGACATTAAAAAAGCAATTTTTCTATTGTCGAATGCAACAGCTGGAGTAGGAGACAAAGTTACCAAATAATTAAATTCTCGTAATCGTTCACATTCATAATGAATATTTTCTACTTCAAAACATAAATGATGCAAAGATGAACCTCGTTTCTGTAAAAAATTAAAAACTGGTGAGCTATTATTAATAGGTTCGATAAGTTCCAAATAAATTTTATTATTTAAATTAATAAAAGCCACTTTCACACCTATAATTTTGTCGACAAAAATTTTTGATATTTCATTAAATCCCAAAGCATTATAATAATACTTATTATAATGCTCTTCAATGTTTTTTACAACCAATCCTATATGGTGAATTATCATTATCTTTTATAATAATCTAATAAATTATTAATTGTATTTAATGATTCCAAAAATTCATCTTTTAAAATTGACATTAAAATAATGTCTGTGAACTTATCATTTTCTTTATAATGTTGTCTTAAAATACCATCAATGCTGAATCCAAATTTTTTATGTATATTAATTACCTTCGTGTTATATGATAAAGTATTACAATATACTTTATTCATGCCCAAATTATTGAAAGCATAATTTAATATGAGATATTCAGCCTCAATAGCATATCCCCCCATTCTGTAGTCGATTTCCCCAATATAATAACCCCAATCACAGTGAAGATTTTTATAATCAATATTCATTAAATTAATAGCTCCTATAGGTTTTTTGTTTTTATTTTCTAATATAATAAATTGTTTACGGGTTTTATCTTTCTTTACTTTTTCGTACCAAGCTTTTTGTTTTGACAGTGTAAATCTGCCTCTATCAAAAAGCATTTTTGAAACACTAGGATCATTTCTCCATTTAACCATTAATGGTAAATATTTTTCTTTTAAAGGAATAAGAGTTATTAGTAAACCTTTTATAATCATATTTATAATTATTTTAATATTACTGTTAGATTTCTGCCTAATCCTAATTCACCTAAATTAATAAGTAAATTAGTGGTAATATCCAAATCAATTTTACAAGCTAAATTTATAAAATTTATGCGAGAATTATGTGCTTCTTTACCTTTATTCTTATCTATTACATAATTTGAATAATCATTCATTAAAAAAATATCTATGAGGAAATCACTAAAAACACAAACTGTTTTATATCCTAATCTGTCTGCCATTTTTAGAAAAGAATGCTTATTAAAATATGAAATATGGTCTGGATATGAAATCCAATATTCACAATTTACTTTTTTAGTTTTATAAAGGAACTTTTGAATTGGAGAATAATCATTAGGAAATGTCACACATATTAATCCCTTTTTTTTAATTATTGATTTCAGGTTTTTTAGTAATTCTTCAGGATGAATTACATGTTCAATAACATTTCTAAGATTTATAAAATCATACTTTATAGATTTTTTTTGACACATTGATATATAATTAAACATATCTTCTTGTACGAAATACTTTATTATATGCCTATTAAACTTTTTTACTCCATATAATAGAATAGATAAGTCCACACCTGTAACCTTTGCCCCTATACTATGAAAATAACTCATAATCCATCCCTCACCTGCTCCTAAATCTAGAAATGTCTTCCCCTCGATTTTTGTTTTTGTTAATTTCTTAATTATCAAGGCTAATAATTTTGCATTGTTTTTAAAGTATAATATTTCCTCTTTTGAATATTTTTTTTCATACGACCCTTTAGATTGCTGGAAATAGATTTTTTTATAATAAGTTTCTAATTCAGTTTTAGAAGGGATACGGCTTAACTGTCTGTATTCATTCTTTCTCTTTGTTTTTCGTATATCCATTAGTATTCTCCATTAATTTTTTTATCAAATAATCAACAACTCTTTTACTTCCTTTTCCATCTACTTTTGATTTGCCGTTATTTCCTAATTTTTTCCGCACGCGAATTGAATTTAATTTTTCTAATTGATTGATAATTTTTTTTATGCAGTTTATATCATTATGAAAAATTGGCTCAAGTAAAAATCCTGCTTTGTGCCATTCATTTATATTATATCTTTGATTTTCTGCAACAGCAACTGCAATTGTCGGTGTGCCTGTTGCAGCAAGTTCATACAATGTTTGACCAGCAGCAGCAATTGCTAAATCACATTCAAGCATTAATCTTTTCATTTCTTCTTCATTGAGAGAAAAATAAAACTCTGTTGCCGGAAAAATTTTTTTTAACTCATCTTTTTTGCTGTTATTTTTATTCCCAAAAACTACATAAGTTCTTAATTCTCGATTATACTCTTTAATTGCTTTAAGAACAGGAATTGTTAAATTTCTTATATCCTGTCCGCCAAATGTAATTAGAATGGATGTTAATTCACTTTTATATTTTTTGGGAGGATTATCCCAGAAAGATTTTCTAACAGGAATATATTTTGTGCCAAGAAGATATTCAATTCCTAATTTAGCAGGATATGGAAGTGATTCTGCATTTATTGTTCCATTTAAGATAATTCCTGATGGATAATCAATTCTCATAAAGTCATCAATTATTAAAAACAATTTTGTGAACTTAGAAATGTTCTCATAAAATTCTTTGCTTGCATGATATGAATCGATGATAAGTACATCACTGTTAATGATTTTTTTTGTTAATTGAGCTGGATGATTGAGCCAGTCAATTAATTCATAATTAGATTCTGACAAAAAATTTTTTGATTTATCATCACCATTTACATAAAATGTTGGAATAATATTTCTTTCCTCGAATGCTTGATAAAGTGACAAACATCGAGTTATGTGACCATATCCTGTGTTTTGAAATCCCTCTGTAATTATTGATACTTTCATTTCATTTCATTTAAAACTTTCTTGAGAGTATTGCTGATATATATTAAATCATCTTCTTCAAGTGATGGATAAATTGGAATAGATACTTCTCTTTCATAAAATTTTTCAGCTTCAGGGAAATCACCTTCTTTGAATCCAAATGTTTTTCTGTAAAAAGGTTGCAAGTGAACGGGAATATAATGAACCTGCAATTGAATATTATTTTCTTTCATTTTAAGGAAAAAATCTTTTTTAGATATCTTGAGTTCATCAAATTTAATTTGTAGAGGATAGAGATGATATGCGTGTTTTACTTTTTCTGAAACTTTCGGAATTATAAATCTATCGTCACTATAAAAAAAATCATCATAATATTTTGCAATGTTTCTTCTCTTTTCAACAAATGAATCGAGTTTTTTTAATTGACTTATTCCAAGTGCACATTGAAAATCTGTGATTCGATAATTAAAACCAACTTCGTGCATTTCATAATACCATGGTCCGTCATTTTTTTCTAATATTGATTCATCTTTTGTCATTCCATGAGTTCTTAAAGTTTTGATTCGTTTGTCTAATTCTTCATCGTTTGTTAAAACTGCACCGCCTTCACCAGTAGTAATATGTTTTACTGGATGAAAGCTTAAGTTAACTGCATCAGCATATTTTACTGCATATTGAAAATCATTTTTGTATTCTGCACCAAGAGCATGACAAAAATCATTTATCAATTGAAAATCATATTTTTCTTTTAATGATTTTAATGCTTCCCAGTCACATGGATGACCTGCATAATCAACTGCAACAACTGCTTTTACTTTTTTATTTTGAGATAAGTAGAATTTTATTTTCTCTTCTAATTTATTTATGTCGATTGTGTATGATGAGGAATCGATATCAGCAAAATCAATTTGGGCTCCAGCATAAATTGCACAATTCGCACTTGCAAGAAAAGTAATTGGGGAAGTAATTATGATATCATCTTTAGTCCATCTTAACCCCAGAGCAATTAAATGTAATCCTGCTGTTCCATTCGAAACGGCAGAAGCATATTTACTTCCAAACGTTTTACAAAGCTCATCTTCAAATTTTTTGATTGTGGGACCTTGAGTAAGCCAATCTGATTTTAATGTTTCAACTACTGCTTGAATATCATCTTCCGATACAGTTTGTTTTCCATATGAATAATTTTTTTTCATTTAATTACCATAAATAATTTCTTTTGAACCTTCTACATTTTGAATAACAAGTTCTCTAAGTTCATCAACTGTTAGAAAATGTGGATTTGTCCCGCTGTTGTATGAAAATCCGTATTCACAAAATTTTCCCGGTTTGCTGTTGCTTTTTGTTCTAAATTCTTCTGTATCCCAAAGTTTTAAGTGATTATCATTTCCAAGCTGAACTGAAGGAAGTATAACAAAATATTTTTCGAATTCAATTGTATTGAGTGCATCAGCTTGAGTTATCATTTCTTCGTGAATTTTTTCTCCAGGTCTTATTCCAACAATTTCGATTTTGCATTCAGGTGCAATTGCTTTTGCAAGGTCAAGAATTCTGTATGAAGGAATTTTTGGGACAAACAATTCACCGCCCCACATTTTTTCTAAACAGAATAAAACAAAGTCAACTCCTTCCTGCAGAGTAATGTTGAATCTTGTCATGCGTTCATCTGTGATTGGAAGAACACCTGTTTTCTTTTTTTCTAAAAAGAAAGGAATAACAGAGCCGCGGCTTCCCATTACATTTCCATATCTTACAACAGAAAATTTTATATCACGTGTTCCCTTGTAATTATTTGCAGCAACAAAAAGTTTATCAGAAGTTAATTTTGTTGCACCATATAAATTAACTGGAGCTGCTGCTTTATCTGTGCTGAGTGCAATTACTTTTTTAACACTTGATGATAGACATGCATCAATTACGTTTTGTCCACCAATGATATTTGTCTTAACAGCTTCAAATGGATTATATTCAGCTGCGGGAACTTGTTTTAATGCTGCTGCGTGAATTACAATATCTACACCTTCCATAGCACGTTTCAATCTTTCTGTGTCGCGAACATCTCCTATAAAATAGCGCATTAACACCCCCTCTTTTTGAAAGCGCGGGTTGTGCTGCATTTCAAATTGTTTTAATTCATCGCGGCTGTAAATAATAATTTTTTTGGGATTATATCTTTTGAGAACTGTCTCGACAAATTTTTTACCGAATGAACCAGTGCCGCCTGTTATCAGAATTGTTTTACCGTCCATGTTTATCCAAATTTATTCAAAACAAATTTATGAAATTTTTTTGTGTATTGGCGGGAATTATAAAGGAAGAAAATATTGATATTATGTGATTAAATTATAAAGATACTACTTAAACTGTTTTTCGATTAACATTATATGGTTTTCTGTTAACTTAGGCTTGTAAGGAATACTCAATATATTGAATAAATTTACTCAATATACTGAGTAAAATACTCAGTAGAAAAAACTTATCAAATGCTGAAATTAAATGAGAATATTATGATGATAAGATTATCCTCAAAGTTATTTTATTGAAATTCTTTCAAAAGCATCGATATAGCTTTTAGAACTTGCGTTGTAGATTTTTGCATCAAGAAATTGAGCATAATCTTTCAGAATAAAATATCCTTTGAAAGCATAATGAAGTTTTCTAAAAATATCATGAAGATGATATTCCTTGCCATCAAGCTTGTACATCGGCATTCGAACTTCAGAGTTATCGTAAAAATGTCCATGGTCTACAGTAGCTTGATTAAATTCATTTACCTTAATTTCTTCATGCCATGAATGGTCAGCACCAAAGATATAAATTTTTTTGTAGCCAATATTCAATGCCAAAAATATTGTGGGAATTAAAACATTGTGAGGTCTTGGCATACCAAGATTTAATTTGAATAAGTAATTAATAATCTTTTGAAATCCTTCAACTGGAGTATTGTTATAATACTTAATTTTTATCTTATTGTTTTTAATTACCGAATTAACTAAAAGTGATTTTTTTGCTTTATGCGGAATTAAAAGTGTCAGCTCCCAGTTTGTTTTGGTTATTAAATTATCAATTAATCTGTCTCTTTGATTCTTAAAAAAATCCGTTGTTTTATTTAACCAAAATTCTGGAGCGGCAAGAACATAATATTCAGGTTTAATTTTTTCGTACTCATCTGATAATGCAAAAAAATTAACACAGAATTTGATTCTTTCATTTATAAACTTTCTATTAATTTCTAAATCTTTGTTGAGAGAAGGTCCATTGGCAAGAATTACACATTCTTTTTCGCTAATGTGTTTATTCTTTAGTCTTGTGAAATATTTTGATAATAGTACAATCTTGATTATCGAAAAGAATGTTTGAAACATTTTAATTAGAAAATCACTTAACTTTTGAAGTATCATCTGCTATCCTTTTTACATATCCTAATAAAGTTAACCATCTATTTAGTATTAGGTATCCCCCTTTTAATGGTTTGTTTTTTATAGTATAATAAATAGAGATTAGTACCGAGATTAATAATTTTAATGTGTATTCAATTAGTTTTAAGATTTTTATTAAAAAACCTTCGTTTTTTATTCTATCAAATTCTCCTGCTCCAACACTCAAAGATATTCTTTTAAAAGCCTCATCTGTAATTCTTTCTTTACTAACATTATGAAAAACTATAAAATTTGGGTTATACAGATATTTCTTCTTGTGTCTTTTCAATTGAAAAAAAATATATTTGTCTTCGCTCCTAAAAATTAATTGTTCATTGAACATTCCTACATCATAAAGAGCATTTTTTCGTAAAGCCATACTACAACCATAAGGTGACTTGCTATATGGATATTTTCTAATTTTATTCCCCCAGTCACTCTTTGTTACAAGTCCCCACAAAAATATCGACATCCACTCAGGTTCTTTACCATCTTCATACTTAGGAATTATTTTCCCGCCCATTGCATCTACGTCATCATAAGTCTGAAAGAACTTAATTGCTTCTTCTACATAATTTGGAGTTACTTCAGCATCGTCATCAATAAAAATTATTATTTCTCCATCTGATTCTTTAATTCCTCTGTTTCTTGCAGCTGATAATCCTTTTTGTGTTTCAACAACATATTTTATATTTAACTCAGGATTTTCTTTTATAAATCTTTTTGAAATTTCTTCAGTGTTATCAGTTGAATTGTTATTAACAATAATAATTTCATATTTCTTTTTATCAACTGTTTGATTTTTCAATGAATGTAATGCTGAAGGAAGATATTTCTCTCGATTGTAAGTGCAGATAATAACTGATACAAGTGGTTTTTCGTTCATAATTTTTGATTGTTATTCATTTTTGATAATAAATGTAAATAATTTTTTGGGATTCATTATTATTTGAATTTCGGATGCTTCATAAAAGTTAAATAAATATAAAATAAACGGGAATATTAATGTTAGAATCAACTTGATTAATTGAAAAATAATTTTATCAGGTAATATGTACCCTGTAAAAGATAAAATCATTCCAGTAAAAATCATTAAAAATAATTTTTTGTTTTCAAAAGGAATTTTATAATATCTATCAGATACTTTTTGAGTAACAAAATAAAAAATGACAAACGCAATCAATGTGTTCAAAGCTGCTGCAATTATTCCAAAATATGGAATTAAAATGAAGTTTAAGATAATGTTTAATATTGCTGCTCCTAATGTTATTGTTGCTATATGTTTTGTGTTTTTGGTTAACATCATTCCAAGTGAAGCTGTCAGTCTCATTCCACTGAATGTGTAAGCAAATAAAACTATAGGAACAACATAATAAGCACTATAATATTCAGATTTAGTTGCAAATATTTTTATTATTTCTTTGCTGAAAAGTGATATAAAAATAGAAGCCCAGACAAAAATAAAAGTTGAATAAGTCATTACTTTGCTGAAAAATCTTTTATCATCTTTTTGACCATAATACTTATATGCAATCGGCATTAAACTCATGCTGAAGGGCATTACTAAAAACATATTTAATACACCAGCAACGCGATAACCTAAACCATAAATTCCATTTGCTTCATATCCTAAAAGATAAGTGATAATATATCTGTCACTCAGATTCAAAAGCATAATTCCAAGTGATGCAAAAATCAATGGAAAACCAAATTTCAAAGAGACTTTGAGAATTTCTGTATCAAAACTGAAACTCATCTGATTGATTAGAGTTAACAAAAGAAATATCGAAGTTAGTGCTTCACCAAGAACTGCTGCAAGAAAAATTCCTTCAATTCCTTTTTTCATTGATACAAGAAAATAAATTGTAAGTGCTGCAACTATCAAAAGTTTGATAATGTTTGTCAATGAAAAGAATATTGCTTTTTCTTCTGCTCTGTATTTTGAAAGAAATAAATTATTCAAAGTTCTGAAAAGAACTATAAATACAATCAATCTGACATAATTTGATTTAATTAAACTTTCCCGCAAGATATTTAGCGAGATTAATATTTCTGAAGCTGCTATCAGCAAACCGCACACAAAAAAAAGAAAAATGAATAATGTAAATAAAGTTTTTTTCTTTCTGTCTTTATATTCAGATGAATTGTTAAGAAAAATAAGAGAAGCTGCTTGACCCAATAAAAATATTTCACATAAAATATTTGTGGTTACATCAAGTAAATCCCAGTTCCCGAATTCTGCTTTTGTTAATTCTGCAGTATAAATTGGAAGTAAAACTACACCAATTACTTTTGGTGCAATGTTGCTTAAACTGTAAATGAATGTATCTTTTAAGGTACTTTTAAGTCTGTCTAACATTCATTTTTTCTTATTATGAAGAATTAACACAACAATAATTCCAGCATAAAGAAGTAAATTCAAAATCAGCGAAATATTTTTTCCAATTACAAAAGCTCGCGGTTCATACTTAAATTCAATTTTATGTTCACCTTTCGGAACTACAATTCCCATAAATCCATAATTTGCTTTATATACTTTTGTTTGATTGCCATCGATATAAGCTTTCCATGCAGGTAAAAATGTAGTTCCAAAAAACAAAAAATTATTTCCATTCGATTTTGTTTGAGCAATTATATGTTCATCCTGATATTTAATTATTTCAACATTTGAAGTAGAATCTGTGGGTTCTGTCTTAAAATCAAGGTTTTCTAAATAAGCAATTTTCTTAGGATCAAATGAATCATTTTTAATTGCATTTAAAATTTCCATTGGTTTTGCTGAAATAATACTGTCAACAAAATACACACGCGGCAATGCTTTATCATTTCTGTAAACAAAAGTCTTTGCTGATTGATAAATCGGCACAAAACCATCTGGATTGTAAGGCTGATTAGTTACAAAATATTTTACATTCAGCATTCTCCATAAAGTATAATTCACAGGAGCACTATTAGGAGAAACAACATCAATAATATCCTGATAGGTACGAGGTTTAACCGCAGAGTAACCAAATAAATCTTCAAGTAAAAAGTAGACATTATAATTTGCATTATTCCTTAGTGAACCAGGAGAGCCATCAGTTTTGAGATTAAGAATTCTAAATGGTTCTTTATCATTTTGTTGTTTTATAACTTTAACATAATCTGGTTCATTGAAAAGTTCATCAATTTGTTTTGCATCAACATAACTTGCCCCGCGGTTATCAATTCTAAACAAATCAAATAAAATTAAGAATACAAGAGCAGCAATGAGTAATTGCACATTTATTTTTGAATTAAGGTAAGCATAAATCAATCCAAATGTAATTGATAATAAAGCCATTGCAATTTGTAAATCACCTGTAAACATACCTGCCATATAATCTGAAAGTGCATTAAACATTTGTGAATCTCGTGGGTCTGATAAAGAAGCTGCATGTGTTTTAACTCTATCAATAAACCAATCTGAAATAGTTCCACTTAATAAAATTGACAAAACAAAGAAACCAGAAAATATTAGTGCTGTATATTTAATGTTCTTCAATATCTTAAAATTTTTTTCTTCTCTTAAAGAAATTATTTTCATAATTCCAAAGCCGGCAAGAATTGGAAAGATAATTTGAAGAACATGTAAAATCATTGATGGCACTCTGAATTTATCAAAAAATGGGAAATAGTAATACATCAGATTATAGATTAAGGGAAAATTTCTGCCGAATGAAATTAAGAGAAAGAAAATTATAATGATTCCAAAGAATTGAATTACAGGTTCTTTCCAGCTTACAAACAAAGTAAAAATTGCAAGAGCAAAGATGATTACTCCCATATACATTGCAGTATCAACAAAAGGCATTTGACCAAAGTAAGTATTTACTTCCACAGGTTGACCGTTTGTAAGAGGTCCTTTATAAGTTGACCTTCCAAATCCATAGTAAGATGGGACAATGAATGTTAACACTTCGCCGGGTGAGAATGACCAATTTGTTGCATATTCATATGAATCACTGGTTGAACCTACCGATTGATTTTGTTTTTCCAGTATACTTTTTGTTCCTCTTGTTGAGTAAGGATTGTACTCATAAATTTGACCATAAGTATCGTATGACATAATTACTGCAATGACCCCGGCCGTAATTGAGATTATGAGTGACTTTAATAATTGTTTTTGTAAGAATTTATCTTTTTTAATAAACGAATGAACAAAGAAGTAAATAAAATATACTAATCCAACCAAACCAAAATAAAATACAATTTGCACATGAGCACCAAAGACCAAATAATGAAGTCCAATTACAAATAAGAGAATGTCAATTAATTTAATTTCTTTTTGGAATTTGAAAAGCATCATTAAAATAAACGGGAAAATTGAAAGAGACATGAGTTTGGTTGTATGTCCAATGAAGAAAAGAACTACAATTCCAGTGCTAAATGCTGTTGCGGAAGCAACTAAAAAACTTATGCCTCTCGATGCACCAAAACTTCTCATAAAGAAAAATGCAGTAAATGCGAGAATTAATAAATTGAATGTGTAAACAGCATTATAATTTTTGAAAGCAGCAGAATAAATTCTTGATGCATAAGAATAAATCATTGCAGTTAAATCATAATAACGAGGCGACATTGAAGTAACGACAGCCGGCATGCCGCAAAAAATATATGGGTTCCAGAGAGAAACACCTTCTCGTTCTTTCAATGCATATTGGCGTAAACTTTTTCCTTGTATCAAATCGCCAGAATATGTTGTTTTATCTCCAAACATCACAGGCGAAAAAAAGATGAACAATAGCAGTAAAATTATTACTAACAAAAGTGGAGTGTGATATTTTTCTGGAATTAAATTTTCAATGGAAAAGCCTAATTCCTTTTTTTGGGACTGAGCCAAAGTTCCTTTTTTTTGCTTACTCATTTGTACACCATTTTTTATAATAATTTTTTAATGAGTTCATTTAATATTTCTCGCAAAGACGCAGAGCCGCCAAGTTTGATTTTATTGATAACTAATTCCAATTTCTTCTTTTTCATATTTATTATTTCTCACTGCGACTTTGCGACTTAGCGAGAAAATTACTTCATGTTATATTTCGCGCAAAGACGCAGAGCCGCCAAGTTTGATTTTATTGATAACTAATTCCAATTCCTTCTTTTTCATATTTATTATTTCTCACCGCGGCTTTGCGACTTAGCGAGAAACATTTTATAAATTAACTCTGCAGTTTCACACTAAAACTTAACACCATTGTTACTCATTCAAAATTGCTTTAGCATAGTTTTCCCAGCTTAATTTTTTTGCCTGCTCTTCAATTCTTCCGCGAGGAATTGGATTGTTCAGGAAATCTTTCATAGTCTGATACATCGATTCAATATTTCCCGGTTCTGCAAGATAACCATTATAACCATGTTTTATTGTTTCGGGAAAATGTCCCACTGCTGTAGCAATTGAAGGCAGTTTAAAGTTATAAGCCATCGACTCAACACCAGAAGGAGTAGCAACTTCATAGAACAAAACATTGCAATCTGCCACCTGAAAATATTTATGCACTTCTTCATTTGGCACATATTTATTTATAACAACCACTTTATCTCTGATACCGAGTTCATCAATTAAATTAAGCGGACGGTAATCACTTTCATCTTCTGTATCATTGGTAAGAAGTTTCTTAATAAAACCAAATAACGACTTCTTAACTTTGGTTGAGAGTTTTTTATTATCCAGAGTGTGCCAGAAAGATTCTCCAACAATTAAAAGCGAAACATCATCTCGTTCTTTTGCTAATTTTGCAAAAGCTTGAATCACATTATGCAGACCTTTATACTTTCTAATAAAACCAAAAAAAAGAAAAACATATTTTCTTAATCCAAGTTCTTGTCTAACTTTTTCTCTGTCTATATTCATATTTGGCGTAAACATATCATAAACAGGATGATAAAGTTTAATCACCATCTTTTCACCTGCAGCGGAAGATTTTTTGTAATCTTCTCTTTTTTGATTTTCATACAAAATGAATTTTTGATTTGGAAAAACTTCTTTTAATTCATCAAAAGTTTTTAATGAATGAACAATGAATGTGTGAGGTTTTGATAATGCATATTTTAGAAATATTGTATCAATTATACTTCTTTCTTTTTGAGCCACAACATGCAAATCAAAAATAACTTCGCAATGGCAACATTTTTTAAGTCTTTTAGCAATATAACCCATTGGCAGTCCCTGTATAGCGATTGCCCATTGAAAAACAACAATATCGGGATTAAAATCTTTAATTACACGAACAGTATTTCTCCATGAAAATGGATTATTATAATTAGTTACATAATGAACTTTTACTGGAGTGCCTTCGAGAAAATTTTTTTGACTTGAGTGGTCAATGAAATCTCTTGGAATAATTGATGGATATTGTTGCGTCCATGAAACAATATGAACTTCTGCACCCAATTTGCTGAGTGCCCTTGCAAGCGATGATGTATAATTTGCAATGCCTCCTTTAAATTGAGGACCTGGACCAAAGATTATAATTTTTTTCATAATGTTTTATCATTTGATAATTTTTGTAAGTATTGCAAATCATCAATGTCTTTAGGTCTGCCCATTGCTTTTTTATTCTTAATTAGTTCTTTTAAGCCGATATAATAAATTTCTGCATTTTGATTATTCAGCAATGTATTAATTATAATTTTGTTATTAAAAGCTTCACTAAAATCTACGCCTTCTATTTGATTCATCAAGTCAATCCTATTTGGAGGTAAACCAAACTGGATGATAATTCCAGGTTCTTTTAATTCTGATTTTTCTTTAATTCCTGGAATTTCATTGTTCCAGAACTCTAAAAGAATATTAAATAGTTTGTTAATATTTTCATCAGAATTTTCATAAAATATATCAATATCACCTGTTAATCTTGAGTGACCATGAAACAAAACTGCTTCTCCGCCAACTATTAAGTATTTGACCTTATGCTTAAAGAGTAGAAGTAGAAATTCTGTTATGTCTTCTGTGAAATATAAATTTTTTTGCATACTCTTGTTTCTCTTACATCTTTAGTATTTCTGCCGTAAGCTTTTATTTTTAATTCATAAGCAATTCTCTGACGTTCTTCTGGAGTTAAAGAAATTTGTTGTTTGATATCCCACTCTTCGGCTTCGGCATGAGATTTTGCAATGTTTACAATTCTTTTCATAATCTATTTTGATTTTTAATTCTTTCGACTGCAGCATCATAAACACGGCGCATTCCTTCTTCGAGAGAAATTTTTGGCTGCCAGCCAAGTTTTTCTTTTACATAACTCATATCAGAATAACGAGAATGAACACCCATCGGTTTGTCAACAAGTGGTTTAATAGTTGGATTGTAGCCGGCAAAACTTGCAAATAGTTTAATTAATTCAATGAAAGTTGTTAATTTGCCTGAACCAATGTTAATTGCACTTCCATCATGAATTTTATCCATTGCAAGAAACATACAATCCATTACATCATTAATATGAACAAAATCTCTTCCCTGCTGACCTGTTCCCCAAACTTCAAATGGATTTTCTCTTCGTGCTGCGCGGTCTGCAATAGCAGGAACTGGATAACTTAAGTCCTGGTCTTCGCCGTAGCCAGAAAATGGACGAATGCAAACTATCGAAATTCCATAATGCTTTGCAGCAATTTTAGCAAGATATTCTCCTGTTAATTTTGTCCAGCCGTAAGTCATATCTGGTTTGCCGAGTGTATAACCGTCAATATCAATATCAGATTCTTTGAGTGCAACAGCCTTATCTTCTGATTGTAAATGAATTGGATAAGCTGCAGAAGAACTTGGATAAAGAACTCGTTCGGGTTTTGCTTTTGCAATCCAGTTAAAAAATTCGGCATCAATTGATAAGTCCAATGCAACAGCCATCGGGTCGCCTTCAATCTTTGCTCTTCCTCCAACAATTGCAGCAAAATGAAATACATCGGCAAATCTATCGATATTCAAACCATATTCTATTTTCAACCATTCAGAATTTTCCTGAAGATGATTTAAAAATTTTCTTACATCCATTTTCCAGAAAAATAATCTTTCATCTTTACCAAAAATTTCTATGTCTTTAAATTTTTTTATTGTAGTATCATTTAACCATGTTGAAGGATGAGTTCCAACAGATAAATCATCAATCATTAAAATTATATCATTTGTTCTCTTAAGAAGTTGTTTAACAGTATTTCTTCCCACAAAGCCGCATGCACCAGTAACAAGATGGTATCTCATAAAATTTTTCCTTTTTCTTTTAATGAAAAATAAGAATTTTTAATTAGAATATTGGAAAAGAAAAATGTGAGCATAAATTAAAATCAAAAAATATTGATGTTAATTACAAGAAGGTATATCAGCATCAACTGAATTCAATTAATATATGAAATTGAATCAGGAATGAGTAAGTCTTTATAAAGAATTTACTTTTTTTCTTTAATCACATACTCCTTGTCATTTTGGAAATTGTGAACGATTAATTCGCCAAGCAGTCCAATTGCAAAAAATTGTATCCCGACAATTATTAATAAAATTCCGAGGAAGAAAATTGGACGATTATTAATTCCTCTTCCTAAAAATATTTTTTCATAAGTTAACCAAAGACTTATAAAACCACCAAATAAAGCTGTGAGCAATCCAACAAAGCCAAATAAATGCATTGGTCTTTTAATGTAACGTGTTGTAAAAAGAACTGTGATTAAGTCGATAAATCCTTTGAAAAATCTGGAGATACCAAACTTGGTTTTTCCATATCTGCGTGGATGATGTTTAACAACAACTTCAGAAATTGAAAAACCTTTCCAGCCGGCAAGAACTGGAATATAACGATGCAATTCGCCATAAACATTTATGCTTTGAACCACAGCTCTTCTGTAAGCTTTTAAGCCGCAATTGAAATCATGTATTTTAACATTTGTAAAGAGTCTTGTTACAAAATTGAAAAATCTTGAAGAATATTTTTTAATGAACGGGTCATATCTTTTCTTTTTCCAGCCTGAGACAAGGTCGTAACCTTCTTCAAGTTTTCTTAAAAGATTTGGAATTTCTTCCGGGTCATCCTGAAGGTCTGCATCCATAGTAATGATTACATCGCCGGATGAATATTTGAATCCCATTTGAAGTGCGGCAGATTTTCCATAATTTGTTCTGAAACTCAAGTAATGAACATGATTATCATGGCGTGCTAATTCTTTAATTATGGTTAAAGATTTATCTGTGCTTCCATCATCAACAAAAATAATTTCATGCTCGCATGAAATATTTTTTAATGACTTTTTTAATTCATTGTAAAGCGGTCTTAAAGATTCTTCTTCGTTGTAAAGAGGAATTACAACAGAAATTTTCTTAAAGCTGAAGATTTGAAGTTCTCTAATATCCTGTCTTACAATAACTGGTTGAACTTTTTTTCTGAAATAAAATCTTCTTTGTTTTTTTCTTGGAGGAAATTGGGAGTTATGAGATTCGTGTTTTTGATTATCGCTCAAGATATAATCCATAATTTGTAAATAAAGTATTAATGACAATGATAAGTTAAATTTTGTTAATTCTAAAATCAACTTATTGGGAAAAGAGAATGAATAGAACTGTTATTTACTTTCTTCAGACTTTGTCGGTATTCTTTGTAATACTGTCTGCCTCTGGCGGATTGTAACCAAGAGTTAGTTGGCGTTTGAGTTTCTGCGGGGTGTTGTGATTTGCTTTCTCCCGACTTTGTCGGGATTCTTTGTCATACCTGTCCGCCTCTGGCGGATTGTAAACAAAACTTAAGCTATTTACTGACAGCAAAATGATTTATTTAATACAAAAAAACCTCAGTTATTATCACTGAGGTTTTTTAACGAGTATTATTATAAATTGTTATTCTGGTCGCTTCGGCACCGACCTCAAAAATGTTCCAAACATCTTTTGTTCTTCGAGCCGGCATGACCAAACAAGGTCATCATTCCAAACTGTTATATCAGGACATCCATCGCACATGCTTTGTCTTCCATCCTGCATAAAATCAACTGGCTGAATGAACATGATTGTTTGCATGTGTGCTTTCTTAAAAATTCTAAATGGATTCTTTAACATATTTGCTGCTGCTTTTCTTAATCCTTTATCAAAGGGCCACAAAAGCAGCATTGCAGCTCTTCCCATTTGTGTTGTCTTTGGTGATGCATAAGAAAGGTATGTCCCTTTGAAAAAGTGGTGTGCAATCATAACAAGTTCCAAAAATTTTGGACCTGCATAACCATAGATTTTTTTCTTCGTCCCGATTCTTTCTGTTAACAGCCACTTAAAAGAATCAACTTTTTCTGTTCCATTTAAATATGCACATGGAGTAAAATCTGGATAATATTCTCTCACAACTTTTAAAACATCAGTAGAAAGAATATCAACTTTTCTATCTGTATCCGAATGATAGGAAATAGTCTGCCAGTCAATTTTTTGTCCGCCAGCATACCAATCAAATGGAAGCGAAGGAACTACATGACGAAAACAGATAAATACCATTGTGTGAACAATATCAATATTTTCAGCTGCCCATTTAATTAACTCGGGTGTATATTGTAATGTATCTTCATAAACTGTTGAATTGAAAGAGCAGGCAATTCCACCAACATCTGCAAGCATCTTTGCATAATGATAACGGAGCTCATTTAACTCAACTTCGTTCTTTCCTTTCCATTTTCCACCGCGTCCCTGCTTGCTGTCAACATGAAAAGTAAAACCAAAAACACCTGCTTTTTTCAAATCTTTCAATAATTCTTTAGTTAATACAGCACCATTTGTGTTTACAATTGGTTTTAATCCTCTTCTTTTAATTTCTGCAACTATTTCAACAATTTGAGGATGCAAGAGCGGATCGCCCCCTGCAATCGAGATGCAATCAGAATTTCTTTTTTGCTGAAAGACATCAAGTTCATGTTTAATTAAATCAAGAGGTTTGTGAGAATTTTTTTCATTTTCACGGTAACATCCGTCGCATGCAAGATTACACATTGAAGTTGGCTCAAGCCAGGATATTGCATTGTCAGGAAGTGTCCATGGTAATCGATATAATTGACGATGATTAAGAACTGAATCTGCCATAGTTTCCCTCAATTTATTTGAAAGATTGATTATTCCCTTTTGCGAAATCAATTCAATGATGGCAGAAACTAAACAATAATTTTTATCAATAAAAATGTAATAAAAAGATTAATTATTGAGAAAAATATTTCTGAAAAATTATTCATTTATACAAATGAATTTAAGAAGACATGCACCCGAGATATTTATGCATAAATTCAGTCTTTAGAACTGAATTATTATTTGAAAAGATAAAAAAAGCCGCACGGTAAAGCGGCGGCTTAAAAAAGCAAGATTATATTTATTTCATCAAAATAAATTTTTTAACCTGAGTAAAATTATTTGCTTCTAATCGATAGAAATAAACACCTGAAGAAATTCTTTTAGTATCTTTTAATAAACTTTCTGCTGAAAAGCTGACAGTATAACTACCTGCATTCTGATATTCATCAACAATTACGGCAACCTCGCTGCCAAGAATGTCGTAAACTTTTAATGTAACATGTGCATCTTCGGGAATTTCATACTTTATGGTTGTGGTTGGATTAAAAGGATTAGGATAATTTTGATATAAAGCATAATTAACAGGGATTAAATTCTTTTCTTTATCTTTAACATCTGTTAAAGTTCGTCCAGGATATCTGCTTGATATTTTAATTGCATAACTTCCATAACCCAAATATTTCCATGCTTTTATATAATAAGTATTTGCAAGAGCATTTTTATAAGACATAATTTCCTTTGTTCCCCATTCGCCAGCTGCAGAAATTTGCATCCCATTTGCATCATATAATGCAAGGTCAATTTCAAGTGTAGAATCAGAGTCGGTTCTAATATAAAGTGAATCCCAATTTGTTGACAAATTTAATTTGTAATAATCGCTTTCATCAGTTATTCCATTTGAATAATAACCAAGATGACCGGTGTAAACAATTTCTGGATTAATTAAAATTGCTTCTGCAAGATTGTTATTTGGTTCAGTGTCATTTTCATATTTTGCTTTGATAAATTCTGCTGTAATTTTATAAGAACCATAACCGCTGTATTTCAGAGCTCGAACAAAATATTTACCTGGAGCTAAATTATTAAAATGAGTCTGTTCATTAATTCCTGTGCTGATATCATAACTTGCAATTTGGGTTTTGCCATCAACATCATACAAAGACAAATCAATATCAAGAGTTTCGTTTGATAATGTTTTCACATTTAATGCTCCATCAAGTTTTACATCTACGCTCCACCAATCGACTTCATCTGTATATTTATTTGAGTAATAACCCAAATGACCATAATTAAATGAATTTCCACTCAAAGGAAATACACCCAAATTCTGTGCTTTATCATAAGAATCATTTTCTTCAATATCGTTTGTGGTTACACCTTCGATAGATGTTTGAATATAAGTGCTGATAATTTTATAGCCCCCATGTTTGCTGTAGAGAGATACTTTGATATAATATGTTCCCGGCATAAGATTATTAAAATGGGTTTCTTCAATTAAGCCTGTAGAAATATCATAAGATGCAATTGAGTTTATTCCATCAACATCGTAAATAGATAAATCAATATCAGCAGAATCTGATTCTGTTCTAATCTTTAAACTGCCATCATGTGGAATAACAACTTTCCACCAATCAAGATTATCAACAACTAAAGCTTGGTAGTAACCAATATGACCTGTAGATTCTGAATTGAGATTTAAAAGCAAAGCATTTTCAAATGAGTCATTTGGTTCTGAATCATTCAAATAGGGAGCTTGTGTAAATCGATTGAATATAGTATAGCTGCCAGAGCCTCTGTATCTTACAGCTTTTATAAAATATTTGCCAGCTTTTAATGCATTATGATGTGTTGATTCTTTTTGTCCAACAGAAATATCATAAGAAGCTATTGATGTAGTACCATCAATATCATAAATGTATAAATCAATATCCAAATCATTTGTAGAATTTACTTCTACATAAAGACTTCCATCCTGAGGCAATACTACAAACCACCAATCTTCATTATCATAATTTTGTCCATCTGTGTAAAAAAGGCTGCCGTTATCACTTGAATTAAGCTGGAGTGAATTTGCCTGAAGATAACTATTGTTTGGTTCACCTTCTGCATTCAACTTTATACTTAACAGCAGCAATGAGATAAAGAAAAATGTTTTTTTCATAACTTTCTCCTTGTTTTCTATTGTTATATTTATTCATGTTAATAATTTTTATTTTGATACTTAACAAAGAGAAAGTTACTTATGGATGCTGTTAAGTATTAAAAAAACATTTTTAATTAACTCCAAAACCAAGTTACTGAATAAAAAATAAATAAAAAATCTTAAGCTGCCATTTTGTGATATAGAATAAGAGTGATGCTTCCATAACTTTCTGTTTAAAAAACTTGGATAGTAAAATTTTTATCCTAACTTTTTGTGGAACCTTTTCGAGCTTAAAAAGAGAATTGTTAGTCCCATAAGAAAAAGAATAATCAATTCTTTCCACAATTCATAAAATCCGTTGCCTTTAAGAATTACTCCTCTAATTATTATTAAAAAATATTTTAGCGGGATTATGTATGTAATAAATTGAATTATGCGAGGCATGTTTTCAATTGGGAAGACAAAGCCTGAGAAGTAAATCATTGGCAGCATTACACCAAAAACTGTTACCATCATTGCTTGTTGTTGAGTCTTTGATATTGTTGATACAAATAATCCCAAGCCAAGAGTTGTAAGCGTAAAAACTAAAGATGCCAAAAAGAATAAAAAAACATTCCCTCGAATTGAAATGCCAAACCAAAAAACCATCACAGAATTTACAAGCAGAATGATTACAAAACTAATTATAATGAACGGCAATATTTTACCGAGTATCAATTGCCATGGTTTAACTGGTGTTACAATTAATTGTTCTAAGGTTCCAACTTCTTTTTCTTTAACAATTGCAAGTGAAGTTAAAAGCATTGTCATAATCATTAAGAGTAAAGCTGTTATTGCTGGGATCATAAATACTCTTGTTTTCAATTCTGGATTATACCAGATTCTAACTGCAGGCTGAATTGTTTTTGTAACAACGGCAATTCCTCTTTTGGCTGCAAAATCTTTAATTATATTTTGTGTAAATTCAGAAGTTATTGCTTGAACATACCCTGCGGATATTGAGCCTTTGGTTCCATCAGAGCCATCGATTAACAATTGAATTTTTGATGTTATTCCACTGTAAATATTTTTTTCAAAATTAACAGGGATTACAATGCCGACTGTTGCTTTCCCGCTCAAAATATAGTTCTCTATTTCTTTATAATCATCTGTGTATTGCTTTAATGTAAAATAACCGGATTGCACAAGTTTTTCTAAATATTTTTTGCTCAATTGAGATTTATCCTGATTGAAAACAATCATATCAATATTATTTACATCAAATGTTGCTGCATATCCCAAAAGTAAAGTTTGTAATACAGGAGCAATTAAAACAATTAAAAACATTTTTGGGTCTCGTTTTAACTGCTGAAGTTCTTTTTTGATAAAATAAATCAAAGTTCTCATCGTTGACTAACTGATTTTTTTCAAATAAGCTTTTGCTGCAATGGATACACTTATAACAGAAAATAAAATCATATAAAGTAATTGCTGCCAGTAATTTTCTACACCAGCACCTTTCAATAAAATTGCTCTAAGACATGCTATATAAAATTTTGTAGGAGTAATATTTGTAATTATTTGAATAACAACCGGCATGCTTTCAATTGGGAAAATAAATCCAGACAATAACAAAGACGGCAGCAGCGAAATCAATGTGCCTATTTGAAAAGCAACCTGAAGTGAATCTGCAACTACAGATACAATTATACCCATTCCCAGAGATGCAGTAAGAAAAATAAGTGTGCATATCATCAACCAGAGGAAACTTCCTTTAACCACAATATCAAAAAATAAATAACCAGTTAAAAGCACTATTCCTGCATTTATAAATGCAATTATAATGTAAGGAATAATTTTCCCGAGAAGAAGTTCAATTACAGAAAGGGATGAAACATTAAGCTGTTCAATTGTTCCTTTTTCTTTTTCTCTGACAATTGAAAGTGAGATTGTAACTACTGCAACAAGAATCAATATCATTCCAATTAGACCAGGCAACAAAAATCGAGTTGAATTTAATTCGGGATTAAACCAGAATCTTGGTTCAAGCTGAATTGGAATGAATAACTTTGCTCCCATTCTTCCTAAAAACTCTGCCGTAATTTTTCTTGATAAATCTGCTGTTGCAATGTTAACATAATTCATTATTAAAGTTGCGGTGTTCCCCTGAACTCCATCAATCAAATATTGAATTTTTGCATTTTGATTAGAATTAATATCCCTCGAAAAACTTTCTGGTATAACTATTACACACTGTGCTAAATTTTCATCTAGTATTCTTTTAATCTGATTATCATTTTCAATATAGCCAACCAAGTCAAAATATTCGCTGCTTATAAGAGATTGTATATAAGATTTGCTTAGAGTTGATTTATCTAAATCATAAACTGCAATTTTCACATGGCGAACATCGAAGTTAATAGCATAACCAAAAACAATCAGAAGAAATATTGGAAACAAAAAAATAACACCAAGCATGCGAACATCGCGCATGAGTTGTTTGATTTCTTTTTTTGATATTGCTTTTATTCTCAACAATCTTTCTTTAAGATGATGCTTTTTCATTTTCCTTTCTTTTTTCTAAAAGATGAATAAAAACATCTTCGAGTGTAGGAACAATTGAGTTAATTCTTTTGGGTGCAATATTTTGTTCAATCAACAGCGAATTAATCTGACTAACATCTTGAAAATTTTTATTTGTAATTACATGAAGATTATTTCCAAATATCGATACTTCGCTTACAAAATTTTGCTTCTCAAGAATTTCGAGTGCTTCGATTGTATTGCTGCTTTCTATTTCAAAAATTGGGTTTTCAATGTAATTGGATTTAAGCTGCTTTGGATTTCCCTGTGCAATAATTTTTCCTGAATCAATTAAAATAATATCATTGCAATATTCTGCTTCTTCGAGGTAATGAGTTGTAACAAGAACTGTTGTTCCTTCATTAGAAAGTTCATTGATTAAATCCCAAAAGTTTCTTCTGTAAATTGGGTCAACTCCGCTTGTTGGTTCATCAAGAAAAACAATCTTAGGATTATGAATTACTGCGATTCCAAGTGCAAGTCGTTGTTTAATTCCTCCAGGCAGTGAACCTGTTAATAATTTTTCATTTCCTTTCAAGTAAGAAATCTTTAAGACCCAATCTTTCTTTTCTTTCAAAATTTTTCCGTGCAATCCGTAAATGCCTCCAAAAAATTCAATATTCTCTTCAACTGTTAAATCATTATAAAGAGAAAATTTTTGTGACATGTAACCAATATTCAATTTTACCTTGTCTGGATTTTCAACAACACTAAATCCTCCCACAATTGCATCTCCGGATGTTGGCTCAAGAATTCCACACAACATTCTGATTGTTGTAGATTTTCCTGCACCATTTGCTCCAAGAAATCCAAAAATTTCTCCTTCTTTCACATTGAATGAAATATTATCAACAGCTGTAAAGGAATCAAATTTTTTGGTAAGATTTTTTACTTCGATGCTGTACATATTTTTAACACTCAAAATACAACAATAAAATTAACACAATTATTTTATTTATTGAACTAATTGAAGAAAATATTGTTCTTTGTGTAAACAGGAGGGGTTATGAAAAAACTAATTACAACTACTGTTATTGCTCTATTTCTTTTTTCCATCTCTGTGATAATTTCAAGAAGTTTTAGAGTCGAAAAAATTCCAAACGGCAATAAATTTTCCTGTGCAAATTGTCATATCAGCTCTTCTGGCGGAGGACCACGCAATAGTTTTGGTAAAGCTGTAGAATCAAGAGTAACACCTGGTGGTTTTCAAGACTTCTGGGATTCTGATTTAGCTTCACTCGATTCTGATGGAGATGGATTTTCGAACGGTGTTGAACTTCAAGACCCAAATGGTACTTGGCGACCAGGACAACCAAATCCAGGTAATCCAAATCAGGTATCAAATCCTGGGGACCCAAATAGTAAACCTTCAATTACCTTTGTTGAAACTACTGATTATCCTTATCAATACAAATTATACGATAATTATCCCAATCCATTCAATCCAGAGACTATAATTCGTTATCAATTGCCTGTTGCAGGAAAAGTTATTCTAAAAGTTTATGATATTCTTGGGAATGAAATTGCATCACTCTTAAATGAATATAAGGAGGCCGGCAATTATGAAATAACTTTTTCTGCTGATAAATTCAATCTTCAGAGCGGGGTTTATTTATACAGATTGCAGTCGGGGCATTTTTCAGAAACCAAAAAGATGTTATTAATAAAATAAATTTAATTATGAAACTAAGATTAATATTTATTATCTCTTTTGCATTTATTATTAATGTTGAATCACTGCCTCGTTTTGCAATCAGGATGGGAGATAAATGCAGCGATTGTCACGTTAATCCAACCGGCGGCATGATAAGAAATGAAAACGGATATTTTTTTGGAAAAGATGTTATAAGCTTAATTTCTCCTCACAATAAAAATTTTCCTACATCACAAAAAATTTCTGATAATGTTTCTTTTGGACTTGATTATCGCTCACAATTGCTTTATTCAGATGAAAAGAAGAGAGCTGATTTTCAGGATATGTCGGGTTCTGTTTATTTAAATGTAAGTGCATCTGAAAAAATTGATATTGCTGCTCGATATGATTTTCTTCAATCAATCTGGGAAGCTTTTGCAATCGCAAAAATTTTCCCAAATAACAGCTACATAAAAGTTGGTTCTTTTATTCCATATTTTGGAATTAGAATTGACGACCATACAGCTTACACGCGCGGCGGAGATTTCGGACTATTATTTTCTACAGGTGCTGTTCAGGGACTGATTTATAATCCATTCTACACAGAAACTGGAATTGAACTTGGAATTTATTTAAGTGATTTTTTATTTATCACATCAAGTTTAGGAAAAAGTAATTTTAATTCCACTTTTACTTCCGACCCGACATTTACCTCAAGAATTGAATTTACTCCTTCTTTTGAAAATTTCAATTTACTAATTGGAAGTTCTTTTGCTGCTGTTAAAACAAAAAACACCGGCATTACAATGAATACAAATCTTTACAGCATCTTTGGAGAAATTGGAACAAAATATTTTTCTTTAACAAGCGAATATGATATTGCAAAAAATTATTTATCGAACAATTACAATTCTTCTGCTTTAATGATTGAAGCAGCACTTCAACTTATGGTTGGACTTGATGCAATAGTCCGTTATGATAATTTTAATCCCAATACTATTAAAAAAAATGATGAGCATTCGCGCATAATCTTAGGTGTTGAATTCTTTCCTTTCAGTTTTGTTGAGTTAAGACCACAATACAGAATTCAACTTGAAAATCCAGAGGCAAGAAATAATTCATTTGTGCTGCAATTTCATTTCTGGTATTGATTAATCAAGCCATTCCTTAAAAATATCTTCAAAGTCTGTAAGGTCATTATATTCAAGACTGCTTGAAATAAATTGTGCAAAATTATCGAGTGCAACGATAGCATTAATGCTTGCATCTTTGTTTTCGAGGCTTGCTACTTTTTCAGATAGTGTTCTGTTTATTTTCAAAATATCTTCATAAATCTTTTTCAGTTTCTTCATTTCCCAATCTGGTTCGCCTCCTCTTTGCATAATCATATACTGTACAAATAAATACATTCCAATTACTCTAAATTCAGTTTCTTCAATCGAAGCAAAAGGAAGATGAAATCTTGTAAGGGGTTTCAATTTTGCAAGCACAGGACAACCGCTTGTAGGCATAATAATTCCAATTAAACTGCTTATTCCTTTTTGAACTGATGTTTCTTTGTAATAAGTTCTTTCATCAACTTCAGCATAAATTTTCACTGTTTCGTAAGAATTAATATCACTAAAAAATTTTATAATGTTATCAATATTAGCTGCTATTGGACAATAATCTTTATGCATTATGTTGCAAAATTCATTTGCACATTTGAATTGGTCTCTTCTTGCCCATTCAACAATTTCTTTTTTTTCTGTTGAAATTATATTTAATGTTTTTCTGTCAAGAAGTATTTCAAATTTCTTTTCTCTTCCATCATTAAATACAAATGTATATACATATTTTAAGATATTTTCTGAATCACTCATGATAAATCTCCATTTGATTTACTTATGAAAAAATTTTATTCAAGACTATCAGTTTTACTTCTTTAATATCATAAAATAATTTTAGATTTTCTATGATCCATTATCACTAATTTGATAAACGATACCTTATTAATTAAATTGAGAATGTAAAAAAAAGGAAGTAGTTATTGAGAGCAGTAATACCTGCAGCGGGATTTGGAACAAGATTAAAACCTCATACATATTCACTTCCAAAAGTTTTGTTGAATGTAGGCGGCAAGCCAATACTTGGTCATATTGTTGACAAAATTATTTCTGAAAATATTACCAAAGCTACTTTCATAATTGGTTACATGGGAGAAAAAATAATTGAATACATAAATAAAAATTACAAACAATTAGATGCTAAATTTGTTGAGCAGGAAGAACTCCTGGGCCTTGGTCATGCAATTTATATGGCGGCTCCAACTTTTGATGATGAAGACATTTTAATAATTCTCGGCGATACAATTTTTGATGTTGATTTAAAAAATGTTCTTAAACAAAAAGTTACTTCGCTTGGAGTTAAAATTGTTGACGACCCTTCAAGATTTGGTGTTGCTGTTTGTGAAAATAATCGAATTATAAAATTAATTGAAAAGCCGCAGGTGCCTGTTTCTAACCTTGCACTTGTTGGACTTTATTACATCGCCAATTCAAAATTATTGAAAGATTGTTTGAACGAAATAATCAAAAAAGATATAAGAACTCGCGGAGAATATCAGTTAACAGATGCATTACAGTTAATGCTCGAACGCGGTGAAATAATTACAACATTTTCTGTTGATGGATGGTACGACTGCGGCAAACCTGAAACACTTTTGTCAACAAATCAATTTTTACTTACAAAAAATCATTCTGCAAAAACATTTGATGATGTTGTAATCAATCAGCCAGTGTTTATTTCTGATAGTGCATTAATAAAAAATTCTGTAATTGGTCCATATACAACAATATCGGAAGATTGCATTATAACAGACTCGATTATTAAAAATTCGATAATAAGTTCAGGTGCAAAAATTGACAAAGCTATGTTGGAAAATTCAATCATTGGAAGCAATGCAATTATCAAAGGGAATTTCAAAAAATTAAATGCTGGTGATTCATCAGAAATAGAATTTTTTTAATAAAAATAGTTGAGGTATAAATGCCATACTTATTCACATCAGAATCAGTATCGGAAGGACATCCAGATAAAATTTGTGATGCAATTTCAGATGCAGTTTTAGATGCAGTATTAAAGCAGGACCCCGAAGGAAGAGTAGCCTGCGAAACTTTTGTAACAACTGGTTTGGTAGTAGTAGGCGGGGAAATTTCTACAAATGCTTATCTTGATATTGAACAAATTGTAAGAACAACTATCAGAAATATTGGTTACACAAAAGCAGAATATAAATTCGATGCCGAGTCCTGCGGTGTAATAAATTCAATTCATGCTCAATCACCTGATATTGCAATGGGAGTTGATAAAGGCGGTGCAGGCGACCAGGGATTAATGTTCGGCTATGCTTGTGACCAGACTCCAGAATATATGCCAATGCCAATTATATTTGCTCATAAACTTGTCAAAAGACTTGCTGATATAAGAAAAAATTCTCCCGAAGAAATGCCTTATCTCAGACCTGATGCAAAATCTCAGGTTACAATTGAATTTGATGACAACAACAATCCAATTCGTGTTGATTCAATTGTGGTTTCAACACAGCACGACCCAAATGTTACTCAAAAAAGAATTAAAGAAGATGTTATAGAAAATGTAATTAAAAAAGTAATACCTGAAAATTTTCTTGACAAGAAAACAAAATTTTTTGTTAATCCAACAGGAAGATTTGAAATTGGCGGTCCGCATGGCGACAGCGGTTTAACAGGAAGAAAAATTATAGTTGATACTTATGGCGGCTGGGCACCACATGGAGGCGGTGCATTTTCCGGAAAAGACCCTTCGAAAGTCGATAGAAGCGCAACTTATGCTGCACGTCATATTGCAAAAAATATTGTTGCTGCAGGTCTGGCTAAAGAATGTCTCGTTCAACTTGCTTATGCAATTGGAGTTGCTCAGCCAGTTTCAGTTTTCATTAATACAAAAGGAACCGGCGTTATTCCTGATATTGAACTTGCTAAAATTATAAGAAAAGAAATTGATTTAACACCACGCGGAATAATTGAAAGATTAAAACTGCGCAGACCAATTTATCATAAAACATCTGCTTATGGTCACTTCGGAAGAAATGACAAAGATTTTACATGGGAAAAATTAGACCTCGTTTCAACATTCAAAAAAATAATTCGTTAAAGGAGTATTACTATTATGGATTTCAAAGAAGGTAAATACAAAGTTAGAGATTTAAGATTAGCAGCAGAAGGAAGAAAGAAAATTCAATGGGCAGAATCCCGCATGCCTGTTCTGATGGCTTTAAGAGAAAAATATTCTAAAACAAAACCATTAAAAGGATATAAAATTGCTGGTTGTCTTCATGTAACAAAAGAAACTGCAGTATTAATTGAAACATTAAAGGCTGCTGGTGCACAGGTGAGCTGGAGCGGATGCAATCCACTTTCAACTCAGGATGAAATTGCTGCTGCCCTGGCAAAAAATGGAATTGAAATTTATGCTTGGCATGGTCAAAATGTTAAAGAGTTCTACTGGTCAATTGAACAAACTCTTAAAATGAAACCAAACTTAACTTTGGATGATGGTGCCGATTTAATTTTTACGGTTCACAATAAATATCCTGAACTTGCAAAAAATATAATTGGAGGCACAGAAGAAACTACAACAGGTGTTCATCGACTTCGAGCAATGGCAGCAGCAAAAAAATTATTATATCCAGTCATTGCGGTAAATGATGCAGAAACCAAATGGGATTTTGATAATGTTTATGGAACAGGTCAATCATCAATTGACGGCATTTTAAGAGCTACTTCTGTTCTACTCGCAGGCAAAAATTTTGTTGTAGCAGGTTATGGTCATTGCGGTCGCGGTGTTGCGATGCGCGCTGCTGGAATGGGTGCAAATGTGATTGTAACAGAAGTAAAACCAACAGCCGCTCTCAAAGCTGCACTCGATGGTCATCGTGTTATGCCTATGGATGAAGCTGCAAAGATTGGTGATATTTTTATTACTGCAACTGGAGTTAAAGATGTTATTACTTCAAAACATTTCAAGGTTATGAAAGATGGTGCTATCGTCTGCAATACAGGCCATTATGATTGCGAAATAAATATTCCTCATCTTGAACAACTTAGTAAATCAAAAAGAACTGTAAGACCAAACAATGAAGAATATACCCTAAAAGATGGAAGAAGAATTTATTTGCTTGCACAAGGAAGACTTGTAAATCTTGCAGCTGCAGAAGGTCATCCATCAGAAGTAATGGATATGTCTTTTGCAAATCAATTTATGTCTCAATTAAGATTGGTTCACTATCAACAAAAAGGAATTAAATTAGAACCAGAAGTTCTTGAAATTCCAGAAGAACAGGATCAGGAAATTGCAGAGATTAAATTGAAAACAATGGGATACAAAATAGATAAGCTCACCAAAGAACAAATTAAATACATCAACGATTATAGCGCAGGAACATAATTTTTATCTGGGAGACCAAAATTTAGTTAATTGGTCTCCCGGAAATTTTTTAAGCTTCCGAAAATGAAATATTCCCTAATTCTTTATTTGAAAAGGATTCATCCTTTTTATTTAATAATTTAAAAAGTGTATCGAGTAAAATTCTAATATCAGTTGGTTTGCTAAGATACATATCGCAACCTGCTTCCAACGCATTTATTCTATCTTGATGATATGCATAACCGGTGTAGCATAGAATTGGAATATGAGCATAATCTTTATGGCTTTTTAATTCTTTTGCTAATTCCAATCCATTTTTTCTTCCACGCAATGCAATTTCTAAAATTATTAAATCGAACTTATCTTTTTGTAAATGTGAGTAAACCGATTCAGCAGAATCACATGTTACAACCAGAAAAAATTTGCCCAAAAATTTTTTCAAGAATTTTCGATTATCTTCATCCCCTTCTGATATTAAAATTTTTGGTTTTTCATTTTCTAAGATTTCCATCTTAATCCCTCCTTAAAAGTAATTGTAAAAACCGAACCTCTGTTTGGCTCGCTTTTTACTTTTATCTCTGCTTTATTTAAATCAAGAAAATGTTTGACTAATGCAAGACCCAGACCCGTTCCCTCATAAAGTCTTGTATATGACATATTAGCCTGAGTAAAAGGTGTAAATAATTTTTCTAAGTAATCCTCCGAAATTCCAATTCCTGTATCAGAAACTTCTATTATTAAATTGCCATCTTTTCTATCCAGCATAACTTCAACTTTTCCATATTCTGTATATTTAATTGCATTGTCCACAAGGTTTATTAATGCTTGTGTTATTGAATAATGGTCTGCGGTAATTATTGCATCATCAACTTTGCTTGTAATAATAAATTTTAATTTCTTCTCTTCAGCATGACTTTCAAACTCATTCTGAATTGTTTTTAACACAGCATTTAAGTCAACTTTTTCAAATCGCGGTTGATATTGATGAGTTTGAACCTGCGACATATTTATCAACAAATCAAAAGTGCGGTATAATCTTTTGCTGTTATTTATCATAGCGAGATAGGCATGTTTTTTTTCATCATCAATATCTTTATCATTAGAAAATAAATCTGCATAACCAATAATAACATTAAGCGGCGAACGGATTTCGTGCGATATTTGAGATAGAAAATATTCTTTCAGCTTACGTGATTCGTCAGCTTTTTCGAGAGCAATTTTCAATTCATGTTCAGTTTTCTTAAGCTCACTAATATCTCTTCCATAAACTTGGCAAACATTTAATCTGGAAATTCCAGCAATTAAAAATTGATATTGTTTACCTGCAATTGAAGATGTGCAGGTAATAGTCTTATCATTTTTTATAATGTCTTCAATATTATAGTCTTTCATAAAAGTAAGAACAGTATCAATCCGTTCGCCGAGAAGCATTCTATGAGGAATAATTTGATGAGCAGAATTATTAGCCAGAACAATTTTGCCTTTATCATCAAAACGAATAATCGGGTCGGGTGCAAGTTCGGCAAACAAAGCCATAAGTTCTGTTTGCTGAAGTTTCAATCTTTCCTGTTCCTCGATATGTCTTTTATGCATAGGCACAATAACATAGCGCAAAAAGACATAAAAGACCGAAAGGACTACAACTATCAATATTAGAGAAAGTAAAACCGGATTATCCACGCTTAAGAGCGATACGGGTTTTATCTTCTCTAAAGATTGAAAAGAAGAGTCCAAAGGCGATTTGAAAGATTGTTGTAATAATATAAAAAGCCACAGCATTAGAAAAACCTAAAAGTATATTAAGAAATTTTAAGAAAACAGTAAATTCATAAAAAATTAACATGATATAGTATAAATTCATTTCTCTATCAAAAACATATTTTACAATAAACTCTTTAATAAAAATTAACGATATTATAAAATGCAATAAAACTATTAATACTATTTTTGATTGAATAAATATTAATAATGAAATTAAAACAATAATAAAAATCCTAAAAAAATATTTCCTCTGTAGAAACACTTTATAATTTATTAATGATATTAAAAGCAAATAAGATATTAATGTAAAGTAAACGTAAACATATTTTTTAATCATAAATGACAAGATTATAGATACAGGATCTGCTAAAGCTAATATTAAGAAAAAAGAAAAAAGTTTATTTTTCCACTGACGAATAGGTGGAAACAACCATATAATAATACTAATGAAGTATAATGTTTTTAATAATTCTATCATATTATTCGGGGCACCATGGTGGGCAAAATGTTGCAAATTCCAATGTGCTATATCCATCACTAATAGAAAATACAGTATTCGCTCCGTAAGCAGCAGATGTAACTTTTTGATTTGCTTCTGCAGATGATATTCCGCGAATTTCAAAATATATAACCGGGCTTTTGCTGCTGCTTAAGAACTCTTCTACAACTTGTTTGCTGAATACAAAAGCTCGTTCACCGTTATTTAATGCAAGATTATCTCCCAGCAAAGATATTCTCCTCGTACTTAAAATTAACGGCAATTTACCTTTAATTGTCAGAAGAACATATTTATCAGCTTTTGCAATTGCGGCTTTAAGCAAATCTTTTCTCACCGGAATTGAAATAACCGGATTACCGAATAATTGATTTGCTTCTTCTTTTGCAAATATTTTACCGATTTTTAAATGCTTATCTTGTGCTTCTGCTGTTGATGTGAAAATCAACGCAGTCAGTAAAACTAAAAGGCAGGAACCAATTACTTTTTTCATACATACCCCCGTTTTATTATGTTTTTATTTAATCAATAAAAGAGAGGAAAAGTTTTTGTTAATATATTTATAATCACGAAAAAATACACTAAAATTTTGAAAATTATTTTGCCCTTCTGTGAATTTTTTTCTATATCAATCAAATCTTCCTTCAATGACATTGCCGCAGTAAATGCACTTACCCTCTTTAATTTTATATTTCAATATTGAATGCCAGTCGCGAACAATTAATTCTTTTTTGCAGTTTGGACAATATGTTGTCTGTCCATCAATATCATGAATATTACCTGTGTAACAATACTTTATTCCTTCGCTCAAAGCAATATTTCTTGCCATTCTCAATGTTGAAGGCGGAGTTCTTTCTTTATCTCTCATTTTAAAATCTGGATGAAATGCTGTAAAATGTAAAGGAACACTATCACCAAGATTTTTCAATATCCATTCACACATACTTTTAATTTCATCAGGTGAATCATTTTCCTGAGGAATAAGAAGGGTAGTTATTTCAAACCAAACATCAGTTTCGTGCTTAAGCCATTTTAATGTATCGAGCACAGGTTCAAGATGCGAAAAAGTTAATTTATGATAAAATGTTTCTGAAAATGCTTTAAGGTCAACATTTGCAGCATCAATGTATTGATAAACTTCTTTTCGTGCTTCTTTATCGATATATCCTGCAGTTACCATAACTGTTTTAATTCCTTCTTCTCTTGCAAGTTTAGATATATCAATTACATATTCACCAAAAATTACGGGGTCGTTGTAAGTAAATGCAATTGAAGGAACATGATATTTTTTTGCGAGAGCTACAACATCTTCGGGCGAGGCTTCAAGTGAATTTGTGTTGTCCAATCTTGCTTTACTGATTGACCAATTCTGGCAGAACTTGCAGCCTAGATTGCATCCTGCAGTTCCAAAACTTAAAATTTGTGTGCCGGGATAAAAATGGTTGAGAGGTTTTTTCTCAATCGGGTCAATTGCAAATCCTGTTGGTCTTCCATATCCAATTGAATATAATTTACCGCCGATATTTTGTCGTATGAAACAAAATCCTGCTTGACCTTCTCCAATAGTGCAGTAGCGGGGACACAAAGTGCAAAGGATTTTATTATTCTTAGTTGGCTGCCACCATTTTGCTAATTTTAGATTTTCAGTTTGTGCAATCATAATCAAACCCTGGACATATTAAATCATTCATATTAACATTTAAGAACATAATTAGAAATTTATAAAGAACCCAAATTTCCATTATTAATTTTCAAACAACTATAAATCTCATCCAGGTTCTTCTCCCTTTATCTTTCATTGGTTCGCCTGCAGTAAAAATAATTACATCTCCATCCTTAATCAAATTTTTTTCTTTTAACAATTTTGTTGAATTTGCAATAGCAACTTCTTCATTATAAATCTGGTCAAGGAAAAATGGTTTAATTCCCCAGTGAAGATTTAAGGTATTAAGAGTTTCAAATTTATCAGAGATTGCAAACAAAGATGCTTCGGGTCTAAATTTTGAAACTATGCTTGCTTTAATTCCAAGATGTGTAAAGATTACAATTGCAGAAGCTTTCACCTGTTCGGCTGCTCTTACAACCGCAGCTCCACTTGCATCAATCATATTTTCAAAAATATTTTCTGGAATATGATAATTTATATTTTTTCTATTTCCAGCTTCGGCTTCAGTTGTAAGCAATATTTGGTTCATTACTTTTACTGCTTCAACTGGGAAATTACCAACCGATGTTTCACCGCTTAACATAACAACATCAGTTCCATCCCACACAGCATTTGCGATGTCAGAAACTTCGGCTCTTGTTGGAACTGGATTGTTAATCATAGATTCGAGCATTTGTGTAGCTGTAATTACAAGTTTTCCAACTTCATTACATCTTCTAATAATTTTTTTCTGAATAACAGGAACCTGCTGAACTCCAATTTCTACACCTAAATCTCCGCGTGCAATCATAATTCCATCAGAAACTTCAAGAATTTTTTCGAAGTTATTCACTGCTTCTTCTTTTTCAATCTTTGCAATCAATGGAATTTTATAGCCTTTTTCTTCAAGCCATGTTCTTAAATTAACAATGTCTTCTGGTTTTCTCACAAAGGATAATGCAATGAAATCGACACGATGTTTAAGAGCAAATTCCAGATTTTCTAAATCTTTTTCTGTTACTGACGGAGTACTTAATTTCATTCCCGGCAGATTCATTCCTTTTTTTGGTTTCAGAATTCCACCTTCAACTATTCTGCAAATTATTGAATCATTTTTCTTTTCTTCTATTACTAGTTTTATTAAGCCGTCATCAATTAAAATTGTTTCGCCAATTTGAGAATCATTAATCAATTGTGAATAACTTGTAGAAATTTTTTCTTTTGTTCCTTTAATATTTTGAGTAGTAATTTCAATTAAATCACCTGATTTAATTTCAATTTCTGGCTGTGATAATTCACCTATTCTAATCTTTGGTCCCTGAAGGTCAATTAAAATTGGAATCGGCAAAGATTTTTCGACACAAATTTCATTTATAAGATTAAATACTTTCTCAAAATATTCATAATTACCATGTGAAAAATTCAAACGAAAGCCGTCTGCTCCAGCATCAATTAATGCTTCTAATTTTTCTTTTGAATCTGATGCAGGACCAATTGTAATCAGAATTTTTGTTTTTGCAAATTGTTTATTCACTTTTTCTTTTTCCCCTCGCTTGATTTAGAATTACTTTCTTTCTGGTTTGAATTTGTTTTCTTCGAAGGTTCTGGTTTCAATCTTTTTTTCATTGCGATTAATTCTTTTTCAACAAGACCAAAAACAGTGTTTGGTTCATGTTTGCCGTTCTTCAAAATTTTTCCAGCTTTAATGCCAGTTAAGATTTCGATTGCCTCATCAACAGTTGATACTGGATAGATATGAAATTTTCCTTCTTTAACTGCATTAATAACTTCATCTTTGAGCATAAGGTCTTTTACATTCTGAATTGGAATCACCACTCCATGTTTTCCATTTAATCCTTTCTTTTTACATACATCAAAAAAGCCTTCTATTTTTTCGTTAACACCCCCTATAGGTTGAATTTCTCCTTTTTGATTAACCGAGCCGGTAATTGCAATTGATTGTTTAATTGGAATTCCAGATAAAGCAGAAAGGAGAGCACAAATTTCTGTAATTGAAGCGCTATCACCGTCAATAAATCCATAACCTTGTTCAAATACAAGATTGGCATTAAAAGAAAGAGGAATTCTTTTGCCAAATTTTTCTCTGAAATAACCTGAAATAATTAGAACTCCTTTGTTGTGTGTGCTTCCGCTTAATCCGGCTTCGCGTTCGACATTTATAATGTTTCCGCTTCCGAGTGAAACAGCTGCAGTAATTCTTGATGGTCTGCCAAATGAGTAAGTTCCGCTTTGATAAACAACGAGAGCATTTATTGTTCCTACACGCTCTCCTTCTGTGTCAATTAAAATTGTTCCTTCATGAATCATTTGAGAAAGTTTAGATTCATAAAGTCCATGTCTTTCTTTTGAAGCTTCGTAAGCTTGAGTAACATGATAATCTGTAACCATTTTATCTCCATTATCACGCGCCCAAAAGCTGGATTCACGCACTAAATCTGCAATGTAAGCAAATCTTGTAGTCAATTTATTTTTTTCACCTGCATATCTTGCACCATACTCAATAATTTTTGCAATAGCAGATTTATCGAACTCAAGAAGTTTTTCTGTTTGAATTAATTTTTTTATTACTCTTGCATATTCAGTCAATGCTTTATCGGTTCGAACCATTTCATAATCAAAATCAGCTTTTATTTTGAAAATCTTATTGAAGTCGTCTTCGTATGCTGATAGGATTGAATAAATGTAATTATTTCCAATCAGAATAACTTTTGTGTCGATTTGAATTGGTTCTGGTTTTAAAATGCTTGGAGCAATTTGATAAAGATTTGCAAGGTCTTGAATTTCTAATTTACCATAAAGAAGAACACGTTTGAGTGATTTCCATACACCGGGTTCACTTAATGCATCGAGAGCATTAATTACAAGGAACCCGCCATTTGCTCTTAAGAGAGAACCGGCTTTTATTCTTGTAAAATCTGCATACCAGCCTCCGTGTCCGTCACTAATTCTTTCTATTGTTCCAAAAAGATTTGTATAAGTTGGGCTTGTTTCAATTATGACTGGACATTCCTTAGTATGAGAATTATCCAGAATGATATTTACTTCATATTCTTTTAAGTAATCAACAATAATTCCGCTTTCTGTTTCTTCTCGAACTGGTTTTTGTCCTTTGAATATGTCGAGATTCAAAATTATATTTTCACTTACCTGGTCAAGATAATATCTTACTTTCTTGAATTTATATTTTTTCTTCAAATCATCAATTGTAACCTGAACAATAACTCTTACAGCTTCAGTTTCAAGTTGAATAATTTTTTCCTGAAAATCTTGAGTAAGTTTTAAACTGTCCTTAAAGACCTGTTGAAGTTCTTCCTGATAAGAAGTGTATTTATTAAAAATTTCCTGTGCCTGATCTTGAGATAATCTATTTTCATTAATTAAATCCTGAAGTTGAGTTATAAAAAATGGTTGATTATCAATTACAGCAAGAATTTCTGGGCGAACCATTTCCCCCATTTTAACTTCGCCAAGCGTAAAATTATCTTTCCTCAGTTTGTCTTCAAAGTTAAGCATTATTGCTCTTTGCTGTTTTGTGTAATCAGATAAAATTTGTTTCTTCTTGCTGACAAATGGTTCTGTTGATAAAACTTGAGGAATTCTTTCCTGCAAAAATTTAATTGCTCTGTTTAAATCTCTCTTAAATTTTTTTGCCATTCCTGCAGGAAATTGAAGCAATAAAGGTCTATCTTCATCTTTGAAATTATTCACATAGGCATAATCATAAAGTTGATTTTCACAATTTGGGGCAATTGATTCAAGCATCTTTTTGATTGAAGTTAATTTGCCCGTGCCTGATAATCCTGTAACAAAAATATTATATCCCTGACTTTTCAGTTCAACACCAATCTTTAATGCTTTTAATGCACGTTCCTGACCAACTATTCCTTCAATTGGTTCTAATTTTTCTGTGCTTTCAAATTCAAAAATCTTTGGGTCGCATGTCCATTTCAGTTCATCTTCAGTTAACTCACGATGTTTTGCGGCTTTTTTTAGTGACATAATTAAATTCCTTTTTGAAGTCATTCTTAATTCAAAAATAAAAATTAAAGTGATGTTTATCTAATCTAAAATTTAGATTCTAAAATTGAATAAAATCAGATGAATTTAGTTTATCATATCATCAATGTTATCGAATCATACTTTTGGTTTATTACTCTATGATTACTAAATTTGTTTGTAATAAGTTAATTCAAATTGAGGATAGGATTGATTTACTGGGATGTAAATCCCGAAATTTTAAAACTTGGACCATTTACAATCAGATGGTATGGTTTACTGTTTGCTCTTGGTTTTCTTATCGGTTATCAAATCATGTCATTTATTTTCAAAAGAGAAAAAAAGAAAGAAGCTGATTTAAATGATTTACTCTTGTACATAATTTTAGGAACTGTTATAGGTGCAAGATTAGGACATTGTTTATTTTATAATCCAGTTTATTATTTATCCCATCCATTAGAAATTATCCAAATATGGAAAGGCGGATTGGCAAGTCACGGCGGAGCAATTGGAATTCTTATTGCAATTTATTATTTCGTTAAAAAGAAAAATCAATATTCATATTTATGGCTGCTTGATAGAATTGCAATTCCAACTGCACTTGGCGGCTCTTTCATTCGACTTGGTAATCTCTTCAATTCCGAAATTATTGGAAAACCTACAAATGCTTCGTGGGGATTTATTTTTGCTGCTGTCGATAACGTTCCGCGTTATCCCGCACAACTTTTCGAATCAATTGCATATCTACTAATATTTATTTTTTTATTTGCTTATTACTTTCGTTCAAATGCAAAATTTAAAAATGGTTTTTTGCTTGGATTATTTCTTGTTCTTGTTTTCACTTTCAGATTTTTTGTTGAATTCATAAAAGAAGACCAGACTTACTTCGAACAATATCTACCTCTTAATATGGGACAAATTTTAAGCATTCCTTTCATCATTGCTGGCATTTATCTTTTATTTCGTGAAGATAAAAAAACCATCATCATTAAGTAACAAAACAGAAAGAAATTTCATGAACAATAAATTATTTTTTGCAGCAATTCTAATCGTTGTTATTTTTTCATTAAATTCTGTTTTTCAAAAATCCGGAACCATTCAGAAATATGACCCTGCAAAAGATTCTCTAAGATTTGAAGGAGAAATACATTTAAGAAATATTCGTCAACTTACATTTGGCGGAAATAATGCCGAAGCTTACTGGAGTTTTGACAACAGAAAATTAATATTTCAAAGTGATTGGGAAAAAATAAATTTTCATGGATGCGATCAAATTTTTATAATGAATGCCGATGGAAGCCCATTAGAAAATCAAAATAAATATAAATTAGTTTCTACAGGAAAAGGAAGAACAACTTGCAGTTACTTTTTGCCTGATGGAAGAATAATTTATTCATCCACTCATGCTGCAGACGAAAAATGTCCGGAATCAAAAATGTTTTCAAATGGAAGATATGTATGGCCACTTTACAAAACTTATGATATCTATATTGCAAATTCAGATGGATCAGAACCAAAAGTATTAATCGGCGGCGATGGTTACGATGCAGAAGCTACAGTTTCTCCCGATGGAAAATATATTGTATTTACATCAACAAGGTCAGGCGACCTTGAATTATGGAGATATGAAATTGCAACTGGCAAATTATTGAAGCTTACAAATACATTAGGTTATGACGGCGGTGCATTTTTTTCAGGCGATTCAAAACATATTGTCTGGCGAGCAAGCCGTCCAAAAGGTGAAGATGCAGAAATCTATAAAAAACTGCTTGAAGAAGGATATGTTGAACCAAAAGAATTAAATATTTTCATTGCTGATATTGACGGCAAAAATGTTCGTCAGGTAACAAATTTACCGGGTGCTAATTGGGCTCCTTTCTTTCATCCTGATGGGAAAAAAATTTTATTTTGTTCCAATCATCACTCATTAAAAGAAGGAGGAAGACGTTTCGACATTTTTATGATTAATATTGATGGAAGCGGCTTAGAACAAATTACCAACTCCGGAAATTTTGATGCTTTCCCAATGTTCTCTTATGATGGCAAAAAATTAGTTTTTTGTTCCAATCGAAATAAAGAAAGAAAATTTACAAGAGATACAAATGTATTTGTTGCAGATTGGATTGAATATCCTGAAGATGTTGACAACAATTTTAAATCGATAAAATAATTTTTAGCAAAAACTTTTTTCTCTTCATTTTTTAAAATAAAAAAACCCCCGTCAATGCGGGGGTTCAAAGTTATTGGTCTATTACTTTATTACTTTAACTTCAGAGGCTTGCAAACCTTTCTGACCTTTTGTAATTGTAAATTCAACTTTATCATTTTCGGATAATGACCTGTATCCATCTCCAATGATTGATTGAAAATGTACAAACACATCTTCTCCGTTTGCCTGTTGAATAAATCCATAACCTTTTGAACTGTTAAACCATTTAACAGATCCTTGTCTTCGCTCTGCCATGACAGATGCTCCTTTTTGATTGATTTGTAAATTGACAGGGCTTTAAAAATTGTGGGAAGGTTTACTTCTACATCTACTTCTAAAACTGCTGCCTTTCTAAAACAAACATAGGCATAATTAATTTAATATCCTAATTTTTTATAAAAATAATTTTAGAAATAGAAATCATTGAATGATATCGAAAAAGTATCTTAGAAATTCACAAAAAGAAATTTTATTTTTCATTAAATATTATTCAGGAGATGTTATGAAAAAAACTGCATTATTAATTTTTCTTTTTTCAATCATAATTTCTGCACAAATTAAAATTCCATACGAAAGATACGTATTACCAAATGGTCTTAATGTAATTTTGCACGAAGACCACACAACTCCAACAGTATCTGTGAACACATGGTATCATGTTGGTTCGAGTTATGAAAAACCTGGCAGAACAGGTTTTGCACATCTTTTTGAGCACTTGATGTTTGAAGGTTCAAAACATGTTCCCGAAGGTGATTTTGACAAATTACTCGAAGCAGCAGGAGGAGAAAATAACGGCTCAACTACAGAAGACCGAACAAATTATTATGAAGATGTTCCTTCAAATGCTCTGGAACTTGCTTTATATCTTGATTCAGATAGAATGGGATTTCTGCTTGATGCAATGACACCAGAAAAAGTTAATGGTCAACGCGAAGTAGTTAAAAATGAAAGACGTCAGAGTTACGAAAATCGTCCATATGGATTAGCTTGGGAAACTATTTATAAAAATTTATATCCAGCAGGTCATCCTTACAGTTGGCCTGTAATAGGTTCAATGGAAGATTTAAATTCTGCAAGCTATGAAGATGTAGTTGAATTTTACAAAACTTATTATGTGCCAAATAATGCATCACTTGTAATTGCAGGAGATATTAATCCAAAAGAAACTATTAAACTTGTTGAAAAGTGGTATGGAAATATTCCCGCGGGAAAACCTGTTCCACCACAAAATCCTGCAGCAGCATATTTACATGAAGAAAAAATTGTAGTTCTTGAAGATAAAGTTCAGCTGCCAAGAATTTATATGACATGGATAACTCCGCCTAAATTCGCACCCGGCGATGCTGAAATGGATATACTTGCAAATATTTTAAGTGGAGGAAAAAATTCAAGACTTTATCAAAGATTAGTTTATGAACTCCAAATTGCACAGGATGTAAGTGCCTTTCAAAATTCGAATAAACTTTCTTCTCAATTTTTTATAATAGCTACTGCGCGTGCTGGACATAATTTAACTGAAATAAAAAATATTATTCAGGAAGAAATTGACAAATTAAAAAAAGAACCTCCAAAAGAAAGAGAACTTCAAAGAGCAGTAAATCAAATTGAAGCTTCATTTCTTGATGCACTTGAGAGAGTCGGAGGATTCAACGGAAAAGCAGATTTATTAAATTCATATTTCTATTATGCAAAAAATCCTGATTATGCCAACGAAGATTTAGCACGATACAAAGCAATAAGTACAGATGATATTCGTTCAGCTGCACAAACATATTTATCTGATAATGCAAGAGTAATTCTAAGCATTGTTCCAAAAGGAAAAACAGATTTAGCTGTAAAACCAAATGCGGAGGAAAAATAAAATGAAAAATTTTCATAAACTTTTTTTGTTAATATCTTTCACTCTTACATTTATTGTTAATGCACAGGAAGTAGACAGAACAAAACCACCGGCATTACCTCCGCCAAAATCATTGACACTTCCTCAGCTTGAAAGATTTGAACTTTCAAACGGCTTAAAAGTAATTTTAATGGAAAAACATAATGTCCCATTAATTCAATTAAATGTAATTATAAAAGCTGGAACAGTTGATGACCCGCAGCAAAAAGAAGGTCTTGCTAATCTCACATTTGATATGCTTGATGAAGGAAATGCAGGAAAAAATTCTCTTGAAATTGCAGATGCAATTGATTTCCTCGGAGCAAAAATTTCTACAAGAGCTGGTCAACATTTTTCTGGAATTTATCTTCACACCCCTGTTTCAAAATTTGATGACGCATTAAAAATAATGGGGGATATAATTCTCAAACCGGATTTCCCTGAAAATGAACTTAAAAGAAAAAAGAAAGAATATTTAACAACAATTTCTCAATGGCACGACCAGCCAACATCAATCGCCGGCATAGCATTCAACAAATTATTGTTTGGAGAAAATCATCCTTATGGAAAGCCATCGATTGGGAATGAAAATTCAATCAAAAATTTTTCAACTGATGATTTGAAAATATTCTATTCAAAATATTTTAAAGCCAACAATGCTTTCGTTGTTGCAGTTGGCGATATCAACAAAAATGAATTAAAGAACAAACTTGAAAAAATTTTTGGAACATGGAAAAAAGGAGAAATTAAAGAAACAAAAATATCCGAACCAAAACAGGTCGAAAAAAGAATTGTTTATTTAATTGACAAACCAAATTCCGCACAATCTGTAATTTACATTGGAAGAGTTGGACCAAAAAGATTAACCGAAGATTATAATTCAATAATTGTTATGAATACAATTTTAGGCGGTTCTTTTACATCAAGATTAAATAATAATTTGCGAGAAGAGCATGGTTACACTTATGGTGCAGGCTCAAGATTTATTTTCAGACCTGTTGCCGGAAGTTTTGTTGCTTATTCATCCGTCCAAACTGAAGTTACAGATAAAGCACTTACTGAATTTTTCAAAGAATTAAATGGAATTAGAGAACCAATTCCTGATGATGAATTAAACAGAGCAAAAAATCTTGTAGCTTTAAGTTATCCACAAAATTTTCAGACGGTTGAAGAAATTGCATCTCAAATTGAAGAACTAATTGAATATAATCTCCCAGAAAATTTCTTTAATGATTATGTAAAAAATATGCTTGCAGTAAAAAGTGAAGAAGTTAATGCAGCAGCAAAAAAATATATTCAGCCTGAAGAAATGATTGTTGTTATAGTTGGTGATAAATCTAAAATTGAAAATGAGATTAAAGAGTTAAACCTTGGCGAATTAAAAAATCTTAGTGTTGAAGATATTCTTGGAAAAGTGCCTGCCATTGAAAACTGATTTATAAAAAATAGAGACGTCGATGCGGCGTCTCTATTTTTCTTTTTCAAGTGCCTCAAAATATTTTCTTATCAAATCTTCATAATCTTTTTTATAACCTTGATTCATTGCTTTATGTAATTCATCACGAATTTTATTTTTTCTTTCTTCATTGGATAAGATCAAATCAGGCGGTGAATTTCTGTTTACATTTTTTCCAGTTGTCGATTTTCTTTCTTTCTCATAATCTCTTTCATTTATTGAACGCTGTGCATCGAGCAGACGTGATAAAATTCTTTCCTGCTGTTTCACCAATTCATCATCTAATTTCTCTGTTTCTAAATTGGTTACTACTTCTTTCATTTCATCAAGAATTTTTTGAAGATTTGCTGCAAGACTTTTGGATTTTCCTGCTTCCTGTGCTTCTTTGTTTAATTGTTCCAATGATTTTCTGATTGTTTCCTGTTCAGCTGCAAGTCTTTGCAATTGTGCCATCATTTCCTGAGTGAGCTTACCTTGATTTAGCATTTTTGTTAATTGATTAAGATTCATTTGCTGTTGAGTTATTTGCTGCAGCTGCTGAAATAGAGACATCATTCCTCCGCCCTGACCGCCATTCATCATCTGTTCCATTCCCCCTTTTAATAAACTTGCAGCCTCATTCAAAAATTCCATCGCTCTGCTTTGATATTGAGATGCAACAGCACTGTTTCGATTTTGAAGTGCTCCAATTGATTTTTGCATTTCCGAAAATGATTTTCCAAGTGCTTTTCCCATTTCAGGTGTAATTGCAAAAGTTTTTTGTGAAAGCTCTGTCATCTTATTGAGAATTTTATTCAAATTATTTTGAAGTTCGTTCTGCTTTCTTGAATATTTTGTAAACTCTGATGAATTATAATTCAGCTTTGATGTTTCATTTCTTAATTTTTCCTGCATATCAGACAAAGTCAACAAATCATCCAGTATCTTCATCATTTCATAATAAGTTTTTAATTGATTCATTTGCTGCATAGCAGATTGCAAAGCTTTGAATTCATTATTCATGATTGACATATTCGAGGAAAGCTGCTTTTGATTCTCAAGTGCATCCATCTTTTGCATGTTTTGCAGTTCTTTCATTGCTTCTTTCGACAATTCCTGATTATTCTGTTCATCAAATTTTTCCATTGCCTTTTGTAATTGGTCAAGTGGCAAATCTTTGAGGTCTTCCATTTTTTCTTTCAGCTTTTTCATTTCTTCTTCAAGATTATTCAATTCTTCAGTTATGCTTTCCTGCCGTTTGGATAATTCATCTCTTGTTGCGTTATTCGATAGATTGCTTTGTTCTGTTCTGCTTTTTAATTCATCAATTTTCTTTGTTAATTCTTCGGTGCGTTTTAAGAGCTCGTCAATTTTTTGTTCTACTTGAATTCTTTTCAATAAGTTAATTGTTCTCTCTATACTCTTTTTAAAATATTCTTCATTTGCTTTCAGCTCTTCAAGAGACATTTGAACATTATCCCTCATTAAGCTTTGCAAAGTCTCTTGAAGTTTCTTAAATGCTTCTTTCAATTCGTCGCTTGTCATTTCATCAAGAATTTTTTGAAGCTCATTATACTTTTGCAAAGTTTCTTCTGAAAGCAAGTTGTTCTGCAAAAGATTATTCTGCATCTCTGCAAGTTTTTTAGATATTTCTTCTGCTTTCTGCATCAAGTTTTTAAATTTTTCGGCAGCTTTTTCTATCCTTTCCTTTTCTTCCCATGTTATATCTTTTCTGTTTTGCTTTAAATCGCTGCTGAGCTTTTGCATTTCTTCTTTTAATTCTTCGGCTTCTTTAAGTGTTTTATTTAAATCATCAACAGCACTTTTTTGAGATTGTTCTGCTTCTGCAAATAATTCATCAATTGAAGGGACTTGAATTGATAACACATTTGTTCGTGCAGATTTTGGTCCACTTACATTATCATTATCAAAAATTTCAAGATAGTAAGAAACTACATCTCCTTCAGTTAGAACAAGAGAAGATAAATCCCATGTGTAATAAACTTCGTCTTCCTTTTTATCTTTATTAATTGGAATTGCAGCTGAAGAGAAATTTTCATCAGCTTTTCTGTACTTTGAAAAAGAAATTCTGTAATTAAGATTTAATTTTGTAAAACCAAAATCATCTTTAATACTTGACACAAGAGAAATTTTATCACTGTTTGTTTTGAGATTATCTGCAGGAGAAATCATCTCAATTGACGGCGGTTCATCATTCATCACTTTTATTGAATAAACAATTGGATTATCATTTGAAACACCTTTTTCATCATATATCATGATTTTATATTGTGAATCTTTCCAGATATTAAATTCAAGAAATGCATTGTTTTCTTTTACCTTCATCTGCTTTGCAGTTGTATCATCAAACACAATTTCAGCTTTCGATAAATTTTGTGATGAATTCACTGCTAATTTAATCTTGCTTCCTTTTAATGCAGTTATATTGCCATTATCTTTTTGTACAATCTGAGGGATTTTTGAATATGAAGGTGGAATTACAGTTATTTCAATACTTTTAATCAGTGGTCTATTGACTGCAGTAATATTGAATACATCACTTTTTATTTTACCCGAGAATGCATAGTATTCAAAAGAATTTTTTAAAACAGGAATTTCATAGCTGCTATTGTGTGTTGAATCAGGAATTAACTTTTTACTAACAAATTCTGTTTCATCCTCTGATTTCAATGCCAAATAAATTTCTTTGGGATGCTTGCCAATTGTTTTAATGGTAATTGTAAGACTTTCCCCTTTTGTAACTTCTTTGTTTCCAGGTAATATTTCAAAATAAAATTCTAAAGGCGGCAAAAAATTTTTATTGTAGTTAATCAGCCGATTAAAAGCTAAGTTCAATTGAGGAATCAAAGATGAAGCAAGCAATACAACAGCAATAATTGTTAATGCTGTCTTTAATAATTTTTTAGTAAAAGAAAAATCAACAACGGAATTAAAATTAAGTTCTTTTGTTTTTCTATAAACATTGTCAAATGCAGCATCAATTAATTGTTGTGAGTAGTTATTATTTTTTTCTTCTAAGAGCTGAATTGCATTTGTAAGTTCATCTTTAATATTCTCAAAATAATTACCGATTCTTCCAGCAACTTCAGCATAATTTATTTTTTTGATTGACACAAGACTTTTTACAAAAGCAATTATAAAAATCAAAAATGAAATCAAAACTGCTGCAATGAAAAAATAAAATAAAATTGTTCTTACAGAAGAATTAAAATTACCCGCAGCTTCAATTAAAACAATCAACAAAAAAAGAATAGAGAGAAAAGAAATCAGGGAAAGGAAAAGATTTAATCCTTCTTTTCTTTTTTCGAGTATTAAAAAATTTTTCAGTTTCTCTTTTATTTCGTCTCTGCTCGATTTCATCTTAATAAAATTTTAATTCATTAATGCCCATACGACAATATTAGTTCCAAACTTTAATGCTTCAAGACGTTTTTCCTGCGGGTCTTTATGAACTTCTGGGTCTGCCCATCCATCACTTGGATTACTTTCATAAGTATAATAAACGCATAATCTTCCATTAACAAAAATTCCAAATCCTTGAGGAGGTTTATTATCATGTTCATGTATTTTTGGTGGACCATAATTGAAATCATAGACACAATGATAAATTCCATAATTGTATGGAATTTCAACCAAATCTTTATCGGGAAAAACTTTTTTTATTTCTCTCCTGAATGCCTTATCCAAACCATAATCATCATCAACATAAAGAAAGCCGCCGTTTTCAAGATAGGTTCTAAGTTTTTTTGCCTCCGAATCAGAAAAAACAATATTGCCGTGACCAGTCATAAACAGAAATGGATAAGCAAAAATATTTCCGTTTGTTAAATCAACAAATTCATAAACTGGATTTGTCTTGATGTTAGTATTCTCTGCAATAAATTTCAAAAGATTTACTTCGGCTGATGGGTCATTATACCAATCGCTGCCGCCGTTATATTTTAATCTGGCTATCTTAAATCCAATTTGGTTTTGTGCAAATAATGTGCTTGCAAAAATTAGAATAAGAATTATAATTCGTTTCATATTGAATTTTTTATTTTCAAATGCTAAGATAATTATTTTGTTGACTTGAATCATGAGAATAATTTTTCAATTCATTGCGTTGAAGGAAAAAATTGGATTGTATTGAAAATTATACTTTAGAAATTATTTTCAATAATCAAACAATAACAATTTCCTGAGTGCGCAAAGCTCTTGGGAATTGACTTTTCAATCCTTCGCCGGATGAAACAGCAGTGCCAAGAATCTGATTATTGTATTTCACAATTTTTTGTCCTTCATTTCCAAAATTTCTCTTAATTGTTCCTCCTTTCAAATACATTTCAAGATCTTTTTTATCATTAAGTTCAACAACATTTTTATTAAAATGATTTCCAAGTATCTGTGCAGCAACTGTGTGGACCTGCACAATTTTGTTTTTATCTATCGAACCAAATTTAGAACCAATTCGATTAAACATTCCAGTATTAATTGAATCCCAATCTTCATTGACAAAATACAAATCTTTGCTTCTTACAATGTAATTATAATTTTCAAGAATACCTTTTTCAATTCCATAATAATCAGAAACTCTAAGTAAAAAGTCTTTAACTTTTTTGTGTGAAAAACTGCAGAGTTCTATTTTATCTTTTGAATGAATCTTTTCTGAATTTTCTTTTAGTTCATCTGTTTTAATTAATTTAGCAACAAAAAATCCTTCTGAATTAACTTCCCAAGGAAGAATTCTTCTTGCCTTTGATATTGAATGATTAAGTTCTTCATTTTCATATTTTGTAAATGCAGGTTTACTTTTTATCGATAGATTCATTTCTTTTAATTCCACAGGATACTTTTTCAAAATCTTATTCAATACAAGTTCATTTTCTTCAAGAGTTAATGTGCATGTAGAATATACAAGAGTTCCGCCGGTTTTTAACATTTTAATTGCACTTAAAAGCAATTTGTATTGAACTTCTGCAATGTTTCCAATTTTATTAATGTTCCACCAATTGCTTACTTCACCTCTTTTCTGAACAATTCCAAGTGCACTGCATGGTGCATCAACAAGAATTTTATCAAAATAATTTTCAAAAGATTTGCTTAAAAGTTCTCCTTTCTTATTCAGAACTCCAGCATTTACAATGTTCATTTTATCCAGATTAAACATTAATACTTTCAATCTGTCAAGTGAAATATCATTTGCTATCAATGTTCCTTTGTTATTCATCAAATCTGAAAGTTGGGTTGTCTTGGAACCTGGAGCTGCACACAAATCAAGAACTTTATCATTTTCTTCGGGATTTAATACTTCAGCTGGAATCATCGAAGAGAGACTTTGAATGTAATAATGCCCAAGTATGTAATAAATTGTTTTGCCAATTAATTCTTCTCCTTCAATAACTTGATATGAATTTTTGATTGATTCAATTTTCTTTAATTCAATTCCGTATTCCTTCAAGTTTTTGATGAGCAATTCTGGATTAACTTTTCTGGAAAATCTTACACAGCTTTTATAATTGCTGTCATAAAATTCTTTATACTTTTGAAAATATTCTTCACCAAAATTTTTTTTAATGTAATTAGAAATATTTTCGCTGAGTAAAATCATTTTAGAGCCTTACCAGATTTAATGAATTAAATATTTGAGTTGATATCAGTGGAAAATTTTTTGACTTAGGAAAATTTTCCTTAAAATCTTTTTCAATGTTTCTTAAAAGATTATCCAGATAATTTTCATATGATTCGACTGCTGATTTTATATCATCTTCGGTTATTGGCAGAAAAATTTTTTTCGGCTTATTTCTATTTGAGTATATGATATATTTTGCTTCATAAAAATTATTTACATGAAAAACGATATTACCATCATTATCTACAATTTCATAACTGTCAAAAAGCGGTGGAGTAAGAAGAAGATTCTTGCCAGGGAGTTCGCAAGTTTTATTTTCTGATGACAAATTAAAATCATTCGGAAAATTTTTTAGTTCCTGTTTAATTTTTTCAATCCACTTAATTGTAAATTCTTTTTCATTCATATATTAATTCCTTTTTATAAACTTTTTAGAACATCAAAGTCACTCAAACGAATTACATTTATTTTGACATTTTAGCTTTCATCAAAGCAATTGACAAAGCATATCTAAATCTAAACAGAGAATATGTTGCGCCAGTTACAGCATCAACTTTCATATAATTTTGTTTTTCAAGAAGTTGTTTTTCATAAGATGGATAAGCAATGGAAGGAGAAGTTCCAGTAATAATCATATCGTTATTATATTCAATATCTTTTTGTTTCCCTTTCCCATCTCTTTTTATTTCATCATAATCAATCTTAATAATTTTTTCATCTTTGATTTCAATTTTTACTACATGTTTATAATCATAAGCATCGTATGGAGATTCACCAACATAAGTTCCATCTTTACAACCTTTTGCATCTGTAGGAATGTTATTCATTTTAATCCACTGTTCAAAAAGTGAAGTCAGTTCTTCAGGTGAGCGTGTCTCAATTAAAAAATGCATGTTTTTTACTGCAGCTTTGAAATATTTGTCTGATGCATTATAATCTTTAATTTCATCAAGTGAATCTTTTTCAATGCCAGTGCATTTGGCTATCAAAAGAATTAATAACAAAATTTGTTTGAAATTAATTTTCATCATTTCTGCTGATTACATTTTATGAAGCAATTAATCTTTTCTGATTTCATTCAATATGTTTATAAAAGATTCAGGTAGAGGAGATTTTATTTTTACTTTTTTCTTTTCTTCAACAAAAAATTCAATTTCTTCTGCATGAAGCATTAAACGTGAAAAATTTTTTTGTGAATTTTTCTCTCCATACTTCAAATCTCCAACTATAGGATGACCAATGCTGTAAAGATGAACTCTCAATTGATGACGTCTTCCTGTCTCAGGTGTTAATTTTAACAAAGTATATGAATTAAATCTTTCAATCACATTAAACTTTGTTCTGCTTTCCTTGCCTTGAACTTCATCAATACCCATTCTTCCAGAGCCAAATTGACGAATTTTTTTATTTATTAATCCTGAATCTTCCTTTAAAATTCCATGCACAAGCGCAACATAATTTTTTTCTACAAGATGATTTTCAAACTGTTGATTTAAGAATTTATGCATTGAAGAATTTTTTGCAAATATTAAAACACCGCTTACATCTTTATCAAGACGATGAACAATAAATAATTTCTCTTCATATTTTTTCTGTAAAATTGAATGCACAGTTTCAATTGATTTATCACTTTCTTTAATTGATGAAATTCCTTCGGGCTTATCAACTGCAATAACATTATTATCTTCATACAAAATTTTTATTTCCATGTTCAACTCAGTTCAAGTAAAAAAGCTTCCTTAGAATTAAAGACGGCTTTTTCAAATCCCATTTTTCTTAAATATTTGTTATGAGTTTTATTGCCTGGATAAGTGAAAATTTTTCTAATATTATTTTCTCTGAAAAATTTCTTGTAAACATATCTTCCGATTTTAAAATCTCGATAGCCGGGAATAACATAATCAAGATTTACCAAGACTGTATTGCTGTCAATATCCTTTGCACATACAAGTCCAGCAGGAACAGAATTTCTAAGCACAAAAATTACTCTGTTGTTATTGTTAGAATCGAATGAAAAATTGGGCACATATTTCTTTATCTCATTTTGATGAAAAGAAAGAAAATATTTCAAATACTCGGAATCAGGTTCAACTTCAAGAATATCAAAGTATTCTTTTGCAGATAAAATTTCGACGAGATAATAAACATTAACAATTGCAATAAATCCATTAACAAGTGCAACTGGATAAGCAGAAATAATAATTCCATAAAATGTAAAAATTAATGAGCCAATTAAATTGATTATTCTTAACTTTACAATTGAACTCATCATTAGAGAAACAGCAACAAGAACAGAAGCTAAGTAACCAATTGCCTCAACTAAATTAATGCTGTACATTTTTATTTCCCGATAAATTTTGTAACAAAATTCTATAAAATTTTTTTACTTGTTTTAATTTACAAAAATGATTAACCACTTCCTGAATAAAATCTTATTTTAGTAATATAAAAAATGAAATTTCAGATGAACAATTATAACAACTATCCTGTAATCAGTCTGGATGAAATTATTAGGCCAACTCAATTAGTAATTGATTTAAAAGTATTAAAAGAAAATTTCAAAAAAATAAAACAACATGTAAGTCCTGCCCGCATAATGCCAATCTTAAAAGCAAATGCATATGGGCATGGACTTGTGCGAATTGCTCAACTGATGCAGGAACTTAATGCCGATTACATAGGTGTTGCAGTTCTTGAAGAAGGAATTCTATTAAGAGAAACAGGAATTGCACTTCCAATACTTGTGCTTGGAGGAATATGGGGAAATCAAATACCAATTTTTTTAAAACACAATTTAACTATGACAGCTTCTTCAATCGAAAAGCTAAATCAGATTGATGAAATCGCAGGTGAGATGAAAGTTAAAGCCAAAGTTCATTTAAAAATTGACACTGGAATGGAAAGAATTGGTGTGCATTATTACAATGCAAAAAATTTTCTTGATGCTGCAGTTAAAACAAAAAATGTAATCATAGAAGGAATTTATTCTCATTTTGCAAATTCAGAAAAAAGTGATTTAAGCTATACTAAACTTCAGCTTGAAAGATTTCAAGAAGTAATTTCGTATGCAGAAAAGGTATTTCTTGAAAAACCAATTTTTCACATCTCAAATTCAGGAGCAATACTTCAGATGCCGGAGGCAAACCTTGATATGGTTCGTCCTGGAATTATGCTGTATGGAGTTTATCCATCAAATGAAGTCAAAAAAACTGTAGAAGTAAATCCTGCTTTAACATGGAAATCAATTGTGGTCTATTTCAAAGTAATAAAACCAAATCATCCAGTTGGTTATGGTTCTACCTGGCAAACTAATCATAATATTCGTGCTGTAACAGTTCCGGTTGGTTATGGTGATGGTTATATGAGAAGCATGAGCAACAAAGCAGAAGTTATAATTCGAGGAAAGAGATATCCAGTTATTGGTACAATTTCAATGGACCAGATTGTTGTTAATATTGAAAATGACAGTGCTTATAATGGTGACGAAGTTATTTTAATTGGTTCTGATGGACAAAGTAAAATAACAGTAGAAGAACTTGCAGAATGGGCAGGCACAATTCCATACGAAATTTTAACCAATATAAATACACGAGTTCCAAGAGTCTATGTTGAATAAATCCTAAGCAGCCAAATATCTCATCAATTTTCTTTTTGCAATAGGCAGAACAGTTTCATTAAATGGAAAATCAATATCTGTTTCAAGATTATAAGTTGCTGGATTTGGCAGTTCAGGATATTTTTTTATCAAATCAAGTTTAATTGTTTCTGGAGGAATTACTGTAGTTTCTTCTTTAATAAATTCAAGCAAATGTGTTTTTAATGATTTAAAAGGCACATTTGATGTAACAATATTCGACAATAAAAATTTATAAATATAAGTTGCTTTCTCTGCATGCGAAGGCACAAAGAAATAACCTTCATCTTTGTAGAGAGGTAAAATTCCAATTTCTTTTATATCCATGTTGGATTCAACAAAATCATAAATTGCAGTGCCTTCTTCAATTACTTCTTTAATTTTAGGAAGAGCCCATTCAATAAAGTCAAAAATTTTTGAAAGTTTATCTTCGCTTATTTCTCCTGTATTATATTCATAAATTAAAGATTGATTTTCCAAATCTATCCCAACAATTTTTTTTGAGAGCAAACCTCTATAATTTTCTCTTTGATGTAATAGATTGTTGAGTTCATTGCTTAAATCAATCAATTCACCAAAGACTGGATACAATTTATTTTTATGTAAATGTTCTCTATAATTTTTCAATGCTGCAAGAACTTTATATTGAGATAATTCAGCATCTTCAGCCGAGGAGATGAAAACATCAATAGTTAAGTTTTCCATAATACCTCCATATGAAGATTTAATAATCTGTTCTAATTAATAATCGACACATAAATAAAAAAGTTGATATAGAAATTCACAAGTGTAAAAATTTTTCTATTGGAACATGATTTTATAAATAATTATTTAAAAGAAAAATCGATAAGCAACATTGAAATAAAAATGTAGTGATTAAAATGAAAGCAGTATAAAATTTTACTGATGCAGACTGGTTTATAATTTATTATATTTGCTGCAGTTGAAAAAATATGTATAATAAATGGAAGTAGAAGAACAGTTGATGAATCATGTTGGGCAGTTGCTCTCTGAAGATAAAATTTCAGGGGGAGGAAAGTCCGAACACCGCAGAACAAGGTGCCGGGTAATGCCCGGGGGCTTGAAGACGAAAGTCTCAAGCTACGGAAAGTGCCACAGAAAAAATACCGCCCTGCTGCAGGCGGGGTAAGGGTGAAAAGGCGAGGTAAGAGCTCACCGCTCCGATAGTAATATCGGAGGTCTCGTGATGAACGAGATCCTGCAGAAATGCAGGACACGGCAAACCCCACCTGGTGCAAGGTCAAGCAGAAGGACTCCCGCTACGGCGGGAAAAGGTTGTTCGCCTTTCAGTGCCTTCGGGTAGACCGCTAGACCACGATAGTAATATCGTGGCTAGATAAATAACTGCCGCCCGCCTCCGGCGGGTTACAGAATTCGGCTTATAGACATGATTCATCACTGTTCTTCCAAAAATTAAATTATGCAGAACAAAAAATGGAAACTAAAAGATTCTCCAGATGAAAAATTAATTCTATCTTTAGCTGATAGCCTTAATATATCAAATTCTCTTGCTTTGCTTCTTATTCAAAGAGGCATTACTAATTTTCAGGAAGCAAAACTTTACTTCCGCCCAACTTTAGATTCTCTTTACGACCCATTCCTTATGGATGGAATGCAGGCTGCTTCTAACAGAATTATTAAAGCTATAACTGATAATCAAAAAATTTGTGTTTATGGAGATTATGATGTTGACGGCACCTGCTCTGCTTCTTTAATGTATCTTTTTCTAAAAGAATTGGGAGCTGATGTTCAAACTTACATTCCAAATAGATTATCAGAAGGATATGGCATTTCAATTCAAAGTATTGATTACTTAAAAGAGCAGGGAGTAAATCTTATTATTAGTGTCGATTGTGGAATTACTGCAGTTGAAGAAGTCGAATACGCAAAGTCTTTCAGCATTGATACAATTATATGCGACCACCATCAGCCAAAAGAAAAACTCCCAGATGCTTATGCTATTTTAGACCCACTCAAACCAGGGGATCAATATCCATTCAAACATCTCTCGGGTGCAGGAGTTGCATTTAAACTTGCAACTGCTATTGGTTATAAAATTGGGAAAAAAGATATGGCATTAAAGTATCTGGACCTTGTTGCACTGGCTGGTGCTGCTGATATTGTTCCCCTTATAGATGAAAATAGAATTCTTGTTAAAGAAGGTTTACAAATTATAAACAATAATCCTCGTCCTGGAATTGCTGCATTAATAAAATGCTCAAGAATTGAACCTGGTAATTTAACAGCAGGACAAATAGTATTTACTATCGCACCGCGTGTTAATGCTGTTGGAAGATTGGGCGATGCTAATAGAGCTGTAGAATTATTTACAACTGATGATCCTGTTAAAGCAATGGAACTCGCACAAATTCTTGAAGATGAAAATCAAAAACGCCGTTCGATTGACGAAGCAACTTTCTCGCATGCTGTTAATCTTGTTGAATCTTCTATTGATCTGAATAATGAATATGGAATAGTTCTGCATGACAACGACTGGCATCCTGGTGTTATTGGAATTGTTGCATCTCGTCTCGTCGAAAAATTTCATCGACCAACAATAATGCTTACTACTGTTGACGGAATTGCCAAAGGTTCTGCAAGAAGTATTCCCGGCTTCAATATTTACGAAGCACTCCAAAGCTGTGAAGATTTATTATTGCAATTTGGCGGACATGAAGCAGCTGCTGGACTCGCAGTTGAAATTGACAAAATAGATATGTTCAGAAAAAGATTTAATGAAGTATTAAGACAATGCATTAATGAAGAAGATATATCCCCAGAAATTCTTATTGATGCAAAAATTTCTTTTTCTGAAATTTCACCTAAATTTATTAGAATACTCGACCAGTTCGCTCCATTTGGACCGGGAAATATGAGACCAATTTTCTTGAGTGAAAAAGTTTCTCTAACCAATCCTCCAAAAATTGTTGGAAATAATCATCTTGTCACTACTTTCAAACAGAATGGAAATGACAAAGTCTTTGATGCAATTGGATTTAATCTTGGTTATTATGCTGACCATATTGATAAAGACAAAGATTTGGTAGATATTGTATACACAATTGAAACAATTAATAAAGAAGGAAAAATTTTTCCACAATTAAGAATAAAAGACATTCGCGTAAATAATCATTATTAAATAAAAGAAAATGTAAAAGATATAAAGGAGATATTTTTATGTCGGGACATTCAAAATGGGCAACAATTAAAAGAAAAAAAGCAGCTCTCGATGCAAAAAAAGGAAAACTATTCACAAAGTTGATTAAAGAAATTACAATAGCCGCACGTCATGGCGGTGGCGACCCTGAAGGAAATCCAAGACTTCGACTTGCAATCGACAACGCTAAAGCTGCTAACATGCCGGCTGAAAATATCGAACGAGCCATTAAAAAAGCTACTGGTGAACTTGAAGGTGCAACTTATTATGAAGTTATTTATGAAGGTTATGGTCCAGGTGGTGTTGCTTTAATGGTCGAAGCTGCAACTGACAATAAAAATAGAACTGTTGCAGAAATTCGCCACATATTTTCTCGAAACGGTGGAAGTCTTGGTGAATCAAATTCTGTTGCATGGATGTTTGAACGCAAAGGAATAATTACAGTAAAAAGAGAAGGTAAATCTGAAGATGAAATGCTTGAAATTATTCTTGAAGCTGGCGCAGACGATTTACAAACTGAAGAAGAATTCTTTGAAGTTACAACTTCTCTCGAATCATTTGACAAAGTTAGAAAAGCACTTGCTGAAAAAAAATTGACAATCGAAAATGCATCATTGCAATGGGTCGCTAAAAATAATGTCTCTGTCAACGGCGAAGATGCAGAAAAATTAATGAAACTAATTGAATCCCTCGAAGACTGTGACGATGTTCAAAATGTTTATTCCAATGCAGATTTTGTTGATATGTAAAAAATTTTTTCTATTTCAGAAGCATTATTAAAAATTATTTAATAAATCTTCATAATGAGAATATTAGGTGTAGATCCCGGAACAATAACTACAGGTTATGGAATAATTGATTTCGACAAAAACGAAATTACTTATATTGCTTCCGGGACTATCCAAATTCCTTCAACAAAAGATTTTGGTCCCCGTCTTGAAAAAATTTATGATGAACTTTATAAGATTATAAAAAAATACAAACCTACAGAATTCGCACTCGAAACGGCATTTTATGGTAAAAATGTTCAGTCTGCATTAAAGATTGGATATGCCCGTGGCGTTTCTCTTCTTGCAGCTGTTCACAATAACCTTCAAATAAAAGAATATTCACCAAGAGAAATAAAAAAGTCAATTGTTGGAAAAGGCTCTTCTTCAAAAGAGCAGGTTCAATACATGATTAAAAAAATATGTTCTCTAAAAAAATCTAAAATGAAATTTGATGAAAGTGATGCTATTGCAGTAGCGGTGTGTCATGCTTTTAAGATAAAATCAAATTATAATCATAAAAGAAGTAAAAACTGGAAAGAATTCATCGAATCAAATCCTGAAAGAGTAATTCAATATTAATTTTATGATTGGATACATTAAAGGAAAAATAATTTCGAAAAAGCCCACCAAAATAATTTTAGATGTCAATGGTGTAGGCTATTTAATTAATATTTCAGTAAATACATTTGAAAAAATTGCTGATAAGGAAGAAGCATCACTCTATACATTTTTAAGTGTAAAAGAAGATTCACTTGATTTATATGGATTTTATTCCTTAGCCGAAAAAGAGATGTTTGAATTATTAATCAGTGTAAGTGGAATAGGTCCAAAAACTGCCCAGAGCATTTTATCGGGAATTCAAATTGAAGATTTAAAAGATGCAATTAAATCAGGAAACATAAGCCGATTAACATCTGCACCGGGGATTGGCAGAAAGACCGCAGAAAGAATGATAGTAGAATTAAAAGATAAAATTGAAGTTGTGTCAGAAATCAGCAGCGAAATTTCAAAAAGTATTTCCTCAATTAAAAATGATGCTGTTGCGGCACTTGTAAATCTTGGTTATAATCAAAAAATTGCTGAACGAGCAGTTCGAACTGTTACCGATAAACATCCAAATATTTCAATTGAAGATTTAATTCGAGAATCTCTTTCAGTATTAAATAACTAAAAAATTTTTCGATATCAATTTTATACTTCAATTCAAATCAACTTTGTGTCGTGTTTGACCATTTCCGATTACAATAAACTTTTTAGTTGTTAATGCTTCAAGTCCCATTGGACCATAAGCATGGAGTTTAGAAGTTGAAATTCCAATTTCGGCACCCAATCCCATTTCGCCGCCATCTGCAAACCGAGATGATGCATTAACCATTACAGATGATGAATCAACATCACGCAAAAACCTTTGAGCTGTTTGCAAATTATTAGTTACAATTACCTCAGTATGATTTGAACCATATTTTTCAATGTGTTCAACTGCTTCTTCATAATTTTCGACTACCTTAACAGAAATAATTAATGCAAGATATTCAGCATAAAAATCTTCTTCTGTGGCCAATTTAGAATCAGGAAGAATTTTGCATGTTAAGGGACAACCGCGAATTTCAACTCCTTTTTTCTTGAGTACTTCTTCAGCTATTGGTAAAAATTTTTCAGCAATATTTTTATGAACAAGCATTGTTTCAAGAGCATTGCATACTGCAGGTCTCGAGGTTTTTCCATCTATCAATAATCTAATTGCCATATCAAAATCTGCATCTTTATCAACATAAAGATGGCATACGCCTTTGTAATGTTTAATTACAGGAATGCGACTGTTTTCTGCAACAAATCTAATTAAGCCTTCACCGCCGCGAGGAATAATTAAATCAATATATTCATCAAGCTTTAGTAATTCTAAAATTGCTTCTCTATCAGTTGTAGGAACAAATGTTACAATTGATGAATCGATGCCGCATTTTTCAATTCCTTTATGAAGTGCATCAACAATTGCAACATTAGAATTGAATGCTTCTGAACCGCCTCTTAGAATTACTGCATTTCCACTTTTAATGCATAAAGCGGCTGCATCTGATGTTACATTTGGTCTTGCTTCGTAAATTATTCCTATTACACCAAGTGGAATTCTCATCATTCCAACTTGAATTCCATTCGGTCGAATTCTGATATTTGATATTTCACCAACAGGATCTGGCAACTGAATTATTTCTTTAATTGCATTTGCCATTGAAGTTAATCTTTCTGGTGTTAAAAGAAGGCGATCTAACATTGCATCGGACAATCCTTTTTCCTTTCCTGATTGGATATCTTTGTTATTTGCTTCAAGAATAATATTTTGATTGGCAAGTAATTCATCTGCCATTGATTGAAGAAGCTGATTTTTTTGATTTGTATTCAAAAGGGAAAGTTTATATGCAGCCGATTTACTTCTTTTTGCTAATTCAACTAAATTGTTTTTCATAATTCACCTTTTAATTATTGTTCAACTTCAATTAAAACCAATTCATCTCTGTGAACAATTTCTTCTGCAGTTAAATATCCAAGTATATTTTTTATTTGATTACTTTTTTTACCTTGAATTTTTTTCAAGTCATTCGAATTATATTGACTTATTCCTTTTGCAATAAATTTAAAATTATTTCCTTCTTTAAGATAAATTTCAACTGCATCACCCTGAAAAAATTCTCCCTCAACCCCAATAATTCCGGATGGCAGCAATGAAGCTCCTTTTTTCTGAATTGCTTTTGCTGCACCAGCATCAACAAAAATTTTTCCATTTGCCGGCAGAGCATAAAGCATCCATAATTTTTTTGCTGCGATTGGATTTGGGTTTTTCTTAAAAATTGTTCCTTTAAGTTTTCCATTTAATAAATAATCAAATACTTCACTTTTGGTTGCATTAATTATTATCGTGTCTATTCCAAGAACAGTAGCTTTTTGTGCTGCTTCAATTTTAGTTTTCATTCCACCCGTTGAAATATTACTTTTAGAACCTCCTGCAAGTTCATAAATTGAAGAATCAATTTTTTCAACCACTGGAATCAATTTGGCATTTTTATTTTTCTTGGGGTCGGAGTCATACAAACCATCTATATCAGTACAGATAATTAATAAATCTGCTTCTGCTAACATTGCTACATAAGCAGCAAGATTATCATTATCGCCAACTTTTAATTCTTCAGTTGCAACGGTATCATTTTCATTAATGATGGGAAGTGTTCCGAGTTCAAGCAATTTTTTCAAAGTATTTTTTGCATTAACAAATCTTTTTCTGTTGTGAATATCATCGTATGTCAATAGAATTTGAGAACATGGGAAATCGAAGAAACGGCTCCAGCTTTGCATAAGAAGAGTTTGACCAATAGCTGCAAGTGCCTGTTTTTCGGGTATTGAACGATTGTTTTTTTTAAGCAACTGCGGTTGAGTAGACAATCCAGCTGCAACTGCCCCAGAAGAAACAAGGATTATTTCTTTCCCTTGATTAATACATTTTGTAATAAATGCTGCAATTGGCAAAGTATATTTTGAACTGCATTTAACTCCTCCAGGTGCAATTAATCCACTTCCAACTTTAATTACAGCACGTTTCCAGTTAGATAAAGTTATGTATTCCATCTTTGAAAAAATGTTTATAAAGTTTTTTAAAGATAATTAATTTGAAGAGTTAAAAAAATTTTCGAATCTGACAAAATTAAAAATTTCTATAACTGAGCCACCATTCATCTCTATACATAGGTTTTCTGCTTTTCTTCTTAAAGATATGAACAGCAATTGCACCAAAAATAAATCCGCCTATATGAGCCCACCATGCAACTCCACCTGTTGCACTGCTCTCAATTGATAATGCAAGTGTTCCTTGAAACAACTGCATAATAAACCAGAATCCAAGCACAAATAATGCAGGCAGCTGAATTATATCGAAGAATATAAAAATTGGGAAAAGCACAACAACTTTTGCATTTGGATACAAAAACATATATGCCCCAAGCACCCCCGCAATTGCACCGCTTGCACCTATTGCAGGAACTGAAGATTCTGAATTCATAATTATGTGAGAAAAACTTGCTGCAAGTCCGCATAGTATGTAAAAAATCAAGTATCTGAAATGTCCCATTCTGTCTTCAACATTATCTCCAAATATCCACAGATAAAGCATGTTGCCAATAAGATGAAGCCAGCCGCCATGTAGAAACATTGATGTAAACAAAGGCAATATTCGATTGTAATCAGAAAAATAAATTACCTCGCCAGTATATAATTGCATTCCCTGATAAAAATATTTTACAGGAACCACACCAAAATGCTCAATAAATTCCTGTAAATGTGAACCCAGCATAAGTTCAAAAATGAATGCAATAATATTAATAACTATCAAAGTTGTATTGACAATTGGAAAAGATTTAGATGGAACATCATCTTTTAATGGAATCAAATTTTTTCCTCTCACATTTTATTTTCTTTTTTAAGATAAAAAAACTAAATGATAAATGTGATTATAAAAATTTTGTTTCATAACTTGCAGATGAAAATGATAATTCAACAACAATTTTTTTATTGAACTAATTTATCTGACATTAAGTTTATAAAGAAAAAAATATGAACAGATTAGCAAAAGAAAATTCACCTTATCTACTGCAGCATGCAAATAATCCTGTTGATTGGTTTCCCTGGTGCGAAGAAGCATTTGAAAAAGCAAAAAGAGAAGACAAACCAATTTTTCTTTCAATTGGATATTCTACCTGTCACTGGTGCCACGTAATGGCTCACGAATCTTTTGAAGACGAAAAAGTTGCAGAAATTTTGAACAAAAATTTTGTCTCAATAAAAGTTGATAGAGAAGAACGGCCGGATATAGATAACATTTACATGCTTGTATGTCAAATAATAACTGGAAGAGGAGGCTGGCCTCTTTCAATTTTTATGACAGCAGACAAAAAACCATTTTATGCTGGCACATACTTCCCAAAATATTCTTATGCCGGGAGAATTGGCTTTGTTGATTTATTAAATCATATCATTGAGCTCTGGAAAACAAGAAAAGATGAACTATTAAGAAGCACTGATGAAATAACAAGATATTTAAAATTGCAATTCAAATCTTCTGAAGATGAAAACTTACATCCTGATATTTTGAAAAGAACTTTCATTTCACTTAAAAATAATTTTGATGAGATATACGGCGGTTTTGGAACAGCTCCCAAATTTCCAACGCCACATAATTTAATCTTTTTATTAAACTACTACTTAAACTCCAAGGAAGAAGATGCCTTAAAGATGGCATTAAAAACACTCGAAGAAATGCGTAAAGGTGGAATCTATGATCAAATTGGTTTTGGATTTCATAGATATTCAACCGATGAAAAGTGGCTTGTTCCTCATTTCGAAAAAATGCTTTACGACCAGGCATTATTAATTGAAGCTTATTCAAATTCATATAAAATAACTCAAGATGAATTTTTCAAAAATGTTGTATATGAAATTTATTCTTATCTGAACAGAGAAATGCTTTCTTCAGATGGGGCATTTTTTTCTGCTCAGGATGCAGACAGCGAAGGTGAGGAAGGGAAATATTATCTGTGGACAACAACCGAACTGAAAGAAATATTACAAGACAAATATGAAATAGTAAAAAAAATATTTAACCTGTCTGATGAAGGAAATTTCCTGAATGAATTAAACCGAAAATTAACAGGAAAAAATATTTTGCATTTGTCTGATAGGCTAAACAATATTCTTGAAAAATTAAACATTAGTTTCGATGAATACGAAAAAACAAGAAATGTTCTGCTTGACCACAGAAGTAAAAGAATTCCTCCTCTGAAAGATGATAAAATATTAAGTGACTGGAATAGTCTTGTAATTTCTTCTTATGTTAACGCATATATAATTTTTAATGATGATATTTTTTTAAAATCCGCTCTAAAATGTTATGAGTTTGTTGAAAAAAATTTATTTGATGGGAAAAGATTATTCCATGCATTCAAAAATGGCAATAAGCTTGCAGAAGGTTTTCTTGACGACTATGCATTTTTAATCAAAGCTTCATTAGATCTTTATAAAACAACTCTTGATGAAAAATATTTAATTAATTCAGTTCAACTTAATTCAATTCTATATGAAGAATTCTGGGATAAAGATAATGGCGGATACTTTTTTACTTCTTCAAGTAATGACAATATTGTCCGCACAAAAATACTTTACGATGGTGCAATTCCATCTGGAAATTCTGTTCAACTTTTTAATTTAATTAGGTTATATCATTTAACTGGGGATGCACAATTTTCTGAATTAATCAACAAACAATTAAAAGCATTTTCACATCAAGTAAATAATGCATCATTTGGCTATACATATTTTTTGAATTCTTTTTCATTGCTTCAGCAAGAAAGCAAAGAGCTTTTAATAATAACACAAAAAAGTTTAGATAAAGAAACTATTTATAAATTAGCTTCCAATGAAAATTTATATACAATTCTTATTACTTCAGAAAATAAGAAAACAATAAACAGTCTTGCTTCATGGACAAAAAGCTATGAAGCAATAAACAACGATAATACTTTTTATCTATGCAAAAATTATTCATGCAGTCTTCCAACAAATAATATTGATGAAGTATTAAAAATGATTGAATTATAATTATGCATTTTTATTCATAATTATAAAAAATTTTTTACATAGCTATTGAATCTATTATTTTTGATTCTTATAATCACAATTGAATTTTGAGTTTTTAACAAATTGAACAGATTAGATAAAAAATATTACAATTTACCCTCAAGCATTAAAACTCTGTTTAACACAGAGCTTTCCATCATAACTTATACGTTCACGACGACGCGTTAATACGAACGCTTCCCTTAGATTTCATTTTCCTTAAATAAAAATTAAAAAAGGTCTAAAGCACAAATGAGAATATTAAAATTTGGCGGTTCAAGTGTAGGAAATGCAGAAAGAATTAATAATGTTATCGAAATTCTTCAAAAATATTATATCTCAAAAAAAATAAAATTCTCTGTGGTCTTTTCTGCATTTCAAGGAGTAACAGATAAACTTATTGAAATAGGAAATCTTGCTCACAAAAGAAATGCGCAATATTCTACTGAATTAAATGCTATAATTGAACATCATAATAAAATTGCAGCTCAATTAAATGAAAAAGATAATACCCGGCTATTAATTAAAAAGTTAGAAAAACTTTATAATGAACTGAAAGAAGTTGTTGATGGTGTTTATCTTGTAAAAGAATTAACCCCAAGAACACTTGACTACATAGTAAGCTTTGGTGAAAAACTTTCCTGCACAATTATTGGCGAGACAATGATTAACCGCGGAATTGATTGTGAAATTTTATTTGCAGATAAATTAATTAAGACAGATGATAATTTTGGTTCTGCGCGTGTCGATTTCAAAACAACAAATAAAAATATTGTTAACTACTTTAAAAAGCACAAAAAACTTCAGGTAATAACAGGGTTTATTTCTTCTACATCAAAAAATGAAATTACAACTCTGGGAAGAGGCGGCTCAGATTATACCGCATCAATTTTTGGTGCAGCATTAAATGTCGACTTAATTGAAATTTGGACAGATGTAGACGGCATTTTAACTGCAGACCCGCGCAAAGTTAAAGATGCATTCTCACTTGAATCTGTTACTTACGAAGAAGCAATGGAATTATCTCACTTTGGAGCCAAAGTAATTTATCCTCCTACAATGCTTCCTGCTCTTAATAAAAAAATAAAAATTGTTATCAAGAATACATTCAATCCAGAATTTTCAGGAACTATGATTGTTGAAAAAGAAAAATCGCCAAAGTTTACTATCAAAGGAATTTCTTCAATTGATGATATTGCACTGGTTCAAGTTCAAGGCGGTGGAATGATTGGTGTCAGCGGTATTGCAGCCAGATTATTTGGTGCTCTTGCTAAACATAACATTAATATTATACTTATAACTCAAGCATCATCAGAACACAGCATTTGTTTTGCAGTTCTGCCAAAACATGGCGATATTTCAAAAAAAATTATAGAAGAAGAATTCCGAATTGAAATTATGGATGGTAAAATTGGTAAAGTGGAAGTAGAAAAAAATTTATCAATTATTGCTGTTGTAGGAGAAAATATGAGACACACTCCAGGAATTGCAGGTAAAGTATTTGGCTCACTGGGAAAAAATAAAATTAATATCATAGCAATTGCACAGGGTTCGTCAGAACTAAACATTTCACTTGTAATTAATAAAAATAATCTTACACATGCATTAAACATATTACACAAAGCTTTATTGAAATAAAGAGGTTAACTATGAATACACAAAAAATACCCGTAGGAATTTTAGGAGCCACTGGAAGTGTTGGACAAAGGTTTCTTGAGCTGCTTTCAAATCATCCATGGTTCGAAGTTGTTGAACTTGCTGCATCTGATAAATCTGCCGGAAAAAAATATTCTGAAGCTGCAAATTGGATTATGCAAACTCCACTTCCAGAAAAATTTGCAAACATGATAGTAAAGAAATGCGAACCAAATTTAGAATCAAAAATAGTTTTTTCTGGACTCGATGCTTCTGTTGCAGGTGAAATTGAAACCGCATTTGCCGAAGCTGGTTACTATGTAATTTCAAATGCAAGAAATCATAGATTTGATGATGATGTCCCTTTGATGATTCCAGAAGTAAATCCTGAACATCTTGAATTATTAAAATCACAAAAGTATAAAGGTGGAATTGTTACTAATCCAAATTGCTCTACAATTGGATTAGCTTTAGCTCTTAAACCTTTACACGATAAATTTGGAATTGAAGCAGTAAATGTAGTTACAATGCAGGCTGTTTCGGGGGCTGGTTATCCTGGACTTCCAAGCATGGATATTATTGATAATGTTATTCCATTTATCAGTGGTGAAGAAAAGAAAATGGAAACAGAGCCACTTAAAATTCTTGGAAAGTTAAATACAAATAAAATTGAATTCGCTGATATTAAAATTAGTGCACAATGTAATCGTGTTGCAGTAATAGATGGACATACTGAATGTGTTCAGGTAAAATTGAAAACTAAAACAACTGTTGATGAAATTATTAAAGTGTGGAAGGAATTTAAATCACTTCCTCAAGAATTAGATTTACCTTTTGCACCCAAAAATCCAATTGTCTATCTTTTTGAAGAAAAGTATCCTCAACCCAAAATTCACAGAAATATTGAAAAAGGAATGGCAACATCTATTGGCAGACTTAGAGAATGTCCGTTGTTCGATTTTAAATTCGTAATATTATCTCACAATACAATTCGTGGTGCTGCAGGCGGCACAATTTTAATTGCAGAATTAATGAAAGCAAAAGGATATATCCAATGAGTTCAAAAAGCATACGAGTATTTGCACCTGCATCTGTTTCTAATGTTGGTCCCGGTTTCGATATGATGGGCTTTGCTCTTCATAAACCTGGCGACGAAATAATCATTAAAAAGAATAATTCAAAACAATTAAGAATTGTCAATATTGATGGTGATAATGGATATCTTCCCAAAGAAGTTGAAAAAAACACTACTACTGTTGCAATTAAATCTCTTCTTGAAAAATATGATTTGAAAGTGGGACTCGATGTTTCAATCCATAAAAAAATGGGAATTGGCAGCGGACTTGGCTCAAGTGCTGCAAGTGCAGTTGCTGGCGTGTTTGCTGTTAATGAACTTCTGAATTTAAAACTTTCAAAACTCGATTTGCTTGTTCATGCTATGGCTGGCGAATTTGTTGCAAGCGGAAGCATTCATGCAGACAATGTTGCACCATGCTTATTTGGCGGATTTGTATTAATAAGAAGTTATAATCCCCTTGACATAATTCAAATTGATTATCCCAAAAATTTATACTGCAGTATTGTTTATCCTGATATAGTAATTAAAACAAAAGAAGCAAGAAAAATTCTAAGCAAAACTGTTAAATTAAAAACTGCTATTGCCCAGGCTGGAAATGCATCGGGTTTAATTATTGGATTGATGACAAAAAATTTTGACTTAATCAGTCGTTCAATTATTGATTTAATTGCAGAACCAAAACGCGCAAAATTAATTCCATGCTATAATAAAGTAAGAAAAGCTGCACTTGATAATGGTGCATTAAACTGCAATATTACGGGTTCCGGCCCATCAATGTTTGCTTTTTCAACTTCAGCAAAAGATGCAGAAAGAATTGCAGATGCCATGCTCAAAGCTGTAATTCAATCTGGATTAAATGGAAAAAAATATGTATCAAAAATTAATGGAAAAGGACCTATAGTTTTAGAATGAAATACTACAGCACAAACAACAAGAATTTTATCGTAAATTTTGAAACTGCTGTTATGCAAGGACTTGCAGAAGACGGCGGTTTATTCATGCCCACAGAATTTCCTCGAATGGAAAATGATTTTATTGAATCACTCGAAAAATATTCTTTTCAGGAAATTGCATATCGAATAGCAAAAAAATTTATTGAAGACGAGATTTCTGATAGTAATCTGCAAGATATTATTTCAAACTCAATTACATTCCCGGCTCCATTAGTCTCAATTGAAAAGAATTTATATGTGCTGGAATTATTTCATGGACCTACACTTGCATTCAAAGATTTTGGTGCAAGGTTTATGGCAAAAACAATGGGACATTTTGTTGCTAAGAGAAATACAAAGTTAAATATCCTTGTTGCAACATCAGGAGATACAGGCAGTGCAGTAGCTCATGGTTTTTATGATACTCCTGGCATTAATGTTTTTATTTTATATCCAAAAGGAAAAGTAAGTTTAATTCAGGAAAAACAATTAACAACACTTGATAAAAATATAACAGCATTAGAAATAAATGGAACTTTTGATGATTGTCAGAGATTGGTTAAAACAGCATTTGTTGATAAAGAGTTGAATAAAAAATTAAATCTCACTTCTGCAAATTCAATAAATATAGCTCGATTACTTCCTCAGGCATTTTATTATTTTGAAGCTTACAAGCAAATTCAAAACAAAAAATTGCATTCTATTTTTTCTGTTCCATCTGGTAACTTAGGAAATCTTACAGCTGGCTTAATTGCAAAAAAAATTGGTTTGCCAATTTCAAAATTTATTGGTGCAGTAAACAGCAACAAAGTTTTTGCAGAATATTTGAGAACTGGAATATTTAATCCCCGACCTTCAATTCAAACATTGTCAAATGCAATGGATGTTGGAAATCCAAGTAATTTGATTAGAATCAGAGAAATTTATTCAGATATATTGAAAGATATGCAAAATGATATTCATTCAGAATCTTATGATGATATTCAAACTCGAAAAGGAATAAAAGAAGTTTATGAAAACTACAAATATATTATTGATCCGCATGGTTCTGTTGGATATTTAGCATTAAGAGATTACATAAAATTCAATCAAGAATTTAGTGGTGTTATTCTTGAAACAGCACATCCGGCAAAATTCAAAGATGTAATTGAAGAAGAATTAAAAATAGAAGTAGAAATTCCAGAAAGATTGGCTACTTGTTTAAATAAAGAGAAAAGAACTGTAGAACTTAGTTCAAAGTATGAAGACTTGAGGGAGTATCTTTCAGGTAAAATATAGAACATTAATTTGACATCAGGTTAAAGCAAATCTTGTATTTCATTTAATTCATAATTAAATTTCAACAAAAAAATATTAGTAGCTGAGGGCAATAGCTGTTTTACTTTAAGTATGCCCTTTTAAAAACAATGTTAAAAGTAAAGCAAGAAATAAAATATTATTTAACAAAATCAGCAAACAAAAAAATTTATCATTAGAAATGTGCAGCAATAACTGTACTATATTAAGAATTCCATTCCCGTGAATATAAATGTAAAAATCGAATTGTTTGATTTGTGGAGGGAAAAATCAAAACAATAATGAATAAATATCAAAAAGCTGGTAATTACAAAATTGAATTTAATGCTGTAAACCTAACAGGTGTTGTTCATTTATACAAAATACAGGCTAATAATTATTATAAACTAAAAAGCTTGTGTTAAACAAATAAATTTTTGTAATCTTTACACTGTAACAAAAACACATGGGGATAATTAAAGTGAAAAAATTTGTAACGAAACCTAATCGTTTATTTTCTTCATTTATTTTTTCTTCTATTATTATCTATTTATTCGTTATCATTTTCAATTTGCCTTCTTTAAAAATATTTGCCCAGAACCCTGAATGGATACTTTATGGGTCTGGAAAAAATATTTTATCATTGGTATCGGAGGATAATTTTCTATGGATTGGCTCAAGAAATGGTTTATCAAAATTAAATATACTCACAAATGAGGTAATATTTTATAACAAGTCAAATTCTGGTTTACCTGATAATAACGTAATATCAATAGCCATCGATAAATTAGGTAACAAATGGATTGGAACTAAAAGCGGTCTTGCAAAATTTGATGGCACTACCTGGACTATTTATAACACTTCTAACTCTGGATTACCTGAAAACAGGGTTAACGCAGTGGCTATAGATAATTCGGGTAACAAATGGATTGGAACTTATGGAGGACTTGCAAAATTTGATGGTGTAAATTGGACTGTTTACAATACGACTAATTCAGGTTTACCTGATAACATTATTACGCGTATAGCCATCGACAGTTCAGGAAATAAATGGATTGGAATAAATTTTGGGCTTGTAAAGTTTGACGATGTAAACTGGTATGTATATGATTATCGTAATTCTGGATTACCTGGGAGCATTTACTCAATTGCTATTGATAATTCTGGGAATATATGGATAGGAACTTCTGAGGGACTTACAAGATATGATTATTTGTATTGGCCTCTTTATGTTCCTGAGTATAATAGACGTATTAATGCAATAGCCATAGATAATTCAGGCGACATTTGGGTCGGAGCTGATCGTTCATTTCTAAAGTTTGATGGAAAAAATTTCACGAGTTTTATAAACACTCTTGAATATTACCGTAAGGTTTATGATAAATTTGTTACATCATCTTCTTTTTCAGTTATAACTGCAGTTGCTATAGATAAATATGGGAATAAATGGATTGGAATGGATGGAGGGGGTCTCCTAAAGTATGATGGTGTAAATTTTACTTATTATAATATTACTAACTCTGAGTTACCTTATGATGAGGTGCACGCCATAACAATAGATAAATTAGGAAACAAATGGATTGGAACTTATTATGGTGGACTTGCAAAATTTGATGGTACTAACTGGACTGTTTATAACACTGTTAATTCTTTATTATCTGATAATGACATCAATTCTATTATTGTAGATGCTGAGGGTACATTATGGATTGCCTCTTATGGAGGAGGAATTATAAAATTTGATGGCATAAATTGGAGAGTTTTTAACGAAGCAAATTCACCTTTGAATTGTACTGATATCTATGCTATTACAAAAGATAAATCTGGAAATATTTGGTGTGGAGTTACGGGAAAGCTTTTAAAATTTGATGGTACTAACTGGACGAATTATAACATTCCTCTCTCTGAATTATTTGAGAGTCGTCAAATTAAAGTAGTAACCATTGATAATTCAGGAAATATATGGATTGGAACTTTTTATGGTGGATTTGCAAAATTTGATGGTACTAATTGGACTATATATGAAAGCTCTTATTTAAATTTGTCTTATAACCAAATTAATGCTATAGTCATAGATAATTCAGATAACAAATGGATTGGAACAAATGGTGCAGGACTTGCAAAATTTGATGGAACTACCTGGACTATTTATAACACCTCTAACTCTGGTTTACCTAACAACATAGTTAAAGCAGTGGCTATAGATAATTCGGGTAACAAATGGATTGGAACTTATGGAGGACTTGCAAAATTTGATGGTGTAAAATGGACTGTTTATAACTCTTCTAACTCTAAATTGCCCAATAATAGTGTCTTAGCACTTGCCATCGATAGTTCAGGTAACAAATGGATTGGAACTTATCAAGGACTTGTCGTTTATCGTGAAGGAGGGGTAATTCTTACAGATGTTAATGAAAACAAAAATCAAATTGTTCCTCCTAATTATTTATTAAGCCAGAACTACCCCAACCCATTTAATCCAACAACCAGAATAAAATATTCTGTTCCTAAAACAAGCTTCGTTAACATTACTGTTTATGATATCCTCGGTAGAGAAATTACAACGCTTGTTGATGAAGAAAAAACACCCGGAAACTATGAAGTAGAATTCAATGTTTCTAATCTCCCAAGTGGTGTTTATTTCTACCGCATGCAAGCAGGGAGTTATTCTGAAACTAAAAAGATGGTGTTGATGAAATAAATTTATATTTACTTATTTTATCAATAAAAAAAAATTTTTTATGAAAAATTTTCTTAACTATTCTTGCTGTATATCTTTTTCACCTTACAGGTTTTCTACAATTATTTTCTTATTCTTGATTTTATTCAATCTATCTTTTTCAAATTTATTTGCCCAGAACCCTGAATGGATTATTTATAATGGTTTTGGAAGATTTATTAGAGCTTTAGCATTCGAAGAGGATTATGTTTGGGTTTGCACAGATGGAGGTGGTATAGTAAAATTTAATCCAATTAATCGTAAATACGTAGTTTTTAATATTGGTAAGTTAATTTATTATAACTCAGCATATACAATTTCTATAGATAATGTAGACAAATGGATTGGAACTGAGAAAGGGCTTATAAAATTTGATGGTGTAAATTGGACTGTTTATAACAGATCAAACTCTGCCTTGCCTTCTAACTTTGTTAGAGCAATAGCTATAGATAAATCGGGTAATAAATGGATTGGAACAGATGGTTGGTTTGGAGCAAGTCCTGGCGGATTCGTAAAATTTGATGGTGTCAACTGGACTGTTTTCAATACGACTAATTTAGATTTTACTAATGATGGTATTACATCTATAGCCATCGATAGTTCAGGAAATATATGGCTTGGGACTTATTTCAAAGGGCTTATAAAATTTGATGGTGTAAATTGGACTATTTATAACACTTCTAACTCTGGATTACCTGAAAACAGGGTTAACGCAGTGGCTATAGATAATTCGGGTAACAAATGGATTGGAACTGATGGTGGAGGACTTGCAAAATTTGATGGTGTAAATTGGACTGTTTACAATACGACTAATTCAGGTTTACCTGATAACCTTATTACGTCTATAGCCATCGACAGTTCAGGAAATAAATGGATTGGGACATTTTTAGGTGGTCTTGCAAAGTTTGATGGAGTAAATTGGACGGTTTACAACACAAGCAATTCAGGTTTGCCTCATAATCTGATTTGGGCGATAGCTATTGATGCTTTAGGAAATAAATGGATTGGTACAGATGGTAAAGGACTTGCAGTCTATCGTGAGGGCGGGGTAATTTTTACAGATGTTAATGAAAACAAAAATCAAATTGTTCCTCTTAATTATTTATTAAGCCATAACTACCCCAATCCCTTCAACCCGACAACGAAAATTAAATATGCAGTACCTAAAACAAGTTTAGTAACACTAAAAATTTATGATACACTCGGCAGAGAAATTTCAACTCTTGTTAATGAAGAAAAAACACCCGGCAATTACGAAGTTGAATTTAATGCCGCTGATCTTCCAAGCGGAGTTTATTTCTACAGAATGCAGGCGGGGAATTTTTCGGAAACTAAAAAGATGGTGTTGATGAGATAGATAATTAGTTAGAATTAAAAAATGGACCCGTAAAATCTTGAAAACATGGAAAAATAAACAAAAGGACGAAAAAAATATATTGAAAGAAGCTTGTAAAAGAGATATGATAAAAGAAAAACAAAATCCAACTTATGGAAGCTTAATAAAGGAAGTATAAAAACGATTCAACCACTTACACTCATTTTACATTTTGGTTCATCATATAAACAAGGAGAAGATTGGATAACAGTTTTTATAGCAATATAGTGAAAAGATGGAGGAATCAATTACTGTCAGCATTAATATATAATATTACTAAAAGTATTAAGAGAAAATGATAAGTTTTAATATCGTCTTTTTGTTAATATCTTAACCAAAATTACATTGAAAAATAAAGTAAGACTTTTAAAAATGGGCAATTAAACAATTACCATTCTCAAAATCATAGGTTAACTATGTAAAACAATGAACAAAAAATCAACGCTTTTTAACTTTATTGTCATTTGGCAAAACAATATCATCAGTCGGTTGAGTAATTATTGTAATATATTTAGTGTCCATTTTTTTAGGATTACGCAGTTGTGCTGATGGTAGTAAAGTAGAAGGTACAATGATGTTCATCTTTGGAGTTTTTACTGCAGGCATTGGATATATTTTTAGTAGCACAGGGACAAGTTATTTCTTGCTTCGTAAGTATCGAAAATAATACTCATAAAATTTCAAAAATTATGGCTGATTTAATTGAAAAGATCTCTGGCAAAGAAAATTCTTAATTTTTAAGTGAATTAAAAACACATTTGATTTTTTTGTAAAAACATTTACTGTTGATTTTTTTTGCCTTATACATGTAAAAAAATTATTGTATAGCATCAATAGAGATTTAATATTACAAACAAAGTTACTTGCATTCAATTCAATATACTTTATAAAAACTATAAATTACTTTTTCTAATAATACTCATACACTTATTTTTATTTGCAGTCGAATTAGTACCGAAAATTAATTGAAAGATAAGCGTATCTGGAGCGTATGTGAAGCGTATGTGAGTCGAGTTTATAACGACTTTACGATATATTTAATTCGTGTTTAATGAAAGAAAAATTATAGTCTAATATAACGTTAATCATACAAAAACACTTCCTAACATAATCAACATAAAACATTTTTTATCACTTCCAATTTTTTTCATATCTGTAAAATTTTTTCCGCTTAAAACTTATTACAATAATTTTTGTAATATTCCTTTTTCCAGCAGTTCTTCAAATGAAGCATTTATAAATTTTGCTTCTTTCGATATCGACTTATAACTGAGTTCAAGTGATTCTTTCTTTTTTGGATTAATCACAATTACTTCCGTTCCTGCTTGAATGTGCTTTTTAAATAATGCAATTATATGTAAATCTGCATCCGACATTGAATATCCAATGAAAATTATTTTACTTGCTGAACGAATTTCACGCGATGCCTCAACAAGCAATTGTGAAATTACTGGATGATGCAAAGTCTTTAAGTAAGATGGCGGCATTATCAATGTTTCAAACTCTGTTTCATCAATCGGACATTTAAATTCATATTCCTCTTTATCTGGATAAGTATAACCAAGAAATTTCCCTCTATTCAAATCTATTTTTCTATCCCATGGAGTAAGCAATGTTAAATTGCAACAGTTACAATATTTCCAGTTCAAGCTGCCATGAAGTTTTATAATTTTTATTGGAACTGGTGTTACATTTTCGTCAACTAAAACAGGTTCACGCGGATTAATCCAGAAATTGTAATTTCTTAGTTGAGGAATCATTTCATAATTCATTAATGGAATACAATAATCAAGATAATAATTTTGTTTGAACAAAAACTCAAATGACTGCTCAAGAAGTGTATCGTAATTTAATGTAATTATTGACGAATTAGGAACATTCTCAGCCAATATTTTCCAGAACAGATGATAATAGTGACTATTTTTATCAGTATTCAAATTGACTATGTAATGAACAAGTTTTATCAAATATTCTTTAATATCTCTCAAAAGTGAATTTGTGTATTTCGAGTTTAAGCTTTCGTTGTGTTGAATAAAATAATCAATAAAACCAAATACAGCTTCAAGACGGGGATAGAGATTTAATTCTCTGTTAAACTCAAAATTATCTTCAATAAATTCTATTACAATTTTTCCAATTGCAGAATTTTTTATTTCTTCATTTTCGTTTGATAAAATTTGTGGAAGTATATCTCTTTGAAGAGGAACCCCATCTGGATGTGAAGCTCCTGCACCAAGAACAAAAATCAAATCACGATGCTGAGGATATTTAATAAACTTTTCAATCTTATTCATAAAATTATTCAAAGAATATCATAATATTCGGCTTTATCTATGATATTTACATTTAAGTCACAAAATGGAATAAATTAAAAAAGGAAAATATTCTTCAATGAAAATAAAAAGAAAAGAATTATTTATTAATTTCAAAAAGTATCAGCTTTTTTCCTTTTTCATTCCTTGAATTAGTTGGCTTATAGGCAAGCTCAAAAATTGTAGATTTCTTGATATAAGCTTTATACTTTAATTCTGCAGCACTAAATTCATCATTCAAATCACCGCCTTTTATCGAAGCAATAAAAGATTTTTCTTTTAACAACGGCAATGCATAACTAAAAAGAATAATCAGAGGAACTGTAGCACGACTAACAACAAGGTCAAATGATTGAGAATATTTTTGCCTGAATTCTTCACTTTCAACTCTGCAATTTTCTGCAGTTAAATTATTCAGTTTGAGTTTCGAAATAAATTCTTTTACTGCATCAATTTTTTTTGAAGTTGAATCAACAAGTACACCTTTGAGTTGCGGGCGAGTAATTGCAAGAGGAATTCCTGGAAAGCCACCGCCAGTTCCGATATCTAAAAAATTATTAATCTTTTGGGGGAGGAATTCTGAAATATAAGATGAAATAAAAACATGATTTTCGATAATCTTTTGAACATCTTTGCGGGAAATTAAATTAACTTTAGAATTTTTTTGAGCTACAAGAACAGCAAAATTTGCAAGACGTTCGAGTTGATACTCATCCGGGTTTATATTGTTTTCCCAGAAGAGCATTTTCAACTCACGAAGATACTGCTCGTATGAATTCAAAGAAAATCCTCAAAATTAACTTTTCAAATATACTAATAAAACAGAAATATCTGAAGGTGTCACGCCAGAAATTCTTGATGCTTGACCAATCGATCTTGGTTTAACCTTACTTAACTTCTCTCTGCCTTCAGCAGATATTGCTTTCAAATTGGAATAATCAAAATTTAATGGAATTAATACGTTTTCTAATTTTTCCATTTTTTCTATTAGTTCCATTTGTCTCTGAATATAACCTTCATACTTAAATTCAATTTCAATTTGTTCTAAGGCTTTCAAATCATTAATTAAACTTTCATACTCTCCATTTTTATTTTTTATTATTTCGAGTAAGTCTTTTAGACTAACTTCTGGTCTTTTGACAAGCTTATCAATTGTTTCTGCATTATCAATTGGTGCAGTATTCAATTGAATTAAATATGGATTAATTTCTGAAGGAAGAAGTTTTGTTTTGCTCAAAAGTTCTTTTGATTTTGTAATCAATATCTCTCGTTCTTTTAATTCATCATAAAGTTCTTTTGGAATCAAGCCAAATTCATAACCATATTTCATCAATCTTCTATCAGCATTATCCTGTCTTAAAATCAATCTATGTTCAGCACGAGATGTAAACATTCGATATGGTTCGTCGGTAGATTTATCAACGAGGTCGTCAATTAAAACACCTATGTAAGCTTCGCTTCTTTTAAGAACAAATTCCGGTCGTTTTTGAATTTTTAATGCTGCATTAATTCCTGCAACAATTCCTTGAGCTGCAGCTTCTTCGTATCCTGAAGTTCCATTAATCTGTCCAGCAAAGTAAAGTCCTTCTATTAATTTTGTCTCAAGTGTTAAATCCACTTGATGAGGAGGGAAGAAATCATATTCTACAGCATAACCTGGACGAACCATTTCAACATTTTCGAGACCTTTAATTTTTCTCAAAGCTTCAAATTGAATATCTTCTGGAAGAGAAGTTGAGAATCCATTAATATAAATTAAATCGGAATCCAGACCTTCTGGCTCAAGGAAAAGCTGATGTCTTTCTTTATCTGAAAATCGATAAATTTTATCTTCAATCGACGGGCAATATCTCGGTCCTCTTCCTTTAATTTTTCCCGTAAATAGTGGCGACCTGTCAAAGCCTTTTTCTAAAATTTTATGCACAGTTTTATCTGTGTATGTAATGTAACAACTTAATTGAGGAAGATATGGAAATTCTTCTTTAGGAGTTCTAAGAGAAAATGGCTGAGGTGGATTATCCCCTTTTTGTTCTTCAAGAATGTCCCAATTTATTGTATCTTTTTTCAATCTTGGTGGAGTACCAGTTTTAAGTCTTCCTGCTTCGAATCCCAATTTAACAAGTGATTCTGTTAAACCTACTGCAGGCGGTTCACCGTATCTTCCTCCTTGAAATGACCTCAAACCAGTATGCATTAAACCATTCAAAAAAGTGCCTGTAGAAATTATAAGCGCTTTACATTTAATTTCCTGACCTTTTTGAGTTTTAACTCCTGCAATTTTTTTATCTTCAACAATAACTTCTGTTACAGAATCCTCAATAATATCAAGATTTGGGACAGAAAGAACAATTTTTAATGCTTCTACAGAATAAAGTTTTCTATCGTTTTGACTTCTGCCCGCCCAAACTGCGGGACCTTTAGATTTATTCAAAGTTCTAAACTGAATTCCAGACCTATCGGCAATCAAGCCAATCATTCCGCCAAGTGCATCAATTTCATGAACAAGGTGACCTTTTGCACTTCCCCCGACTGCAGGATTGCATGACATTCTGCCCATTGCATTTTTATCCATTGTAATCATAGCAACCGAGCAGCCCATTCTTGCTGGAGCAGTTGCTGCTTCTATCCCCGCATGACCACCACCAACTACAATTACATCGTATTCCTTCATATTAATCCTTTCTGTTTCACGTGAAAAATTTTAATGAATATTGGAAAAATTTTTAAGGTTTCACGTGAAACTGATTTATTTCCCAATACAAAATTTTGAAAATATATTATTTAATATATCGTCCGTTGTAACTTTGCCTATAATTTCACTTAAAGCATTTTCAGCGTTTCTTAAGTCAACAGCAATAAATTCTCCTGTTAACTTTTCTAAAATTGAATTTTTTGCATTTATTAGATGCTCTTTAGCTTTTTTGAGTGCATTATAATGTCTTATGTTCGATACGATTGCTGTCTTTTCTGTGTATACATTTGTTCCAATTGCTTTTTCTTTTAATTTATGAAATAAATTTTCGATTCCTTCCCCTGTTTTTGCTGAAATCCCAACATCAAACCTATTATCATTAATGTTTTTCAAATCTATTTTGTTTACCACCTTTAATATTTTTTCTTCCTTATTTAATGATAAAATTTCTTCAAAAAGTTCATTATCAAATCCAGTTTCTACATCATTCAAAAATAAAACTATGTCTGCATCTTTTACTACATTTCGGCTTCTTAAAACTCCTTCTTTTTCAATTGCATCTTCAGTCATTCTAATGCCTGCAGTGTCATGAAGTCTGAATAATATTCCATCAATAGTTAATTCTTCTCGAATTACATCTCGTGTAGTTCCTGGAATTTCACTTACGATTGCTCTTGCTTCTTTTAGCAGATAATTCAACAATGATGATTTACCTACATTTGGTTTTCCAACCAGCGCAACATTAACACCATCTCTTATTACTCTTCCAAAGGAAAATGTGCTCAATAAGTTATCTATTTCATTTTCTATTTCGTTAATATTTTTCAAAATTTGTTCTACCGGCAAAAGTTCAATATCTTCTTCTGCAAAATCAAGTTCCAATTCAATCAAAGAAGATGTATTAATTAATTTTTCTCTCAATGAATCAACTTTTTTTGAAAGAATGCCATCAAGTTGATTTCTTGCACCACGAAGCGATGCTTCAGTTCTTGAATTAATTACATCTGCAACTGCTTCTGCTTGAGCAAGGTCCATTTTACCATTTAGAAAAGCTCGTTTAGTAAATTCGCCTGGCTCGGCTAATCTGATATTTTGTTCAACAAGCAAAGAAATAATTTTTTCTACAATTAATTGACTTCCATGTGTGCTAATTTCAACTGAGTCTTCTCCAGTATATGAATTAGGAGCTCGAAAAACTGAAATTAAAACATCATCTATTATTTCATTATTTGAGTCAATTATTTTACCATAATGAATTGTATGCGTTGGACTTTCTGTAATTTTCTTTTTGCCTTGAAATACTTTATCTACTTTAGCAAAAGTTTCCGGTCCACTTACTCTTATAACAGATATTGCACCAATTCCTGGAGGAGTAGCAAGTGCAACTATTGTATCTTCGTTTTGTGATAGTGTTTGTGACATAAATTTCTTTCAATTTGAAATGCAAAATTAAAATAAAAGAAAAGCAGTAACAAGGTAAATGAAAAGAATCAGTATTAAGATTTATTATATTACGAGTTAGTAATTTTTTGATTAGTATTTTTTTATTTATTATGAAACTTTATTAAATTAATTTTGTATGAGCGAAAAAAATTAGGTGAGAAATTATGGCATTTAATTTTAACAAATTTACAGTAAAAGCTCAGGAAACAATTCAGGAAGCTGTTGAAATTGCACAGAACTATAACAATCAAATTGTTGAACCTGAACATATCCTTGCGGCGTTGCTTCAGGATTCAAATGGTGTTGCTGTTTCTACAATACAAAAAGCAGGCGGAAATGTAAATTTAATGAAAATGAAAGTTGTTGAACTGCTTGAAAGACTGCCCAAGGTTACAGGCGCTGGTCTTGGAAGTCAACAACTTTCTATGAGTTCTGCAAGATTATTTGATAAAGCTTTTGAAGAAGCTAAGGCTCTTAAAGATGAATATGTTTCAACAGAACATATTTTACTTGCTTTAAGTGAAGATGATGGAGTTACTGGAAAACTGCTTCGAGAAAATGGCATAAACAAAAATATTTTACTTGCAGCATTAAAAGATATTCGAGGCACACAAAGAGTTACATCACAAAATCCAGAAGATACATATCAAGCATTAAAAAAATATGGACGCGATTTAAATGAACTTGCTCGTTCCAACAAACTTGATCCAGTCATTGGAAGAGATGAAGAAATCCGTAGAGTTCTTCAAGTTCTTTCAAGAAGAACAAAAAATAATCCTGTTTTGATTGGTGAACCTGGCGTTGGTAAAACTGCAATAGCAGAAGGAATTGCTCATAGAATTGTTGCTGGTGATGTTCCTGAAACATTAAAGACAAAAAGAATTGTTGCACTTGATATGGGGGCTTTAGTTGCTGGTACTCAATATCGCGGTCAATTTGAAGAGAGAGTAAAAGCAGTTGTAAAAGAAGTTCAGGAATCGAATGGTGAAATAATTTTATTCATTGACGAGCTTCATCTTCTTGTTGGTGCTGGAAGAGCTGAAGGTTCAATGGATGCAGCTAACATTTTGAAACCAGCTCTCGCACGCGGAGAACTTCATGCAATTGGTGCAACAACACTCGATGAATACCGCAAATACATTGAAAAAGATGCTGCACTCGAAAGAAGATTTCAACCTGTTTATGTTGCAGAACCAAACGAAGAAGATTCAATTTCTATTTTACGAGGTTTAAAAGAACGATACGAAGTTCATCATGGTGTTCGAATTACAGATGGTGCTATTGTTGCAGCAGTTCTGCTTTCTAATCGATACATTACAGACAGATTTTTACCTGATAAAGCAATCGACTTGATAGACGAAGCTGCATCAAAATTAAGAATTGAAATTGATTCGATGCCCGAAGAACTTGATGCAATCGAAAGAAAAGTAAAACAATTAGAAATTGAACGCGAAGCTCTTAAGCGAGAAAAAGATTCTGATTCTGCTTCGAGACTTGAAGAACTGCAAAAAGAATTAAGTGAACTTGAAGAAGAAAGAAACAGATTAAGAAGTCACTGGCTGCTTGAAAAAGAAAAGATTCAAAAAATTCGTTCAATGAAAAGTGAAATCGAAAAAGCTAAAGCTGAGGCTGACAGATATGAAAGAGAAGGAGATCTTGGCAAAGTTGCAGAAATTCGTTATGGAGTAATTAATGAACTTGAAAGAAAACTTAAAAAAGAAACCGAAGAACTTGCCGAGATTCAAAAACATAATAAAATGTTGAAGGAAGAAGTGGATGCAGAAGATGTTGCAGAGGTAGTTGCTAAATGGACAGGAATTCCAGTAAGCAGAATGCTTGAAAGTGAAAGAACAAAATTATTGCGCCTCGAAGAAGAACTTCATAAACGTGTTGTAGGTCAAGATGATGCTGTTGCTGCTGTTGCTAATGCAATTAGAAGGTCGCGTGCTGGACTTCAGGATACTAATCGTCCAATTGGTTCATTCATCTTTATTGGAACAACTGGTGTTGGTAAAACAGAACTTGCACGTGCATTAGCTGAATTTTTATTCAATGATGAACGTGCAATGGTTAGAATTGATATGAGTGAATACATGGAAAAATTCTCTGTATCTCGCTTAATTGGTGCTCCTCCAGGATATGTTGGCTATGAAGAAGGAGGTCAATTAACAGAAGCTGTTCGCCGCAGACCTTACTCGGTTGTTCTGCTTGATGAAATTGAAAAAGCTCATCCTGATGTATTCAACATTCTGCTTCAAGTTTTGGATGACGGCAGATTAACTGATAATAAAGGCAGAACTGTTGATTTCAAAAATACAATTATTATAATGACTTCAAATCTTGGTTCTCATTTAATTCAAGAAAAACTAAGTGTGATAGACGAAAGTAATTTTGAATATGTAATGGGCGAATTAAGAATTGCTTTGACTGAATTATTACGGCAAACAATCAGACCAGAGTTCTTAAATCGTATCGATGAAATTGTTCTTTTCAAACCATTACTGAAAAATGAGATTAAACAAATTATCGACATACAATTGCAGAAGGTTGGCAACATGCTTGCTGAAAAAGGTTTATCTCTTGAAGTTGAAGAAGATGCAAAAGATTTCTTGATGGAACATGGTTATGATGTAACTTATGGTGCTCGACCATTGAAGCGAACAATTCAGAAATATCTAATCAATCCACTTGCTACTGAATTGCTAATGAATAAATACGAAGCAGGAGATACTGTTGTTGTTCGTTATCCGGGTGCTGGAAAATTAGTGTTTGAGAAAAAATAATATTTAATAATTATTAACAAAGAATTATTTAATAAATGAAATACTATAATAAATTATTAATAATAGTATTTATCTTTAATGGAATTTCATTTGGGCAGGTAATATTAGATTCATTAGCAATTAATACTGAATTTTATGGGGTTATAAATAAAACTTCAGTAGAATTATATTTTTACAATCCTACTGAAAAAGACAGTTTAGAAGCATTTTTTAGTTTTAATACAAATAAATGTTCTTTTGTTGAAAATTTATATCTTGATATAGATAATAAATTGACAAAAGCAAGATCATTTCAAAAAACTATCGGTTGGAATTTATACAGAAAAATAGTAGGAAAAAAACTTGACCCAGCATATTTAACAACAACTTTCCCAGGTTATTTCATATTAAGAATATTTCCTGTAAACAAGCATCAATTTAGGAAAGTTGTAATAGTGTATTATACTATTTTAGAAAGGAACAATAATTCTAATATAAATAATAATTTTACAGATTTGAATTGGTATTTTATAACTCATAAGACTGCTAATAAGAAAATTATAAATATATTTTCACTACAACCTAAGGATGTGTCAATTAATTATTCTCAAATAAATAAAAATTTAAAACCAGTTATACGACAACACAAAAATTTAATAGAACATAGAATTAATACTACTACTGTAGATAATTATTTAATCACATTTAACTTTGATAAATGTAGTTCCTATACAAAATATTATAACAAATCAGTTTATTATTTTTCTAATAATATACCAGTAAATGAATATAACTATCTATTAGAAGGTTATACTTCACTAACCAATACATCTCCATCAAATTTTATTAAATATCTTATCATAAACAGTTCTAAATTAAAAGATACAATTTATTATGATAATTATTATTCTGAGCATAATTCTTTCCTTACAGACATGCTAAACTATCTTTCTAAGAATAAATTAATCAACATAAAATTATCAGATAATAAAATATATAGTAAAACTAACTACTTATGGAAAATAAATGATAGTATAATGTTTACAGGGGACATAAAATTTCATTTTACGAAATCTAAAAGATATATTAGCATTTTTTGCCCATTTGCAAATAAAATTAAAGAATATTGTAAAATCATCAATAGTAATACTTCTTCACAGTTAAAATCAGGTTTTTTAACTTATGAATTATCCAAAGTAGTTTTAGAAAATGAAAAATCTTATAAAAAAATAATTGATTCTTTAATTTATAGATATGATAATATTTATAATAATAAATACTTAGATGAACCCGTTTCTTTTTATATAGGTATCGATAAATTGCCCGGTATAAAGAGTTTAGAAAAAATAAATGCACAACTTATCTATCCAAATATTGATGAAGAAATAAAACCTCAAAAAGTATATATCAGGGTCATGGTTAATAACTTGGGTGAGCCAATTTTTACAGAACCAGTAAAATGGGAGAACGATATTATTGCACAGGGATGTCAATTTGTTTTAAGTTTAGCTTCATATGAGCCTGGTTTTCATAATGGATTTAATATTACATGGCCAATAACAATCCCTCTTGTAATACGTGCAGATTCTATAAATACTTACAAGAATAAAAACTGGTCTAAATCATACATTATTAATAAGAAAAATTTCTGGACCAAATTGCTTAATAATTCATTGTTTATTTCTGAGGAGAATTTCGATATTAATAAAGCATATATTATTAAATTTAAAACCGAAGAGTTCTTTGAATTACTCTATAAAAATCCTGATGTTATTGAAATTGTTTATAAAACTCTATACGTGGGAAATATCAAAAATTTGGGGCTAGTATTAGAAAAAAATGATATTAAAAATCACATTTTAATTTGTAAAGAATAAGCACAATACTTTCATGTTCTATAACAATAAATTAGAATACTCTATTTAAATCTCTTCAATATCATCCTCTTCAATTTCCAGATTTGGAATTTGAGTAAATGCAATTCTCATTGGTGCTGAATTAATTGCAAAATGTGAACCGGCAAAGTATGCTGCTCCATATCCATATTTTTTATTTAACATATCAATTGCATTATTAAGAGATTGAAATTTTTCATCATCTTCGAAAAGTGAAAGTGTGTATTGATTTTCGGGCATTAAATTATATAATGTAACAGCAACAGCTAAAGGTTTTTCTTTTGTTGAGGGATATAATTTCCACATTTCTTCGAAAGCTTTTATAAGCAGCAAAGTATTCTGTGTGTGATTAAATGAAATTTCATTACGCCATTTTTTACCATTCATAAATTTTACTTTTATTGACATTGTAGCACATACAAAACCCATATATCTTAATCTCATTGCAGCTTTTTGTAAAAGTCTATGCAATACTGAATAAGCTCCTTCTTTTGAACGAAATTCCGGGGGCATTACATGTGAATGTCCAACAGTTGTTCGATGTGTAGGAGGTCTTTTAACAACTTCTCCGCGCAGCTGCATATACATTCTTTCACCTTCAATTCCTCCCCAAACTTTTCTTAACATCGATTTGCTTGCATTACAAAGTTTTTCAACTGTATCAATTCCAAATTTTTTTAAGCGTGGTTCCATTCTTCTTCCAATTCCAACAAGGTCATTTAATTTCAATGAATATAAAATTTGCGGCAAATCTTTTTCTTCAATAACAACGAGTCCATCGGGCTTTTGCATATCAGTAGCTGTCTTTGCAAGATATTGATTTGGTGCAATTCCAATTGAACATCTTAAACATTCACCTACCTGCTCGTAAATTGTTTTTTTAATTTTTTTTGCAAGTTCAATTGCATTTTCACGAATTTGCTGCTTACCAATTAATGTGCATGACATTTCATCAATCGAAAAAACACTGTCAACCGGAATACAGGATTCCACTGCTTGAACAAGTTTATGATGATACTCGATATAAACTCGATGCCGTGCTTGAACTATAATTAAATCTGGACACACTTTCTTAGCATCAGCAACGAGTGTTCCTGTTTTAATTCCATACTTTTTTGCTTCGTAACTTGCAGCAATGCAGCAAGTCGTATCTGCTTTAACTGGAACTACTGCAACTGGTTTTCCTCTTAAATGAGGAAACTGCTGCTGTTCACACGAAGCAAAAAATGAATTGAAATCGATGAATAAATTTCTAAGCGGCATAGTTCACAATCTTGTTTCTAAAATTATAATCACTATTTCCAAATTATGAAATGCAAAAGAGATTCACCTTTTCATAAAAATTATCAACTCATTTTGATTCTTACATCAACTGCATAAAGATTATTCTCACTGTCAATTATTAATGGATTTATATCAAATTCTTTAATCGAAGGATTTTCAATCATCATTTTCGCACATGATTTAATTATTCTTTTTAATTCATTTATGTTATTAAATTTTTCATTCCGCACACCTGAAAGTATTTTCCCAATTTTTGTTGATGCAATCATCTCTTCAACATCTTCGTCGCTTAAATAACATGATTTGATTGATACATCATCAAATACTTCAACATATTTTCCGCCAAGTCCAAACATTATTATTGGTCCAAAAGAAGCATCTCTATAGCCGCCAATCAATATTTCATGCATTGGCTTAATATATTTTTGAATTAAAAATTGCTCAAGTTCATATCCGCTTTGAGTTAAATTGTTTTCAATATTTCTGGCAGCAGTCAAAAGTTCTTCCATATTTTTAATATTCAATGCAACTGCTTTTGCTTCTGTTTTGTGAATTAAATTTTTTGAAAGTCCTTTAAGAACAAGAGGATAAAAATTTAGTTCTATGTTTTTCAAATCATCTGGCAAACATATTTTGCTTTGAACTAAAGGAATACCATATTGAGAAAAAAGTTTTTCAATATCTGAATTATTCAAAACATGATTTGATTGAAAGGCGAAATCTTTTCTTTCGCTTGAAGAGAAAAACAGATGCTTATTTTGATTTACACTTTTTTGAAAATAAAAGAGCATATTAGAAATAACTTCCGGCGGGTCTTCAGGATTTCTAAAAATCGGCAATTTATATTTTGAATTATTACGATAATACTGCCAGAATTCAGGCAAGGGCATTGCAACTTGAAATATTGGTTTACTGCTCTGAAGTGAGTTTACCTTTTCAATTACATCAAAAGCAGAAACCATTATCGGCTCAACAAAAATTGAAATTACCGCATCAACATTTTCATCTTGAATTATTGTTTCTATAACATTCTTAAAAGTCTGTGCATCTCCATTTGGCAGAAGGTCAATTGGATTTTCAACACTTCCTTCAGGATGGATAATTTTTCTTAATTTTTCTTTTGTCTCTTTTGATAACGAAGATAATATCAATCCTTCTTTTTCTATTTTATCTGCACAAAGAATTGCAGGACCACCAGCATTTGTTACAACAGCAATTTTATTCCCTTTCGGCATGGGAAAATTTTCAAATCCTTTTGCAGTATTAAAAAGCTCATTCAAATTTTCTGCTCGAATAATTCCAAATTGATTTAAAACAGCATCAACAATTTTATCTGTTGTGCTCATTGCACCTGTGTGAGATATTGCAGCTTTCATTCCGCTTTGAGTTCTTCCTGCTTTTAGAACTATAACTGGTTTATCAATTTTTCTTTCAATAAACTTTTTTATAAAACTTTCACCATCAACAAAACTTTCAAGATAAAGTGCAATTGTTTTAACGTTTTTATCTTCCTGCCAGAATTCCAGAATATCGTTTTCATTTACATCGGCTTTGTTTCCAACACTTATAAAGTGAGCAAATTTAATATCAGTTTCTCTAAGTGAATTAAGAACTGCTGCTCCAAGAGCTCCGCTTTGAGATAAAAATCCTGTTGAACCAATCTCTGGTTTTTCTGCAACAAAAGTTGCGTTGAGTTTAATTTCATCAAGAGTATTTATTACTCCCATACAATTTGGACCAACCAATCTTGCACAAGAATTTTTAATTAATTTCAAAATTCTGCTCTCTAATTCTTCTCCTTCTTTTCCAATTTCCTTAAAGCCTGCTGTAACAAGAATTATTGACTTAATATTTTTATTCAATAGTGAAATAATAGATTCTTCTGCTATATGCTTTGGGACAACAACAATTGCCAAATCAATTTTTTCAGATATTTCTTCAACTGTGTGATAACATTTGTAAGATAAAATTTCATCAGCTTTTGGATTGACAGGAAATATTTTCCCTTTATAACCATAATCACGAATATTTTTCAATAATTCATAACCAATACTTTTTTCTTTGCTCGAAGCTCCAACAATGCATATAGATTTTGGATAAAAAAATTTTTTCAGTGATTCCATTTTCATTCTCAATTTTATTAAGAAGAAAAATTAACTCTTTTCTTTCATTGTTAAATTAAATCAATTCTTTTTGAGATTGAAGACGAAAATTTTTTAATTTGACAGAAAAAATATTAGCTTGGGAAAGGAATAATAAACCGGAGGAAAAAATGAACAACACAAATAATGAAAAAGAGGTTGAAAATACATCAAAGAATGAAAAAGAAGAGAATCATTTTTTTCAAAATGCAATTTGTCCTTTCTGCAATTCAAACATTACGATGATATTAGACCACAAAAAAATTGAAAACCACACATCAGACTGGATTTGTCTGATATGTGGTAATGTATTCGAACATCAAAAAAATTTTTAATGCATCATCGGATTTGTCATATCCTTCACGGGCACTTTCAATTTAATTTCTTTTGAGCGCTTAAATTTTAGAACAAGGTTAATTGTATCATTGCTCTTCAAGTTTCTTTTTAAATTAATCAGCATTACATGAAATCCACCTGGTTTGAAATTTATTTCGTGCTTTGCAGGAAGCTCAACAAATTTAACTGCACGCATTCCCATTTTATTGTTCTCTTTGAAAGTTTCATGGATTTCAACAATTTCAGCAGAATTGGATTGAGCTCCAACCAAAGTATCATTTTTATCACTATTATTTATAACTTTGAAATAAGCAGCAGAGTTACTGCCTTTTGCAGAAACCCGCGCCCATGCATCTTTAACATTAATTGTTTGAGCATAATAACTGCTTACAAAAAGAATTGAGACAATCAAAAAAAATTTTATCTGTTTCATAATTATTCTCCATCATATTTCGCTTACAAATATATATTTCATATTATTGAAATGAGAATAAACATGTGTTAAAAAAATATTGTTTTTATATTTTTGCTGATAATCAAAAAGAAAGGGGAACAAAATGGAATACACTTATTTGGGCAGAACCGGATTGAAAGTAAGCCGACTTTGTTTGGGAACAATGAACTTTGGTCCTTACACAAGCGAAGAAGAAAGTTTTAAAATTATGAGTCGTGCACTCGAACTAGGAATAAATTTTTTCGACACAGCAAATGTTTACGGTTGGGAAAAGGGCGTTGGTTTTACAGAACAAATAATAGGAAGATGGCTTTCTGAAGATAAAAGCAGAAGAGATAAAATAGTTCTTGCTACAAAGGTATATGGCAAAATGGGAGATGGACCAAATGATTCTAAGCTTTCTGCTTATCACATAAGAAAAGCTTGTGAAGATAGTTTAAGAAGACTCCAAACAGACCACATCGATTTATATCAAATGCATCATATTGACCGCAACACTCCATGGGAAGAAATTTATCAGGCAATGGAACAGCTTGTGAGAGAAGGTAAAATAATTTATGTGGGAAGTTCTAACTTTGCTGCATGGAATCTTGTTGAAGCATATTATAAAGCAAAAGAAAGAAATTTTCTTGGTATTGTTTCTGAACAAAGTATTTATAGTTTAAGAAACAGACATATCGAGCTTGAAGTAATTCCCGCTTGTAAAGCACTTGGAATAGGATTAATTCCGTGGAGTCCATTAGGCGGTGGAATTTTATGCGGAGTTTTAGAAGGAGTAAAAGAAGGAAGAAGAACCAGAGAAGCCTTACAAAAATCTGTTGAAAAATTGCGCCCTCAACTTGAAGCTTATGAAAAATTATGCAAAGAAATTAATCAAAAGCCGGCTGATGTTGCACTTGCCTGGGTTTTAAACAATCCAGTAGTTACATCGCCAATCATTGGTCCAAGAACATTAGAGCAGCTTGAAGAAAATGTAAAAGCACTTGAATTAAAATTAACTGATGATGTATTGAAAAAATTAGATGAAATCTGGCCTGGACCAGGCAATCAGGCTCCAGAGGCTTATGCATGGTAAAATTTAATTAAATAGATTTTTCATTTAACACAGGTGCAGCATGAAATTCAAAATTTTCTTTTTAGTTATTCTTGTTTTAATTCAGAATAATTTAATTGCACAAAACAGGAATCTTACTTATAAACAGGTTTATAATTTTGCAGAACCTCGATTGACAAAATCCCTGCCTCAATTAAAAGGCTGGCTTGACGATATTCATTATCTTGAAGTTAAATCAGATTCTTCAAAATCTATTTTTCAACCAGTCCTGATGAAAGTAAATGTAAAAGACGGCTCTTCTGAAATTTTTATTGATTACAGAAAAATAAATGAAAATCTCCCAAAAGGCTTTGATGTTGAAGATGCAATTGTATCATCAGATTATAATGGATTTTTATTCAATGAAAAAAATGATTTGTATTACTATTCATACAGCGAAAATAAATTATTACAATTAACAAAAGATACACTTGAAGAAAAAAATCCAAAATTTTCTCCTGACGGAAAAAAAATTGCTTATACAAAAAACAACAATCTTTATGTATTTGATTTAGAAAAACAAAAAGAAATACAGCTTACATTTGATGGCAGCAATTTAATTTACAATGGCTGGGCATCTTGGGTTTATTATGAAGAAATACTTGGAAGAGCAAGTCGTTATGCTGCATTCTGGTGGTCGCCAAAGAACGATAAAATTTGTTTTCTAAGATTTGATGATTCTCCTGTTCCAGAATTCCCGCTCTATCGTGCTGATGGACAACACGGCTCACTCGAAATTCAACATTATCCTAAAGCAGGCGACCCTAATCCAAAAGTTAAATTTGGCATTGTTGATTTGAATAACCTAAAAATTATCTGGGCAGATTTTGATGAGAATATTGACCAATACATTGCATGGCCATTCTGGACTTCTGACGGCAAGCTTACAATTCAATGGATGAACAGAGCTCAAGACAATATTAAAATTTATTTTGTTGATACATCAACAGGAAAATTGAAAGAACTTTACAACGAAACACAAAAGACATGGGTTGAGTGGTTTGAAGATTTATATTTCCTGAAAAACAACAAAGGATTTTTATTAAGAACTTCTGTTGACGGCTGGTATCATCTTTATTATTATGACATGAACGGAAAGCTCAAGCAAAATTTAACCGACAGCAATTTAACGGTTCTTGATATAGCATTTGTCGATGAATCAAAAGAAAAAGTCTATTTTCATGGATGGAAAGAGAATTCAACCGAAAAACATTTATTTGTTGTAAATCTGAATGGAAAAGGACTTAAACAAATTACATCACTTGAAGGAACTCACACATGCACAATTTCTCCCAGTGCAAAATATTTTTATGACAGATTCAGTAACATTAATACTCCAACCATAATTGATTTATGCACTATTGATGGGAAAAAAATTAAAACTCTTGGTGATTCAAAAAATTCTATTATGAATGACTATAGACTTGCAAAAGTAGAAATCTTTAGCATCCCAACAGAAGATGGATATCAACTTCCTGCAATTTGGTATTTGCCGCCAGACTTTGATAAAAACAAAAAATATCCTGTATTATTTTCAATTTATGGCGGACCTGGAACACCAACTGTTCGAAATTATTTTCCATATTTCATGGAACCTTACTATCTTGCTCAAAACGGAATAATTTATATTTCAGTTGACCATCGCGGCTCTGGACACTTTGGCAAAAAAGGAATTGATTTAATGCATCGTAATCTTGGCAAATGGGAAATGCATGATTATATCGAAGCTGTAAAATGGCTTAAGAAAAAATCATTTGTTGACACATCAAAAATTGCAATCAATGGTGGAAGTTACGGAGGCTATGTAACTGCACTTGCTCTAACTTATGGTTCAAATTACTTCAATTATGGAATTGCAGAATTTGGTGTTATGGACTGGCATCTTTATGATAATGTTTACACAGAAAGATATATGGACATGCCAAAAGAAAATGAGGAGGGTTATAAAAATTCTTCTGTTCTTAATTATGTAAAAAATTATAAAGGAAAATTATTAATTACACACGGCACAATGGACGACAATGTTCACATGCAAAATTCAATTCAATTAATTTATGAATTGCAAAAACTTAATAAAGATTTTGAAATGATGATTTATCCGAATGCGCGTCATGGTATTACAATGCCTTTGAGAAATCATGCAATGAAATTGAAAACTCAGTTCTGGTTTAAATATTTGCTCGGCAAAGAACTTGATATCGAAAAAGATTAGATATTAATTAATCAAAAAAACGAGAACTAAAATGGAATACAATGTAAATCCAAAAGAATATTATCCACCAATGCATTCTGCAGAACATCTTTTGAATGGAACAATGGATAAAATGTTTAATTGTGGAAGAGCATTCAGCGCTCACATTGAAAAGAAAAAATCAAAGTGTGACTATCACTTCAACAGAAATTTAACAGAAGAGGAAATTAAAACAATAGAAGAAAAAATTAATTCGCTTATTGCAGAAGATTTGCCAATTACAGAAGAATTTATGAAACGAGAAGAGGCAGCAAAATATTTCAGCCTTCATCGTCTTCCAGAAGAAGCAGGCAATATTCTTCGTGTAATTAAAATTGGTGATTATGATAAATGTTTATGCAGCGGACCTCATGTTAAATCCACAAAAGAAATTGGCTCTTTTAAAATTGTTTCTACAAGTTATGAAAACGGAGTGTTGAGAATCAGATTCAAGATTAATGAAAATAAAAATTCAGAATCATAAACAACTATGAATATTGCTTTTACATTTGAAGAAGCAACTCAATATTTTAGAACTCATAAAATTGTTCTTGCATACTTCAGCACTGATGATTGTAATGTTTGCAAAGTTCTAAAGCCAAAAGTAAAAGAGTTAATTGAAAATGAATTCCCAATGATAAATTTTCTTTACATAAATGTTGACGAATCAAAAGAAACTGCAGCCCAATACAGCATATTTACAGTTCCAACAATTATTTTGTTTATAGAAGGAAAAGAACACATAAGAAAATCTCGATACATAAATTTAGAAGAACTGAAAAGTGAAATAGATAGATTTTATAGTCTAATCTATTAAAAAGAATTTGAGAGATTCTTTTAATTTGCCTGGTCGCTTCTCTCAAAAACATTTTTACTTTTTGATTTTTTCTGATTTAATCTGTCGTTGCAAATCGTGATGAATTTTGTTAGGATGAAGAAATCTCCAAAATTTTATTTCTCACAAAGTTGCAAAGCCGCAAAGTTTTACTTTGTATCTCTTATCCTTTGCGTCTTCGCGTGAAATTATTTTAAGATTATTCTTTCATGACTTATTCACTTGTGTCATTCTTGAGTATGCAAAAGGCGGATGAAAAATCACAAAATAAAAGTAAAGCAGTTAAGTCTTTCTGAGCGAAGCGAAGAATCTAAAAAATAATCATAAAAAATCTTTATCCTCCAAAAGGTGGAAAAGAATCTCTTAATAATAGATAAAGCAGTTAAGTCTTTCTGAGCGAAGCGAAGAATCTCATATAAAATTATGAGGCAGAAATTAGATTCTTTGTCGCCCGCCAGAGACAGACTCCTCAGAAGACTATGTAAATCAAAATTCATTTTGAACAAAGTAAAAAATCTCAAAATAATCCTTGTGGTCTTTGTGTGCCCTGCGGTTTCATTATTAATTTAACCGCTGAGAGCGCCAAGAAGACCCCGAGTATTACAAATCAAAAGCTTAAGAACGATGCAATCTCAAAAACCCAGTTTGTATTAATCTAAAATCACAGAAACATTAATAAATTCACTACTTCCAAAATTTCTTCAAATGTAAAAACGAAATGCTTTTCTTATATTTGCATTTAATTTTCAGAATAAGTTGAGATACAAATGCGTCCTAAAAGTCTTTCTGATATTCCAAAAGCTTATAATCCAAAAGATGTTGAAGACAAATGGTATAAATACTGGTACGACCATAATCTTTATCATTCAGAAGTTGACGAAACAAAAACTCCATACACAATTGTAATTCCTCCTCCAAACATTACAGGCATACTTCATATTGGACATATTCTTAATAACACATTGCAGGACATTTACATTCGTTACAAACGAATGAAAGGATTTAATGCCTGCTGGGTTCCGGGGATTGACCATGCATCTATTGCAACTGAAGCAAAAGTAGTTGCAATGCTTAAAGAAAGACATATCACAAAAGATAAGATTTCGCGTGAAGAATTCTTAAAATACTGCTATGAATGGAAAGAAAAATATGGCGGAATAATTTTTCAACAATTAAGAAAACTTGGAGTAAGCTGCGACTGGCAGCGTGAACGTTTTACAATGGATGACCACTACTACCGAAAAGTTATTGAAGCTTTTGTTCGACTTTACAAAGAAGGCTATATCTATCGCGGATACAGAATGGTAAACTGGGACCCGGCTTCAAAATCTGCTATTTCTGATGAAGAAGTTTTTTATAAGGAAGTAAAAGGAAAACTTTGGTATTTGAAATATCCTGTAAAAGGTTCTAATGAATTCATTATCGTTGCAACTACTCGACCCGAAACAATGCTTGGTGATACAGGAGTTGCTGTTAACCCCGCAGATGAAAGATATAAACATTTAATTGGCAAAAAAGTTATTCTTCCAATCGTTGGAAGAGAAATTCCAATTTTTGCTGATGAATATGTTGATATGACTTTTGGAACTGGTGCAGTAAAAGTAACTCCTGCTCACGATGTTAATGATTATGATATGGGATTAAGACATAATCTTGAAATAATTAACATCTTCAACGAAGATGCTACAACAAATGGAAATGTTCCCTCTGAGTTTCAGGGCTTGGATAGATACGAGGTAAGAAAAAAAGTTATTGATAGATTCATAGAATTAGGATTACTTTATAAAGAAGAAGATTATATAACTAAAGTCGGTTACTCACAACGAGGCAATGTTCCTATCGAACCATATCTTTCAGAACAATGGTTCATGAGAATGAAAGAATTAGCCGAGCCGGCATTAAAAGTTGTTCTTGAAGGCAGAATTAAATTCCATCCAGAACACTGGATTAAAACATACGAACACTGGATGACAAATATTAAAGACTGGTGTATCTCCCGTCAATTATGGTGGGGTCATCGAATTCCAGTCTGGTATCACAAAGAAACCGGCGAAATTTATTGTGAAGTTGACCCTCCAAAAGATATTGAAAATTGGCGTCAGGATGACGATGTGCTTGACACATGGGCATCGAGCTGGTTGTGGGCTCAAGATGTTTTTACAAACGAACGCGACCAAAAATATTATTATCCAACAGACCTTCTTGTTACTGCTCCAGATATTATCTTCTTCTGGGTTGCAAGAATGATAATTGCCGGTATGCACTTTATGAATGAAATTCCATTCAAAGATGTTTACTTTACAAGCACTGTGCGCGATACTCAAGGCAGAAAGATGAGTAAATCACTTGGCAATTCACCTGACCCGCTCGATCTGATTAATGAATATGGTGCTGATGCTCTGAGATTTACTATGACTTACATTTCTCCACTTGGCCAAGATGTTTACTTCAGCAACGAAATGGTTGAAATTGGAAGAAACTTTGCAAATAAAATTTGGAATGCTGGAAGATTCTTATTGATGAACGCTCAAAACATCAAAATAGATTTATCGTTGAAAGATAAATATATTGATTTTACCGATAGATGGATTTATTCTCGTTTCCACAAAACAATTAAAGAATTTACAAATGCAATAGATAACTTCGAAGTTAATTCTGCATCAAAAATTATTTATTCTTATGTATGGAATGATTTCTGCGATTGGTATGTCGAACTTTCAAAATATAGATTATATCATGGCAGTGACGAAGAAAAATCTGCTCTTTTAACAAGAGCAATTCTATTGTATGAAGAAATGCTGAAGCTCGTTCATCCGTTTATGCCATTTATTACAGAAGAAATTTGGCAAATGCTTGATGAAAGAAAAGAGGGGGAAAGTATTTCTATTACTTCTTTCCCTGAATTCAATGAAAAAATGATTGACGAGGAAGCCGAAAAAGAAATTGAGTTCGTTCAAAATATTGTTACTGCAATCAGAAATATTCGTGGAGAAATGAACATACCTCCAGCTAAACAAATCAATGTTTACCTTAAAACAGATAAAATTACTGAAGAGCAAAGCAAATACATAAAATCCCTTGTAAAAATTGAACAATTAATAATTGATTCCGAAATTCAGAAACCAAAAGCAAGTGCATCTGCAGTTGTAAAAGGCTGCGATATTTTTGTGCCGCTTGAAGGTTTGATTGATATAAATGTTGAACGACAGAGAATTCAAAAAGAAATTGCGCGATTAACTTCTTCTCTTGAATCAGTAAAGAAAAAATTATCCAACGAAAGTTTTGTTACAAAAGCTCCCCCAGATGTAATTGAAAGAGAAAAAAATAAATTAAATGACTGGCAAAAAGCTCTTGAAAAACTTCAGAACATTCTGGCAGATTTGAATTAGTCATTTTAAATAAAATGTTTTTACAAGAAGAGCCTTCAAAGCAGGATATAGTTGATGCTCATGAAAGAATAAAAAATTATATTCACAAAACTCCAATATTAACATCAAGTTCGATTAATTCTTTATTCGGCTGCAATCTATTTTTCAAGTGCGAAAATTTTCAAAAGATTGGCGCATTCAAAATTAGAGGAGCAAGTAACGCAGTTCTCTCATTGACTGATGATGAAATTAAAAATGGAATTGCAACTCATTCATCAGGAAATCATGCCGCTGCAATAGCATTCTCATCAAAAATTAGAAATGTACCATCTTACATTGTAATGCCTCGTACAGCATTAAGTTCTAAAAAGAAAGCAGTTGAAAGTTACGGTGGAAAAATTATTTACTGTGAACCTAATCTAAAATCAAGAGAAGAAACTTTGAATGAATTAATCAAAAAAACTAATGCTGTATTTATTCATTCTTATGATAATTATTCTGTAATAGCAGGACAATCAACTTGTGCAAAAGAAATTTTCGAAGAACTTTCTGACAAATTTAAAATTGATTTTATAATTGCTCCTGTTGGAGGCGGCGGATTATTAAGCGGAACTTCTTTGAGCACAAAATATTTTTACCCTTATGCAAAAGTAATTGGAGCCGAACCCAAAGGAGCTGATGATGCTTTTCGTTCAATTCGTGACAATACAATTTATCCTTCCGTAAATCCTCAAACAATTTGCGATGGTTTGTTAACCCAGCTTTCCGAGAAAACTTTCTCTATAATCAAAAAAAATGTTTATAAAATTTTAACAGCAGAAGAAGATTCAATAATTTTCTGCATGAAATTAATATGGGAGAGAATGAAAATAATTGTTGAACCATCAAGTGCAGTTGCTCTTGCAGTAGTATGGGAAAACAGGGAAGAATTTTTCAATAAAAATATTATAATCATAATTTCTGGCGGGAATGTAGATTTAGATAAAATTTTTTCTGTACTAAATAAATTTTAATTACAAATAAAAAAGCCTGACTGAAGAAAAAATTCTTCGTCAGGCTTTTAATTTTAGATTACTGATTAAACATCAAAATATTGTTCGAATTCGAATGGATGAGGACGAAGTGCCATCGGTTTAATTTCTTTTTCTATTTTATAATTAATCCATGCATTAATTACATCCTCTGTAAATACATCCCCTTTGAGCAAATATTCATGGTCATCTGCAAGAGCTTTTAATGCTGCATCCAAAGAGCCGGGAGTTGATGGCACATTCTTTAATTCTTCAGGGGACATGTCATAAATATCTTTGTCTAATGGTTCACCTGGATCAATTCTATTAATAACTCCATCAAGACCAGCCATTAAAATTGCCGAGAAAGCAAGATATGGATTGCTTGATGGGTCTGGGCAGCGGAACTCTATTCTTTTTGATTTTGGAGAAGGTGAATACATTGGTATTCTTATAGAAGCACTTCTGTTTCTTTGAGAATATGCAAGATTAACAGGAGCTTCGAAACCAGGAACAAGTCTCTTGTAAGAATTTGTAGTTGGATTTGTAAATGCAAGAAGTGAAGGTGCATGTTTTAACAAACCGCCAATAAAATACAAAGCTGTTTCACTTAATCCAGCATAACCTCCGCCTGCAAATAATGGTTTATCTTTCAACCACAAACTAACATGAACATGCATGCCGCTTCCGTTATCACCAAAAATTGGTTTTGGCATGTATGTTACAGTTTTATTGTGTTTTCTTGCTGTATTTTTTACGATGTATTTGAACATCAGCAATTGGTCGGCAGCTCTTAATAATGGTTGAAATTTCATATCAATTTCGCATTGACCGCCGCTTGCAACTTCATGATGTTGAGCTTCTACTTCGATTCCAACTTTGATTAAATTCTGAACCATTTCATTTCTTAAGTCCATTAACTTATCGGTTGGTGGAACAGGAAAGTAACCTTCTTTATAACGAGGTTTGTAACCAAGATTTGGATTTTCTTCTCTTCCAGAATTCCATTTTCCTTCAATAGAATCTATTTGATAAAATGCAAAGTTTGGTCCTGAATCAAAGCGAACATCATCAAAAACAAAAAATTCAGCTTCGGGACCAAAATAAGATGTATCTGCAATGCCAGTAGATTTCAAATAAGCTTCTGCTTTTTGTGCAATATTTCTTGGACAGCGGGCATATTTTTCTTTTGTGATTGGTTCATATACATCACAAATTAAAGATAAAGTTGGTGCTTCAATGAAAGGGTCGACAAACATTGTTGTTGGGTCTGGAATGATTAACATATCACTTTCATTAATGCTTTTCCAGCCCCTGATTGATGAACCATCAAATCCGAAACCGCTTTCGAATGATGATTCATCAAGCTGGTCTGCAGGAACTGTAAAATGCTGCCACTGTCCAGGAAAATCCATGAATTTGAAATCAATGAATTCGATTTTGTTATCTTTAATAAAAGATAATACCTTTTCAATAGGTGATTCAGTTTTTCCCATTTTTGTTACTCCTTAGATGTTTATTTTTGTTGTTTCTTTGATTGTTGATAATACAAAATTTGTTACTGTTCTCGTTACTCCCTGCCAGGATTGAATTTTGCTCAACAGCTGTTCCAGCGATTTTGTATCTTTTACAACAGCCTTAAGTATGTGAGAACCCTCTCCCAAAATCGCATGGCATTCCAATATTTCGGGTGTCTTTTTAACATGTTCAATTAATTTTTCATAATTTTTTGATGAATCCATAAACACAACTATAAAAACCATAATATCATAACCAAACACATGACGATTCAATTTTGCGTAATAACCCTCGATTACATTATTGTCCTCAAGTTTTTTTAATCTTTCGCTAAGCGAAGGCAATGATAAGCCAATAAGCTCCGCCAATTCACTTCTTTTTGTTCTGCCATTTTCCTGGAGCTTTTTAAGTATGGAAATATCTAATTCGTCAATCATATTTACTCTTATTTTTTTAGGTAATTTGTAAATTATGGTTTAAAATATAAGGCAACACAAGAAAATTTGCAAATATTTTTTGAGGAGGGGAAATTTTTTATTTATCGATTTGCTTTGGGCTATAAACCCCAAACCTTAATGTCTCTAAAATCTTTTTTATTGTTTCATTTTCGTTGGTTAATTGAATGAAGTAATTATTAAACTCTCTTCTTATTTTGTAATGCTTTCTTAAGCTGTCAAAATATTTTCCAAGTTCATCGGGATTATAATCTTTTGCTTTTTTCAAAAGCCTGCTGTCCTCATTTATATCATAAATTTTTTTGCAAATCTCATTTAATAATTCTTCTATCTGTTCACTTGGGTCGATAGTGATAACAGAATTTTCTACTTTACTTAATACTGGCTGCCATGATGGTTTGACATTCATGTAATCACAAAATTTATTATAAATAAAAACTGTGCTGTTAATTTTTCCTTCATAAGAATAACCGGCAATATGAGGAGTTCCAATATTTACCAATTCAAGTAATTGAGTATCAATCTTTGGTTCATCTTCCCAAACATCAAGAACTGTTATTAAATCTTTCTTTTCGAGTAATCTTTTTTTAAGAATTTTATTATCAACGACAGGCCCACGTGAAGTATTAATTAACAATGCTCCCTCTTTTATCAATTCAATATTATTTTCATCTAACAGATGAAAAGTTTTATCAACCCCACTTTTATTTAGCGGAACATGAAATGTTACAACATTGCAGGCGAGAGCTTCATCTAATGAACAGAAATTTTCGGGATATCCTTCTCTCTGAAGAGGCGGGTCATTAATCAAAACTTTAAATCCAAGTGCTCGAGTAAACTTAGCTACTTTTTTTCCAATGTTGCCGTATCCAATAATTCCAATTGAGCTTTCATTAAATTTTTTATTTAATTCAGAAAATAAAGAGGTAACAGCGCATAAAACATATTCAGCTACAGAATAAGCATTGCAGCCGGCTGCATCTGCAAATGCAATATTTTTTTCTTTAAGATAATCTTTGTCTATGTGGTCCGTTCCAATTGTTGCAGTAGCTACAAATTTAATATTGGTATTATCAAGCAAATCTTTGTTCACTTTTGTAACTGAGCGCACAAGAAGAACATCAGCCTCTTTCAAATCTTTATTTGTAATTGACCTTCCAGCGAACAGTTTTACTTCGCCAAAAGCACCAAAAGCTTCTTTAACCTGAGGAATATTTTCGTCCGCAACTATTAACATTTTCCTAATTCCCAAAAAATTTATTTATGAAGTTCAAATATAGAAATGTTATAAGCCATATTAAATTTTATGAGGAAATTTTTTGATAGGTCTCATGATAATTAAATCTTCTTATTGAATAGCTTTGAAAATTTGTAATCCGTTTAATATTTGTTTATTTTTGCCAAAATTTTTTGATTCCTCAACAAAAAAATCAAAGGAGCTCTTGGAAAAGATGAAATTCAAAAAACGAACACATACATGCGGCGAGCTTAGAGAATCGAACATCGGCGAAAATGTTGTATTAAACGGTTGGGTAGCAACCAGAAGAGATTTAGGAGGTGTAATTTTTATTGAATTAAGAGATAGATATGGAATTACTCAAATCGTTTTTGAACCAAGTCATAATGCAGAAGCACACGAACAGGCAAAAAAATTAAGAAGTGAATATGTAATTTCTGTTGAAGGTAAAGTAAGAAGAAGACCTGAAGGAACTGAAAATCCTGCTCTCGAAACAGGAAATATTGATGTTATGGCAGATAAACTTATTATTCTTAATCCTTCCGAAACTCCGCCATTCCCAATTGAAGATAATATTGATGTGAGTGAAGACATTCGATTAAAATATCGTTATCTCGATTTAAGAAGACCAGAAATGCAAAAGAATCTTTTGCTTCGACATAAAATGTATCAACTCACAAGAAAATACTTTGATTCTAATGGATTCATTGAAATAGAAACTCCTGTATTAATGAAAAGCACTCCCGAAGGTGCAAGAGATTTTCTTGTTCCAAGCAGATTACATAAAGGAAAATTTTATGCATTACCTCAGTCGCCTCAAACTTATAAACAAATATTAATGGTTGCTGGATTTGACAGATATTTCCAAATTGTAAAATGTTTTAGAGATGAAGACTTAAGAGCCGACCGTCAGTATGAGTTCACTCAAATTGATGTTGAAATGTCCTTTGTTGATGTTGAAGATGTTCTGGAAATGGCTGAAGGATTAATGAAAATCTTTTTCAAAGAAATCTGGAAAATTGACCTTCAAACTCCAATTCCTCGCTTAACTTTTGATGAGGCAATGGAAAAATATGGAAGTGATAAACCAGATTTGAGATTTGACCTTCAACTAAAAACATTAAATGATATTTTCAAAAATTCTGAATTCAGAGTTTTCAAAGAATCAATTTCTAAAAATGGAATTATTACGGGACTTGTTGCAGAAGGATGCGGAGATTATACAAGAAATCAATTAGATGGATTGACTGATTTTGCAAAGAAATTAGGTGCAGGCGGATTAATCTGGATGCGTGTCAAAGAAAATGATGTAGAGGCTCCTATTGCTAAATTCTTAAGTGATGAAGAAAAAAAGAATTTAATTGCAGCTCTTCAAGCTAAATCAGGAGATTTAATACTGCTGCTTACAGGGGAGAGATTAAGAACACTTTCTATCATGGGCACATTACGACTCGAGATGGCAAAACGAATGAATTTAATTAAACAAGATGCAAAACCATCTCTTCTGTGGGTTACAGACTTTCCATTATTTGAATGGGATGAAGAAACAAAACGATACTATGCAATGCATCATCCTTTTACATCGCCAAGACTTGAAGATGTAGATTTGATGGAAACTGAACCACTGAAAGTAAAAGCTCGTGCTTATGATTTAGTATTAAATGGAAATGAAATTGCTGGCGGAAGCATTAGAATTCATAATGCTGATTTACAGGCTAAGATGTTCAAAGTTCTTGGTATAGATGAAAATGAAGCCAAAGAAAAATTTGGATTCCTGATGAATGCATTTAAGTATGGCGCTCCGCCTCATGGCGGAATTGCTTTTGGTTTCGACAGACTTGTTATGCTTTTTGCTGGTAAATCTTCTATTCGCGATGTAATTGCATTTCCCAAAACTTCAAGTGGCATGTCTCTCATGGACGATTCGCCTTCTCATGTTGATGAATCACAATTAACAGAACTTCATATAAAAGTTAGATAAATTTTCAATTGAAGAAAGGTTGTTTGTTTTTAATTAAACAAATGACCTTTCTTCATTAAAGAAAAATCAAAAAATTTCGATAATGTAAGCAAAGAAAACCGTCTTTTCTTCAATATTTCTGTTTAATTTTATTTGATTTGATTATGATTTATTGCTCATTAATTCCACTCATACATAAAATAGAGGGAAGTTCTTCCAGCCGGTGTTTTGCCCTCGACATCGGTTTCTCCACTTCCCTCTATCCCCAATTATGTTGATATTTTTAATTCCATTAGTATTTCAAAATAATTAATTTTATTTTTATTAGTAATTAATTAAATCGACAATGAAGGAATCATATAAATATAAAATTGGTTTGCTTTCTCATAATATTGATATAAATAAAGTAATCAGCCGCCACAAGTTAACTCTTGTTCTATTGTTGATTGGGTGGACTGCGGTAATTATTTTTTTCCTTTTATGGAAAATATCAGAACTCAATTCAACACATAATGAATTATTTTTGAACGAAGCCCGCACACTTGTTGAACGAGATACTCTTTATTCAAATTGGATAATATCCAAAGGATGTGTTTATGTAAAAACTGATACCACTATTAAAAACTATCCTCACATCGTTTCTCCTTCCTTAATGTATAAACAATTTCAAAAACAGTTAAAAGACAAAAACAAACTAATAATTAGATTAACTTCGTTAAACTCTGTCAATCCTGATTATAAAGCTGACAGCTGGGAATCTAAATCATTCGAACATTTCAAGAAAGGGAAAAGTGAATTTTATTCTTTTGATACTCTTAATAACAATGAATACTTTCGATACATTATTCCATTAAAAATTAAGAAAGAATGTTTATCGTGTCATTCCGACCAAAAGATTGGAGAAATTAAAGGAGCTTACAGCATAGCACTTCTTTCTACTAATTACGACAAATATTATTATCATCAACTTAAAAATGATATAATTCTTCACCTATTGGTTTGGTTCATTGGTTCATTTGCTTTCGTTTTTGTCTTTAGAAAGCTTTATTCATATTTGAAAGAAGTTAAATTGAGTCAAGAACAGTTTTACGAATTTCTTAACAATTCACCAATGAGTACATTTATCAAAGATGAAGAAGGAAATTTAGTTTACCTGAATAAAATTGCAGAACAATATCTGCCGGAAAAGTTCAGAAATGGAAAATGGAAAGGATTAAAAGATTCAGATATTTGGGAAGCCGAGATTGTTCAAAAACTTCGCGAGCATGATGCAGAAGTTATTAACTCAATGCAGTCAAAAGTATTTGAAGAAATTATTATAAATGAAGGGAAAAAGTATGTATGGTTGACTCATAAATTTCCATTGAGAGATACATCAAATGGAAAAGTTTATATAATTGGAATGGAGATTGACATAACAGAAAGAAAAGAAAAAGAAGAACAAATTAAAAAGTATTCCAAACATCTTGAAGAATTAAACAAAAACAAAGACAAGTTTATTTCGGTTTTAGCTCACGATTTAAAAGGTCCATTTACACCAATTTTAGGTTACACTGAATTACTTGCTACAAGTGCTGAATACCTGACTTACCAGGAAATAAAAGAATATGCTCATAGTCTCGATGTTATTGTAAAAAATCAATTTCAACTGCTGGAAAATGTACTTGACTGGAGCCGACTCGAAGGAAACAGACTAAAAATTGAACCAAAAGAATTAAACTTATTTGATGAAGTAAAAAAAGTTCTTAATCTCTATCAGCCAATTTACAGTGATAAAGAAATTCAAATAATTGAGAAAGTTGATCCTGCTTATGAAATTATCACAGACCAGCATGCACTAAATACGATTTTAAGAAATTTAATTTCCAATGCAATCAAATTTACTCCGCGCAAAGGAACTATTCAGATTATTGCATCAAAAGAAAATGATGGTTATAAAATTAAAATTATAGATTCAGGAATAGGCATACCAAAAGAAAATCTTTCCAAAATTTTTGGCGGTGAATTTGGTTTTACAACAAGAGGAACAAATAACGAGAAGGGAACAGGACTTGGGTTAACAATTTGCAAAGAATTAGTTGAAAAACTTGGCGGTAAAATCTGGGTAGAAAGCGAAGTTGGAAAGGGAAGCACATTTACAATTGTTATTCCAAATATGAAAATCGAAAATCAATAGTACTTATTAAAACTCAAGAGTCATCTTCAAGTAAGCATAGCTTGAGTAGAATGATTTTTCTTTTGTAATATTTTTTTCAATCAAATAAGAATAATTCAAATCAAAGAATATTTCTCTAAAAGGTTCATAACGAAATCCAAGAGTAAAAATATCTTTATTTATTCTTTCGCCGTCTAAAAATTTTATGTGCTGTGCGTCTATTCCATCTCTGAATGGCTGAAAAGCATCACCTCCTGCATTAAAGACTAAGTTGCCCTGAGCATCATAAATATTTTCACCAGAACGAATATGCTGATATTCAAACCTTCCTCTCAACTTTTCAGAAAAGTTATATGAAAGTTTAGAATAAATTTCATCTGCATTTGGTCCAATTCTGTGTCCAAGTAATTCGCCATGTGCAGTGAATGAATTTTTAATGTTGGTATGACTATAAACATAAGGACGAATTTTTGTGTATTCCAGCACTAATGATAAATCATTAATTGAAAAAGGTGAATACCAGAAGGCACCAATTTGATATGCAGTTTTATTTGAATATAATTCTAAATCCTGAAGATGCGAAAGAATATTTTCATCAAGAAAAAATGTAGCTTGAAGTTCGAGATTTTTAAGAAAGTCCGATTGAAAATCTAAAAAGAGAACCCCATTGTCTCTATCCTGAAGCGACATCTCTTCGAATTTATAAAATGCAAAAGGATTTAGATATGCAAGGTCAATTCCTCTTCCAGTGTAAAGCACTGCTTCTCCAATACCAGCTTCGAACAAATCTTTGAATGAAAATTTCAATTTGTTGTATGCATAAAATTTTGTGTAATTAAGAGAGCGGTCAACATGAAATTCGCCAACTGTTGTTGCATGAAGTGAAGAAAAGCTAATTATGCCATAATTAAAATCCATTTTAATAAAATCGAGATAAGGATGGTCGCCGGAAAGAACTAATTTGCTTCCATATCCATATCCCAATTTTATTTTTTCTCTTCCAATCTGAAATGATAATTTCATTTTATCAATTGGTTCGGTGAAGTATCTTAAGTATCCTTCAGTAAAATCATAGTTGGCGATATTTTCAATATTTTCGTAGAATTTAAAATTATATCTTAATCTTGGATCAAATGTAGTAGCATAATTTCGAGAACCTGCAACTCCTCCTTTCTGAACAGTCATATTATAACCAAGTTTATCGAACAGAGTGCCGCGAAGCCTAAAGCCAATATCAAACAATTCTGAGTTATTGATTTCAGGTTTTAAATTTTGTCCATGCAATGCTCTTCCAAGCATTTCGAGATATAGGTTTGCTTTCTCTTCTCGGTAAGCATAAATGTATTTTATTTTATTTGAAAAAACATCAAGTAAGTCTTTTGAAAATTTTTCTGAGTAACCTGCCAACTGCATTGTGTTTGTTGAATCGGCTAAATCATCATAAAATTCATCCTGATATTTTTTTAGCAATCTTCTTTCTGTATCACTTAGCAAATTAAATTTGGCTTGAATTTCTTCAAGATGATTTCGAACTTCTGCTCTTGACATTACTGGATTGTCATCATGAATATTCTGTAATATTTTTTTCACTTTCATTTCTTTAAGAAAAACATAAACATCGTGGTCAATTGGAACATTTTCCTGCTGTGCATAAAATGTTGATGACAAAAAAATAAGCTGAAGAAGAAATAATTTTGCCTTCATAACATTCAACATAAATTTTGTGATTAGTAAAAATAATTTATTATTTATAAAAGAATTTGATGGGATACTTCATTGTGTTCTTCATTATAAATTTTTCAGAAGTTACTTATTAATCATTTTCAAGTTAATTAAAATTAATCAAAACAATAAACTCCTCTCAATAATTTTTACAAAAAAGTTTTGATGGGTAATAAAAATGAATTCAGAAATTTTTTATGTAATTGATTATGCATCTACATTTTTGGGTGCAAGAAATTTATTATAAAGCAATAAACCAGCAATTGTGAGCACTCCAATAGAACTAAAAATTATCCAGAGTAAAGTAGGGTTTTTAAGATTATCAACAAAATGAACATAAAGATTTGCACCAAGTATTCCGCCGATTCCGCTGCCTAAAACACCATATAAAAATGCATATCCAAGATAAAGTGCTTTTTTATCTTCGGGAGCAATTAATCCAACATAACTAATAAACTTTGGATGTGCAGTCATCTCTCCAATTGAAAAAATGAAAATTCCAGCAATAAAAACAAAAGGATGAGTTGATACAGCAAGAATTGCCATTCCAAGTGTTCCAAGAGTTATTCCTGCAATCATTGTTGGAAGAGCTTTTTTATTCTTAACTAAATTTGAAATAAAAATTTGCAGAACGATAATTGTTCCTGCATTGATAACAGTAACATGCTCAACATCAAACTTCCAGTTTGGATTGGATACAAAAATTGATAAGAATGAATTTACAAGTTTATTTACAGGAGCAGTATCAACATAATCTTTTACATACCAAAGAACTGTATCGAACTGCTGGAAATACAAAATCCAGAAACCCGAATAAATTACAATCATAATCACAAATCTAAAATCTCCAAGAACTTTGAACATATCAAATAATACATTCTTCAATGTTTTAGTGCTCTTTGGTTTTTCGGGTTCTTTATAAACAAAAAGATTTAAGAGCAAAAGCCAGCCCGTTCCAATTGCCGCCATTATAAAAATATATTTCCATGAAATTTGTTTGAGAATTGGAACAAGAATTAACGGAAATAAAAATGCTCCAAGATTGATTGACCAGTAACAAATTCCAAATGCAAGTGTGGAATTTGATTTATCTGTTGTTCTTGCAATTGTTCCAGAAATTATTGGTTTGAAAAAGCCGGCACCAACTGCCATCAAAATCAAACTTGCAAATACAAGAGCATAAGAAGTAAATAAAGAAGTAAGAAAATATCCCAAACTCATCATAACAAATGCAAACATTAATGTTTTTCTGTAACCAAATCTATCTGCAATTGCACCTGAAAGAATTGGAAGAAAATAAAGTAATGGTGTAATTGTGCTTTTAATTACCCCAACGCTTTCTTTAGAAAAACCCAAGCCTCCTTCGTTTGCATTTAAAACAAGATAAACAGATAACACGGACATAACTCCATAGTAAGAGCCGCGTTCAAAAAATTCCATTACAATTACTGTCCAAAAATTCTTTGAGAAAGATTTTAGGATGCTTGCTTTGGAGCTGGTACTTTCACTCATAAAATTCCAACAAATAAATGGATGAATAATTCAAAGATATGAACTAATTATTTTGTAATCATTTCTTTTTCATCAATATGTAGAATTTCTTTTTCGACTTCTCCAACAACTACATTGCTAACGGATTTAGTTTTCTCAGATAAGTAAGAATAAATAACTGGAATTACAAACAAAGTTAATATTGTTGAAAAAATTAAACCGCCAATTACAGCTATTCCCATAGAAACACGACTTTCAGAACCAGCACCAAGTGCAAGTGCAATTGGCAGTGTTCCAAGTATTGTTGAAAAACTTGTCATCAAAATTGGTCTCAATCGTAAACGAGCAGCTTCCTTAACAGCTTCGATTACTGATAGTCCCTGTGCTTTTTTCTGATTAGCAAATTCTACAATTAAAATTCCATTTTTGGTTACAAGTCCAATTAACATAATTTGACCAATTTGACTAAAGATGTTTAGTGTTTGATTAAAATACCAAAGAGAAAAAAGAGCGCCTGCAATTGCAAGCGGAACTGTGAACATAATAATTAGCGGGTCTCGAAAACTCTCGAACTGAGCTGCAAGTGTTAAATAAATTAGAATCAAAGCTAGAACAAATGTAAAAAGAAGACTTGAAGAACTTTCAACAAAATCTTTAGATGCACCTTCAAGTGCTGTAGAAAAATTATCATCAAGAACTTTTTTAGCTATGGCATCCATTGCTTTAATTCCATCGCCGATTGTTTTGCCTGGTGCAAGACTTGCAGAAAAAGTTGCACTCACATACCTGTTAAATCTATAAAGCTGCGGAGGATTACTTCGCTCTCTCATTGTTATAAGATTATCCAATTGAATTAATTCACCTCGATTATTTCTTACATACAGCGAAGCAAGGTCAATTGGTTTATTTCTATTTTCACGAAGAACCTGACCAATAACCTGATATTGTTTTCCATTCATTATGAAATAGCCAAATCTTTGACCGCTGTATGCAAGCTGAAGTGTTTGAGTAATGTCCATTGCAGTTACACCAAGTTCTCTTGCTTTTGTTCTATTGATTTCAACAACAATTTCAGGTTTGTTGAATTTCAGATTAACATCTACATTTGCAAATGTTGGGTCTTCTTGAGCAGCTTCAAGAAATTTTGGAACAACTTCTTTTAGCTTTTCAAAATTTGGAGCCTGAATAACATATTGAACTGGCAGTCCTCCTCTTCTTGTAGAAATTGATTGACTTTGAACAACAAATGAACGAGCATCATTTAGTTTTCGTGTAATGCCAGTAATTTGTTCTGCAATTTCTTGTTGAGTTCTCTTTCTCTTAGAAGCATCAGTAAGAGTTAATCTAACAAAACCGCTGTTAGCACCACTTGACCCGCCGCCTCCAGCAGTTACAGAAATAATAGCTTCTGTTTCCTTGATTGAATCCTGAAGAATTTTCGTCATTTGCTGAATATATCTGTCCATCATTTCGAATGATGTTCCTTCAGGCATTGTTGATTGAACACGAATTTCACCGCGATCTTCAATTGGTGCAAGTTCTGACTGCAAATTTGTTCCAATTAAAAAAATTATTATGATTGAAACAATCATTATTACAAAAGCAAGCCATCTCTTTTTCATAAAACTTTCAAGTGCATTTCGATATGAATTTTCAATCCATCTAAAGAATGGCTCTGTTTTATAATAAAACCAGCTATGTTTTTCTTTTGATTTCAATAATCTTGAACTTAGCATTGGTGTCAATGTTAATGCAACAAAAGCAGAAATAATTACAGAGCCGGCAATTACAACTCCAAATTCCACAAACAATCTTCCTGTAATTCCGCGCAGAAACATTATTGGAAGGAATACCGCTGCAAGTGTAATTGTTGTCGAAATTACTGCAAAGAAAATTTCCGATGAACCTTTTGTTGCAGCTTCAATAGGATTCATCCCCTGTTCAATTTTTTTGTAGATATTTTCAAGAACTACAATTGCATCGTCAACCACAATTCCAATTGCAAGAACCAATCCCAAAAGTGTAAGAACATTAATTGAAAAATTTGCAAGATACATTATGAAAAACGAACCAATTAATGAAACCGGAATTGCAATTATTGGAATTAATGTTGTTCTCCAATCTCTTAAGAAGAAAAAGATAATTAAAATTACCAGAGCAAAAGCCAGTAAAATTGTTTCTTTAACTTCCGCAATAGAATTACGAATGTATTTTGTTACATCAAAGCCAACACCAAGTTCAATATCTGGAGGTAAATCTTTTTTAATTTGTTCAATTCGTTTATAAAATTCATCAGCTATCTGTATATGATTTGCACCAGGTTGAGGAATAAGAACAACTCCAACCATTGGAACTCCATCGCGTCTTAATATAGAGCGGTCATTTTCTGGATACAATTCAGCATATCCTACATCTTTAAGTCTGACAATTGCTCCATTTGATTCTTTGATGATTAGGTTATTAAATTCATCAACTGTTGATAATCTGCTTAGAGTTCTTACAGTTAATTCTGTATTGCTTCCTTCAATTCGTCCAGAAGGCAGTTCAATATTTTCTCTATTCAAAGCATTTCTAATATCAAGAGGAGTAACACCATGTGCTGCAAGTTTTGATGGGTCCATCCACAAACGCATTGAATATCTGCGTTCACCCCAAATATTTACCTGACTTACTCCTGGAATTGTTTGCAATCTTTCCTTAAAAATATTTTGAGCAATGTCGGTTAATTGAAGAAGATTTTTTTTGTCGCTTTTGATATTTAAGAAAACAATTGGTACCGCATCAGCATCTGCTTTGGATATAGTTGGCGGGTCAACATCTTGGGGAAGACGAGCACGTGCAATTGAAACTCTGTCCCTTACATCATTTGCTGCTGCTTCAAGGTCTACCGAAACATCAAATTCAACCGTAATTACACTTCTGCCGTCACGGCTTACTGAAGTTAATGAACGGATTCCAGCTATTCCATTAATTTGTTCTTCGAGTGGTTCTGTAATTTGTGATTCTATGACTTCTGCATTTGCACCAACATAGTTTGTTGATACTGTAATTATAGGCGGGTCAATGCTTGGATATTCTCTTACTCCTAAAAAAGTATAACCAATAATTCCAAATAAAACGATTGTAAGAGACATTACTATAGCAAGAACAGGTCGTCGTATGCTTATTGATGATAAACTCATATTAATCTTTTCTTTTTGTTATCAAACATTTTTTGAAATTATTTAATTCATTAAGTTGAGCTTAACTTTAAGATTTGGTTTCAATTGAATAATTCCTGAGGTAATTAATGTATCACCAGCTTTAAGTCCACTAAGTATCTGAACTTCTTTTTCTGTTCTAATTCCAGTTGTAACATATTGTGGAACAGCTTTCCCATTTCGATAAACAAAAACTTTTTCTCCTTCAAAATCTGGAACAATTGTTTCTGATGGAACCAGAATTGCATTATTAAATTCTTCAAGCACAATATCGATTTCAACATAAGCTCCTGGTGTAAGTTCACCTCTTTCGTTTGGAATTACAGCACGTGCTTGAACTGTTCTTGTATTCTGGTCTATCTTCGGTTCTACTGCATAAATTTTTCCTGTATAAACTTTGCCTGTTGAAGATGACCTGACATAAATTGTTTTTCCTCCCCTAATTAAACCAAAATATTTTTGGGGAACAGAGAAATCAACTTTCATTGGATTAATATTTTGAAGAGTTGCAATTTTTGTTTGAGGTGAAATATAACTTCCAACACTCACAGAACGCAAACCAATTATTCCATCAAATGGTGCTCGTATTTCTGTCTTTTCAATTTGTGCTTGAGTAAATTCAATATCTGCAAGAACTGAATTAAGTTCTCCAAGTGCTACATCATATTCCTGCTGACTTGTAAGATTTTTTTCGAGAAGTTGTCTGTACCTATATTCTTTATCTCTGGCTAATGTTTCACGTGATTTATTCTTCTTTAATGTTGCCTGCAGTTCTGCATCATTTATCTTAACAAGAAGTTCTCCCTTTTTAACTCTTTTTCCTTCTTCAAATAAAATTTGAGTAATCTTTCCGGTAATTTCACTTCTAATCTCAACTTCTTCATTGCTCATCAATGTGCCGTTAGAAAAAATTTTATTTTGTAAATATTTGGGTTTTATTATGATGCCATTTACATTCAAAGCCTGCATTCTTGGACTTTGAGAAGGTGAGTCATTATTCTTATTTATTATGATTTTGGGCAAAATTAATATGATTAGTAAAATGATTATAGCAGCCCAGATAGAAATTTTTTTCATGTTTTTCATAATTGACCTGTTTTAATTAAGATAGTGCAATAAGCATGATTTTGACAAATAGAATTCCCAATTAGATTAATTAAAATCATAAAACTGAATTATTTAATTGAGGATTAAAGATGATGTCCCGTGGATAAAAAAGATCTTTTATGATTTCGAATCATTATTTCTTGTTTTAAATATTTTATAAAAGCAATAGAATACAAGTAAAAATATTGCTCCCCATGCAAGAAACATAAAAATGTAACCAGAAGTTTTCATAATGCATAAGTTTTTTTATTAAGTGAAATAAATTACTGAGTGAACTTAATTATAGTAGTTGAAAGTATCAATAGAAATCAAATAAGAGCTGTTAGTAAGAAAATATTTTGCTCTGAAAATGAACTTTTACTAATACAAAATACTTATACCTTAAACCAAATTAAAAAACTTTCTGTCAAATAATCGAATTTTAGAAAAAATAAAGGTGCTTTTTATGGCAAAAAATACTCTTAAGATTTTGATTGCATTTTTGTTTACATCATTTTTATCATTTGCACAGCCAAGACAAATGGGAAGCGGCGAAATAGTTGGTTATGTTTACGATGCTTCTTCTTCTGTTCCAATGGAATTTGCTAATATTGTTTTGTTTAGAGTATCAGATAGCACACAAGTAACAGGAACTGTTACAAATTCTCAAGGTTATTTCTCTTTAGAAAACATTAGAAGCGGAAATTATTATTTAAGAGTAAGTTTTATTGGATTTGAAAATACATTCATTAATCAAATTCAAATAAGAGGAAATACAAAAGTTGATTTGGGAAAAATTTATCTTAAACCAAAAACCATTCAAACAAAAGATGTTGTAGTAAGCGGCGAGAGAGCTCAAATATCTTATCAAATTGACAAAAAAGTAATTAATGTTAGCGAGAGTTTTTCATCAATTTCCGGAACTGCCGTAGATGTACTTGAAAATATTCCATCCATTACAGTTGATATTGATGGAAATGTAAGTTTACGAGGCAGTGGAAATTTTACAGTATTAATTGATGGTCGTCCATCAATCCTGCAGGGAAGCGAAGCATTGCAGCAAATTCCAGCAAGTGCAATTGAAAACATTGAAATCATTACAAATCCATCTGCAAAATATGACCCAGAAGGAACGGCTGGCATAATCAATATAGTAATGAAAAAGAATAAAAATATTGGTGCAAGCGGAATGTTGAATTTAAATGGCGGCTTGAGAAATAAATACGGTGGCGAAGCTGTTGGTGATTTTAAAAAAGATAATGTGCAAGTGACACTCGGTGCTAATTATAACAACAGAAACATGTATATCAACTCTGTTGAACGCAACTGGACTTACGATGGAATAAAAACTTCTTATTACAATTCTGATGGAAGAATGAATAGAAAAATGAATTTCTGGGGACTACGCGGAAGCGTATCTGTTGATTTTGGCAGCAACAATATCTCTTTAGGAGGTAGATGGGGAGGAAGATCTTTTGGCGGAAACTCAAATAGAAATTACAGTGAATGGACTTCTCTAAATGAAAATCCCTTAAGTTATTTGAGTTATACTGATGATAATCGTTCGGGTGATTATTATGAAATATTTACTAACTTCAAACATCAATTTGAACAAAAGGGACATGAAATAACTGCCGACATATCTTACAACTCAAGCCAATCAAATAGTGAATCGACAAATAAATTATTTAATATCAATCAAATCATAACTGGAAAAAGAACCGAGGAAGATGAACCAGAAAATCAATTGAGAACTAAAATTGATTATACACTTCCACTTGGTTCAAATAGAAAATTTGAAGCTGGTTATCAAGGAATAATTGAAAAATCTGGTGAAGACCACAAGTTGTTCGATTTTAACAGAACATCAGAAATTTTTGAGCTCAATCCACAGTACAGCAATAAATCAGATTTTTCAAGAAATGAACTTGCATTTTATACACTTTACTCGGATAAAATTTCTTCATTTGGTTATCAGCTTGGTTTTAGAACAGAATACACGGGCATCAAAACAATATTAAACGAAACAAATCAAAGCTTCACTATCAACAGATGGGATTATTTTCCAACAATTCATTTCTCATACGAAATTTTTCCTGGACATCAGATAATGTCGAGTTATGCAAGAAGAATTAATCGTCCACGCGGATGGGATTATGAACCATTTTATACATGGATGGATGCTTACAATGTACGAGTAGGTAATCCATCTTTACTTCCAGAACTAATTGATTCTTATGAATTAAGTTATCAGGCATTATTCGGAAAAACTGTTTTTTCAATTGACGCGTATTACAGAGTAACAAATAATAAAATTGAGCATGTTCGTTCTGTCTATTCAGAAAATGTTAATCTTGAATCTGTAAAAAATGTTGGAAAAGATTACTCGTTGGGAACAGAGTTATTCTTTAATTTCGACTTAATCAAAAACTGGAATGTAAACTTAATGGGTAATCTATACAATTATAAAATTGAAGGTGACTTAAATGGAATCCCATTTTCTCGAAACAGTTTTAACTGGAATTTGAGATTTAATAACAACATAAAATTATTTGGTTCAACACAGCTGCAAATTAATTTTATGTATAACAGTCCATCGGTTTCATCTCAAGGAAGAAGAGAAGGTTTTGTTACAACAAACATTGGACTTAAACAGGATTTAATTGGAAAAATGTTAACTGCAACTTTGCAGGTTAGAGATTTATTTGGGGCATCGAAATTTAAATCGGAAACTCAATCATTCGATTTCTATAATTATCGTTCTGCAGAGCGTGAATGGCCTATGGTCATGTTGAACTTGAGATTTAACATCAACAATTATAAAAATGAAAGAAGAGAACAAGAACGCCCAGACGAAATGGAGATGCAAGGCGACTATGAAAATTAATTTTATAATCGGGCACAGAATTTTTTCTGTGCCCATTTTTAATTCCTTCAAGATAATCCCTGCCAATTATGAAATATCCCCATCAAAAAAATTCTATTAATAAACAATTTTTCTTAATTAACTTAGATTGATAAAAATTACTATCATACACATCTTTTGTTTCTTAATTTCATTTCTTAATTTGATTTTCAGTTAATTCCTTTTCATGTATTTAATTTATAAACATCATTAGAGAAATTTTATGGGAAACATAATTTCTAGTAAAAGTTCAAAATCGTTTATTTCTTTAATAACGATACTATTTTTCATTTCATTGTTTTGTACAGAATTTATTTCGGGACAATCAAAAAAGTGGGTCGGCACATGGGCAACAGCACCACAACTTGTTGAACCAAACAATATGCCTCCCTCTCCAGGTTTAACAAATAATTCATTAAGACAAGTAGTTCGAGTTTCTATTGGCGGCGATACAATTAGACTTAAAATTTCTAATGAATTTAGTTATCAACCAGTTGAAATAAAATCTGTTCAAATAGCTGCATCTACTGGAGGAAGTTCAATTGATGTATCAACCAATAAAGAATTAACATTTAATGGTAAATCTGAAATTACAATTAGTCCAGGAACCGCAGTTACATCTGACCCAATTGCATTTGAATTAAAACCAAGAATGGATGTAGCTATAACAATTTATTATGGACAAACATCATCAACTGTTACTGGACATCCGGGTTCTCGAACGACTTCTTACATAATTTCAGGAAATAATCCAGAAGTAAAAGATTTTACCGGCGCAGTTACAACCGACCGCTGGTATAACATTAATGCAATTGAAGTTTTAGTTCCATCAAATTATGCAAGTGTTGCAATTCTTGGCAATTCAATTACAGATGGAAGAGGATCAACCACAAACATGCAAAATCGCTGGCCCGATATTTTATCTGAAAAACTCTTGCGAGATCCGAGAACTCAACACATCGGTGTCTTGAATCTTGGAATTGGCGGCAACTGTGTTTTGTCACAATGTCTTGGTCCATCAGCTGTAAGCAGATTTGACAGAGATATACTTGGTCAGTCAGGTGTAAAGTGGATAATTGTATGTGAAGGAGTGAATGATATTGGAAGTGTAAAAACCGCAGATGCAGCAAAAACCGTGGCAAATAATCTCATCGATGCATATAAACAGATGATTGCCAAAGCTCATGCAAAGAACATTAGAATTTATGGTGCTACAATAATGCCATTTAAAGGAAATCAATATTATAATCAGTATAGTGAATTATGCCGAAGCATTGTCAATCAATGGATTCGAACAAAAGGAAATTTTGATGCATGTATTGATTTCGATAAAATCATGCGTGACCCACAAGATACATTAAGAATAATTTCATCATTTCAGAATGATGGTTTGCATCCTGATGCTGAAGGTTATAAAAAAATGGGAGAATCTATTGACTTAAACTTATTCACTCAAGAAGATACTGTTTTTCAGCAGGGTCAACTCGAATATCTCTGGTTTGAGACAGAAAGATTTGTAAAAGAAGGAAGCAATTACAATATCATTTCAGATGCTGCTGCTTCTAATGGAAAATACATAACGGTTCGAGCAGGAATTCAATCGCTTAATTCTCCGTCTTTGCTTCAAGAAGATTTACTTACAATTCCATTTTATGTAAAACTTGATACAACTTATTATGTTTATGCACGTGTTAATTGTCCCACATACGATGATGATTCATTCTGGATTACAGTTGATGACAATCAATTTTATAATTCCAATGGATTAAAAACAAACGGCTGGGAATGGAAAAAATTAAACAGCTATCAATTAACAAAAGGGAATCATACAATTCAAATTGGATATCGCGAAGATGGTGCCTTTCTTGATAAGCTTTGCATAACAAATGATATTTCTGTCCCAGCTGGATTTGGCGGAATTGATTCTTCAGTAATCACGAGAATTGTTCCATCAGAAATAAAATATAAATATTCTTTAGAACAAAATTATCCCAATCCATTCAATCCAGTTACAACAATTAAATTCAGCATTTCAACAAGTTCATTTGTAACATTAAAGATTTATAACACGCTTGGAAAAGAAATATCTACATTAATTTCAGAAAAATTGCCGGCGGGCATTTATTCTTTAAATTGGAATGCTGAAGGCTTACCAAGCGGAATATATTTTTACAGATTAATTACTAACTCTTTTACACAAACAAAAAAACTCGTATTGCTGAGATAAATTCTTTTTTAATATCATTTTAAGCAGCATAAATATTCTTTTTGAGATAACAAATTCACGCCTTCAATAAATTCATTAAATTTCTTAAAAGTAAATTCAATCAAAGTAATATAATATTGCAATTGAGTATGAATTTTAAAAAGTCGATAGAATTTAATATTTGTGGTAAAAAATTTTATCGGTTAGTAAACAGAGTTTAAGGGTAATAAGAAAAAAGCGACCCATGGAAGTGGGTCGCTTAAATACATCTATAAGATGCAAAATATTATCTAATTATAGAATTTCAATCAGCTGAATATTGAAGTTCAAATCCTCGCCAGCCAATTCATGATTTGCATCTATCATTACACCATCTGGTAATACTTCAACAATGCGCAAAGCAAGAATTTGATTATCTGCTGTCTGCATGTGAAGTTTCATTCCAACTTCTGGATTTAAATCCGGTGGAAGATTTGCATTGCTAATTTTGATAATCAAATCATCTCTTCGAGCACCATAAGCTTCCTCAGCCGGAATTGTGATGTTAATTGATTCACCAGGCTGCAGACCAATAACAGCTTCTTCGAATTTTTCCAGAATTGTTCCATCGCCTATGGTAAACTCTAAAGGTTCACCCCCAATTGATGAATCAAATTGTTTACCATCTTTCAGCGTTCCTGTATAATGAACTCTTACAGTATCGCCGCTTTTTGCTACTGCCATATTAAATTACCTCCAACGACTATAAGTCGTTTCTTTTTGATTTGTTATTAATTTGTTTATACCACTTTAGAAATTCTTTCAGTCCTAACAGAAATGATTTCCTTATTATGGATTGTTAATAAACGAGTTGCAACAGCGCGGAATACAAAGTGAATCAGCAGCAACCTGCTCAAATATAAACAATTATATATTTATTAAAAATTTTATTAGAAAAATTTTTTTGCCTGCATTAATCAAAATAAATTTCTATGGCTCGTATGTTTTTCATAAACTCAAAAAAGTATAATTATATATTTTTGTGAATTAAAATTTCATACATTATGCCAAGAAGAAAACATATAAAAATTGCAGAAGTCAGAACTTTTCCAAATGTATTTGATTACAAACAGGAAAATGTTGAAGAAAAAATCTTAAGTTTTTTTGGAACTGTTAAACCCGTAACACTTGAACTTGGATGCGGTCAGGCAGATTATTCAATTAATCTTGCCAAACTTTATCCAAACAGAAATTTTATTGGAGTTGACAGAAAAGCTGCACGCCTATGGAATGCTTCCAAAAATGCAACAAAAGAAAATTTGAATAATGTTGTCTTTTTAATCGCATATATTGAAAAACTTGATGAGATTTTCAAACAGATAAAAACCGAAGAAATTTGGATTACTTTTCCAGACCCATATCCAAGAAGAAGCAGCATGAAAAAACGTCTTGTTCACCCAAGATTTCTTGAAGTATATAAAAAACTACTGCTGCCTGAGGGAAAAATATTTTTAAAGACAGACGATGAAACTTTGTTTTCTTATGCATTAAATGTTATTGAAGAAGAAAAATTAAAATTGCATAAAGCTACAGAAGACCTTTACAAATCAAATTCGCTTTCCGAAGAAGAAAAAATTCAAACAAAATATGAAAAACAACATTTGGCAGAGGGGAAGAAAATTAAACTGATTTGTTTCTCATTCAATAATTAAGTTTATTTTCTTTTAATCACAAGTTCAATCTTATAATCTTCCTTTTTAATTACCTTGTCAATTTCGGGATAGGGCATTAATGAATTTAATTTTACTTCATAGCCATAAATTAAAACAGATTTCGGTTCCAATGTTGTATGAAGAAAAGTTTGAGTAATTTCTTCACTATTTGAAAAACTAAGTATAACTTCTCCATCACCTGCCCAAACACAAATTGCATAAAGCGGGCATCTTGAATCTGCAGCAACATCTTCAAAAGTTAGAGTTAAATTATCATCAAGCAATATTTTTTGTTTATAGCCCAATTGCACAACAAGAGAGTCATTTGTTTTTACAGTATAATTTTTTAGTTCAGGAGGAACAATTCCATCATGTTCAAAGCAGGATGATAAAAACAAAGCAAATAGAATTAAACCCCCAGTAATTAATTTTCTCATATCATTTTCCCTTTTAAGATGCGATTACAAAATAAAAAATTTATTTGAATAATTTTATTTCATCATCAGTCAAATATCTAAATTTACCCTTAGCAAGATTTCCCAACTTAATTTGTCCGATTGAAATTCTGATTAATCTAAGCACATTAATTCCAAAATGTGAAAGAAGTCTTCTTATGTGTCTATTTTTTCCTTCATCAAGAACAATTTCAAGCCAGCTGTTCTTCTTTCCAATTCTTATAATCTTGGCATCTTTTACATTTAAGAATTCTCCTTCATCATAACAACCTTCGATAAGTTTTTTAATCAAATCTTCATCTGCAATTCTATTAATTTGAACATGATATTTTTTTTCAATGTGATTTTCTGGATTCAAAATATAATTTGCCCACTCAGTATCATTTGTGAAAAGAAGAAGTCCTTCGCTGGCTTTATCGAGTCTGCCAACGGGAAAAATATAAGGCAACTCAGAACTTGCAAAGCATTGAAAAACTGTTTGACGGTTTTTCTCATCCGACATTGTTGTAAGCAATCCTCGTGGTTTATTTAAAGCAATATAAATTTTCTTTGTCTCAGCAATAACTTTATCTTCAACTGAGATAGTATCTTTGTTCAGATTAACTCTTTTATGAACATCTTTAATTAATTCACCATTTACGAAAACTTTTCCTTCTATAATCAATTTTTCAGCCTGCTTTCGAGAACAATAACCAAGCTTTGACAATGCACGTGGAAGACTAACAATCATAATCAACTAAATATTTGTTTTAATTAAAATAACTTTTTTATTCAATAGGATTCAAAAATTTCTTTACTTATTCGATTATTAAATAGCAATTTATCACTTTTCGTGAGTTCATGCTTTGAGAAATTTTTTCAGAAAATTATTTAGAAAAAAGAAGAAGCATCTAAAAGAAAGAGCATTACTATGTGAGGAACGAAACAGATTAATTCTTAACAACCTTAATGGAATAGCATATCAAATTGATGTAAGAAATCCACAGTTAATTTATATGGAGGGAAATGTAGAAGAGCTCACCGGCTATTCAAAAGAGGAATTTATAAATGGGAAAAAATTCTGGATTGATATTATTCACCAAGAAGATGTAAATAAATTTTTGAACGAAGAGAATAATCTGGCTATATTAGATAACTACACTGCAGACAATGAATACCGAATAGTTCACAAAAATGGAAAAATTGTATGGGTTAGAGATATTGCAACAACATTCAAGGATGATAAAAAAATTATTCATGGAATTTTGTATAACATCACTCAATACAAAGAGAACGAAGAAAAATTAAAATTAGTAAGCTACTCAGTTGATAACTCGAGAATCCCAATTTTTTGGATTGGCAGCAAAGGTGAAATTTTATATGTAAACAAAGCTGCTTGCAATTCTCTTGAATATTCTGAAGAAGAGCTTTTGAAAATGACAGTTTTCGATATTGATCCAAATGCAAAAAAAGAAAATTGGGAAGAACACTGGCAAAAAACAATTGAAAAGAAATCCTATACATTCGAAACAATTCATCGCTCAAAATCTGGAAAAGAATTTCCTGTTGAAATTTTTGTTGATACTATCAAATATAAAGGAGAGTACATTCACACTGATATAGTTAATGATATATCTGAAAGAAAAAAATATGAACAACAGCTGATTGAAGCAAAAGAAAAAGCAGAAGTATCAGACAGATTGAAAACTGCATTTCTATCTCAAATGTCGCACGAAATAAGAAGTCCGCTTCAAAAAATTCTTGGATTTGTTGAACTAATTAAAGAATACATAGAATTTTCAAATGATAAAGTTGATCCTGATATATATGAATATTTCACACTGATAAATTTATCAAGCCGAAGATTGATAAGAACAATTGACACAATTCTGAATATGTCGGAGATGCATACAAATTCTTACACGCCAATTTTTGTTGAACGCGACCTTTATTCACTTTTATATGATATTTATCAGGAATTTAAACATGATGCATCTGCTAAAAAATTGGATTTCAGTTTCGAAAGTTTAACAAGTAATTCTAAAATAAAAATTGATGAATACAGCACAATTCAGATATTTGAAAACTTGATTGACAATGCAATAAAATATACAGACAGAGGTTTTGTGGTTATTTCTATTGGAAGAGATACAAAAAATAATTTATATGTTGAAATAAGTGACTCTGGCATCGGGATGACAAAAGAATTTATGAATAAATTATTTTATCCATTTAATCAGGAAGAAATTGGTTATACAAGAACTTATGAAGGTTTGGGTTTGGGACTTGCACTTGTAAAAAAATACTGCGATTTAAACAATGCAATTATTGATGTGAAAAGTGAAAAAGGAATTGGAACAACAATAAGAGTTACATTTCAAACATTGCAGCGGGGCGGCAGCCAATCAACAAATTTTTATCAAACTATTTCACAGAATAAGTTATAGAATTATTCTTGATATAACCTTTTTGAATAAGTTCATCAGTTGCTTCTGTAATAATAAATTGATATACCCAGCTCAGCCACTCGCGAAATGATGTTTCATCTTTATAAGTTGAATTCAAATAATATTTAACAAGCTTTGGTTTTTGTTTATCGAGATTTTCAATTAAATCCTTTGTTATAATAGATGCCACTTCTTTAAGATGATTTTCGTCATCTTTGTTGATATCCAATTTAATATTTTCATGAAAAGTAAAATTTTTTGATGCTATTTGAAGCGGTTTTTCAGAATAAAAATTTTTTGAGTAAACTTTAACTGAATCATTAAAATCTTTAATCGGGTTTTCAAAATAAATTACCGAATCATCATTATCCTTCAACTGAAAAAGTGCAGCATAATAATTTTTATTTCCTCTTATTGTTGGAACTGATTTTATAAATTTTTCTTGAATATTATTCAGCTGCCATTTGTTCAAAATTACATTGCTCAATACAAATAAAGATGCTTCTTCAAAAGAAATTTTTTGAAATGAAGATTTTTCTTTCGAATTCAGAAAATGTTCTGAATAATAATTTTTAATTAATGGCAATCTGTCAATCACAATATCGGCTGCAATTTTTCCAATTGGTTTTGAAATTTTTTTTATTTGTTTTTGATTTTCTAAATCCAGAATCATGCATGATGGAACAAATGTTCCATCTTCTTTCTTTTTAATCAAACTATTTGCAAAAAGAAAATTTATTTTCTCATCATACTCGGTATCGTTTAAGCCGAGATGTTTTTTAATTTCTTCTTTATCAAATTTGTTATGGAGAAGAATTAAAATCTCTTTAAAATATTTTTTATTAAGTTCTGTCTCGAGCGAATCATCTTGAGGCAGGGTTTTAATTATAAAAGTACCCCGTAAAACTTCATCAACATTTTTCTTTGAGCTGCACGCTGTAATTAGAATTATGATTATTAATAAAAACTTTTTCATCTTGCTTTTTAATCTTTATAACCAATTAAAAGAGAAAAACCAAAACTTGTATCTTTTCTTTCAATTTTTGATATGCTTGCACTATTTAGCCAGTCTCTCATTTCAGATTCTGTGTATGTATCTCCATTTTTTGTTCCAACAAGCATATTAAGCGCAAATAGAGCTCCGCCTGCAGGTTTAGTTCTGTCTTCATCCATTATCCAATCTTTAATAATGACTTGTCCATTTTTATTCAATGAATCAATACATTTTTTAATCAGTAATTTATTTTCGTCAAAGCTGTTGCTGTGAACAATTGCAGAAAGGAAAATTAAGTCGTAATTACTGCCAAGATTATCTGTAAGATAATCACCTTCCAAAAATGTGATATTGTTCTTATATAAAAAATCATCAACATATTTTTTCGTTAATGGAATAACTTCAGGCAAATCAAAAATAACAGCATTCATATCAGGATTAGCTTCAATAAATTTCATTGTGAATGCACCAGAGCCGCCGCCGACATCGAGCATTCTTTTAACATTTTTGAGTTCAATCATGTATGAAACAATTTTAGCTTCTTTCAAAGCACGATAATGCATTGCAGCAATGAATGAGTTTGTCCAGTCAGAATTTTCATGTGTTCTTTTATAAACTGAAGTTCCTTTTTTTACTGCTTCTGTTAGAGTACTCCAAGTATTCCACAATTCATTAGTATGAAACAAACCACCCATAAATTCAGGTTTGCCTTCAACAAGAAATTGAGATGCACTTTCTGAATTGTAAAATTTGCCGTGAATTTTTTTCAACAAACCCATTGCGCACAAAGCATTCATCAATCTGTCTGTTGCTCTTTCATCTGCCCCTAATTTATCAGCAACTTCTTTTGATGTAAACATATGTTTATCAATAACAGTAAAAATTTTTAATTCAACAGCTGTCAGAAGAATTCTGCTTTGTTGAAATGAGTATGCAATATTTCTAATATCATCAGCTGTTAAAAATTTATCTGATTGGTTCATATTTATATTCTTCTTCTAAAACCTTCACCAAGTACTTCGTGAACATTGTAAATAATAACAAAAGCAGACGGGTCAATTGATTTTACCACATCAACAAGTTTAGAAACTTCCCTTAATGGAACCACAGTAAGCAGCATTTCTCTTTCTACATTTCGGTAAGCGCCTCGTGTTTTAACTGCAGTGCAGCCGCGCCCCATTTCATTCAGAATTGATTCTGTAATTTCATCATACTTATCAGAAATAATATATGCTGCTCTTGCGTAATCAAATCCATCAATTATCATATCGATTAATCTTGATGATACAAATAATAAAAACACTGCATAAAATGTTAAAGTGAGAGCAGGGCGCTCTGGTGAAAGATGTTTAACATCAATAATAAAACCAGCAAGTGCAATAACAAAAAAATCAATAATCATAATTGCTTGACCTGGTTTTATTCCAAATCTTTTGTGAAGAATTGATGCTATAATATCAGAGCCTGCTGTTGTGCCTTTGAATTTAAAAATGATCCCAAGTCCAACTCCAAGAAGAACTGAGCCAATAATTATCATAAAAAGAAAATCATTTTTGTATAGGTCTAATACAGCTTGAGATTTATGAAGTTGAATTGTATGTAATCCGGGAATGTCGCCTCTGAACAAATCTATAAAAAATGAATTAAGAGAAAATCCAACAAAAGTTCTCATTCCAAATTTTTTTCCTAATTCTTTTAATCCCCAGATGAATAAAGGAACATTGAGCAGCCAGACAAGAACACCAACAGAAATTTTGTTGCCAGACAAATAATAAATTGCCATAGCAAGACCACTAACTCCGCCTGGCACTACACGTGCATCCACAAGAAATACACCAATTCCAATTGACATTATTGCAGAACCAATAACAATCGCAAAATAATCAATGATTGGATACTTGTTGAAAATTTCTTTTATCATATCAAATTGCTGTAATTATTTTACCGAAAAATAGTGAGACAACAAGTGTAAAAAAAATTATAGTTCCCCTTTTTTATACATCATTTGAGTTTTTATTCTAAGCAGCTGTCTCTCGATAATTAAATCTGCAAGTTTTTCGGGAATTGCAGTTTTATCTTTCGAGTGTAATATTTCATGAACTTTCCTTTCATCAACATCAATTCTATAAAGATTAATAATAAACCTATCAAAATTCCTTGACATTAATTCTTTTATCTTTTCAATCAGATATTCTCTAATGAATTTCTGGTCTGCTTTTGCAGGCAGAGATTCATCAGGAATAGACAAATCCTTTTTTAATTTCTGCATTAACAATGAAATTATTTCTTCTTCAGCCATGATTGGTTTATTTTATTTGTAAAATAAATCTTACTTAAGATAAACCATTACTTTTGTTTCTGAAAAATTCTGTGTGGTTAATTTATAAAAATAAATTCCATTTGAAAGCAAATATTTATCTGCAGAAAATTTAATTTGATAACTGCCTGCCGATTTGAAATCTTCAACTAATGTTGCTGTTTCTCTTCCGAGCAAATCAAATACTTTTAATGTTACAAATGAAGGAGCAGGAATTGAGTAATTAATTATAGTCTCATTATTGAAAGGATTCGGATAATTTTGTTGAAGATGAAATGTTTGCTGATTTCTATCTTCTTTCACATCAGTTGGTCCAGTAAACTTAAAAATTGCATAAACCGGCAAATGGTCTGAAGCAGAAATTAAAGAATCCGCGAGCTCTCTTCCAAAAGCATTATTTCCGTAATTAATTGATTTGTTAAAATGATTGCCATCGTTTCCTACAATTGTATATGAACCATTAACATATTCAATTCCTCCGGGATCTTTTACTGCTTGAGAAATCAATATCATATCAAATCGAACTGTCAAATTTTGAGCATACATTGTATGTGTAAAAGCGTAAGCAGGATTATCGCCCCATTCACCAATAGCATCAAGTGGGTCAATAACATAACCTTTTGTTGTTTTATCAATTAATTTTTGAACCGCAGGTTCAGAACCAAACAAAGTGTTAAAGTCGCCAAGCACAATAAAATTTTTATTTGCTGGTAGTTGTGCTGTTCTTTTTCTTAATGAATCTACTGCAATCGCACGGCGCCGTATGTTATCTGAATTATCGCCCGTAAGTGAATTTGCTTTTAAATGAACTGAAAAAATAATTAGTGTATCGTTTGTAAATTTATTAATCAAAGGAAATTCATTGATTGGCCGTGTTTCTGCTGGATGAACAATGTTTCCAAGAGAAATAAATTTATCATCACGATAAAACAATACACTGTTCATGTTAGTTGATTCAACAAATTCAGCCACAGCATATTTATTTTCAACAACATAATTTAGTAATTGATTAACCGAAGCTTTATCTCTTACTTCCTGACAAACAAGAATATCCGGCGAAACATAATTAATAACATACTTCAAAGCAGGATTATCCCAATCAAATTGATTTGGATTTGATGGTGTGGGATTGAAAGCAGTGTAATCATGAATATTATAAGTCATTATTCTTACATACTGTTGAGAATACAGGCTTATGGAAAAGAACAGAAAAATTAGAAATAAAATTTTTTGTTTCATTTTTAAAACCAAAATGTTATTAAATTTGTTATGAAGATGAACTTTCGATACATAAAATATAAAATTACAATGTTAACTAAAATGCTTACTAAAAATTCTAAAATGAGATTGATCAAAAGAATAGGTCTTTATTTCATTTTTATTGCAACAATAACATCATGCAAAAATAATTTACCGGTAATTGAGGATTTCAGCAAAGAGAATTTTCATCTAATTAATCAATCTGAAGAAAAAGTTGAATTCCCTTCTCAGTTCAAAGGCAGAATTCTTATAGTAGGTTACATATTTACAAATTGTCCTGATATCTGTCCACTTACAACAAACAATATGCGTTTAATTCAAGAGAGATTAAAAAAAGAGAAGATTGATAATGTAGAACTTGTTTCAATAAGTTTTGACCCGTTGCAGGATACCCCAGAAGTATTAAGAAATTTTGCAGAAGTAAGAAATCTTGATTTAACCAACTGGCAATTTCTTACCGGCGAAAAAAAAGTGATTGATTCATTAATCAAAAAAGCTGGTGTTTTTGTAATACCAAGTGATTCAACAATTTTTAAAGATGGTAGAAAAATTTATTATTATGTTCATACAGATAGAATTCAGCTGTTCGATGAACTTGGAAGAGTGAGAAAAAATTATGCTGGAAGTAAAATCAATATCGAAGAAATTATTAACGACATAAAAAAAACTAATTGAGAATTTTATGAGCTCATTTTCATGTCAGTTCATAGACAGCGAAAAAAGTTTTTGCATAAGATTAAAAAAAGACTGCATTCCTGGCAGACCGGGTTGTGTGTTAAAAGGAAGATTTGTCTTTGCAATTCCAGCAGAAAAAAGAATGAATACAGAATCAAACAAAAATCAAACTGACAATAAAAGAAAAGAGAATAAATAATATCATTTGAGATTTATTTCATTTACTCAGTAAAAGAAGAAATATTTTTTGATAGAGGTTTCATTTCCATATCTTGAATTATAATTCCATTCATTTAATAAAGAATAAGAATTATGAAATTAACCAAATTGTTTTCAGAGTTTTTTGAAAGTGAAAAAGCAGGTGGAATTATTCTTGTTATTATGACAATAATTTCACTTGCACTTGCAAATTCTGCATGGCAAAGCAATTACATAAATTTCTGGCATTATGATATTGGCGGACACTCACTTGCTCACTGGATTAATGATGGTTTAATGGCAATCTTCTTTTTACTAATTGGTCTGGAACTGGAAAGAGAAATTTATCAAGGAGAATTATCAGATATAAAAAATGCTTCTCTACCAATTTTTGCTGCTGTTGGAGGAATGATTTTTCCTGCATTAATCTATTCATCCTTAAACTTTGGAACTGAAGCTCAAGCTGGTGCTGGAATTCCAATGGCAACAGACATTGCTTTTGCAATTGGTATTCTTTCATTGTTGGGAAAAAGAGTGCCTGCATCACTCAAAATATTTTTAACTGCTCTTGCCGTTATTGATGACCTTGGAGCAATTTTAGTTATTGCAATTTTTTATACAACCAGTCTTTCATTTGTAAATTTATCTTTTGCTCTTGTAATTTTTGCCATTTTGATTATACTAAATAGACTAAAAATTCACAGCTTAATTCCATATTTGATTGGCGGAATTTTTATGTGGTATTTTATGCTTCATTCTGGTGTGCATGCAACTATAACTGGAGTATTACTTGCATTTGCCATTCCATTTACAGACGGAGGAGAAAATTCACCTTCATATAAACTTCAGCATTTTCTGCATAAACCAGTTGCATTTATAATACTTCCTATCTTTGCACTTGCTAATACTTGCATTGCTATCGAAACTGAGCTTTATAATAATTTAATTAAAAACTACAGTATTGGAATTTTTCTGGGATTAGTTTTTGGCAAGCCATTAGGAATAACAATTTTATCTTATGCTGGAGTAAAACTGAAATTATGTAATCTGCCTTCGGAATTAAAATGGAAAAATATAATTGGGGTTGGATTTATTGCTGGTATTGGTTTTACGATGTCAATTTTTATAACATTGCTTGCTTATGATAATCTGCAAATAATTGACAGTTCTAAAATTGCAATATTGATTTCATCATTAACTGCTGGAGTAATTGGTTATATAATTCTAAGATTCACATTAAAGGAAACAGAAGAAGTCAATAACGAATAAATTACTGAATCAGCTTTATTGAAATAACACTTACATCATCTTCTAATTCGCCATTTGTAAAGTTTATGATTTCATTTTTTAATGCATCAACTGTTTTTTCGTTTGAAGATAACGAGCTTAAAAAATTAATAAGTCTTTCCTGACCATATTGTTCACCATTTTTATTTCTTGATTCTGTTATGCCATCTGTAATTAAAATAATTTCATCTCCTTCTTGAAGTTTAATTTCATGGTCTTCATACTGACCTGATTGACTAAAGCCAAGCAATAATCCAGTAGATTGAATATACTTTGCTTGATTTAATGATTTATGAATTATTGGTAAATCGCCGGCTCCAGAATATTTTGCTGTTTTATTTTTAACATCAATTATGATTATAGAAAGAGTTATAAATACTTCCGAAATTCTTTCATCTTTGTAAACTGCTTCATTAATTCTTTGAAGTATTTCGCTTGGTTTAAATTCTTTGGATGATTCAAGAACAAATCTTGCTGCGCTGCGGACATATCCGGCATAAGCAACTGCAAAATACCATGCGCCCCATCTTTTCCCCATTACATCACCAAGTATTACAACAAAGTTATTATCATCAATGCTAAAGTAATCTATAAAATCTCCGCCAGGCACATTTTTATACGGTATATATAATTGATTAATTTCAAGTCCATGAAATTTTGGAGGCATCTCTGGAACCACAGTAGCAACCATTGAATCTGCAGCCTTTTGAACTTCGTCAACTACTTTTACTCTTTCTTTTTCGAGACTTTTTAGAATAGCCGATACTTTTGCAATTACAACTTTTGGGCTTGATGTTTTAATGATGTAATCTTCGATTTCTAAATCAAATCCTTTAAGAATATCTTCTTCGGAACCTTTTGCTGTAAGGAACACAAATGGAATGGATTTTAATTCAGGGTCTTTAAGTAATTCTTGTCGAAATTGGAATCCATCCATCTCGGGCATCATTATGTCGCTAATAATCAAATCAGGTTTAATTTCATGAGCAAGTTTTAATCCTTCTTTGCCATTAGATGCATGTTCACAATCAAATCCTGCTTTGCTCAAATTATGCATAAAAAGTTTTGCAATATTAAATTCATCTTCAACAAGAAGAATTTTACCGGAAATTTTATTGTTTTCTGCAGCTGCCAAGTTAATCTCCAATTTTAATTTTTCTGAAAACTTCGAATTGCATCCTGCAGTTCTGAATATGTATCAAAAACTCTGAATAATCTTGTCAATTCAAACATTGAACGCACTGCAGGTTTAAATCCAACAAGTTTTAAATCGCCGCCAAGTGCTGCAACTTTTTTAAGTGCATTTACAATCACTCCAAGAAATGTCGAATCAATAAAATCAACTTTACTCAAATCAATAATTACATTTTTATAGCCCTTATCAATTTTTTCATATATCATGTTTTTCAGATTGCTTGATTCTTTCAATGTTGCTCTTTCAGCATTAATTATTTCTATGACAATATCATCAATAATTTCTTCTACTATTTCCATAATGGCTCCTACTTAATTTCGATATTATATTTTTTTATTAAACGATATAAAGTTGCTCTTCCAATTTTTAATTTTCTTGCTGCTTCAACCATATTTCTGCCTGTCACTTTAATTGCATGACGAATAGCCATTTCTTCTAATTTTTCAATTGGAATTATTGGAGAATCATCTGAAAAGAGAGATGTTTTAGAATCGACTGAAATTGTTTGAGCTGTAATTGAAGGGGGCAGAACATCAACATCAATATAATCTCCATCTGTAAGAATCATGCATCTTTCGAGTGTGTTTTCAAGTTCACGAACATTTCCAGGCCAGTTGTAGTCATACATTAGTTTCAATGCATTTTTTGTAACACCTTTGATGTTTTTGCCATGCTTTTTGTTTAATTGTTTGATGAAGTGGTCTATTAAAACAACAATATCAGCTTTTCTTTCTCTTAGAGGAGGAATATATATTGGGAAAGAACTTAATCGATAATACAAATCTTCTCTGAATAGTTTTTTATCAACACATTCCTTTAAATCTCTGTTTGTTGCCGAAATAATTCTTACATCAGTTTTAATTACTTCATTGCCGCCAACTCTTTCAAATTCTTTTTCTTGAATAACTCGAAGAATTTTTGCTTGAAGAGACATTTCCATTTCGCCAATTTCATCAAGAAATATTGTTCCGCCATTAGCAAGTTCAAATTTTCCAATTTTTCTTTGATGTGCCCCCGTAAATGAACCCTTTTCATGTCCAAACAATTCACTCTCTAAAAGTTCTCTTGGTATTGATGCACAATTGACAACAACAAAAGGAGCATTTTTTCTTTTCCCATTATAATGTATTGCTCTTGCAATTAATTCTTTCCCTGTTCCACTTTCTCCTTGAATCAAAACTGTTATATCATTATCAAGAACTTTTGAAACCATTCTAAAGGCTTCTTGCATTTTTTTATCTGCAGAAACAATGTTATCAAAGCTGTATTCTTTTTGAATATTTTCTTTTAATTTTTTTAATTCTCGTTCGAGGTCATAATTTTTAATTGCATTTCTGATTGCAGATTCAAGTTTGTTTTTATCAATTGGTTTTGGAAAATAATCGAAAGCCCCAAGTCTAATTGATTCAAGAGCAACTTCAATACTTCCCTGAGCAGAAAGCATTATAACAGGCAGTTGCGGATTTTGCTGCTTAATTTTTACCAACAATTCATTGCCGTTAATATCTGGCAGCATGATGTCGAGTAAAATTAAATCCGGTTCTTCTGATAGAGCATTCAGGACTTCCGTTCCAGAGAAGAATGTTTTAACTTTGTAACCCCATTGGTTTTTACACCAATGTGTCAGCATTTTTAATATTGATTCTTCGTCGTCTACAATAAAAATTAATTTTTCCAATTCACCCTCTTAATTTATTTGGGTAATCTTATAATAAAAGTTGTTCCTTTGTTTTCTTCACTCTTTACTCTGATTATTCCTTTATGCAAATCAACAATTTGTTTTACGACTGCCAGACCCATTCCTGCACCTGAGACAGGTGCATTTGGTCTATAAATTTTGCTGAACTTTTGAAACAATTTGGGAATTTCTTTTTCTGGAATTCCAATGCCAGTATCGCTTACAGTAATTTCAATTTCTTTTTCATAATCACTAACCATTAAAGAAATTCTTCCGCCGTTTGGTGTATACTTAATTGCATTTGAGATAAGATTGCTCAATGCCTGTTTAATTCTTCTTTTGTCTGCAAAAATTTTTACTTCCTGCTCTGGATATTCTTTTGATAAAACAATTTCTTTCTTTTTAATCTCTTCAGAAAATTCAGAGGCTGCTTCATCAACGATTTTAATTAATAAAAATTCTTCTTTCTTTAATTCTTCTTCACCAGATTCAAGTTTAGAAAAATCAAGAACATCGTTTATAATTTTAGCCAATCTTCTTCCTTCACTCAAAATTATTTCACTAAATTCTTTGACAGTTTCGCGAGGCAAATCATCATCGGTAGCAATAGTTTCTGCAAAGCCAACTACAGAAGCAAGAGGTGTTCTCAATTCATGTGAAATGTTAGATATGAATTCACTTTTAAGTTTGCTTAATTCTTCGAGCAAGCTGATTTTTTGACGAGCTCTTTCTCTTTCAATTGATATAATTCTATTGGCTTCAATTAATTTTGCATTCAGCTCGCGTATTTTTTGTTCATCGTGTTTTCTATTTGTAATATTTCTTCCTATTCCAATCATGCCGGAAACTTCTCCATCCACAATCATTGGCTTCGAGTGAATTTCAAATGTAACACTTTTATCAAATCTGTCAATAAATGATGCTTCAAAAATTATTTTTTCTTGTGTTGTAAGAATTTTTGAAAATGCTTCTGCAATTTTTGGTTCGTCTTCTTTATCGATAAAATCCAGAAAGTGTTTTCCAATCATCTCTTCTGGTTTATAACCAAGTGCATTTGCACCATTTTTATTTACCATGTTGAAGTAGCCAAAACCATTTAACATAAAAATCAAATCATCAGCTGTATCTATCAGCATTCGAAATTTTTCTTCTGAGTTTTCAAGTTTGAGTCTTGTTATCTTTTCTTCTGTGATATCGAGAATTATTCCCACAATTCTTATAACTTTTCCGCTTCTTAAAATTGGAACTCCAGAATGTTTGACCCAATGTTCTTTTCCAAATCTATCTTTCATTTTGTATTCAACAATAGAAGCCTCGCCTGACCTTAATTTTTCAATAAAATTTTTAAATGTTTCAAAATGTTCTTTTGCAATTGTTCGAAGAATCAAAAATTTGTTTTTATAGATTTCTTCTGGAGTAAAACCAAATAATTGTCTTACTGCATCTGTAATAAAATAATATTCACTTCCATCTGCACTTGTAGAATAAAGAACTGCCTGAATGCTTCCAATTGATTCTTTTAATAATTGTTCTATGCCAATTTCTTTTGTTGCATCTGTGAATAACGAGATTACATAAGATTCATCATTCTTTTCTGGAATAAACAATGAATTAATAACAAAAAACCTTTCTGATGAATTTTTGTCGATATACTTCAATCTAAAAAATGGAATACTTTTCCCTTCGTTTGCTGCTTTTATGAAAGGTAATTCTTGATGTGGCAGTAAATTATTATTTATATCATAAAATTTTTCTTTATCCCAAAAATCTGCATAGAAACTTTCGGGGTTGCCAAAAAGATTTTTTAATTTATTGTTTGATACAATCTTTTTCTCTTTAGGAAAATTAATCAAAACAGGCACATCAATCTCATCAATATTTTCAATTATGTTTATCAAGCTGCTTTCCATTTATAAAACTATCTATAAGTTTTATTCTAAAATAATAAATTCATTTAAGTAAACATACTAAGATTTATTTCTCCCTTTCCGGAAAAAGATAAAAAACAAAAGACATATAATTGAAGCAAAAAGCCAGTAGCCAAATTTCTTATCCAAATCAATCAGCATTGCACCTAAAATTGGTCCTGCAATAGTTCCTATTCCATACATCATTATAAAATAGCCATTAGCTTGAGCCATAAATTTCTTTTCCACCTTTTCAATTGTATAACTTAAGCCTACAGTATAAATAGCTGGAACTATTCCACCAATTAAAAAGAAAATGCTGATTAAAAAAACAAAATTTGTATAGATTGATGGAAGGATCATAAAAACAGATAATAAAAGTGAGATGAACAACAGCAATTTATGTCTGTTAAATTTATCACTTATAAAACCAATCAGATAAAGCAACAATATTCCACCAGTAACAAAAGATGCAATAAAATAAGAGACATGATTTACATCAAACAAATTTCTTAGACCAAACATCGGGATGACAACAATAATTGATGATTCAAAAAAGCCATATAGTGCTGCAGATATTATACTCAACAAAGGCATTTTTGAAAAAGGCATTTTTATAACATCTATTCCTGAATGAACATTTTTTATTTCTTCAAACATTATTATCTGAAAGATGAATACAATAAACATCACGATTGAACCAATAAGAAAAGGGAGCCACGAAGCAATTTTAATTGTCCATATCAAAATTGTTCCTGATGCTATTCCAATAGATAAAATTACTGCATAAAGATTAATGTTTTTTCCTCTGTTGATGTTGTCGCTGTAATAATTAACTATAAATTCTGTAGAAACAAAAATCATAGTTCCACCAATTCCCATCAATAACTTAACAGCATATAACAATGGATAGATATACCAGAAAACATGAAGCAGAGCACCTATTGACCAAATCAATAAACCCAGTCCTAAAATTTTTTTGACATCGAACTTATAAATCAATATTCCTGCAATTGGGGAAAATAATACAACACTCAAATAATTTACCATTGTAACACTTCCAGTTATAAATGCTGGTGCTTTGTTTTGTTCAAGCAGCATTACTGTAACAGGAGTAACCAATCCAAAACCAATTCCTCCAATGCCTATCCCAATTAATGCAATGTAAAAATTTTTATGCATGATTCTTTCACAAGCAGATTATTTGTCAAATAAATAGATTTACAATGTCTTTAAATTATTTTTGAATATCCATGGAAACAAAATATAAAAATAAACCCGAACTTTTAGCTCCTGCCGGCGATTGGAGTATGCTTAATGCAGCAATTAAAGCAGGCGCAGATGCAATTTATTTTGGTATTGAAACTCTGAACATGCGGGCAATGGCAAAAAATTTTGAACTGAAGGATTTAAAAGAAATCTCCAGCATATGCAAAAAAAATAAAATTAAATCTCACCTTACATTAAATACAATAATTTTTGAAAATGAACTCGACGAATTAGACAGAATAATTCTTGCAGCTAAAGAAAATGGAATTGATATGATAATTGGATGGGATTTATCTGTTCTTCAAAAATGTAAGGAATATGAAATGCCTTTTTGTGTAAGCACACAGGCTTCAATTTCAAATTCAGAAGCAGCTAAGTTTTATAAAAATCTTGGTGCAAAAAGAATAGTTCTTGCAAGAGAATGCACTCTCGATAAAATTACAGAAATTAAAAATAAAGTTGATATCGAGATAGAAACTTTTATTCATGGAGCAATGTGCATTGCAGTAAGCGGCAGATGCTTTATGAGCCACGAAGTATTTAACAAAAGTGCAAACAGAGGAGAATGTCTTCAACCATGCAGAAGAGAATATGAAATTTATGATAAAGATGAAAAATTCAGTTTAAGAATTGGCGATGGTTATGTTCTATCTCCAAAAGATTTATGCACAGTTGATTTCATAGATAAATTAATTGAAGCAAAAATAGATGCATTCAAAATTGAAGGGAGAAAAAGAAGTCCAGAATATATTTACAAAGTTGTATCTGTCTACAGAAATGCAATAGACCTCTATTTTGAAAACAAATTAACAGATGAGATAAAAACAAAGTTTACAGAAGAATTATCAAAAGTTTACAATCGTGGATTCTCAAAAGGCTTTTATTTTGGAACTCCCGGGACCGAAAGTTATGCGAATGCATATGGAAGTATTGCAACAACAAGAAAGGTTTATGTTGGTAAAGTTTTGAATTATTACAAAAAAAATAAAATTGCTTATATAAAAATAGAAGCCAATGATTTAAATATTGGTGATTCAATTTACATTATTGGTAATACTACAGGCGTAGTTGAATTAAAAATTGAAGAAATGATGCGTGAAGAAAATAAAATCATAAAAGCAGAAAAAGGTTTTGATATTACTTTTCCATGTAAAGAACTTGTAAGAGAAAATGATAAGGTTTACAAAATCATTTCCACTCAAGCTTAGGTTTAGAATTTTCTATGCCAAAGCTTTTTAATGCTTCATCAAGTGTAGAGAATACTTTAAATACTTTATCCATTCTTGTTACCATAAAAACAAGCGAAGGCACATCTTTATTATAAACCAGTCTTAAATCTCCTCCCAATGAATTTACTTTTTTCAACTGTGAAACTAAAGCTCCAAGAAAGGTTGAATCAATGTATTCGCACAAAGTGAGGTCAATAATAATTTTTGTGGTTCCTTCATTTATAATTTCTGTAACAAATTCTTTGAATTTTACAGCTTTAGTCAAAGTAGCCCTTGTTAAGTAAACATGAACTACAGCAACATCTTGATATTTCTCAGTTTTAAATTCCATAAACGAAAAAATTTTTTTTCTTTCTTAATATATAAATATTCAATTAGTTATAAAAATTTCTTTTAACTAAGCATTGGGATGATATTCAAAAAAATAATTAGAAATGAAATTGGAAAGAACCATCTAAAATAAAAAAGGCGAAGGGTTTTGAAACTTGAAATTACCTTCGCCTCTTAAGGACGGAGCTTGTTTGTGTGTGTGTTTACAATATGTGCAACTTAAATGCCACTAATTAAATTTAATTTTTCAAATAAATTACAAGATTTCAATCTCTTTGTGTGCGAATATTTTTCGTATCATTGGAAAATTATTCGGCGAGCATTGTAATAAATCAAAATGGAATTCTTATACTAAATTGAACTCCATTCCTATTTATCAATGAATTAGATTCTGGATTAACAATTTCTTTCATGAAAATTTCACTATCATTAAAGAATAATAAATCAAGTTGGCTGTAAATCCACAAAGCAATGTAAGAGAAAATTAAAATGTTTCTTGTTTTGTATGACTTATTGTATAAATCATATTTCTGCTGAATTAATAAATTATCCACTTCATTTAAATAATCATTTTCTTTTCTATTTGTATCATAAATATAGTAAACAGCTCCTGTAAGATTAACCAAAGAAAGAACTCCAAGTATTGAACCTTTTGTTTTAAGTCCACAATAAAATTGTCCCGTGCCAGGCAAAAAAACATTTCTAATTAAAGAATTTCTTACAAGTGAATAATCAAAATATTTTTGTTTGGGAATTAATTGTGTGCTGTCAATTGGGGTGGTTTCAGATTTTAATTTATTTACAAAATCCACTTTCACTTGATTGAAAAGAGCAATTAGTTTGGGAGAAATTTTAGAAGGGTCTGCATTGTAATCATTTTTTATTTTCAGAATGTCTTTGAAATTTTCCTTTGTTGAATCTTCATAACCAAGTGAATAAAATGAAACTGCTCTCATTAAATAAACATCTATCAAAAGAGAATCAGGCAAAGATATTTCTTTCAAAAGCACATTTGAATATTTAATAACATTTTCATATTCAAATGAATCATATTCTCTTTTGACTTTTTCAAAAGAAATTTCTTGAGCAAAAAGATTTAATGATAGAAGCAATAAAAAGAAAAAGATTTTTTTAATCATTTGAGAAGAACCATTTTTCTGGTTTGAATAAGATTATCTGTTTTCAGGCATACAAAATAAATTCCTGCAGGAACATCTCTTCCAAATTTATCTTTCCCACTCCAATCAACAGAATATTTTCCGGCAGGAAGATTGCCGTGTTTTAATGTTATTACATGCTGTCCAAGCAAAGAATAAACATCAAGCGAAACTGATGTATTTCTTGATAATTCAAACGAAATTGTTGTATTTGGATTAAATGGATTGGGATAGTTTTGATATAATTCATCACTTGTTGGCATCAACTCATCATTTTTAACATCAGTTGTTACTAAAACCAGCTTTTCAAGGTATGGAACAATATTTCCATTTTCATCTCTTCCGCCAAAAACAACAATTGTATTTCCATAATTAATTGCCATTGGATTTCTTCTTGCATATTTAAGAGAAGCAAAAGGATAAACCAGAACTTTACCATCCGCAGATATGTCAATTGCTTCTACAGATTTTAGTGCTTTATCTATTTCATTAAAACCACCGATAATAAAACCTCTCTTCAATACGGGATTATAAATTGCAACTCCTCCTGCTCGTGGAGTTAAAAGTTTTTGCGGCAATTCTTCAATTTTATTTTTACTTATGTCAAATTTATTTATTGAGGAGAGAGCCCCATTTAATATTCCTCCAAAGATATAGATATTGTTATCAAGAAGAATACTCATCTGTTGCTTTGGCTGATTTTGACTTGTAGTTCCGTAAGTAAAATTTATTTTTTTGTTAATTAAATCATATCCAATAATATATGGTAGCTCGCTTACACCGCTTGGAATTGGTTCGCCGCCTATAACATACAACAAATTGTTTTTAATATATCCGGTAGAAAATGCTCTTGCAAAATTATCTTGAGTATCAAAAACAACGGGCTCGGATGGAATTGATTTAAAGTTCCATGATTCCATTACATTTTTTTCTTGAGAAAATTCACTTACTCCGCCAAAATAAAGAATTTGTGACTGCCAGATGTTTGCTACAAATAAATATCTTGGCTGATTCATTTTACCAACAATTTTCCATTCACCAGAAAGTATATTGTATTCTTGAATCCAATCAACAACTTCTTTGGAAGAATTTTCTCCTCCAAGCACATAAAATTTATTGCTGACTGTATCGTAGACTACCTGACCACCTGAAACTGGATATTTCATATCCCAGCCAGTTACAACCTGCCATTCATAACTCTGTGCAAAAATTGGCAGTGCAAATAACATTAATATCGTAATAATTTTTCTCCTCATACTCACCTCTTTCTTGAGTATAGAACAAGTTCTATACCACTTATTTTTCTTTTAATACAAACTTGAGCTGAATGGTATCTCCTTGTTTAATATAAAAACTCGTATCAATATCTCTGTAATTTGGATTTTTGACTGATAATCTTACAAAACCCGGAAAAACTCTTATAGGTTCTTTCATTGGAGTTTGACCTTTGAAATCTCCATTGACATAGATATTTCCCCATGGATTAACTTTGCAATCAATGTACCCCATTAGAGATTCAAGCGAAATTTTTAAGTTTGTAACCTGTGAATGATTAATTCTTACAATTTCAGAATAAATTGGATAATCGGGATGAACTAATTTAATTGTGTGCTCGCCTTCTGTTAATGTCAATGGTTTGTTCATTGGAGTAGTCTCAAGTTTTTCTCCATCAACATAAACATCTGCCCATGGAAAACATTCTACGAATAATCCTCCGTATCTAATTGCAATATTCTCTGCAGTATTTCTTTTATCTTCGGCTGGTTGAGCTGCAATCAAACTTGTATCAATTTTATTGCTAACTGGTTGTTCTTCTTTGCTGACAATTTTTTCTTTCTGTGGTTCAACTTTTTGTTGATTGATTTTTTGTTCTGATGGCAAAGCTTTTTTTATCTGTATTTGATTTAAGAAAAATGTTATTGCTATTATGACAATTATTAATGCAAGTCCAGAAATTATAATCCTTACTTTTTTATTATCCGCTTTAACTTCTTTGCTTATAGAAATTGTTAATTGTTCGGGCTGAACATTTAATTCATTTAGAACTTCGAGAGCAGAATTATAACGCTGTGCTGGTTTTTTCTTTAAGAGTCGAATAATAATTTGTCTAATTTCTTCAGGAGTATCATTCAAGCTTTCAAAAATATTGTCTTCGTTGAAAGACATTATTTCATTTAAGGTGAGAGTAACATTTTCTTTCAGAAAAGGATTTTTTCCAGTAAACATTTCATAAATCACAACACCTGCAGAAAACAAATCACTTTGATAAGTAAGTTTTGCTCCTGCGACTTGTTCGGGCGACATATAGCTTGGTGTTCCAACAATAGAATAAGGACTTGTCACATAATTATCTTCTGCAGAAAGAGCAAGACCAAAATCTCCAAGCTTTAGGTTCATGTTTTGGTCAATAAAAATATTTTCAGGTTTTATATCTCGATGAATAATTTGATTTGAATGAGCAAAGTGAAGAGCTTTGAAAAGTTGAATTGTCAAAAGTTTTTTTTCGTCATAAGAAAGATTTCTGTGCTTCAATAGATTTCTTAAACTTTCGCCTTCGATGTATTCAAATGAAATGTAGAAATATTCTTTGCTTGTGCCGAAGTCGAGTACTTTAATAATGTTTGGATGGTCAAGTTTAGCAAGTAATTTTGCTTCGCGTTTGAATCTTTCGACTAATGTCTGGTCAGATATTTTTTCTGTATTAAGAACTTTTAAAATAATCTTTTTACTTAGATAAATATGATTTGCAAGATAAACCGCAGCATGTTCATCTTTTTTGAGCACATCAAGAATTTCAAACTTTTCGAACAATATTTCAGTTGAGCTAAGCATCGTTTTGTTGTTCACCCATTTCTTTTAATTTCAGTTGTATCCATCTGACTGAAACATCAAGCGATTTTGCAGTAAGTGTTCTATTTCCGTTGAATTCTTCGAGTCGCTTTTTCAGAAGCAGCAACTCAAATTCTCTAAGTGTTCCTTTGAAATTCATTAAATCCTGGCTGTCTTCAAGTATTATATGGTCTGCATAAATTTTATCTGAATCACAAAGAATAATAGCTCTTTGAATCACATTAATAAGCTGTCGAACATTTCCGGGCCAATAATAACTTTCCATTTTTTTAATTGCAGAAGTATCAATTGGAATATTTTTCTTTGCAATCTTTTTTACGAAATAACTTGCAAGCAGCGGAATATCTTCTCTTCTTTCTCTCAATGGCGGCATTTTAATCGGGAATACATTTAATCTATAATACAAATCTTCCCTGAATTGTCCTTCTTTAGTAAGTGAATGCAAATCTTTATTTGTTGCAGCAATAATTCTCACATCTACTTTTTTTACTTTAGTATCACCAAGTCGAATAATCTCTCGGTTTTCGAGAACTCTTAATAATTTTGCTTGAAGTGCACTTGAAATATCAGCAATTTCATCAAGGAAAAATGTTCCGCCGTCTGCAGCTTCAATCAAACCTTGCTTATCAGTGCTTGCGCCAGTAAATGCTCCTTTCTTGTAACCAAATAATTCGCTTTCAAGAAGGCTATCTGGAATTGATCCGCAAAATTGTGCAAGAAATGGTTTATCTTTTCTCTTACTCAATTGATGAATCGCACGGGCAGCAACTTCTTTTCCTGTTCCGCTTTCTCCAGTTATTAAAACTGTTGCATCTGTTTGAGCTACTTTATGAATTAATTTAATCAGATTTTGAATTGCTGTGCTGCTTCCAATCATCTCGGGAATAATTTCTGAAGCTTGAAGTTTATTGGTTAAAATTCTGTTCTCTTTTTCTAATTCTTCAAGTCTGATAATTCTGTCCAAAGTTAGAGAAACAAGATTTGAAAAGAAGTTTAAGAAAATTAAATTCTCTTCAGTAAATTCGCGACGGTCTAATGTGCTGTCTGCAATTATAACACCCCAAACTTTTCCATCGCGCATTATTGGAACACCGATTACAGATTTTATTCTATGAATTTGCACACTCTGAAATTGAGATAAATTTGGATCGCCCATTACATCGTGATATAATAGCGGTCTTTTTTCTTTAATTACTTTTTGAAGAATTCCTGATGAAAATTGATTTAAGTCTGTTATGCTTTCATTTGAAATTTTTCTTGCTGTAATAATTGAAAAGCTGTCTGTTGCCTCATCATATTTAACAAATAATCCTCGTTCTGCATTAATAATTTTTATTACAATATCAATTACATCTTCAATAAAAGATTCTTGATAACTTGATGAATTAAGAAGTTGACTGAATTCAAAGAGTGCTTCAAATTCTTCTTTTGAAAGATTTTTTATGTAATTAATATTTTCTGGAATAAATTTCATCGTAAATCTCTTTGATTATTTTACCGCAAATGTTCCTGGTTTTGAAATAGAACTATTTCCAAAATCATCTATGCAAATTACAACCCAGAAATAATCGCCTGCTGGCAGTGTAACATCACATGTTGTTTCTACTGCATCTTTTGAAATATTCTTTTTCTCCCATACTAAAATTGGAGCAGTTTCATCTGTGTAAACCTGAACAGCAAATTTAAAATTGAATCCGGGTGAAAATTTTTTCCACACAAATGTTGGACTGCTGCTAACCACAGCTCTGTTGACTGGCGAATCAATTATAATTTCCTGCGTGATTAATCTTTTAATGCTTGATGAGCCGACTGTAAAAATTCTTCCTGCTTTATCTTTTGCTGTAATAGTAAAATCAGTTCCTATTGCATCTTCGATGGAATTTAATTTTAAATCTACTGTTCTGAAATTATTTTCATATTTGTTTGTCTCTGGATTAAAAATCAATCTCTTAGAAAAATTCAATGAACTGTTTTTTACAAAAACTGAATCAACATCATTTTCATCATCAGCAATTGCTGCTTGAACATAGAGTCTTTGAATTTGAATATCCGGATATCTATTCTGAACAGTTGTATAAATTGAAAGCTCTGTTAAACGAGGATTAGCATTCAAAAATCTGTCGTCTATTTGTTTAATTGGTTGATTATTAAATTGAACAAAAACAGAATCTTTGCTGTATCCATCTTTTTCAAAATAAAGCCAGCCGTTGTTTTGAATTACATTGTCGAATTGATATCTTCCTGCTGCATCTGTTTGGGTTATCATTGATTGATTTTTCCAGAAAACTTTTACATTTGGAATTACTCTGCGCGGTAATGCTACTGTTTTAACAAAGCCAAAAATTGTTGCTGAGGTATAACTCAAAGTTCTATCGGTAATTCTCAAAGAATTTTGACCGCTCCAGCTTACATAAACCGAATCTTTCTTAAATCCTTCTTTTTCAAAATAAAGCCAGCCATCTTTTAACGAAACATTTTGAAGTTTATAATAACCACTTGAATTAGTTTCACTAAAAATATTTTGATTCTTCCACAATACTTTAACATCTTTCAAAGGATTTCTGGAAATATCATAAACAAATCCGTCGAGCATTCCAATCGTGTAATAAAGAATTACTTCACTTACTCTAATTGATTTTTGATTATTCCATTTTACATAAACAGAATCTTTGGCGAATCCTTCCTTTTCAAAATAAAGCCATCCGTCTTTCATTGAAATATTTTCAAGCTTATAATAGCCGGATGAATTTGTTTCAACAAGTAAGTTTTGGTTCTTCCAGAAAACTTTTACATTTGATAAAGCTGAATGTGGAACAGCATAAACAAATCCATCAAGTGTTCCAATTGTTGGATAGAGAATTATATCCGGAATATGTTTTTTTTCTTGATTATTCCATTCAACATAAAAAGAATCTTGCGATAAACCATCTTTTTCAAAATAAAGCCAACCATCGTTCATTGAGATATTTTCTAATTTATAATAGCCATCGGAATTAGTCTCTGCAAAAACATTTTGATTCTTCCACAAAACCATAACTTTTTCTACTGCATTTCTTGGAACTGTAAAAACGTAGCCGTCAAGCTGACCACGGACATAACTCAAAATGAATTCCTGTAAATGTTTTACTTTTTGATTGTTCCATTCAACATAAATTGAATCTTTTGCAAGTCCTTCTTTTTCAAAAATCAGCATTCCATTTTTCATTTGAATATTTTCTATTCTGAAATATCCCTGTGAATTAGTTGATACAAAAACATTCTGATTTTTCCAGATTACCTTCACCCCTTCTAAAGCAGAACGATTGGAAGATAAAACATAACCATCTATTAAACCTAATTTATTGTTAGGATTTTGCGAATCAAGAGGATTTAATCTTGGTGCATCACAAGAAATTATACCCACAATTGCAAGAATTATCAATACGATTTTTTTCATCTTATATTGAATTAAAATTCAACAATAAAAATAAATTATTTGTGCAAATTTTTCGCAGTGCGAAAATTTTTTCGTGCAAATATGCTTATATTTTTATTAATAAAATAGATTCGGGTTAAAATAATCTTTCGGAATGTGATTTATAAATAAATATTTCCTGTCATATACAAAACAGCTCTGCCAGATATTTTTACACGATTTTCTAAATCCTCGCAAAACAGCTCCCCGCCCCTTTTTGAAACCTGGTGTGCAATTAATTTTTTCTTATTAAGTTTTTCCGACCAATATGGCGTTAAAACAGTGTGTGCAGAACCTGTAACAGGATCCTCATCAACTCCTTCGTTTGGCACAAATACTCTTGATACAAAATCTACTGTTTTACTTTTTGCTGTTATAATCACAGCATGTTTATGTAGTTTACGAATTAGATTAAAATTTGGAGAATAATTTTTTATAAAATCTTCATCATCAAAAACAACTAAAAGAAAGAAACCATTTTCAAGAACTTCAAGTGGAATTTTATCAAAGCACTCATTTAATTCAGAAGGTGGACTTGTTAAATGAGGTTTATTAGCAGGAAAATCCAGAGTCAACAATTCATTGTTTCTTTCTACAATTAAATTGCCGCTTTTGGAATTGAAGATAATTTTATTTTTATCTTTTTCAATGAAATTGAAAATCACATAACTCGAAGCAAGAGTTGCATGCCCGCATAAAGGAACTTCTGATTGAGGTGTCATCCATCGAATATGATATTTATCTTGTTCTTTCACAAAAAATGCTGTCTCTGACAAATTATTTTCCATTGCAATGTTTTGAAGTATTTTATCATCAAGCCATTTTTCAAGTGGGACAACTGCTGCTGGATTGCCTGAAAAAATTTTTCCAGTAAATGCATCAACCTGATAAATTGGTAAAGTCATTTCAGCCTCAATTTTATTTTTTACTAAAGAACATTTCTTTATGCAAAAATGGAATCACAGCAACTTTTAATCCTTCAACATAAAGTTCTTTTCTGTTCATTACACCATTAGTGAAAAAGCCAATAGCACCATTTTTTTGTTTTGTATTTTTTTGATTCACTATATCATCCATTACATCACCAAGTTCAATTCCATTTAATAATTTTGAAATTATCATTTCAGGCAGTTCAAAATGAGGAGAAGTTCCAAATGCAATTTTTTCATCTTTATCAATCACACACATGCATCCAAATGCAAACCATTTGTTAAAATGATTTATTATTCCTCCTTCGATGCCAACAAAAAAATCTCCATTTAGATTTTCATTCTTGTTTATTTTCAACAGATTAAGAGCGCGATTTTTTGCACCTGTAAATGTTTCATCATTGATCGGCTGCGGTGAAACACCTGAATCAACTTCATATCCAATTACTTCAACATTATCAAAGTAAAATGAAAATGCTTCTTTTACTGATTCAATTTTAACCGGATTTTTTGAACCTACAAGAATTATCATATACAATAATTTTTTTAGACAATTGAGAGCATTCTTTCAATCGGAAGTCTTGCTTTATGTGCAATTTCTTCCGGGACTTTAACTTCATATAACTCATTAAGCAGAGAATTATATAATTTTTCCAGTGTAATCATCTTCATATATTCACACACTGCATTTTCACTTAAGGGATAAAATTTTGCTTCGGGTCTTACTTTTTTTAATCTGTGAAGAATTCCTACTTCTGTTGCAATTACAAATTCATTTGCATTGGAATTAAGAACATGTTTAATCATTCCTTCTGTGGAATAGATATGAACATTTTTGCAGTCAAAGTAGAGTTGAGATTTCAACATGCACGAAGATGAACATCCGCATTCTGGATGAATTAAAAATTCAGCATCAGGATGTTCTTTTCTTGCATCGTCAAAATTTACATCTCCAATTTTTTCATGAACATGACATGCACCATTCCATATTTCCATTTTTCTTCCTGTTACAGTGCTTACATACAATCCTAAAAATTTATCTGGAAGGAACAATATCTTTTTATCTTCTGGAATTGATTGAACAACTTTAACAGCATTTGAAGAAGTAACACAGTAATCACTTTCTGCTTTTACTTCTGCAGTCGTATTTATATAAGAAACAACAATATAATCAGGATGTTCTTCTTTCCATTTTCTAAGTTGTTCTGCATTGATTGTAGAAGCAAGCGAGCATCCGGCTTGTAAATCTGGAATTAAAACTTTTTTATCAGGAGAAATAATTGAGGCTGTTTCTGCCATAAAATGAACGCCGCAGAATACAATGATATCTGCATTTGTCTTGGCTGCCTGCTGAGATAATCCAAGTGAATCGCCCACAAAATCTGCCAAATCCTGAATCTCTGGTATTTGATAATTATGAGCAAGTATTACAGCATTTTTTTCTTTTCTTAATTTATTTATTTCATTTATTAAATCGTTCATATTATTCACCATAATTCCTTTTTAACTATTAATAATTTTCATGCTTATATCAAGTGCTTTGACTGAATGAGTCAATGCTCCAACTGAAATATAATCAACTCCAGTTAAAGCAATTTTTCTAACATTTTCAAGTGTTACATTGCCAGAAGCTTCTGCCTTAGCTTTGCCGTTGATTAATTTTACTGCTTCTTTCATCATATCAACCGGCATATTATCGAGCATTATAATATCAACTTTGTTTGATAATGCTTCTTTAACTTCATCGAGATTTGTTGTTTCAACTTCAATTTTAATTTTTTTCTTTAATTTTTTTCTTATTAATTTAACTGCATTGGTTATGCTTCCTGCAGCTTTAACATGATTATCTTTAATTAGCACCATATCGTAAAGTCCAAACCGATGATTTGTTCCTCCGCCAATTTTAACAGAATATTTATCAAGCATTCTTAAGCATGGAACTGTTTTGCGTGTATCCAGAATTTTGGCATTAGTTCCTTCGAGTTGTGCCATAAATTTTGCTGTCAATGTTGCAATTCCACTCATCCTTTGTAAAAAGTTTAGAGATGTTCTTTCTCCTGTTAATAGAACTCTAAGGCTACCTTTCACTTCTGCAATTTTAGTTCCCTTAAATACTTTATCGCCATCTTTAACAAATTTTTTGAAAACAATTTTTTCATTTAAGATTTTGAAAACTTCTTTTGCCACATTTAATCCGGCAATCACGCCATTTTCTTTTACATAAATTTCAGCTGTCCCTTTTTGAAAATCGGGGACAATTAAATTTGTTGTTATATCTCCGTGTCCAATATCTTCTTTCAAAGCACATTTAATAATTTGAATCAATTCTTTTTTTTTCATCATTATTTCATTAAACATTTTATGATACAGGAAGCAATTCTAATTCTTTATCTTTTTGTTGAATAATTAATTTTCTGAAGTTTTCATTTTCTTCTGGAAAATCCTTTCTTCTGTGGCATCCTCTGCTTTCTTCTCTTGTGAATGCAGCTTTTGTAATCATTTTTGCAACATTGATTAAACTAATTGTTCTGCTGGAGTAATATTCATTTTCGTTTTCAGAAATTTTTTCTGAAAGATTATTAATTTCATTAAGTGCTTCCAGCAATGAATCTTTTGTTCTGATGATTCCAACATTATTCCACAAAAGTTTTGCGATTATATTTTTTGTTTCAAGAAAATATTGTTTGTTTTTATCATCTATATAAAACTTAACATCAACAAACTCATCAAATCTAATTTTCTCATTCAAATATTTTAATGAATGCTCAATTGCTCTTTTCGAAAAGACTAGGCATTCAAGCAAAGAATTACTTGCAAGTCGATTAGCACCATGCACACCTGTAGAAGCAACCTCGCCGACTGCATAAAGTCTTTTAATATTTGTTTCTGCATTCAACCCAGTTTTAATTCCTCCAACCATATAATGTGCTGCTGGTGTTACAGGAACGAGGTCTTTTGTTATGTCAATTCCGTATTTCAAAGCTTCATTGTAAATATTAGAAAATCTTTTTTTGATTTTATTTTCGTTGAGGTGACTAAGTTTTAGAAAGACATTTGGTTTACCTGTTCTTTTTAATTCATTGAAGATTGCTTCTGCAACCAAATCTCTTGTTGCAAGTTCTGATATGTTTTCCTCTTTAAGAAATCTTTTCCCTTCATAATTCAAAAGCTGTGCACCTTCACCTCGCACTGCTTCGCTAATAAGAAATGTTTCGTCTGTTCCAGTATAAAATGATGTTGGATGAAACTGGATAAATTCCATACTCTCAATTTTTGCTCCAATACTATAAGCAAGCCATAAACCTTCGCCTACAGTTGTGTGTGGATTTGTTGAGTAAGAAAAAATTGCAGAAGCTCCTCCTGTAGCAAGTATTATTACTTTTCCTGTAATTAAAAAATTTTCTTTGCTTTCATGATTAAAAGCATACGCACCAATACATTCATCATCTCTCAAAATTAATTTATGAATTAATGTATTCTCTAAAATTTTTATTCTTTCGTTGCCATAAATAAATTTAAGAACAAAATTTACAACTTCTCTTCCAGTTGCATCACCTCCAGCATGAAGAACACGATTTCTTGAATGACCGCCTTCGAGTCCAAATGATATTTCTCCATTCTCTTTGTCAAACTGCATTCCCATTTCAATTAATTCTTTAACTCTTTCTACTCCTTCATTAACAAGAATATTTACAGCTTCTTTATTACATAACCCGTTGCCGGCTTTTATTGTGTCTTCAAAATGCAGCTGAGGAGAATCATCTTTTCCTATTGCAGCAGCAATTCCTCCTTGAGCAAGATAAGAATTACTAATTTCAATTGTAGTTTTTGTAATAAGTGCAACAGTTCCATACTTCGAAGCATGATACGAAGAATACAAACCAGCAAGCCCTGCGCCTATTATCACAAAATCATAATGAAAATTATCCATTGATAAAAAATTTTTTTGTTTTACAAAAGATAGAAAATTTATAGGAAAAAATTTTTTTAGAATCTTTTTTAACCTGCAGGCATCTCATTGCTTGTAAAAAAATTAAGGGAAATAAAATGCTCAGAACAAATTTGAATCACATTTTATCAGAAGAAGAATACAACAAAATCCTCAAAGAAAATGAAAATGTTATGATTTGCTGCGGAAGAATGGGACCAATGTGCATTCCTGTATATCGTGCAATGCAGGAACTTGAAAGTGAATATAATCACGTAAAATTCTTTGACATGGAATTTGACATACCAGATGCAAAAGTAATCCGCAATCTTCCTGAATGCAGAGGTTTTGCTGGATTGCCATTTACAGTTTACTATAAAAATGGAAAAGTTGTTAAAGCTACAAGCAGTATCCAGACCAAAGAACAAATAAAACAAATCTTAGATGAACATTTTGGTAAGAGTTAATAGAACTTGATTCCTCAGATTTAACAGATTTGCGCAGTTTTTACCTGCGTAAATCTGCTTAATCTGCGTTTACCTGCATCCATTAAATGTTTACTCTTTCCAAATAAAATCGAACAGCAAATATGATGCTGTCAACATAATTACATCATAACAAACAAGAACAAAAATTTCAATTAGAGAAGAAGAAACTGGATTGCCGTCCATAGAAAATTTTGTTAATTCAAGAAGAATTAAAATTAATGGAAGCAAAATTGGGAAAGACAAAACAGGGTAAAGAGTTCCTTTGGATGATGCTTTAGAAATTATTGCTGCTATAATTGTAGATGAAATAGCTATTCCAAAATTTCCAAGAATAAATGCAATCAGAAACAATAAAAAGTTTCTTATTATGAATGATTCAAATAAAAGTAAAAAAAGAATTGTAATTGCAGCATTCATTAAAAAAACAAGAACAAGATTAAAAATTAATTTGCCAGAAAAAATTGTAGAGGGCGAGGCAATCAGATGAAGAGTCATTGTGGTTCCTCGTTCTTCTTCCGAAACAAAAACTCTTGATAAACCCGACATGGCAGAAAAAAATATAACTACCCAAAGCAAGCCTCCGTTTAAGTATTCAGAAATTTTTTCACTGCCAATTGAAAACATTATTACACTAATCGTAACAAGAATAAACATAGCAAGTGCATTAACTGCATAGCGAGTCCGCAGCTCCGATTCCCAATCTTTCTTAAACAGATAGTATGATTTCATTACTCATTATATTAATTTGAGTATCTAAAATAATTTTAATAAATGAATATTTCCTGAAAATTTTGAAAAACATTTTGTGTTCAACTCAAATTATTTCGGGGCACAATAATAAAATATACTTTTTCATATATTTGATTAACAAAAAGCAAACACCATGAAAAAAGTCAATCCCGATTCAACAATAAAATTTTTTGTTTCTGTAATTGGGTTATTCATAATCTTTTTTATTCTGAAAGAACTACGGCATATCTTTATTCCTTTTGTAATTGCCTACATTTTGTTTTTTGTTTATGAGCCAATGAATAATTTTTTGAAGATCAGAAAAATTCCTTTAGCAGTTATTATTTTGATTGATATATTAATTACAATAGGATTATTCGCAGGAATTTCGCAGATAATTCTTACTTCATTTATGCAATTTGGGGAAAACATTTCTATTTATGCAGAAAAATTAAGTCATATAATTAGAAATATATCCAGGTCAATTGGGATACGAGACCCGCTCTTTACAAATTTTACAATAAGCAGATTCCTTAGAACATTAAATTACGGAGATATTGCAAGCGGTATTTTTTCCTCTACAGTTGATGTTTTTATAAATCTCTTTCTGATTTTATTCTTCTTTATTTTTATAAGCAGTGGCCACGATAAAATTGTTGAAGCAATTAGACTCCGTTACGTTGAGAAAAATGTAAAAACAACAATTAAAAAACTTAAAAAAGAATTAAAACAAAAACAGGAACTTCTAAGCAAGGATGACGAAACAATTGATGAGCAGCTTGCAACATTAACAATTCAAAGAGAGATGAAGCTTAGAAAAACTTTTAAAGATATTACAGAACAAATTCAAAAATATATAATAACTAAATTTCTAATTAGCATTTCACTCGGTATTTTGATTGGAACAATACTTTGGCTTTACGGAGTTGAGTTTTATATTGTCTGGGCTACAATTGCAGTATTATTGCATTTTATTCCTAATATTGGTTCAGTAATTGGTGTTGCTTTGCCCGCATTGATGACATTAATTCAATATGAATCTGTTGGATATGCACTCCTTGTAACTGCAACAATTATAATTGTTCAAAACATTATTGGAAATATCATCGAGCCGCAAATTTTTGGTAATCGATTGGGATTAAATCCGCTTGTAATACTTTTTTCTTTAATGGTTTGGGGTTATCTCTGGGGAATTGCAGGAATGTTTTTGTCTGTGCCTCTTACAGCAGTATTAAAGATTATCATTTCTAACTCAAGCTCAAAAAACATGCGGTTTATTACAAATCTTATGAGCAATTAAAAATTCTAGTTGAGTATTTCACGATTAATAATTTTCTTTCCTTATCTTTGCAATTATAATTATTGAACTTTTGCAGATGAAAATTGCTTTTGTATCAAGTGAAGTTTATCCATATGCTAAAACTGGCGGACTGGCAGATGTTTCTGGTTCACTTCCTTTAGAGCTTTCTAAACTTGGTAACGAAGTAAAAGTATTTATGCCAAAGTATAATATATTTGGAGAAGTTGAACACGGCTTATCTTACAGATGGGACATTGGTGAAATTCCAATTCGTGTTGCAGGCAAAGTTCATTCTGTTCATGTTCATACTGCAAAACTTCCAAATTCAAATCCTTCAGAAAAATCTAATGTGGAAGTTTATTTTGTCGATTGTCCACATTACTTTCATCGTTTTCGCATCTACACAAATGATTATGATGAAGATGAAAGATTCATTCTTTTCTCAAAAGGTGTAATTGAAATATTGCAGCGGCTTCAATGGGCGCCCGATGTTATTCACTGCAATGACTGGCAGACTGCTTTAATTCCAATTCTACTAAGAGAAAATTATGGATGGGATAAATTATTCGAAAAAACTGCAACTGTATTCACAATTCATAATATTGCATATCAAGGAAGATTTTCAAAAGATTCATTTGCTAAAGCAGAAATTAAACATGAGCATTATCTTTATGGTGGTATTGGAGAATATTATGGCGATGTAAATTTTTTGAAGACAGCAATATTCACGGCGGATATATTAAATACTGTAAGTGAAACTTATGCAAAGGAACTTCTTACTCCAGAATACGGAGAAGGCATGCATGAATATTTGCAGATGAGAAAAGATGATTTTTATGGAATACTAAATGGTGTTGATTATAATATTTGGAATCCAGAGACAGATAAATTTATTCCTTATCATTATTCTATAAATGAATTATCCGGCAAAGTAAAGAACAAAAAATTTCTTCTTGAACATATTAACTTTTCATTTGACGAAAATATTCCTCTCATAGCTATGATTTCTCGATTCGTATCTCAAAAGGGTTTTGATATTTTGGCTTATGTGATTAATGAACTGATGGAATTAAATGCAAAATGGATTATACTTGGAAGCGGAGAACAAAAATATGAAGAACTTTTTTATCAAATTTCACATAAATATTCTGATAAACTTTATGCCTACATAGGTTATAATAATGAACTTGCTCATTTGATTGAAGCTGGCGCAGATATTTTTCTTATGCCATCAAAATATGAACCTTGCGGTTTAAATCAAATTTATTCTCTTAAATACGGAACCGTTCCTGTTGTTAGAAAAACAGGCGGCTTGGCAGATACTGTCCTGGATTGGAATGAATTTTTAGCCACGGGACAAGAAATTGGTACTGGTTATTCGTTCTGGGATTATTCAGGTCATGCTTTGTTAGACACAGTAAAGCGAGCTTTGCATGATTTTCAATTAAAAGATGTTTGGAAAAAAATTCAATTAAATGGAATGAGCAAAGACTACTCATGGAAAAAATCTGCAGAAAAATATGTTCAACTTTACGAAAAAGCAGTTCAAAAAAGAAAAGCAATCATTAATTGACCAACCAAAAAAGTTAAATAATTATGAAGACTACACAAGCGATTACATTCTTTGCAATTGTATTCTCAATTTATGGTTTAATAAATTATTACATAGCAAAAAGAATTATCTCTATCATTCCAGAAAATTTTAAGAATATTTCTGTCATTATTTTAGTCTTTCTAATTCTCTCTTACATCATTGGAAGAATACTTGAAAATTATTGGGTCTCTTATCTTAGTGATTTTTTAATATGGTGTGGTTCGTTCTGGATTGCAGTAATGTTTTATACATTTCTCTTTTTAATTGTTATTGATTTAATCAGAATCATAAATCACTTCTTACACTTTCTGCCGTCTTTCATAACAGAAAATCCTGTGAAGACAAAAAATTTTTTGGCGGCAGTTATATCTATTTTTGTATTCATTTTAATTATGGGAGGATTCTTTACTACAAAAATTATTAATGTTCGTAAATACAACATATACATAAACAAAAAAGCCGGCAATTTAAAATCACTTAATATTGTCATGGCATCAGATTTACATCTTGGAACCATCAACGGAAAAATGTTTGCATACAAAATTGTTGACAAAATAAACAAGCTCAAGCCGGATATCATTCTTTTTGCAGGTGATATTATTGATGAAGACATAAAACCTGTTTTAAAAGATAATGTTGGAGAAGCTTTATTCGAGTTAAAAGCAAAATATGGAGTTTATGGAATTACAGGAAATCATGAATACATTGGCGGAGTAAACAATGCCGTCAATTATTTGAATGCTCACAAAATTCAAATGTTGAGAGACAATTCAATTTTAATTGACAATGCTTTTTATCTTGTAGGAAGAGAAGACCGCTCAATTAACAGATTTACAGAAAAAGGAAGAAAAGAATTAAATGAATTAATTAAAGAAGTTGACAAATCTCTTCCAATTATATTAATGGACCATCAGCCGTTTCATCTTGAAGAAGCAGAACAAAATGGAATTGATTTACAATTATCTGGACACACACATTATGGTCAGCTTTGGCCCCTAAACTATATCATAAAAAAAATTTATGAACTACCTTGGGGATATAAAGTGAAGGGAAATACACACTATTATGTTTCATGCGGTGCTGGTGGATGGGGTCCTCCTGTAAGAATTGGAAGCTTACCCGAAATTGTAAATATCAAATTGCACTTTCAGGAAAATTAGATTAAAAATTTTACGAGAATCTTTATAAGGCTGTTTTCGTAATTTCTTGTTCTTTGTACTGCAATTGATAAAGCTTGTAATATATTCCTCTTTTTGCAAGCAGTTCCTGATGAGTTCCCATTTCTTTTAACTCGCCTTTATGCATAACAATAATTTTATCTGCATTTTGAATGGTTGATAGTCTATGAGCAATTACAATTGAAGTTCTTCCTGCTAAAAGTTTTTCAATTGCATTTTGAATTAATTCTTCTGTTTCTGTATCAATGCTTGATGTTGCTTCATCAAGAATTAAAATTTGTGGATTGAATGCTAATGCTCTTGCAAATGAAATTAATTGTTTTTGTCCAACACTTAAAGTAGCTCCTTTTTCTTTTACCTCTTCATCATAGCCATTGGGAAGTTTAGAAATAAAATCATGTGCGCCAACAATTTTAGCTGCTTGAATTATTTGTTCATCAGAAATTTCCTCTGAACCGAGAGATATATTAGATTTAATTGTTCCAGAAAACAAAAATACATCTTGCAAAACTACAGAAATAAATTTCCTGAGATTGCGTTTATCAAGTTGACGAATATCGATTCCATCAATTGTTATACTTCCTTTTTGAATATCATAGAATCTTGTCAAAATATTTATAATGCTTGTTTTTCCTGCACCTGTAGCTCCAACAATTGCAACAGTTTCACCGGGATTAATTTTAAATGAAATATCTTTCAGCACATATTCTTCTGGATTGTAAGCAAACCAGACATTTTTAAATTCAATTTCGCCTTTGATATTATTCAAGATGATTGGTTTATCAGGATTCTTAACAAATGTTTTATCATCAAGCAGTTTAAATATTCTTTCCGAGGATGCCATTGCAGTTTGAAGAATATTATATTTTTCAGATAAATCTCGAACAGGTCTCCAAAACATTTCTGTATACTGAAGAAATGCAAACAGAACACCAATTGTTAAATGCTTCTGAATAACTTCTCCGCCCCCGTACCAGATAATCAAACCTATTGTAATCGAACTTAATAATTCTACAAAAGGAAAAAATACTGCATAGTAAAAAACAGATTTAATATTTGCATTTCTATAATCAGCATTAATTGAAGAAAATTTTTTTAATTCATCTTCTTCTTTGACAAAATTCTGAACAATATTAATTCCGGTTACATGTTCCTGCATGTAAGAATTAAGTCTTGCAAGATGAAATCTAACATCTCTGTAAGTTTCTCTAACTTTCTTTCTGAACAAAAAAGTAGCATAAAAAAGAATTGGAATAATTGAAAGAGTAACAAGTGCTAAATTCCATGAAAGAGAAAACATGAATACAAAAATCCAAACTATAACAAATACATCACTGAAAACTGCAACAATTCCCGAAGAAAACATTTCGTTAAGAGATTCAACATCATTAGTTACTCGTGTAACAATTCTTCCAATTGGTGTTTTATCAAAAAATCTTAGAGCAAGCTTTTGAACATGAGAGAATATTTCTACGCGCAAATCAAAAATAATTTTCTGCCCCATTAATTCAGTGTAGTAAGTAAGAAAATATTGAACCACTGCCTGAAAAAACAAAGAGGCAAATAAAATTAAGCTTATTACAATTAATCCATTCCAATCTTTTGCAGAAATATAATTGTCAACTGCAATTTTGGTAAGATAAGGACGAAGAGGTCCTAAAGCTGCTACAAGTATATTGAGAAGAATAGCGAGAACAACATATTTTTTATAAGGCTTTACATACTTCAGCAGCCTCTTCATTAATTTGGCATCGTATGCCTTGCCTAATATTTCATCACTGTAATCTGAAGCCATTAGATAACTTTATAGTAGTTTTTATTTTCAAAAAATGAAGTGATATTTTCAAATGTTGTTTGAAGAATTCTTTCGATTGCTTCGTGAGAATCGAAAGCCATGTGAGGTGTTATGATTACATTTTCTCTTCTCAACAAAAGATTTCTTTTTAATAATGCTTCTATATTTTCTTTGGAAACATTTTTTGTAAGCATTTGATTTTCTTCTTTTAACAATTCTTCTCCTTCAAAAACATCTAAGCCCGCACCTCCAAATATTCCTTTATCAATTGCATAATAAAGTGCTGCGGGTTCAATTATTCCGCTTCGTGCTGTATTTATAAATAGTGCACCTTTTTTCACTTTATCAATATTATTCATGTTAATCATGTGATGAGTGCTTTCATTATAGGGACAGTGAAGTGTAATAATATCAGAAGAACCAAGCAGTTCATCTAAAGAGACATATTTGAAATCAAGAAGTTCTTCGAGTATATGATTTTTTCTTACATCATAAGCAAGTACATTCATTCCAAAACCTTTTGCAATTTTCATCACATGAACACCAATGCTTCCAGCTCCAATAACTCCAATTGTTTTACCACGCAGGTCAAATCCTCTTAATCCATCAAGAGAAAAATTACTTTGCTGAGAACGAATGTAAGCTTTATGCAAATTTCTTGACAATGCAAGAATTAAAGCAAAAGTGTGTTCTGCTACAGTATTCTCACCATAGTAAGGCACATTACAAACAGAAATATTTTTCTTTTTTGCATATTCAATGTCAATATGATTGTAACCTGTGCTTCTTGTAGCAATTAGTTTGAGATTTTTTGCTTTATCGATTACAGATTTATCAACTTTATCATAAATAAAAACTGAAAGTACATCTATCTGTTTAAGAATTGATGCTTCGGGGGATAATTCTTCTTTGAAAAAGAAAAGTTCATATTTACTTTTATCAAATCTTTTGATCAAATAATTTTTTTCTTTTGCAGGAATTGAGAAGAAAGCAACTTTTATTTTTTTCATATTACTGCCTTTCTTTAGTTAATCTCTTTTAATTCATCTTCAAGAAGTTGTTTGTAATAAAGTTCTGCATAAATTCCGCCTTTTGCCACAAGTTCATCATGGGTTCCTTCTTCAGCTATTTTTCCTTTATCGAGCACAAAAATTTTATCTGAATCTTTTACTGTTGATATTCTGTGGCTGATAATTATGCTTGTTCTGTCTTTCATGAAATTTTTAAGTCGTTTTAGAATTTCCTCTTCTGTATGTGTATCTACTGCAGAGAATGAATCATCGAGAATTAAAATTCTTGGATTTACAGCCAGTGCTCTTGCAAGTGTTGTTCTTTGTTTTTGTCCGCCCGACAAAGTTATTCCCCGTTCGCCAAGAATTGTATCAAATCCATTTGGAAAATCTTTTACATCTTTGGTTAACTGTGCAATTTCAGAAACTTCATAAATTAATTCTTTATCATATCCATCTAATCCATATGCAATATTATTTTCAAGAGTATCAGAAAACAAAAAGGTTTCCTGCGGAACATAGCCAATATTCTTTCTCAAAACATTCAGTGGAATTTCTTTAACATTGTTGCCATCAATTAATATTTCTCCAGAAGTTACATCATACATTCTTGGAATTAAATTCACAAGAGTAGTTTTGCCGGTTCCTGTCCTTCCAATAAATGCAACTGTTTCTCCTTGTTTAATTTTAAAGCTGATGTTATCAAGTATTAAAGGCAGATATTCATTATATCTGAAAGAAACATTTTTAAATTCAATTTCTCCTTTGATTGTTTTAATGTTGTAATTGGTTTTAGGTCCATCAGAAATTTCGTATGGTTCATTAAAGAATCTCATCAATCGTTTCATGCTTGCTTCTGCCTGTTGAATCATATTTGCAACAAATCCAAATGAAATCATGGGCCAAATTAGCATTGAAAGGTAAGCAATAAAAGCAGCTATTACACCAAGTGAAATTTGATTATTCATTACCATTCTTCCGCCAAATAGAATCACAATTATTGCAGAAAGACCGGCAATCATAAAAAATATTGGATGGAATAAAGCTTGGAGTCTTACCAAATCCATTTTTCTGTTTAGATATTCAAAACTGTGTTTTGTATATTTTTTAATTTCATAATCTTCGCGCACATAAGATTTAATAACACGTATCCCAGAAAAATTCTCCTGTGCGAGTGTTGTAAGCTCAGAAAATTTTTCCTGTATTTTAGTATATCGTTTATGAACTTTCTTCATTACAATATAAACAAGAAATGAAAGCAATGGTAAAGGCATTAAAGCATAAAGTGTAAGTGACGGACTGAGAGAAATCATTATTGAAATAATCATTACAAACAAAACACCATTATCAATTGAATACATTACAGCAGGACCCACAAATGAACGAACAGCATTTATATCATTTGTGGCATGAGACATAATATTTCCAGTAGAATTATTTTGAAAAAATCTCAAAGGAAGTTTTTGAATATGATTCCAGAAATCATGTCTTAAATCATACTCAATTTTTCGAGACACAACAATGATTGTTTCTCTTATCAGGAATTGAAATACGCCGGAGACAAAAGTAACTCCAACAATAAGAAGAGCATAATTAACAATTACTTTTGTATTAATATTTTCTTTTAATGAATTTATTCCGTCCTTGATTAAAATTGGAACATAAACAGAACCAATATTAGAAAGGATAATGAATAAAATTCCAAGCAAAAGAGTTTTCTTATAACGGATAAAGTATTTTTTTAGATATAAAAGATTTCTAAACAAGTTCCTGCCGTTAATTTTACTTTTCTAAACACAATTGCAAATATAAAAATTCAATTACGCAATTATCCTATAACTTCAAACCCGGTATATTTATGAAGAACCTTTGGAACTATAACTTTCCCTTCGGGGGTTTGATAATTCTCGAGCAGCGAAACCATTAATCTGCTTGTTGCAAGTCCGCTGCCGTTTAATGTATGCACATATTCCACTTTTTTTGTTTCTTCTCTTCTAAATCTAATGTTTGCTCTTCTTGCTTGAAAAGCTTCGAAGTTGCTGCAAGAAGAAGCCTCGAGCCATTTATTTTCTGCAGGCGACCATGTTTCAATATCATAGCATTTTGCAGCAGAAAAACTTAAATCTCCAGTGCATAGCAATATTACACGGTAAGGAATTTTTAATGCTTGCAAAATATCTTCTGCATCTTTCACCAAGCTTTCTAATTCATTATAAGAATCTTCTGGTCTTGCAAATTTTACCATTTCAACTTTGTTAAATTGATGAACTCTTAGAAAACCTTTTGATTCTTTTCCATACGAACCAGCTTCTCTTCTAAAGCAGGGAGAATATCCAACATATTTAATTGTTAAATCTTTTTCCTGAAGAATTTCATCTCGATGAATATTTGTAATTGGCACTTCTGCAGTTGGTATCGGATAAAGTCCATCTTTTTCGATAAAATACATATCCTCTTCTAATTTTGGAATTTGACCTGTTCCTTTCATTGATTCACGATTAACAAGAACAGGAGGAAAAATTTCTTTGTAACCATGATGCTGCAAATGAAAATCGAGCATAAAGTTAATCAAAGCTCTTTCGAGTGTTGCACCTTTTCCTTTATAGAGTGGAAATCCTGAACCGGAGATTTTAGTTCCTCTTTCAAAATCCAGAATATCAAGTTTTTTGCCCAGTTCGATATGGTCTTTTACTTCAAAGTCAAATTCGAAAGAAAAATCCTCAGGCAGCCATCTTCTAACTTCAACATTATCTTCTGCTGATTTTCCAACAGGAACAGATGAATGAGCAAGATTCGGCGTACATCTTAAAATTTCTTCTAACTTATCTTCTACTTCTTTCAATTGTTTATCGAGTTCTGCAATTTCATCGCCAACTTTTTTCATCTCCTCAAATATTGCAGTTGTATCTTCACCTCGTTTTTTCATTTGAGGAATTTGAGAAGAAACTTTATTTCGAAGAGCTTTCAATTCATCACTTTTTGCAATTAAGCTTCTTCTTTTTTCATCGAGTTCAAGAATGTCGTCTACGACATCAGCAGAATTTTTATTTAATAGACCCTGTCTAACTAAATCAGGATTTTCACGAATGAATTTGATATCTAGCATGTTATATTTTACCTCATTATTAGATATTTATGTATAACAAAATTTACTTCACAACTATATTATAAATCTTATTGGGCACATAAATTTCTTTTACAATCTGTTTACCATTGACATACGATTTAACTTTTTCATCTTCATAAACTCTTGCTTTTACTTCTGACTCCGGTAAATCAATCGGCATTTCAATTTTTGCACGTACTTTTCCATTTATCTGAACTACAATCAATACATTTTCTTTTACAAGTGCTGCAGCATCAACTTCGTACCAGAAAGGATTTTCATAAATCGATTTTTCTTTCCCAATTAAATTCCAGCATTCTTCTCCAAGATGAGGTGCAAGAGGAGAAATCATCAATGCAAATCTTTCAAGTGCATAAGTCTGTAAATCTTTTCTGCATTCACTCAAGTTTTTGAAATCATTAAGTAATTCCATTAACGCTGCTACAGCTGTATTGAATCTAAAGTTATCTATTTCTGAATCTACTTTTGCCAAAGTTTGATTTACTTTTCTATAAACAAGTTTTTCTTGTTCGTTGAGTTCCGAGATATCAAATTTATCTTTTGAAGGAAATTCCTTTGCAATATTTTTATACGATTCAAAAAGTGTATAAACACGCTGAACAAATCTATCAACTCCTACAATACCTTTGTCGCTCCAATCTCCTCCCATTTCATATGGACCCATAAACATTAAATACATTCTAAAAACATCTGAGCCAAACTGTTCAAGAAAAACATTTGGGTCAACAACATTTCCTTTCGATTTAGACATCTTAGCGCCTTGATTTGTAATTGTGCCTTGATGAATGAGTTTCAAAAATGGTTCATCGCTGTTAACTAATCCAATATCTCTTAAAAATTTGTGGATGAATCTTGCATACAAAAGATGCATCGTTGCATGTTCAGCTCCACCGACGTAAACATCAACCGGTGTCCATTTATTTGCTAAGTCAACATCAAACATTCCTGCTTCATATTTTGGATTTAAGTAACGCAGATAATACCATGATGAGTCTACGAATGTATCCATTGTATCTGGGTCTCGTTTTGCAGGAGCTCCACACTTTGGACAAGTTGTATTTATAAATTCTTCGCAGCTTGCAAGTGGAGAACCGCCTTCAGGTTTAAAGTTAACATTATAAGGAAGAATAACAGGAAGCTGTTCTTCAGGAACAGGAACTTCGCCGCATTTTTCGCAATGAACAATTGGAATCGGAGTTCCCCAATAACGCTGACGTGAAATTAACCAATCTCTCAATCTATAATTTACAGTTCTCTTGCCAATTCCCTGAGCTTCCAAATCTTCAGAAATTTTTTGAATCCCAACATCTGAACTTAATCCGTTATATTTGCCAGAGTTAATCATTATTCCAACATCTGTATAAGCTTGAGTAAGTTCATCTTCCTCTTTTGTTCCTGGTTGAAGAATTACTTTTTTAATTGGGAGATTAAATTTCTTAGCAAATTCAAAATCGCGTTCATCATGACCGGGAACAGCCATAACGCAGCTTGTTCCATAAGTTGCAAGAACATAATCTGCTATCCAAATTGGAACGCGTTCACCATTTACCGGATTAATAGCATAAGCTCCTGTTGGAACGCCGGTTTTTTCTTTTACAGTCGAAGTTCTTTCAACTTCAGTTAAAGATTTTATTGAATCAATATATTTTTCAACACCTTCACGAAATTCTGGTTTTGTAATTTTAAGAACTAAATCATGTTCTGGAGCTAAAACCACATAAGTAACACCAAACAAAGTATCCGGTCTTGTAGTGAACACTCTTATTTTTTCATCATGTCCTTCAATTTGAAAATCGATTTCAGTTCCATAACTTTTTCCAATCCAGTTGATTTGCATTATTTTAGTTTTTTCTGGCCAATCTATTTTATTTAAGCCGTCAAGAAGTTCATCTGCATATTGAGTAATCTTGAAAAACCATTGAGTAAGATTTTTTTGAATTACAGTTGTTCCGCATCGCTCACATCCGCCGTCACTTAAAACCTGCTCTCTTGCAAGAACCGTTTGACATGAAGGGCACCAATTTACGGGTGCATTTTTTCTGTAAGCCAATCCTCTTTTATACATTTGAAGAAAAAGCCATTGATTCCATTTATAATATTCAGGAACACATGTCATCAACTCTGCATCCCAATCATACATTCCACCCATACGATTTAACATTTTGCGAATATCTCGAATGTTCTGCAAAGTGCTATCCTGTGGATGGATGCCAGTTTTAATAGCATAATTTTCAGCAGGAAGTCCAAATGCATCGTAACCCATTGGTTCAAATACATTAAAGCCTTTTAATTTTTTATAACGAGCAAATGAATCTGTTGGACCGTAATTATACCAATGTCCAATGTGCATTTTTGCACCAGAGGGATAAATAAACATTACAAGCACATAAAGTTTTTTATCAATTTTAGATAAATCTGTTTTGAATACTTTTTTTTCTTCCCAAAATTTTTGCCACTTTAATTCGATTTCTTCAAATGGATATTTCATAGCTCACATAAATTTGTTTGAAATTGATAAGAAACTTATCAAAAACGAAAGGGTTAATCAAGGAAACCGCTTGGTTATTTGATAAAACTAATTCTTTAGGTTACTTCATCAATATCATCTTTTTCACAAAGAAATTATAATCAGTTTGAAGTGCATAAAAATAAACTCCGCTTGAAAGGTCTGATGCATTAAATTCAACAGTATATCTTCCGGGTTCTTTTGTTTCATTAACCAGAGTTCTAATTTCTCTCCCCAAAGCATCATAAACTTTCAAAATAACTCGGCTTGATTTTGATATTTGATAACTGATTATGGTAGAAGAATTAAAAGGATTGGGATAGTTTTGATATAATACAAATTCTTTGAGTAAAGGTTCTTCATTGGATACATCAGAAATTAACGAAATATATTTTTCTCTGCTTAAACGAATTGCATTTCTAATTTCATTTAAGTTTTCTCCTGCTGCAAGTGCAAATGCAACCGGAAGAGTTTCTCCTGCAGGAATATTAAATGGTCCGCCTGAAATTGTAAAAGAAACATCTGCAGGACCAATACCATTTTTTACAACACCGCTTGAAAGTGAAATCCATTTATCTTTCTTAGTAAATCCTCCTGCTTCTAAATCGAACAAAGTAATTTCATTATAAATTGGATAGAATCCATATTTATCAGAAGAAATTAATGCTGCTGCGGCGTAATTTGTACTCAAAGATTTATCGATACAGTATGCATAACCAAAATTATCATTAATATCATAATCTGCAGAATCTTTTGTTGCTTCATTTGGTGGAATATCCCAATCAAAGAAAAATCCTGCATAGAGTCCATTAATATTTTTTGTTGTCGTGTTTTTCAAATTCATAACTAAAATTATAAAATTGTCATACGGTGGCTGACTGAATGAATATGATTTAAGATGTGTCTCAATTCCTAATCTTCCTTCACCAAAATTATAATCATCAAATACAGCCGTACCAATTTCATCTCCATCTGTTTTTAAGATCTTAAATTGGTCTATAATTCTAAAATCATTTCTTTGAGAATAAGTTTCTCTTGCAGCATCCATAACAGTTGTTTCAGAAGTTCCATACATAAAAGCGCCTTCAAACATTAAATTTTCATCCCTGAAAGTAAATCCAAGTCCTTCTTGATTATCTGGATAATCATTAAATCCAAGAGTTCCTTTGCTTGTAATTGTCATAGAAATTTTATTAGCAGTGTGACTGTCATAAGTTGGATTAATTCTTGCAGAAAACCATTGAAAGTCCGAATAATTATTTCCTGAAAATTTCAGCATAAAATTAACTGTGTGATTATATGGTGCATTATTCAAAACTATGAAAGAAAACTCATTGTTCTCAGATGTAATTGTTTCGAGTGTGTTTAATTGATTAATTGAAAATCTGGAATTAACGATTTGAATGGAAGTGTCGCTGCAAATTAAATCTACATCAATGTTAGAAGCTGCATCAAGAAAATTTTGAAATGTAATATTGATAAAAACTTGTTCTCCTTTTTCAAGCAGTCCATTTTGATTTCCTTTATCAAGAAATTTTACATTCACCGCACGAATGGAAATCAAATTTGTATCTTTTACAGCTTTATATGCATTAATTCTGCCGTGACCCAAAAGGTATTTTAAAGAATCATTATGAAATGAATAAATATCATCTGATGTCATTCTAATTTTTTCTGCAACTTGAAGAGGAGTATACTTCGGAAATCTTGAAAACACCAATGCTGCCAAACCAGCAACATGAGGTGCCGACATTGATGAGCCGCTGATTTGTTTATACTTTTGTCCTGAGATTGTGGGCCAAGTAGAAATGATTGAAGTGCCAGGAGCCAAGACATCAACATAATTACCATAATTACTGCCAGAAGTATTGCTGTAGTATGCTCTATGAATTCCATCAGAATCAAGCCAGCCAACAGAAAGAACTCCATTGTAACTTGCTGGATAAAATGGTTCTCTTTTGTTTTCGTTGCCTGCAGAAGCTACAACAAGTGCTCCTTTTGAAATTGCATAATCAATTATTTCCTGTTCATATCTCGAATATCCATAACCGCCCCAGCTGCAGTTAATCACTTTTGCTCCATTATCAGCAGCATACTTAATTCCTTCAAAACCATAATAAACATATGGTTCATTTTGTGCGTTTCTTTTATCCCCTCTTGATACTTTCACCGGCATTATTGAACAATTATATCCAACAGAAGCAATTCCAATTTTATTATCTGTAACTGCAGCTGCAATTCCTGCTACATGTGTTCCATGATAACCAACTCCAAATCCTAATGGTGCTTTATCTTCTGAGGGATCATTATCTGGCGTTCCATTTAATCCGCCAAAATCATATCCAAGTATATTTCCATTATTATCTCGATAAATATTTCCAATTATGTCTGGATGTCTCCAGTCAACTCCAACATCAACAATTGCAATAATTATGCTTGAATCTCCTTTAGTAATATCCCAAGCTTTTGAAGCAGAAATTTGAGTTAGATTAATTTGTGTTCCGGCAAAATAAATTGAGTCGTTTGGATTGTATGTTATCTGTCTAACAAATTTTGGTTCTGCCCATTCAAGTTCCTTCATTCTTGAAATTTTTTGCGAGATAATAAATGGGTCGTTACCAGATTTCAGTTTTACATTGTAAATCCTATCAAATTTATCTGTTCCTTTCTTCAATACATTTTGAAATTCAGAAAAGACTGGTTTTATTTCCTGAACAGCATCGCTTTTCAAGAGAGAATTTATTCTTCTTTGAATCTCTGCAGGATAAGCATAATCATCCTTAACTTTTATTATAATTGTGTTTGAAAGATATATCAAATTATCTTTTTTAATAATTTCTTCTTGAGCGAAAATCAAAATTGTGTAAAAGATTATAAAAGCAAAAAAGATTTTTATCTTCATAAAATTCTCATAATCTAATTTGATAAATTTACTTCAACTCAAAAGAATTATCTTTTGAATTAATATCTGGAATTTGACTGTTCCCAAGCTCAATTTTCTTAATCTTCTTTTTTGAATGAATATTAATCTTCTTTTCTAACTCACCATTTTTCCATATGTCTGCTTTTGCTTCATAAATCAACTTGTTTGTACTGTCTTCATAAATTGCATTTATTTTTACTGGAAGCGGTAATCCTCCTTTATTCATAATTACTACTTCTACTTGATTTCCTTTTTGATTGGCATTTTTAATCGATAGGTCAGGATACTTTGTATCAAAGAACCATGCTTTCCAGAACCAATCTAAATTTTGTTTTGAAACATCATTAAAAGTAAAAAAGAAGTCGTATGGAACAGGATGCTTGCCATTCCATCGATTAATATATTCATGCAGACATTTTTTGAATAAATCATCGCCAAGCAAATCTCTCAAAAAATCGTAAGCAGCTGCTGGTCTTCTATATGAAGCATTTCTGTAAGAAGCTCCTCTCATTTGATAAGAAGGAATCATTGGAGGCAAATCTTTATCTGTTCCGCCTATTTCATTATAACTCTGTGCATTTCGAGTGCGAGGGTCATAACCTTCTGCTTGCTCTGTTTGAAAATCAAATGGCAGCATTGTTGCCCATCCTTCATCCATCCATGCATATTTTCTTTCATTTATTCCCATAAAAAAAGGGAAATATGTATGAGAAATTTCGTGGGAAGTTAAATGTATTGTCCCATGAATTTCAGGCACTGAGGAATTATTGCACATCATTGGAAATTCCATTCCACCTTGACCATTAAAGACTGTCATCGCAGGATAAGGATATGGATAGCCTGGAATATGATTCGAAAAACTTTCGATTGATTTTCTTGCAATTTCTGCTACTTGATAAAAATCTTTTGAATTAGGATTGTATGCTGCAGAAATGAAAGCTCTTCTGCCTGTTTGTTTATCTACAATTAAACTTGATGCATCCCACAAATAGTGATTGCTTAGAGCAAATGCAAAGTCAGGAACATATTCAGCTTTAAATCTATAAGTTAATTTTTCTTTGTTCACTGTTATTAAATCAGAATAATCTTCTTCACTAATTATTTTTACAATTTCGTCTGACGATAATGCTTTCTTATATTTTTCTAAAATTTTTTCTGAAAAAACTTCTTCAGGATTTTGTAAAACTCCAGTTGCCCAGATAACATAATTTTTAGGAACTGTAAGTTCAACTTCATAATTTCCAAAATCATTATATGTTTCTGTATTGCCGGTATAGCTAATCATATCCCAGCCGTCAATATCATCATAAACTGCAATTTGAGGAAACCAATAAGCTACAAACATTGAAGTGCTGTCGTATGCACCCATTCTAATCTGAGATTTATCTGGAATTAAACATGACCATTGAAATTCCATTTCAGCTTTTTCTTTTGGCAGCAATGGTTCTGGAAGTTGAATAATAAGATTTGTTCCTTCGCGGCGAGGTGATTCTTTTTTATCATCTATTATTATTTCATTGCTGTTATAAACTATCTTTTTTAATTCTACACCGTCATTAACTGCATCAGAAGAAATTTGAAAATCACGTATGTTGCCTTTGCGATAAATATCCATCAAGAGTTTAACTACTATTCTTTTGAGTGTATCTGGACTATTGTTATAATAAATTACTTTTTCTTCTCCAATAATTTTTCTCTCTGCAGGAAATATTTCTGCTTTGATATTATAGTCAGCTCTGTTTTGCCAATAATTTTTTCCAGGCTTGCCATCATAAGAGCGAGTTTCGTTTTCATAAGCTTTCTGAAAATTTACTGGAATAAAAAAGGAAGTCTTCTGTGCAAAAGAAATTGCTGGTAACAATAAAATTAGAATGAGCTTTAACAGATTAGTTTTCATTTTCATTCTCGCTTGTTATCATACAAAGTAAAAATAATTAAAAGAAGTGTTATTACAAATGAAGTTTTATCTGAAGATTATTGATATGAGTTTTATATAGTTCGAAGAAATTTTGTTTATTCAGAAGCTGCCGGAAAATTCCGGCAGCATTTAATTATTCATCACTATTATCCTCGGGAATTACTCTTGCGATATCTGCTATTTCATCATCTTCATTTAGTTTAATTAATCTTACACCTTGAGTATTTCTTCCCATAACTCTTATATCACTTACTGCTTGACGAATAACCATTCCTTTTGTTGTAATGATTACAAGTTCATCTCCATCATTTACTTCTTTCATTGCTATTAGTTTGCCATTTTTTTCTGAAGTCTTAACTGTAATTACACCTTTGCCGCCGCGTTTTGTCAATCTGTATTCTTCTATTTCAGAACGTTTGCCAAATCCTTTTTCAGTTACAACAAGCAGAGTAGAAGCATTTCTTACAACAATCATTCCTATTACAGCATCGTTCTTGCCTAATTTAATTCCACGAACACCAGTTGCTGTTCTTCCCATGTCTCTTACATCTTTTTCATTAAATCTTATTGCCATTCCATTTCTTGTTCCAATTATAATATCATTATTTCCATCGCTAAGTTTTGCTTCAATTAATCTATCGCCTGGGACAAGATTAATTGCATTAATACCTCCTCTTCTAATGTTTGAGTAAGCAGAAAGAACTGTCTTTTTGATTGTTCCTTTTTCTGTAACCATAACAACATATTTGTCATCTGAAAATTCTTTAACAGTGACAAAGGCCGTAATCTTTTCGTCTTTGTCTTTTTCAATTAAATTCAGAATAGATCTTCCTTTAGCAGCTCTTCCACCTTCTGGAATTTCGTGAACTTTCAGCCAGTAGCATTTTCCTTTATCTGTAAAGAACATTATGTAATGATGCGTTGAAGCTATAAACATGTGTTCAATGAAATCTTCATCTTTTGTTCCTGCACCAGTTACACCTTTTCCACCTCTTGCTTGCCGTCTGTATCCGCTTACAGGAAATCTTTTAATGAATCCTTGATGTGATATTGTTACAACTACATCTTCTTCGGCAATAATATCTTCGAGAGAAAATTCTTTGAAATCATAAATTATTTCTGTTCTTCTTTCATCACCATATTTTTCTTTTAATTGAATAAGCTCTTCTTTAATGATTTGTTTTCTTTTCTTTTCGCTTTCAAGAATTCCCTTCAATCTTTCAATAAGTTTTATTGTTTCTTTATATTCATCTTCTATTTTCTTTCTCTCCAGTCCTGTTAATCTTTGCAATCTCATATCGAGTATTGCTTTTGCCTGAATTTCGGAGAGTTTGAATTTACGCATCAAGTTATGTTTTGCTGTTTCTACATCTCTTGATTTTTTAATTGTTTCAATTACAGCATCGATATTATCAAGAGCAATTATGTAGCCTTCAAGAATATGAGCCCGGCGTTCTGCAGCATCAAGGTCAAATTTTGTTCTCCTAATAAGAACATTCATTCGATGGTCAAGGAAATGCTGCATCATCTGTTGAAGTGTTAAAACTTTCGGCACTCCATTAACAAGAGCAAGCATTATGACGCCGAAAGTAACCTGCATTTGTGTATGTTTGAAAAGTTGATTTAATGTAACTGCAGGTTGACCATCACGTTTCATTTCAATAACAATACGAAGTCCATCTCTGTCTGATTCATCTCGAATATTTGCAATTCCATCTACTTTATTATCCCGTACTAATTCTGCAATTTTTTCAATCAATGCTGCTTTATTAACCTGATATGGAATTTCTGTTATTACAATATTTTCTCTGTCGTTTTTGAGAGTTTCAATATTAGCTTTTGCACGAAGTATTATTCTGCCTCTTCCAGTTAGATAAGCTTCTCGAACTCCATCGTATCCGTAGATAATTCCTCCTGTTGGAAAATCCGGGGCTTTAACATATTTCATTAAATCTTCAGGCTTCATCTTTGGATTATCAATCAAAGCAACCAAACCATCAACAACTTCATTCAAATTATGAGGAGGAATATTTGTTGCCATTCCAACTGCAATTCCGCTTGAACCATTTACAAGCAGATTAGGAAGATAAGAGGGAAGAACAGAAGGTTCTTGGAGTGTATCATCAAAATTTGGGACAAAATCAACAGTGTTTTTATCCAAATCACGAAGCATTTCATCTGCAATTTTAGCAAGACGCGCTTCTGTATAACGCATCGCTGCAGGACTATCACCATCAATTGAACCAAAATTTCCCTGTCCATCAATCAAAGGATAACGCAATGAAAAATCCTGAACCATTCTAACCATTGTATCATAAACTGCACTATCGCCATGCGGATGATACTTACCGAGAACTTCTCCAACGATGCGTGCAGATTTTTTATAAGGCTTGTTATATGCCAATCCTAATTCATGCATTCCAAAGAGCACTCTTCGATGAACTGGTTTTAATCCATCTCTTACATCAGGCAATGCTCTTGCAACAATAACACTCATTGCATAGTCGATGTAAGAAGATTTCATTTCTTCTTCGAGAGAAACAGGAATTATCTTTTCAAATATTGTTGTCATAATCTTACTTCTTTTTCCTTAATTTATTTCTAAAATTTATTAAAGCAATATAGTTGCTATGCCGAGATAAAAAATAATTGTAAAAATATCTGTTATTGCAAGTGTAATTGGTCCAGCAGAAATTTTTGGGTCAAGATTTTTTTTATGTAGAATAGATGGAATTGTTATTCCCCAGAAAGCAGCTGTAATTTGAATTATCAAAATGCTAAGACCAATTACAGATGAAGCAAGCATGTCATTTTTCCATAGAATAATTATCGATGATACTATCATCCCACTTGCAAATGCAAGAAGAAATGCTGTTCTTAATTCTTTCCACAAAATTTTTAGATACCACTTTGAAGTTGGTTTAACAGTATGCAATGCTTGAATAGTAAGTGTCATAGATTGAATGCTCGTACTTTCTGCAAGACCAAGAATTAGTGTAAGAAAAAAAGCTATTATTAAACTTTCCTCTATTGTTGTTTCGAACATTCCTGCTAAGAATGCACAAATTGTTCCGCTTGTTATTGTAGCAAGAAGCCATGGAAATCTTATTCTCCATGCTTTAACAGGAGAAGCATTTTTAATCTCATTAATATTAACACCAATAGTTTCAAAGATATCATTAATTCTTTGTCGTTCTTCTATATCAGGTTCGCTGCTTAAAAATTCTTCTGTAAAAATATTTATATCAATTATTCCTATAATTCTTTTCTGTTCATCTACTATTGGGAAAGCAAGAAATTTATATGTTACAAAAAATTCACATGCATCATAAACTGTTGCTGTTGATGGAAGAGCAGCAACTCTTTGAACCATAATTTGTTCTAATTTTGTATCTGGCTGTGCTGTTAATAATCTTCTTGTGGGCAAGACTCCTACTAATTTGTCTTCGTCATCAATTGCATAAAAATAAACTATTCTTTCTCCGGCTCCTTCGTTTCTAATTTTTTTAAGTGCTTCATCAACTGTCAAATTTTTATTTAACACTGTAAAATCTTTTCGAGCAAATTCAATAATTGGTTTATCGTATGTGGGTTTTATGTTCATATTATTTTATACATCGAGATTAGCATACTTAGCATGTTTTTCTATAAACTCTCTTCTTGGTTCAACATCGTCACCCATTAATGTTTCAAAAATTTTATCTGCAGCTGCTGCACTCTCTAGATTTACTTGAAGTATTGTTCTTGTTTCTGGATTCATTGTTGTCTGCCAGAGTTGTTCTGGATTCATTTCACCGAGACCTTTGTATCGTGATATTACAATATTTTTCGATGATGCTGTTTCCTCCGATTCTTCCTCAGATTCAACAACTTCCACATTTTCTTTTTTTATTTTTCCATCTGCTTTAAGGCGTTTTAAAATTTTATCTCTCTCTTCATCATCATATGCATAATACTCTTCTTTACCTTTTTTAATTTTATAAAGTGGCGGTTGAGCAATGTATACTCTTCCTTCTGTAATTAATTCCTTCATGTGTCTATAAAAGAAAGTAAGAAGCAAAGTTCTGATGTGGCTTCCATCTACATCTGCATCGGTCATAAGAATTATTTTTCCATAACGAGCTTTTGATGGGTCAAAATCTTCTCCGATTCCTGCACCAATTGCCGAAACAATAGCTTGAATTTCCGGGTTTTCAAGTATTTTATTAATCTTAGCTTTTTCTACATTTATAATTTTTCCTTTTATAGGAAGAATAGCTTGAAATCTTCTATCTCTACCTTGTTTTGCAGAACCGCCAGCAGAGTCACCTTCAACTATATAAATTTCACAATGCTCTGGATCAGTAATTGAACAATCTGCTAATTTGCCTGGCAGATGTAATGAGTCGAGAGCATTTTTTCTTCTTACAAGTTCGCGGGCTTTTCTTGCAGCTTCTCTTGCTTCGGCTGCGCGTAAACATTTCTCAATTATTTTTCTTGCTACAGAAGGATTTTCTTCAAGATATTCAGAAAGTTTTTCGCCCACTATCGATTCCACAATTGATTTAACTTCGCTGTTGCCAAGTTTTGTTTTTGTTTGTCCCTCAAACTGAGGCTCCATTACTTTAACTGAAATTACTGCTGTAAGTCCTTCTTTGAAATCATCTCCAGTTAAAGTTATTTTACTGTTTTCTTTAATCAAACCATTTTTATAAGCATAATTATTAAATGTTCTAGTAAGAGCAGTTCTAAAGCCAATTAAGTGAGTTCCTCCTTCAATTGTATTAATGTTATTTACATAGGAATGAACATTTTCTGAATAAGAATCATTGTATTCGAATGCAACTTCTACCGGAGTTCCATCTTTTTCACCTTCAATATAAATTGGTTTATGAAGCGGACCGCGTTGTTCATCAAGATATTTTACAAAATCTACTAATCCGCCTTTGAATCGGTAAGTTTCTTCTATTCCTTCTGCTTCATCTCTTAAAATCATAGTTACATCTTTATTCAGATAAGCAAGTTCCCGCATTCTTTCTGCAACAGTATCGAAATTGAATTTTACAGTTTTGAATATTTCTTTATCTGGCTTGAATGTAATTTTTGTTCCGGTCTGTTCACCTTTATAAGTTCCAATAATTTTTACAGGAGCTTTTGGAACTCCTCGATGATATTCTTGAAAATAAATTTTTCCATCTCTTCTTACTTCTACTTTCAACCATTCTGATAATGCATTAACAACAGAAACACCAACTCCGTGCAAACCACCAGAAACCTTGTATGAACTTTTATCAAATTTTCCTCCTGCATGAAGAACAGTCATTACAACTTCAAGAGCAGACCTTTTTTCTTCTGGGTGAATATCTACAGGGATACCTCTTCCTCTATCCTCTACAGTTACACTTTGGTCTTTGTGAATTGTTACAATCACTCTGTCATTAAAGCCAGCAAGTGCTTCATCTATACTATTATCTACAACTTCATTAATTAAATGATGAAGACCTCGTGAACCAACATCGCCGATATACATTGCTGGTCTTTTTCTTACTGCTTCAAGTCCTTTTAGTACATTAATACTTTTCGCTGTATACTCTGCTGCTGCCGTTGTTTTATCTTTTGTCATATTCTCCTGTCCCTATAAAAATTTTATTGTTTTTATTACTTCCTTACCAAAATATTTATTGATTTTTTTTACTAATAAATTTTTCTGAAGATTCAGCTCACTTTTCCAAACAGAATTTTCTACTTTCAAAAACAAAGTTTGTTTATCAACTTTTTTTGCTTTTGCTATTTCTTTTAATTCTGGGAAAATTTTAACAAACTCTTTTGCAATTTCATAATTTTCTGCTATCTCCCTGATTTTTTCAAACTCCTTTTCTGTCTGCAAGATATCGCTTATGCTTTTAAAACTAATTAATGATTGTCGTTTTCCCATTTTCAACTTTTATAAATAGTGAATCTTTTAATTCACCAAGCTCTTCTTTTTTTGTTAAATCTGTCATTGTTATAAATGCTTGTCCTACTTTTGGAAGATAGCTGCTGATTTTTCCTGCTCTATATTTATCAAGCTCTCCGAAAATGTCATCCATTAAAAATATTGGCGACTTTGAAATTTTTTCCTGAATATAAAAGAACTGTGCAAACCTCAAAGCTATTTGAAATGTTTTATGTTGTCCCTGCGAACCAAATCTTTTAAGTTCTTTCCCGTTTAAATAGAAAATGTATTCATCTCTATGTGGACCTATTAAGTTCATGCTTTTTCTTATTTCTTCTTCTTTCTGATTCTCAAGTGATTCTCTAAATTCTTTCTCTATGTTTTCTTCATTATTTATTTGTGTAGAATAAACAATTGCAGGGATTTCTTCTTCTGTCATTATTTGCTTATATGCTTCTTTTAGATAATTATCAAAATCAACTATAAAATTTTTTCTATGTTTAATTATTTCTGTTCCTCTTGTAATTAAAGCTTCTGTCCATACATCAAGCTGGCTGTAAAGATTAATATTCTTGTTTTCTCTAATCTGATTTAAAATTATAGAGCGCTGTTTAAGTATCTTAGAATATTCTAAAAGTATTTTCAAATAAGATTGACTTACTTGCGAAATAACTGAATCAACAAACTTTCTTCTGTCTGCTGGTGCACCTTGAGTAATTGAATGGTCTGACTGTGTTAATGATACAACTGGAAATTTGCCTATGATTTCTGCTGCAGAGTTAATTTGTTTTTCGTTGAGATAGTAAGTTTTTTTGTTTTTTTGTATGTCGTAGTTCAGTCTTACTTTATCTTCTGTCAAATCGATAAACTTCCCTGCTATTTCAAAATACTGCTCATCATAAGTAACAACTTCATTTTCTGCCGATAGATGTAAATTTTTTGTTGTGCATAAGTAATAAATTGCTTCTAAGATTGTTGTTTTTCCTTGTCCATTTCCTCCAACTATAAGATTCAATTTATCAGAGAACTCAATGGAAGTTTTCCTGTGAAGTCTAAAATTTAGCAAATCAATTTGTTTAAGAACCATTTTATGTATTTATTCTTACCGGCATAAGCAGCATCATAAGATCAATGTTTTCTTTCTTTTCTGCCGGCTCGATTATTACTGCTTTTGTTGGAGAATGTAATTTAAATATTACTTCTTCATAATCGTTAAGATGACTTAAAATATCATTCATATATTGAGAGTTAAAGCCAATATCCATTGGTTCTCCAGAATATTCGCACATAACCTTTTCCTCGCCTGCAGACCCTGTATCCACATCTTCTGCTGATATTGTAATATTTTCTTTATTTAATGAAAACTTTACTCTCCTTGTATTAGAAGTTGAAAACAACATCATTCTTTTTATTGAATCATTTAATTCCTTTGTGTTCACTTTTAGAATAAATTCGTTCTCTAAAGGAATTACACTTTGATATTCTGGATATTTATGAGAAATGAGTCTTGAAATTAATTCTATATCACTCAATCTGAAGGATACGTATGTATTTGTGAAATATACTTTTACTTCTTTTTCATCTAAAATTTTAGTTAATACATTTACTGCTCTTTCTGGAACTACATATTGTTTTTTAATTGGTGCTTCTATGTTTTTTCTTAGAAGATTTACTAGTCTATGTCCATCTGTAGTTACAAATCTTAATCCATCATCAGAAAATTCAAACAGAGTTCCTAATAATGCTGGTCTGATTTCTTCCTTACTCATCGCAAATGCTGTTCTTTCTATAGCACTTCTTAGATCTTCGCCATTAATAGTAATTTCATTTATTTCCTGTTCTTTGCTTTCGTTTAATGACGGTATTTCAGGATAATCATCTGCTTCTAAGTAACTTAGTGAATACTTACCTATATCTGTAGTTAAATTTACTTTCTTATTGCTTTCCTGCAGTTGAAAATGAATTGTTGTTTCCTTGAAAGACTTAACTAAGTCATAAAGCTTATGTGCTGGAACAACAAATTTTACATTATCGTCTGAAACGACACTTAAAAATGACTTTAGTGAAATTTCAAGGTCTGTAGCATAAACAGTAAGCAATCCATCTTTAATATCAAAGAGAAAATTTTCTAAAATTTTCATTGGAGTTCTTGTTGGTACTGCGGGAATAATTTTGCTTAGCAGTTTCTCAAGCTCTTTACTATTGACTTTGAATTCCATTTTTATCTCCAATTGACAGTGCAAAATATCAAAAAATGCCTATACTTTCAATTTATTAATTTTAGTATTGACATAACTAATCTGGTTATTCACAACTTTATTTTAATGATTTGTTAATTAATTAATAACATAACACAAATAACAACATTGTTGATATGTTGATAAGTTATTTTCTTTTTATTATTAGTGCAAAAATCAAAAATAATAAAGAAAGTAAATGTTAGTTTTATGTTAATAAAATAAAGAAAAAACATACAAGTATATTTTTATACATGAATCAACAATATTCAAACAGACTAATAACAAGAAATCAACATTTAAGAAGAAGACATTTCAATTTTATTTTTAAGGAAATCTATTGTTTCTTTTAATTTTTGGTCTGTCTGAATTAATTCTTCTATGCTTGTGCAGGCATGAATTACTGTTGAATGGTCTCTTCCTCCAAAATGCAGACCTATTGTTTTGAGAGAAGATTTTGTTAATGTTTTAGAAAGGTACATAGCAATTTGTCTTGCAAGCACTACCTCTTTTCTTCTGTTTTTTTCTCTTACTTTATTTTCATCTACATTGTAAAAATCACATACAACTTTGGTTATAACATCAATAGAAATATTAACCTGTTTATTTGTTGAAACTTCTTTTACTGTTTTTTTCACTAGTTCAAAATCAATTTCTTTTGAATTGAGAGAAGAAGAAGCAAGTAATTTAATTAAACAGCCTTCAAGTTCGCGTATGTTTGAAGTTATATTGTAAGCAATATATTCAAGATATTCGTTGGGCAGACTAATTCCATAATTTTCACTTTTATTTTTTAGAATAGCAACACGAGTTTCAAAATCTGGCGGTTGAATATCGGCAGTTAATCCCCAAGAGAAACGAGAAATAAGTCTTTCATTTAATCCTTTTAATTCTTTTGGAGGTTTATCACTTGAGAGAACTATTTGTTTTCCGTTTTGATGTAAAGTGTTAAAAATTTGGAAAAACAAATCAAGAGTTTTTTCTTTTCCAACTAAGAACTGAATGTCATCAATAATCAACACGTCCATACTTTTATAAAAACTTGAGAATTCATTTACTTTATCACTTTGAATTGATTCAACAAATTCAACAGTGAAAGCATCAGAAGAAATGTAGATAACTCTTTTTTCAGGAGTCCTCTCTAATATTTTATTTCCGATTGCGTGCATAAGATGTGTTTTTCCAAGACCTACACCGCCATAAATAAAAAGAGGATTGAAAGAAGTTTGTCCTGGATTTTCTGCAATAGCAAAAGCTGCAGCTCTTGCAAGCTGGTTGCCTTCTCCTTTAATAAAATTTTCAAAAGTATATCTTGGATTTAAAAAAGTTTCATATTGTTTTTGTTGTTGAATTGAATATGAGGAAGTTTCTTCTTTTTTTATAACAACAGGTTCGTTTTCAGGTAGATCTTCTTTTTCTTCTAAAACAATGTAAACTAATTTTCCATCACTGCCTAAAACCTGATTTATAACTTTATTAATTAATGTGTTATAATGTTCTTCTATCCATTCAATAAAAAAATTATTAGGTACAAAAATTTTTAATGTATTATTTTCAATTTCATAAGGCTTAATTGGTAAAAACCAAGTGTTATAAGTTATATAAGGAACGTTATTTTTAATAATATTTAGACATTCTTTCCAGATATCTTTAGCGTCTTTTGTTACTTCTGTTTTTTGAACTAACTCCATAGTTATCCACAATTTTTGTTTTGAAAATGAAAGAAAAACAAAATTTTTTTATTTCAGAACTGGCACAACTTCCCAGAATATCAACAAATTATTAACATTAAGAAATAACCATAACTCATTGAAATACAATGAGATGTGGTTAAAACAGCAAAAAAATGAACATAAATACAACATCACAAAAAAAGAAAAAGTATCTCTTAATTTGTGTGAAACGTTTCACAAATCAAAGTTATTAACAAATTATCAACACGTTTTGGTGGGGTTTAAACCCACGTGAAAATATGAGTTGGAAAGCATAAGAGCAAATTAATTTTTACAAAATATTTAAAAATTTTTTCTGCTTAAGAAAGAAAATAATTTTGATTAGTTTTCGATAAAATAAAAAGGGAAGAATAATGAAAAATATTCTAATTGTTTTTACAGGTGGAACCTTCTCAATGAAAATTGATGAACAAACAAAAGCAGCAGTTCCATATTTTCATGGAGAAGAATTAATTAAATTAATTCCCGAAGCAAAAGACTTAGCAAATATTTCTATTTATGAATTTGGGAATTATCCTGGTCCTCACATGACCCCAGAACTTATGCTAAAGTTATCAAAAGAAATAAAAAAATTTGTAAACGATGAAAACATAGACGGAATAATAATCACTCATGGAACAGATACACTTGAAGAGACAGCATATTTTTTAGACCTCGTAATAAAAACGGAAAAACCAATTGTTGTAATTGGTGCAATGAAGACAAGTTCTGAACCAGATTGGGATGGTCCAAGAAATTTACTTGATGCAATTCATATTATTAATAATCCAAACAGCAGAGGACTAGGTGTTCTTGTTTGTTTAAATGGAGAAATCAATGCGGCAAGTGAAGTAACAAAAACTCATACTGAAGATGTTGAAACATTCAGGAGTCTTGATTTTGGGGCACTTGGTTTTGTTGAAAGAGGAAAAGTAATTTTTAATCGTCTGCCAAGAAAACTTGAAAAGTTCGAAACAGAAAAGATTAATCCAAATGTTGATTTAATAAAAGTATATGCGGGAATGGATGAAAAATTTTTTCGTTTCTCTGCAGACAGTAATACAGATGGAATCGTTGTAGAAGCAATGGGAGTTGGAAATGTTCCACCAAAAGCTTTTGAAGGAATTAAATATGCAGTAGAGAAAAATATTCCGGTGGTTCTTGTATCAAGATGCCCAGCAGGAGAAACACTTGATATATATGGATATCCAGGAGCCGGCAAGTGGCTAAAACAAATAGGAGTAATTTTTGCAGAATATTTGAATGGCCAAAAAGCAAGAATTAAATTAATTGTTTGTCTTGGTATTACAAAAGATGTTAATCAATTAAGAAAAATGTTTGAAGGATAAATGAAAAAAGATTTTGAAAGATGGATTGCCACATTATTATTGCTGCCAATTATAATTTTTTTAATTATCAATGGAGGAAAATTTATTTTCATTGATTATATCAATTTATTAATTCATGAAGGAGGGCATGGAATATTCAAAATTTTTGGAAAATTTTTACATGCTCTTGGAGGAACAGTTGTGCAAATATTTATTCCTGCAATGTTTGTGTTTTATTATTTGAAAGAAGAGAAAATTTTTTTAGCCCAAATATTTTTAGTTTGGCTTGGAGAAAATTTTTTGAATATTAGTGTTTATGCAGCAGATGCAAAATCACAAAAGCTGCCTTTATTGGGAGGCAAAAAAGCTTTTCATGATTGGAACTATATTTTGAAAGAACTTGGAATTTTGAATTATGATTTTATAGCAGGAAAAATTTTTTATTTTTTTGGCATATTAATATTTATTGCAGCAATATTGCTCCCTTTATACAAAAAGGGCTACAACAAAACAAATATTGATTTGAAGTTGTAGCCCGTAATTTTTTACCATCCAATGAACAATAATTGAATTAATATGAAGATTGGAAGTAAAACAATTAACGAGAACTTATAAATGTAAGCAAAGAAACTAGGCATTTTGATATTATTTTCTTCTGCCACTGCTTTTACCATAAAGTTTGGACCGTTTCCTATGTAAGTCATGCTTCCAAACATAACGGCTGCAACAGAAATTGCTTTAAGTAACTCTTCTGGTATTCCTGCTACAAGAGTTCCAGTATTAATTCCCAGACCCAAAGCTAAAGAATGAAATGTTACAGCAGTAGGAGTATTATCAAGGAAACTGCTCAACAGCCCAGTGTAATAATAGAATTGATGAGGCAATGTAACACCAAGTGTATGAGCATTTACTTCAAGATATAGCAAGCAGGGAACCATAGTTATAAAAATTCCAAAGAATAAATAAGCTACTTCTTTAATTGGTTCCCAAGTAAAGTTATTTGATTCTCTAATAAGTTTTGGAGTAAATAGAAGAGAAAAAATAGCCATTGATAGAATAGCACCTTCACGAATAAACTTATAATATTCATTCTTTTCAATGAAATGTAAATATTGTTCGTTCAAGAAAGCAACAGATAAAACAACACCAGCAAGCCATAGGAAATTTAATTTTCCTTCTAACTTAATTGGCTTGATATAAGCTTTGTCTTTTTGAATAGCAGCTTTGGGTTCCTTTTTGTAATAATAAGAATCAACTAAAAAATAGATTAATAGTAATAGAGCATTAGTAAAGATCCATTCAGGAAATAACTTTAGGAACCAAGTAAAATGAGCACCGCGCAAATACATCATAAATAATGGTGGATCTCCAAGTGGAGTTAACAAACCGCCGCAGTTAGCAATAATTCCAATGAAGAACAAAATTGTGTGAACTTTGAATTGTCTTTCCTTATTTGTTTGAATTACAGGCCGTATGAGAAGCATTGCAGCACCAGTAGTTCCCATGAACGAAGCAAGTACAGCACCAATTCCTAAAAATAAAGTATTAATTGAAGGCTTAGCTTCAATATCGCCGGATAAATAAATTCCTCCTGTTATTGTAAAAAGAGAACCAAGAAGAATTATAAAAGGAATGTAATCAAACACCATTGTTTCATAAAGATGACCGCCTAAATTAGAAGAAATAAGAAAAACTGCAGCTGGAATACTTAAAATAATAGCAATAATAAGTTTGTTAGAATTTTTTTCCCAGAAATGATTCCATACAAGAGGAAAAATTGCTATTGATAAAAGCATCAAAACGAAAGGAAGTAAACTAAGCAACGGAATAGAAATGCTGTGTGTTTCCATTTTTTCTCACATAAATTAGTTAAAAATTCCAGCAAAACTAAAATTTTTATGTTAATGAATCAATTGAAGCTAAGAAATTAATAAAAATATAATTTTGTAAGAAAAATTCCGTTTAGAGAAAAATTATGTTAAAAATAAGATTATTATCTTTTGTAAATTTGCTTTGTAAATCAGGAAAGATATAAAAATGCTTGACCCAAAAATTTTTCATCGAAAACTCGATTCTCTGCTTTCAAAAATAGGACAAGAAAAATCCGGCAAAGATTTTCTTTCAACAATTGTAACAGAACTCGAAAATACATTTGGTTACGATTTACATATTGGCAATGGAAGGATTTATGAAGAAAGAGAAAATGAATATGTTTTAATCTTCTCAAAAGAAAATCATTCACTGGAAAAAATACCAGCAGATTCAAAAGCAGTTCAATTATTGCTCAAATCAAAAACATACATTTTTGACGACCCGTCAGTTTCAATAGACAGCACGGTAGGTAAGAATGGTGAATATAGAATTCCAGCAGCAATAACAGTTAAAGGAAAAGAACAAAGATGGATTTTTATTTTTGATTTAATGAGCGGCTGGATTAGAGAAGAAATAGAATTATGCTTGAATGCAGTCCGAACAGTTTTGAATTACAGATTAACATCTGAAGCAGTAAAAAGTGAAATGGAACAGGCTGTTCAAATTCAGCAAAGTTTGTTACCAATAACAGCACCAGAGTTTGAAGGATTAACAGTAGCTGGCAGGTCTATTCCTGCTGAAATGGTTGGCGGCGACCTTTATGATTATTTCAATTTCGATAATGAAGTTTTTGGTGTATGCATTGGAGATGCAAGTGGTCATGGGTTGCCCGCTGCTTTGCTTGTTAGAGATGTTGTAACTGGATTAAGAATGGGTCTTGAAAAACATCTTAAAATGGTCTACACTTTCAAAAAACTTAACAATGTTATTTATAGAAGTGTTTATTCAACAAGTTTTGTTTCATTGTTTTATGCAGAAATAGAAAAGAATGGAAATATAATTTATGTGAATGCTGGCCATCCAGCACCATTATTATATGATGGAAATGAATTTATTGAGCTTGATTCAACTGGATTAATTTTTGGAGCACTTCCAGAAATTAATATTCATCGAGGACACGCATTTATGAAACCAGGAAGTCTGCTTGTTCTTTACAGTGATGGAATTATAGAAAGAAAAAATGGCAACGAAAATGATTTTGACATTTCAGGATTAAAAAGAATAATTAAAGAACACTTCGACAAAACACCCGAACAATTGCTGGATATAATTTTTGACACACTTTATGTTTATGGAGGAGGAAAAAACTGGGACGATGATGCAACAGTTGTAATAATACGAAGAGATAAGTAAGAGGATAGGTTGTTTGCAAGAACAGAAAAAATTTTTTCTCAAGCAGTAAAAAACGATTTTACATTAAATATTATTTATGCTGTTGTGACCGGTATTGTAGTAGGTCTTGCTGCAGTTCTGTTTCATGATTCAATAGAATTTTTTAATAAGTTATTTTTTCATCAAACAACAAGTGGTTTGTTTTTTCTTGGAGCTGCTGCTGTTATAGTAATTCCTGCAATTGGAATGTTAATCCAGAGTATAATGATTTTTCTTTCGCCCGAATATGCAAGTAAAAAAGGTGTTACAGAAGTTATAAAAGCAGTTGCAGCAAAGGGAAATAGAATTCCTTTCCGCTCAACAGTTTTTAATTTTTTTGCTGCTGTCATAAGTATTGGTTCTGGTAATACCGTTGGTCCAGAAGGTCCCGCTGCTCGTCTTGGAGGTGGAATTGCAAATAAACTATCGTTTCTTCTTAACTTGCCTGATAACAAAAAAAGAATTCTTACTGCTGCTGGTGCAGGAGCGGCTATATCAGCAATTTTTAATACTCCAATGGGGGGAATCTTTTTTGCACTCGAAATAATTCTATTAAACGAATTTTCAACAACAAGTTTTCCTGTTTTAATTCTATCTTCTATTTCTGCAAGTGCAGTATCAAGAACTTTTTTGGGAAATAAATCTGTATTTATTTTCCACAGCCCAGATGCCGGAAGCTATATTCATTTATATCACTATGCTTTGCTTGGAATTATCGCAGGTATAATTTCTTTTGCATTTGTGAGTTATTCAGATAAAACAGAAAAAATTTTCAAAAGTGTTCTAAAAAAAATTCCTCAATGGATTATAATGACTTCTGTTGGCTTGATTGTAGGAATATGCGGCTACTTTTATAAATACATTTTTGGCATTGGTTATAATGGCATCAATCAAATTTTATCCGGCTCTTTAACTTTTCAGATGGTTTTAATACTGCTTGTTTTGAAATTTATTCTTGTGCCTCTTATTCTAAATTCCGGAGGATTTGGAGGAATCTTTGCCCCATCATTATTTATTGGAGCTTGTGCAGGTTATTTGTATGGTGCTGGATTAAATTATCTTTTTGGAAACCAATTTGATGTTACTGCATTTGTTCTCGTGGGAATGGGAGCCGTTCTCGGAGGAATTAACTTCATACCAATTTCTGCTATTCTTATAATTTTTGAAATGACTAAAGATTATTCTTTCATTCTGCCTTTGATGCTTGCAGTTATAACAAGCACAATGTTTGTTCAATTGACCTTAAAAAAATCTATTCATGAACGATATCTTGAACAGCAAGGTTATCGCATTTCAACAAGAAGTGAAATAAATTTAAGTTTGATACCAGTAAAATCTGTAATGAAGAACGATATAGTCCTAATTTCAGAAGAATCATCTTTACCGCATTTGATAAAAGAATTGATAGAAAGCAGGCACAATGTTTTCTATGTGACTGATAAAAATGGAAATTTGAGAGGATATATATCAGAGTCTGATTTGAGGTCTTTAATTACAGAGTATGAGAGCATAAGAGATATTCTTGTTGCAGGCGACATTGCAACAAATAAAATTATTTCTGTAACAGAGGACGACACTTTGGATGATGTTTTAAAACTTTTCGAAATTTATGATATAGATGAATTCCCGGTATTATCATCTGACAAAAGCAAAATACTCGGAACTATAAGCAGAAGCGACCTTGTTACAATTTATAACAAAGAAAATCTTAAAGCAGAACTTATTGAACGTTTATCATTCAACTTGATAAAACTCAAACAGGTAAAAAGAATAAAAATTTTTGAAGGTTATTCAATTATAGAAAAAAATCCTCCGCAGGAATTAATTGGAAAAACACTCTCGCAGCTTGATTTTAGAAAGAACTTTGGTTTAGAAGTTTTAATGATAAAAAAAGATTCTTCAGAAAATGAAAATATAATTTTTCCTCATCCTCATTATATCATTGAAAAAGAGGATAAACTCATTTTGTTCGGCAGGGATGAAAATGTAGATAAAGCAGAAAACTGGTAATAATTTTTAGTAGTTTGTTTTTATTTGTTGAATAAGTATTCCGCCCACAATAAATATCAATCCCAAAACAGAAGATGCAAACAATTTTTCTTCAAGAACAACAGAGATAAAAATCAAAGATATGAATGGAGAAAGATAAGCAAGAGTTGCAGTGTGCGCTTTGTTTTCGCTTAATGATAATGCTTTCATCCATAGGAAAAATGTTATGCCCATTTCAAAAAATCCAATGTAAACCGCACCAAATAAATATTTCATTTCGAAATTTAAATCCGGCTCAAATAATATGATGTAAAAAACAATTAATATTGTGCCGAATAAAAATGAGCCAAAAAGTTTTTCTGATGGTTCTCTGCTGTCGAGTAAATTTAATATCCAAAATAAACCCCACACAACAGAACTTCCGACTGCAAGACTTACACCAGCAATGTTATGGAAATGAAGACTTATTAAATTTCCTCTCGTTGCAATAATAATAACACCGGTGAAAGCAATGAGCAAGCCAATAATTGTTCTCAAAGTTAATTTGTTTTTTAAGAACAATACAGAAAAAATAGAAATGACAATAGGCCATGTGTAATTAAGAGGAAGAGCTTCCTGAGCAGGTAAAATGGAGTATGCCTTAAATAAAATTAAGTAGTAAAGAAAAGGATTAATTATTCCAAGCACCAGATTATTTTTAAAATCTTTTCCTTTAGTTATCAAATAAATATTCTTTTTGTTGTTAACAAATTCAAAGACTAAAAAAATTATTGTGCTTGTTAAAGAAGAAATAAACAGCAGGTGAGGAACACTCATTCCTTTCAATGTAAGCTTAAATGCTGTAGCTGAAGTCGACCAAAGCAAAATTGATGCTATTGCAAATAAAAATGATTTTAACTTATTGCTCATTAAAAAAATTTATTTTGAATAACATTATAATCAAACCTGTATGACAAATCAAATCCAATGTTTAATCGTTGATGATTAAAAATGTTTAAATGATGAATTTTTTCTCTCTTCAATAAACTTATTTTTTGTTTGAACCCAATACACTATTTTGATGCAGGCAATTATTAATTACTTATTAAAAGGTGAATTATGTTTCCAGCAAAAATTTATAAACAAAGAAGAAATGAATTGAAAAAGAAAATTGAAAATGGATTAATTCTTTTTCTGGGAAATGATGAATCACCAATGAATTATGCAGATAATGCATATAGATTTCGTCAGGACAGCACATTCCTTTACTACTTTGGAATTGATGAACCAAATTTTGCAGCAATTATTGATGTTGATGAAAACAAAGAAATGATTTTTGGCAATGATTTTTCAATTGATGAAATTGTATGGATGGGACCGCAAAAATCTGTTAAACAAAAAGCAGCTAAATGTGGCATCAATCTTACTTTCAAGATGAGTGAATTAGAAAATATTTTGAAAAATGCTCTTTCAAAAGGAAGAAAAATTCATTTCATTCCTCAGTATCGACACAGCAACATGATTAAACTGCAAATTCTTCTTGGCATTGATGCCTCAAGAGTTAATGATTATGCTTCGCAAGAATTGATTAGAGCAGTTGCAGAACAAAGAGCTGTTAAATCTTTAGAAGAAATTCAAGAGATTGAAAATGCAATATCAATAGCATACGAAATGCATGTCGCTGCTATGAAGTTTGCTAAAGTTGGTATGATTGAAAAAGAAATTGCCGGTTTTATAGAAGGCATTGCTATTTCGATGGGCAATGGATTATCATTTCCAGTAATATTCTCGAAACATGGAGAAACTCTTCATAATCATTTTTATGGCAATAAACTCGAAGAAGGAGATATAGTTGTTAATGATTCAGGAGCAGAAAGCCTTCTTCATTATGCAAGCGATATTACAAGAACATTTCCAGTAAACGGAAAATTTTCTCAGATGCAAAAAGAAATTTATGAAATTGTTTTAACCGCACAATTAACTGCAATAAAATCAATTAAGCCTAAGATCAGCTATAAAGAAATTCATTTGAAAGCCTCTACAGTTATAGCAGAAGGATTAAAAGCTCTTGGCTTAATGAAAGGTGATATAAAAGAAGCAGTTAAAGAAGGAGCGCATGCTTTATTCTTTCCACATGGACTTGGCCATCTGCTCGGGCTTGATGTTCACGACCTCGAAAATTTTGGTGAAAGTAATTTTGGTTATGATAATAAAATTAGAAGAAGCTCTCAGTTTGGTTTGAAATCACTTCGTTATGCAAAAGCACTTGTGCCTGGAATTGTAATTACTGTTGAACCAGGAATTTATTTTATTCCTCAACTGATTGAAAAATGGGAAGCAGAAAAAAAATTCACTCAATTTATTAATTACCAGAAATTAAAAGCTTATAAAAACTTTGGCGGAATTAGAATAGAAGATGATGTTCTTGTGACTGAAACTGGAAGTAAAATTCTGGGCAAACCAATTCCAAAATTTGTTGATGAAGTTGAAGAAGTTTCATCGAGTAAAATTTAGAATAGGTTCATAATTTTTTTCTTGCAATTCATTGCATAAAAATATTAGATTAAATTGGATATTAAGCCCGAATAGAAATTAGGAGGTAAAATGAAGTCAATCAGAGAAAAAGTGCTTTCAAAAAAAATATTGACTGTTAAATCCGGAACCAATATTTATGACACTGTTCTTTTTATGGCAGAGCATAATATTGGTCTGGTGCCAGTGCTAAGCGATGATGGAAAACTTCTTGGTGTTTTTTCAGAAAGAGATTTAGTGAGACGAGTAATTGCAAAAGGACTTGATTTGAAAACAACAAAAGTTGATGAAGTTATGTCCAAAGATTTGGTTATAGCCGATATTAATGAATCTTATGAAGAGTGCTTAAAGAAAATGAAAGATCGCGGCACCCGACATATTTTGATTATTGAAAATGAAAAATTAGCTGGAATTCTTTCCATCCGTGATTTATTGGAAATAGATTTGAAAGTTCAAAAAGAAACTATAGAAGTTCTTCACAATTACATTTACTCAAAATAGAGAACCAAAATGTTTTCCTTAAATATTAATGCTCTGAACATAATACAGTTGATGCTTGCACCAGCAGTTATGATTAATGCCTGCGGCTTGTTATTACTTGGAATGAACAGTCGATATTCAATGGTTGCAAATCGAATTAGACTTCTAAATGAAGAAAAAAGAAAATTACTTTTGAAAATAGGTGAAGGTCCTTACACAACAGAAGATAATGTCAGACTTACAAGCATTGCTAGACAAATTGATGCCCTTGTTTATCGTGTTAAACTTGTTAGAAATTCTGTGCTTAGTTTTGTAAGCGCAGTTGCTCTTTTTGTTTTGTGCTCAATTTTACTTGGCATCGCTTCAATTTTTTCTGTTGAAGGTCTTGATGCTTTTATTACCACTGCATTTTTGCTTGGAATGATTCAGGTTTTACTTGGTGCATGCTTTACAGCAATTGAATCCAAAAAAGGTTACGATATTATAAAGTTTGAAGTTGAGTCTCATGAATGAACCAAAAATAATTTCAAAGAAAGATTTATTAAAACCAGAAAATATGATTCAACTATATGCTCAAGGTGCATTTCCAATGGCAGATGATGATGGAAATATAGAATGGTATTTGCCTGAAATTAGAACAATAATACCGCTTGACAATTTTAACATTCCCCGCTCACTTAGAAAATTTATGGAGAAATCTACTTTCGAATACAAAATTGATTCTAAAATTCTTGATGTTATAATTAATTGTTCTAAAAGACCAAAGACCTGGATTTCTGAGGAATTAATAGAAGCATACAAAGGATTGATTAAACTAGGTTATCTACATTCTATAGAAGTTTATCAAAATAATGAATTAGTGGGCGGACTTTATGGAGTAACTTACAGAGGAGCCTTCTTTGGTGAATCAATGTTTTCAAAAGTATCTCAGGCTTCAAAGTGTGCACTTGTTAAATTAATAGAACATCTGAACAAAAAAGAATTTGTTCTGCTGGATGTTCAATTTCAAACAGAACACTTAAAAATGTTTGGTGCAGTTGAGATTTCTTTTGAAGAATATACAGACTTGCTTTTGAAAGCATACGAAAAGAAAATTAGTTTTAATTAACCACCAAAAATTCTGCTCATCTTTGATAAATCCTCATATTTTTTTTATACTTATGAATGAAATAATGATTATTAATTAACAAAATGGCGAGTAATATGATACATTACAAAGAATTAGGCTTAGTAAATTCAAAAGAGCTGTTTCAAAAAGCAATGAAAGGCGGATATGCTATTCCGGCTTTCAATTTTAATAATCTTGAACAACTTCAGGCAATTATTGGTGCTTGCGTAGAAACAAAATCTCCTGTAATACTGCAGGTATCAAGCGGAGCCCGCAAATATGCAAATCAAACATTGTTAAAACATCTTGCAAAAGGTGCAGTTGAATACGCTCATGAACTTGGATATGATATTCCAATCGTTCTGCATCTTGACCACGGCGATAGTTTTGAACTTTGCAAATCTTGTATTGAATCAGGCTTTTCATCTGTAATGATTGACGGCTCCCATTTACCTTATGAACAAAATGTTGAGCTTACAAAAAAAGTAGTTGATTATGCTCATCAGTTTGATGTATCGGTTGAAGGAGAACTTGGCGTTCTCGCAGGAATAGAAGATGAAGTATCAAGCGAAGTTACACATTATACAAAACCCGAAGAAGTAGAAGATTTTGTAAGCAAAACAGGTGTTGATTCACTTGCAATTTCAATTGGGACATCACACGGCGCAAATAAATTTAAGCCGGAACAATGCACAAGAACTGAAGATGGGATTTTGATTCCTCCGCCACTCAGATTTGATATACTTGAAGAAATTGAAAAGAGAATCCCAGGATTTCCAATTGTTCTGCATGGAGCTTCATCAGTTCCAGTTGAATTAGTAAGAACAATTAATACCTATGGCGGAAAATTAAAAGATGCTGTTGGAATTCCAGAAGACCAATTACGTCGAGCAGCTGCTTCTGCTGTTTGCAAAATTAATATTGATTCAGACGGCAGATTGGCAATGACAGCAGCTATTAGAAAAGTTATGGCTGAAAATCCAGCAGAATTTGACCCGAGAAAATATCTTGGCCCGGCAAGAGAAGCATTAAAAGAATTATACAAGCATAAAATTATTAATGTACTTGGAAGTGCAAATAAAGCATAAGAAATAAAAAAGGGAATCCATAGAAGAGTTCAAGGATTCCCTTAATTTTTTCCATCAAATTTATTTACTTTATCTCGTCAACAAGTAATCTGCTATCTTTCCCAAATCTTTTACATCAAGATTATTGAATGACGGCATCACGATGTTCTTGTATTGCACTCTAAATTGTTTCAATCTTTCATTGCTGTATGAAGATGGATTTCTTAAGTAATTGATTAAATTTTCTCTATTCCAATATTTATTTATTTGAACAAGAGCAGGAGCTATTTTGCTTCCTTCGAGATTTTGTCCATGGCAGGCAGTACAGCCATTTTCACGAATTAATGTTAAGCCGTCTTTCTCTTCATTTGACTGCATTGTTTTCTCAACATAATTTTCAGCAACAACAGGTTCTTCTTTTGGTTTAGTAATTCTTCCTAAGATAAAAAGTATTATAAATAAACCTAAAAAAGCAGCAAGCCATTTTTGTGCATTTGTCATATGTTTTCCTTTCTTTTTCAATTGTAAAATTAATAGGTAAGAAAACCAATTACAATTTTTCATATAATTATTGTTAAGCAAAGGAATAAAAGAATCACAAGCAGTATAACAGAAACTTGTAATCCATAAAATGGAATTAATATTAAACTTGCAGTCAAAGAACCAATGCATCCTCCAATTAAATCTGATGCATACAACTGTGAAATTAATTTCTGTTGATTTTCAGTTTTGTAAAAACTTGCGAAAGAAAAAATTCCCGCAGTAAAAAATCCATCGAGCAAAAGCAAAACAAGAAAAATTATCAAAGAGCTTTGCAGAATTGTTTTCATAAAAAAGTAAACCGCAAAATTCAAAAGCAGAAATGAAGCTATAAGAATTATTCCCGCATACTTTTCTTTCTTTTGCAAAGAAGAAATAAAATAATTAGTCAAATAAGCTCCTATTGATAAACCAATCATAAAGGAAGTCAGAAGAATTCCAATGTCTCTGTATAATATTCCATTTTGATTTTGATAAATAATTAAAAGTATAACTTCTGAAATCATTCCAACAAAACCAGCTGTAAATACAACCAAGATTCTTTTGAGATTGTCTTGATTTCTCAGAATAAGAAAAAATGCGAATAAAATTATAAGTGCAATTATCAATAATTTTTTGTTTGATCTTTGTTTTATCGAACTAATTGCAAGTGGAATATTTTTATAAGCCAACTCCGGGAAAAATTTTGATAACCATATTGATGTTGTGTATGCATAACAAACAGGCTGCAAATCAGAATTTACATTTTCTGATATTTCATTAAAGATTCTCTGAATCTCATAAAATCTGTCGTTTGTGAAAACATAATTTATGTATTGAGGTGAAACTAATTTAGTTTCGAGTTTTCTTTCATTGAATCTGTTGATGAGCTCTGAAACATTTTTAATTAATTTCGACTTTGATGCAATAAAAATTACACCGGGCAAAATAATTGTATTTTCAAAATTTATTTTAAGAGCATTGTAAATACTTTTGTTTCTTTCCTTTAATTGATTTGTCCAAATGTTTTCTGATGAGCGAATTCTAAAAGCAAGGATTCCACTTTGAGTTAAAGAATTATAACATTGTTGAAAAAACTCTTTTGTGTAAAATCGATTATTTTGTGCAGACATTGGTTCGGGCATCCCGATGAGAATTAAATCATAAGAATGTTTGCTGCTCAAAAATTTACGTGGGTCATCATAAACAATTTTTACTTTTGGATTTTTTAGAGGATTAGATAAATTTTCCGGCAGATAATTTTTAACCGCATCAATTAATTCCTTGTTGATTTCTACATAATCAATTTTTTTAACTGGTAATTTCAATAATTCATAAATAATTCCTTCAAATCCTCCGCCGAGGACAAGAATTTTATCAATCTTCTCAAGCTGCAAAGTTGAAATGTGCACAATCTCTTCTGCTTCAAGACTTTCAGTTTCATAAGCAAGAGCATCATCTATAAAAACATTTATCTGATTTTCAAATGATGAAATTGAAACCCGCCCGTAAGGAGTATCAATAGATTTAATTAGAAATGGATGATTCCACGAAGTCATGTAATAATCAATTTTTTTATTAAATAAGAAAAGAATGAAAATAACAACAAATGTTAAAACCGAGAAAAAATTTTTTGTCATTCTAATTTTTTCAAATGAAATAGAAGCCGTAATAGTTAAAACCAAACAACAAAACAATGCTGCAGAAAAATTGTTCACTTTTAAACTCAATAAAAGAGTAGAACATAAACCGCCAACAACAGCTCCAGCACTTTCAATTGCATAAGCTTTTGCAAGTGTTTCATTTTCAGCAAGAAAATTTTTTGCTGTCCATTGAAATAATAATCCAGAAATCAAACTCAACGGGATTAAAGCAATTATTAACACAAAAATTTGCTGCAAAAAGGGAAGATAACCGCCGGATACAGAACTAAAAATATATCTAATCGAACGAATAAATATAAAATCTCCAAGCAGGAATAAAGTTGAAAGATGAAATAGAATTTGAATATGATTTATTTTTGGCATGAAAGAGTATTTGCCAATTGAAGCTCCTAAAGCAGAACCAATTAACCAGATTCCAAATGAAAGAATATAAATTAATTCAATTCCATAGAAAGCAACATTTAATTCTCTTAGAATTATAACCTGTGCAAGGATTGAAAAAAAACCAACAGCACAAAGATGAATTATGGATGTAATTTTTGGATTAATCAAAATCTTTTTCACTGAAGACATCTGCCTGAAAAGTAAAGAGTTCTGCATTTTTCCAGTCACCAGCTTTTAAGCCAGCTTTAAAACAGAGTTGATTTAAAAATACTTCTTTGCTCCATCCAGTTTCGGTTGCAACTTGCGGCAGAAAAACAGCCTGCTTGTTTCCTTTCTTTACAATAACTCCATCTCTGCCAAGAACAATTTCATCTGCATTGATTATTTTTTTGTATGGCGTTAAAACGGAAATTTCAATTTCGATTTGCTCGAGTTCATTTTCTGCAAGAGGACGAAAACGGGTATCGTTAAAAGCAGATTGAAGAGCCATTGCACCAACAAGAGTGCAAAGCGGTGTATCTTCTGACATGTGGCCAATACATCCGCGAAGTTCTCCGTGTTTTTTAAGTGTCACAAAAGCACCTCTTTTGACTTTGAGTTTCTGATTCATATTTCGAGGTATGGGAACTGTTTGAGTCTTGAAATATTGCTCAAGAGTATTGCGGGCAAATTTTAGAAGAAATTTTTTATCAGAAGAATTTAATTGATAAGAATCATCAGTGATTAATGTATCAACATCAGTTGGTTCATCAAAAACTTTTTTAGAAATTGCGACCGCACCATAACCGACAACTCTGTCAGTGCTTCCCACTGGATTATAACCCGAATTACAATAGCTGATAATTTTGGCTCCCTTGGCTCCAAGTTCATTTGATGCGCAAATTGCAGCAATGATTGGAGCTTCGCCGCAAGCACAGGTTGCAAGTTGTTCTATTCCTTTTTGTAATTGTTTGTCTAAGACATTTTTCAATTTTTCTGGATTTAATTCTGTAATTGATTTGAGAGTAATGTTGTCAACTTTGATTGCATCATCAAATTTGGGATAATGAGAAAGGTCTGAACTTGCAATAATTAGAGATTTTTTATTTTGTAAAACTTCAGCCAGAGCTTTTCCAAAGCGTCTGCATAAATTAATGTCAGAAGAACCTACAATTATTGGGAGTATTTTTACATCTGGGAACAAATATTTAATAAATGGCAATTGAACTTCAATTGAATGCTCTTTTGCATGAACTGCAAGATTTACAGTAATATCATTATCTTTTTTCAATAATTCATTCGCAGTTTTGCTGTCGATTTTTAAAGAACCGATTGGTGTAGAAAAAGAACCATTTGGATAAATAGAGATTCCATAAAAATTTGGTGTTGTATGATTTGTTCCAAGTATTACAATTAAATCATAGTTTTCATTTTTGATTTGATTGAAAGCATCCGCAGCAATTTGACCTGAATAAATATAACCTGCATGAGGCACGATAAGAGCAACTATGCTGTCTGCTGTTTTTGTTTTTGCATTCTTCAAAAAAACTTCTATTTGTTTTTTTAGTATGATTGAATCACCGGAATAAAATTGTCCAGCAAAAACAGGGTAGCGTGTTGAATCAATTAAGCTATTGGACTTGTTTTCTGCTTTACATGAAATAAATGTTAATGTAAAAAGAAGAAAGTATAAAAGTTTTTTCATTTTACTATCCTTTTAAGAAAAATATTATTTCCAAACTCCGGCTATTGTTTGACCGCAATATTCACATTTTCCATTTTTTAAGTGAATTTCTGTTGTGAACATTCCATTTCTTTTGATAACAATTTTTTTGCAATTTGGACAGTAAGTTGAATTGCCCGGATGCCCCGGCACATTTCCAATAAATACATAGTGAATTCCTTTTGACATTGCAATATCTCTTGCTTTCTCAAGTGTAGAGATTGGTGTTGGCGGAAGATTTAGTAATTTGTAATCAGGATGAAATCTTGTAAAATGAACAGGAACATCTGGACCAACTTCGTTAACAATCCAGCTTGAAAGATCATTTAACATTTTATCTGAATCATTTAATGTAGGAACAACAAGATTAACAATTTCAAGATGAGTTTTGGTTTTTGAAATTTGCTTAATACTTTTTAGAACAGGTTTTAATTCTGCAGCAGATACTTTTCTATAAAAATCTTCGCTGAATCCTTTAAGATCAATTTTAATTGCGTCAAGAAATTCGCACATTTCTTTGAGCGGTTCTTCATTCATAAATCCACAGCTGATTAAAACACTTCTAATGTTTTTTCTTTTTGCAAGTTTTGCAATGTCAAGTAAATATTCTGTAAAAACTGTTGGTTCATTATAAGTGAAAGCAATTACAGGCACGTTTTGATAAAAAGCTGCATCAACAATTTTTTGTGGTGGAATATATTCAACTTGAAAGTCTTCCGGTTTTGCTTGTGATATTTCCCAGTTTTGGCAGAATTGACATGATAAAGGGCAGCCGGCAGTTGCAAGAGAGAATGCCTGACTGCCAGGCAGAAAATGATAAAACGGTTTTTTCTCAATTGGGTCAACATGAATTGAAACAGGCCTTCCGTAAACAAGACTTTTTAATTTTCCATCAATATTTATTCTTGCACGGCATTTTCCGCGTTCGCCTTCTTTGATAATACATCCCTGAGCACAAAGCAAACATTTAATAATTGTTTCTTTGTGTTCAAATTGATTTATTCCTGAAATCTCAGATGGAGAGTGACAGAGTTGACAATTAACATTTTTAGATTCTGTAGAAATCCAGTAACGAGCAATAGGAGAATATTTGTAAAGTTCTTTTTTGTAATCTGATTGAAATTTATGATTAATAAAATTTAGCAGTTCTTCATTCAAAGAAGAAATAAAAGCAAATGCTCCTCCAAGATAAAAACTTGTTTTTATAAAATTGCGGCGCGAATAATTTTCCTTAAGCATTTTTTATAAAATTATTTTTCTTCTTTTTTTGCTTTTTCCATTAATTCAAAAAATGGTTTGAATAAATCAATTGGAACAGGGAAAATAGTTGTAGAATTTTTTTCTGCTGCAACTTCAACCAAAGTTTGTAAAAATCTCAATTGCAATGCATAGGGAGAACTGCTGATAATCTTTGATGCATCTGCAAGGCGTTGTGATGCTTGATATTCTCCTTCTGCATGAATTACTTTTGCTCGTCGTTCTCTTTCTGCTTCTGCTTGTCGTGCTATTGCACGCTGCATTTCAACAGGTAAATCAACATTCTTAACTTCAACAAGCGAAACTTTTATTCCCCATGGTGCTGTATGTGTATCAATAGTTTCTTGAAGATGTCTGTTAATTTTTTCTCTTTCTGTTAAAAGCTCATCAAGTTCAGATTGTCCGAGCATGCTTCTTAAAGTAGTTTGTGCAAGCTGAGAAGTTGCATAAAGATAATTTTCTACTTCAACAACTGCTTTTGCAGCATCAATAACTCTGAAGTAAACAACAGCACTGACTTTAATTGAAATATTATCTTTTGTAATTACATCCTGAGGCGGAACTTCCATTGCAACTACTCTTAAACTTACTCTTACCATTCTATCAACTATTGGGATAAGAAAGATTAATCCTGGACCTTTTGTTGGAATCAATCTTCCCAATCTAAAAATTACTCCTCGTTCATACTCTCTTAAAATTCTTATTGCACTTGCAAGAATTATGATAACAAATAAAATTATGATAAATGTAACGGTAATATTTTCAGGTCCCATTTCAATTTCTCCTTTTTAATTTATATGTCTATAAGAAACTAATCCGTTGTTTTTTCAACTATAAGTTTTAAATCTACTCTTCCTATAACTTTAACTTTTTCACCAGGATTTATTTCACCATTTTTGCATTCTGCACTCCAAATCTCACCATGAAGAAGGATTTGACCTGCAGAGTCAGGACTAATTTTTGAAATTGCTTTTCCAGTTTCACCTATCATTCCTTCAGTTCCAGTAGTTGGTTTTCTTCTTTGAGCAGAAATTCCTTTTCCAACTGCAAATAAAAAGAAGAAAGCAGTTAAAATTGTTACTGTGATTATTACACTCAAAGAGATATTTAAGAAGTCGCTCGAAATGTCTGTATCCATTAACATTAATGAACCAATTACGAACGAGATTATTCCACCTGCAGCTAATAATCCATGACTTACAACTTTAATTTCTGCTATGAACAAAATTATTGCAAATAAAATTAAACCCAAGCCAGCATAATTTATAGGCAAAGTATGAAGTGAATAAAATGCAAGGACAAGACAAATCACACCAACAATTCCGGGGAGTATAGAACCTGGATTGCTTAATTCAAAAATCAATCCATAAATTCCAATCATCAAAAGGATGTATGCAATGTTCGGGTCGCTTACAATATCAAGAATTTTTTGAATTATTGTCATTTCAATAAAATCAATTTTGGCATTTTTGGTATTAATGGTTTTGATTCCATCTGCGGTTTCAACTTTTTTTCCATCTAATTGAATAATTAAGCTATCAAGATTTTTTGATATTAAATCGATAACATTTTCTTTTAGTGCTTCTGTTTCTGAAAGTGAAAGACTTTGACGAACTGCTTTTTCTGCCCAATCAATATTTCTGTGTCTTTTCTCTGCAATACTTCTGATGAAAGCAGCAGCATCGTTGGTTGCTTTTTCCATCATTATGTCTGTGCTATCTTTTTTGTTCTGAGTTCCACCTTCGCTCATCATTACAGGGTGTGCTGCACCAATGTTAGTTCCATGCGCCATTGCAGCGATGTGAGAAGCAAGTGTGATGAATACTCCAGCCGAAGCAGCTTGCGCACCTGAAGGATAAACATAAACCACAACAGGAATTTCAGATGATAAAAAATCACTTACAATTAATCGTGTTGATTTTAATAATCCACCCGGAGTGTTAAGCTGTATTATCAAACATTCTGCTTTTTCTTGTTTAACTTTCTGGATTGAATTATGAATAAAACTTGCAGTTACAGGATTAATTGTTCCATCAATTTTTATTACAAATATTTTTGATTGTGTTGTGGGGGATGAGAAATTTATTAAGAAAAGAATTGTAAGTAGTAATGCTTTCATATTTTCCCTCAAATTGTCAAAAATTCAATTCACAAAATCACAAGCATAAAATCAAAATATCAACATAAACCAAACAAAAAGTAATTAATTCTAAATCAACAAGCAATGGAAGGAAAGAGTATGAGTTTAATTACATTTCAAAGAAAATATTAAAGTAGAAGAAAAGTTTTCCAAAATCGTAGGAATATGTTTCGATATTCAATAAAAAGGAGAATAAATTTTCATAATTTAGGAGTAACGAAAATCCTTTCACAATAAAAAGGAAAAAAATATGGCAAATGCAAAATTTAATGTTCCATTTCCGCCAAACGAGCCAGTAAAAAGTTACGCTCCGGGAACATCGGAGCGAACAGCATTGAAAAACCAGCTCAATGCAATGGTTCGTCAAACAATCGAAATTCCATTAATTATTGGCGGCAAAGAAATTAGAACAGGCGACACAGATAATTGTGTTTGTCCACATGACCACAAAACTGTGCTTGCTAAGTATCATAAAGCTGGTGAAAAAGAAATTAAAATGGCAATTGATTCTGCTATGGAAGCCCATAAAATTTGGTCAAGAATGGAATGGCATGATAGAATTGCTGTCTTTCTTAAAGCTGCTGATTTAATCAGCTTGACTGAGTGGAGATATATTTTGAATTCTGCAACAATGCTTGGTCAAAGTAAAAATGTTTTTCAAGCAGAAATTGATTCTGCTGCAGAATTATCAGACTTCTTCAGATTCAATGCATACTATGCAATGAAAATTTATGAAGAACAACCTCTTCATTCTCCTGTTGGTATGTGGAACCGAATGGAATACAGACCACTTGAAGGTTTCATCTTTGCAGTAGCTCCTTTCAACTTTACATCAATTTGTGGAAATCTTCCTACATCACCTGCAATAATGGGAAACGTTGCTCTTCTTAAACCTGCATCAAGTTCAGTTTATTCTGCATACTGGATTATGAAACTCCTTGAAGCTGCAGGTTTGCCTGAAGGCGTTATAAATTTTATTCCTGGTTCCGGCTCGAAATTGGGAAACATTGTAATGAATTCAGAACATTTTGGTGGAATTCATTTTACTGGTAGTACTGCAACTTTCCAATCAATGTGGAGAACTGTAGCTAATAATTTATCTAAATATAAATCCTATCCAAGAATTGTTGGAGAAACAGGCGGTAAAGATTTTGTCTTTGCTCATTCAAGTGCAGATATTGAAGCTCTTGGTGTTGCTTTAATTCGTGGTGCATTTGAGTATCAAGGACAAAAATGCTCTGCTGCTTCGCGCGCGTATATTCCAAAATCAATCTGGAATAAATTAAAAGATTATTTGATAAGCGAACTCAATACAGTTAAAATGGGAGATGTTCTTGACTTCACAAACTTTATGAATGCAGTTATTGATAAAAATGCATTTGCTACAATTACAAGTTATATAGAATATGCAAGAAATTCTAACGAAGCAGAAATAATTTATGGTGGAAATTATAATGATTCAGTTGGATATTTTATTGAACCAACAATTATATTGACCAGCAATCCAAAATTTAAAACTATGGAAGAAGAAATTTTTGGACCTGTTCTTACAATTTTTGTATATGATGATGATAAATACGAAGAAACACTTCATCTTTGTGATGAAACATCCCCATATTCATTAACAGGAGCAATTTTTGCACAGGATAGAAAAGCAATTGAACTGGCAGATAAAATATTAACAAATGCAGCAGGAAATTTTTATATCAACGATAAACCAACTGGTGCAGTTGTTGGTCAACAACCCTTTGGAGGTGCACGTGCAAGTGGAACTAACGATAAAGCAGGAAGTTACCTTAATCTTTTAAGATGGGTTTCTGCAAGAACAATTAAAGAAAATTTTGTTCCTCCAAAAGATTATCGTTATCCATTTATGATGGATAAGTAAGAATGAACTTTATGAATTAGTGAAAAAAATATTCATGTATAATGGCAAGATTTAAACTCTATATCGAATACGAAGGAACTCGTTACAGTGGATGGCAAAAACAAAAAAATGCAAGAACCATTCAGGGAAAGCTAATCGAAGCTGCTCAAAAAGTATTTGGTGATAATAATCTTGATATTCAGGGCTCCGGCAGAACTGATGCCGGAGTTCATGCTTTATGTCAGGTTGCACATCTTGATGTAAAAACCATGTTAGCTCCCGAGATTATAAAAATGAAAATGAATGACGAACTTCCTGCAGATATTAATATTCTCGAAGTAGAAAAAGTCAGTTCAAAATTTCATGCACGGCATAATGCAAAATCAAGAAGTTATATTTATCAAATATCAAGAAGAAGAACAGCTTTTGGTAAACCATTTGTATGGTGGATTAAAGATAAACTTGATATTAAAAAGATGGAAAAAGCTTCCAGGCTTTTTATTGGAATGCATGATTTTGTGTCATTTGCAGATAAGGATGACGAAGATAAATCTACAAAAGTATTAATCGAAAATGTTCAATTGAAGGAAATAGACAGTTTAATTTTGATAAGAATTACTGGTTCTCATTTTCTCTGGAAACAGGTAAGAAGAATGATTGGCGTACTTGTTGAAATTGGAAGAGGTAAACTTACAGAGGAAGATTTAAAATTTTTTTTGGAAAACAAATCTGATAAACCGGCAAAATATACAGCTCCGCCCTCGGGATTATTTCTTGAAAAAGTATTGTATGAAAATGATAAACTTGAAGATGAATTAATCCCTGTTATAAGAATTAATTAAAAAAGGGTTGAATGCAAATTAAATTGCTGGTTTCTTAAAAGTAACAGTGAAAGTCGAGCCAAAACCTTTTTTGCTTGTTACATTAATTTCCGCGTTGTTTAGCTCGCAATGTTTTTTTACAATTGCTAAACCAAGACCAGTGCCTTCAAACATTCTTGAGTATGAATTATCTTCCTGTGAGAATATTGTAAAAAGGTAAGGAATAAATTCTTCATCAATTCCAATTCCTGTATCTTTAATATCAATTGTAAGTTCATCCCTTGAATTTTTGTGAAGCAAAATTTCAACTCTTCCTTCTGATGTATATTTTATTGCATTTTCAATCAACTGAGAAAAAATTTGTTGGCAGGAATGTTTATCCGCAAAGATTAAAGGATTCTCACAATTCGCAGTAAATAAAAAATCTAACCCTTTTTTGTGTGCAAACGGTTTGTATTTTTCAATCATCTCTTTAAGAACATCACTGTATAAATTTAGAATCTCTGGTTTGTATTCATAAGCATCAGAAGTAAGCTGAGCAATTTCAAGAATCAAATTGATTGTCCGTTGAATTCTTAAACTTTCGTTTTCAATAATATGTGCACTTTCTATTAATTCCTGATTCTGAGATTTATCTAAATCATTCTTTAGCATTTGAGATAAATTGACAATTATATTAGTCGGCGTTCTGATTTCATGAGAAATTGTTGCAAGGAATTCTGCTTTCAGTTTTTCAAGCTTTTTCTTTTTGATTTCAGTTTCAATAAGCGATTCCTCTGCTTTTTTCATTTCAGTAATATTTTGAACAATGCCTTCATAATAAATTACATTGCCGTGATTGTCTTTAACAGTTTTTATTTGTTCTCTTACATGAATTACTTTCCCATCTTTTCCTAACCAATCAAACTCAAGGTCTTTTATGATATTATTTACATTTAGAATGCTTTTAAGCCAGTTTCTTTTTTCTTTGTCTATGATTATTACTTCATCAAAATTGATGTTTTGTAATTCAGCAAGATTGTTATAGCCGAGCATCTTAACTAAAATGCTGTTTGCAAATTTTATTTTGCCATCAGGAAAAACTTGATAAGTTCCAATTGAGGCATCATTATATATTTCCAAAATTAAATTTTTGTTTGCTTCAATTTTTTCGCAAGCTGATTTTATATCAGTTATATCTCTGTTGCTTATATATCTGCCGATATATTTATTGTTGTCGTCGTAGACTGCCTGGCATGCATGTAAAATCCAACGCTCTTCCCCTGTTTTAGTTATTATTTTAAATTCTTCTGTGCAGAAGATTTTTCCGCGAATAACTTCTCTTGTATGGGAAATAAATTTTTCAAGGTCTTCCGGTGCAATGATTTTTATTAATAAACTTTGTTCTTCAAGAAATTCTTCTGGTGAATAACCAGTTATATATCTGCAGGATGGCGATATGTAAGAAATTTTATTGTGAGGATTAAGCCAGTAGATCCAATCAACAGAGAATTCAGCTATAATTTTGTATAGTTTTTCTTTTGAAACATGTCTGTGAGGGAAAAGTTTTTTATCATAAATGGTTCCCTCTGTATTTATAAACGAAAGTTCTTTTTTGCTCTTTTGCATATCATTGCTTTCATTATATTGCCCTAAAGTTATTGCCCCTCAGAAGAGAATTATTAATAGAAAATAACGAATTAAATTCTCTTACTTTTTGTTGGCTGGGATTTTAATATTCAAGTGGAATTGGAAACCGTTGGGTCTTTGTACCCGCGGTTTATGACTCCAATTCCACTTTCACAGAGGGTGCATGCGAAACTTAATTTTAAAGATTGAGCAATATAAAGAATTGTAGACGAGCGATAAAATAATGAGACAAGCGATTTTAAGAGAACAGAGATTTAATTTTTTGTGAATATCTTTGACTTACCTGCAGTGGTTCGGTTAAATATTTTAGAAAAATATTAAGTCTGTTGCTGCTTATTTTTTCAACTTTAACAACATAATCAAGATTAATTATTGTCTGTCTGTGTATTCTTAAAAATTTATTTTGAGGTAATTTTTCCTGCCAGTATAACATTGATTTTCTTACGAGAAATTTTTTGTTGCCTAAAAGAATTATCTGCGTATAATCTTTGATGCTTTTTATAGCAATAATATTGTTTATCGCATAAAATCCGGGATTCTTTTTATCATTCATGAAAATGTAATCATTATAATTAAGTTTCTTTTTTTCATCATCTTCTTTTTGAAAAATTTTAGTATTTGTTGTTCCTATTCTTTCCCTTTTCTTTAATTGAGCATTTATAGATTTGATAAGTTCTTCATAAGTAAATGGTTTTGTAATGTAATCATCTGCGCCAAGCTCCATTCCTTTTCTAATTTCATCTCTTTGAGATTTTGCAGTAAGAAAAATGAAAACAGGAAATTTTATGTTATCTATTTTTTTTATTTCATTTAGAATTTTATAACCACTTAAATCAGACAACATTATATCGCACAAAATTATGTCAGGCTTTTCATGTTGAAAAAGTCTTAATGCATTGTTTCCATTGTAAGCTACAACGGGTTTATAACCTCTTTCCTTTAACATCAAATAAATATTATCTGCGAGGTCGTGGTTATCTTCTATGATAAGTACTTTTTTCATTACAGTTCTAATGGAATTAATACATTTACTTCAGTTCCTTTATTAAGTGAACTGGTAATTTTAATTTTTCCTTTATGCAATTTTACCAGTTTATTAACTATTGCAAGACCAAGCCCAAAGCCAGGAATATTTTCAACATTCTTAGCTCGGTAAAATGGCTTAAATAGGTTTTTGATTTCTTTTTCATCAATTCCAATGCCCTCATCTCTTACAGAAAAATTTAAATAGCTGCCCGACTTCTTAACACTTAATAAAATTTGTCCACCTTCAGGCGAAAATTTAATAGAATTCAGGAATAAATTCACTAAGATTTGTTTTAAAATAAATTCATCACCACGGAATTCTTTTAATGAATCATCAATGTGAACATTTATAAGATGGTCTTCTCTTGCTTCAATAATTATTTCTTCAATTAAATCATTTACAAATTTTCTTAAGTCAATTTTTTTGATGGTTGGTTTAAGAGTTTCGTTTTTGTAGAGCTCAGTAATATTATCAATTACATTTCTTAAATAAAGAATCGAGTTCTTAATTTTATTTAATACCTGCAGCTGTCTTGTGGTGTTTTTCTTCTTTATGTATAACTCTAATAAATCAACAGAGCTTAAAATTGTTGATAAAGGTGTTCGAAGCTGATGAGATGTTATGCTTAAAAATTCTTTATTAGACTTTGTTAATGACTTTTCTTTTTTATTTTTTTTGTTTGTTGACATTGCAATTAATGGTTACCGTATTTTTTTTCTCCTGCTGTAATTCTTAATTTCAGATAATTTTGTTTTGGCGGCAATGGACACGTTGCATATTTTGTAAATGCACATGGAGGATTATATGCTTTATTAAAATCAATGAAAATTTTACCTGATGAGTCGGTTTTATTGACATAAAGGAATCTTCCTGCGCCATATGTTTCTTTTCCACTTGTTTCATCTGCAAAAATTAAAAAGTAAGAATTGCCTTCATCTAAAACATCTATTTTGAATTCTTTGCCATCTTTATAAAATATTAATGCCCCGGGAGAATTTTCTTCTTCTATCATTCCAAGAACATTTGGAACAAATATTTTTTTAGGTGGATTGTAAGGCTCAAACTTTGCTTCGATTTTCCAATCTTCATTAACAGGAAATGTTTCTATGCCTTTGAAATTTTTGACCAACTCGCTTTCTAAATCGCGCAGTCGAATTCCAAATTTATTTCCTCTTTTTATTACAAACCATCTTAAAGAATTATATTCAAGAATAGTTGGTTTTCCCTGCATATCATTTTTAAGCTCAATGGATTTTATTTTTTTCCCGTTGCTTGTTATATCAATTCCATCGTTGACTTCAAGTTTAACAGTAGAATCTTTTAGAAAAAATTTTCCAATAAATGCTGGTGCATTTTGAGGGAAAATGATGTCGTTACTTTTATCACTTCCAAATTTGTTTTCGCCTTCTTTCAGCCAGTAAAGCCCAGCCAGATTTAGCCAGCCATTTTCTTTCTTTAGATTTTCAATTCTTCTTTTATGCCAGGATTTAATCTCGGCAATATAATCTGGACTTCCCTTCTCTTTAAGATTTTCTCCACACGAGCAAAAAGTAAATATGGTTAATAAATAAGTAATAATGAATTTTCTCATTTTTTAATTACCTTATTAAATGCATTGAAAAAATAATGAATTATATTTTAATCATCATCAAATAAAAAATTCTCTTGACAAATTGATATTAATGTGATATCATTGTGATAGCTTAATTAAGGAGGTTCATAAAATGGAAGCAATACATGAAAAAAAAGCTCATAAGATTAATGGCTTTTTAATGCTATTAATTATTTTAGCTTTATTAATTCTGGATTACAAAATTTTTGTTTTTAGTATTAAACCATTTTCAGGGGCTTTAATTTTTATTTCTTTTTTATTATTTGTTTTTATTATCATTTCTTTTAATGGATTTATTGCCGTTCAACCAAATGATTCTCGTGTTATTATTCTTTTTGGTAAATATCTTGGCACAGTAAGAGAAACAGGTTTCTGGTGGGTTAATCCATTGGTGGTAAAGAAAAGTGTTTCATTGCGCATTCATAATTTTAACAGTGAAAAAATTAAAGTAAATGACTTGCATGGCAATCCAATCGAAATTGCAGCTGTAATAGTATGGCGCGTGATTGATACTGCTCGTGCTGTATTTGATGTTCAAAACTACGAGCAGTTTGTTGCTATTCAGAGTGAAACTGCTATTAGAACTCTTGCAACAAAATATGCCTACGATGCTTCTGAAGAAGAAAGTTTTTCGTTGAGGGGCAATCCACAGGAAATTGCAGAAGAACTGAAAAAGGAAGTTCAATCACGACTCGATATTGCTGGTGTTGAAGTTATTGAATCAAGAATAAGTTACTTGGCTTATGCACCAGAAATTGCTCAAGCAATGTTAAGAAGACAACAGGCTCAAGCTGTTGTAGCAGCCCGCCAAAAAATTGTCGAAGGTGCAGTTGGAATGGTTGATATGGCTTTAAAAGCTTTAAGTCAACAAAATATTGTGCAGCTCGATGAAGATAAAAAAGCAACTATGGTAAATAATCTAATGGTTGCTCTTGTTTCCGAAGTTCAAGCTCAACCAGTAATTAATACTGGAACACTTTATCAATAAAATTAAATTTCTATTATGGACAAGAAAATTTCGGATTACATAGGGAAAAAATTAATTTTTACAAAAAAGCATCTAATTGGGATGACTTATGAATTAACTTTTGAAAATGAAATACTGTGTCAAATGAAAATTCAAAATGCATTTTCAAAAAGAGCTATTGTCAGTGGTCTTTCAAAAGAAGATGTTGAATTTTATAAAATATCTATATGGTCAACAGAAACTTGCATAAGGTATATCAATTATGAACTTCCGTTTGCAACATATAGAAGTCCAATTCTATCATTAAGCGGAACAATATTTTTGCCTATGGGTGAACAATTGTATGTTAAGTATGATTTATTTGGAGTTAATTATGAAGTTTGGGATCAATACAATCAAACATTAATTAAATTGAAGAATAATATTTTTTATCCTCGAGCAAAAATTGAAATTATAAAGAAATCTGAAATCCTTGATAAACATCCTTGGATTGTAGCATTGTTGTTTTATGTCATGTTAAAAAGAAGAAGTAGATAATATGGCAGAAAAGAAAAAATTTCTTTTAAGGATAGACGAAAATATTTATAATGCACTTGAAAAGTGGGCTGCTGATGACTTAAGAAGCATTAATGCACAAATTGAATATCTTCTAAAAGAAATTTTAAGAAAGAGCGGGAGACTTCCAGATACAAAAAATGATTCGCAGCAGAATGATGAAAAAAGCAATGGTTGAAAACAGCAGCAGCGGAGAATTGCTCCGCTGCTGAGGAGGGGTTGTGTGAATAAGCTGAAGCTAAAAGATATTAGGATTGACCCGAATCCCAATACTTGAACTCCAACCTACAGTAGTTAAACCATCATTATATAATCCAGCATCAACGTTCAAATAAATATTTTGCAATAAATTATAATCAAGACCAACACCAAATCTGCCATTAAAAATATTTTTTGATTCTTCTATTCCCGAATCAGAATAATTTATTTTTCTATAAGTATATACTAAACCAGCTGAAAAATATGGCTTAATTAAATTTGTTTTGAAAGGACTTAAGTAAACAGAAATATGTGAACGATAATCTGTTTCTTCTCCCAATTTTTTTTCTAAATCATCTTTGAAATATTCTTCGGTTAATGCAATTGTAATTTCTTTATTGAGTGAGTAACCCAAGATAACACCATATCCAAATGGAGTTTTAACTTCTGTAAGCTTATTATCACTGCCGATGTTATCAAAACGACTTGTTACAAGACCAACGGATAATTTGTTTTGTGCAAGCAGTAATTCTGATAAGAATAAAATTATCAAGCATGAATAAAATAGTTTGTTTTTCATATCCACCTCATTTTTGTTTTAACAAATAATTAATTCTAATATATGCTGCTGAGAAGTATAATATTGATAAAAGAATTAAGTGGATTAATTCCAATGTTACATGATGAAAAGAAGCTCCCATTTGAGTAATTCTAATTGCAATTCTTGAGTAGGGAGTAAATGGAATTAACCATGAAATTATTTTTATAGTCATTGGCATTGAATCTAAAGGAAAGCTGTAGCCTGAAATTAGAAATATTGGGTATGAAGATAATGTCAGATATTGAATTGCAATTATTTTTCTTTCAAAAAAGGAAGAAATGAAAATGCTTAAGAATATTACTGTGGCAATCATTAATAAAGTGCTCAGCGCAAGTGCAATTGCACTGCCATATACGTTTATCTTAAATACCGTGAAAACAATAGTGAAGAAAAAAAGAGCATATGAAGAATAAATTATTCCATAAAAAATTCCTTTCCCAATTATTAATGAAGAAATTGATTTATTTGATAAATAATATAAATCCTTCAGTGAATTATTTTCTCTTTCTTTTGCAATGCTTTCAGACAGACCTATTAGAAGTGTTTGATGCAGAATGAGAAGTAAAACTCCTGGTATTAAAAAATCACCATAACTTTCTGTGAAATTAAATAATGGACTAATTACAGTTTTTAATGGTTCAATTAGATTTTTTGATTGTTCAACACTGTAACCATTTGTTAAGAAATATTGTAATCGTATCTCATAATTTAATCCGCCAATTACTTCGTTGACAGCTTTGTTGATATCATTAGATACTAAAAATTTTGTTGTATTGATTAATAATTTTATGTAACCACCTTTTCCTTGTTTTAATTCTGCTTCAAAGTTTGAAGGTATAAATAAAATTGCTTGTGCTCTATTGTTAAGCAAATCTGCTTTTGCTTCTGAAAAATCATGTGAAGTTTTATAAACAGAGAGCAACTGGTGAGCATCAATAAGACGAGTTATTTTTTTTGACAGAGTTGAGTTATCAATATCTACAATAATAATTGCCACATCATTTTCTGTTTTATTCATGTAGATTGAAGTGTAAAAAAATGCATAGAAAATTGGAGCAATTAATAATATTGATATTAAGTTTTTGTCGTGTATTATAAATCTAATTTCTCTCAGAAGAATTTCTTTGATTGATTTAATCATTACTTAATACTCTGATATTTGTTTTGATGTTTTCTTAAACTGAATTTTAACGAAAGGTAAGTGGTTAATAAACCGATTAAAGCAAATAAGTTTAGAATTAAGATTTCATTTTTTATTGAAATTATCTGTGCATTCATCATGGCTATTTTTAGAAATCCATTAAGGAAATGTGTAAAAGGCATTACCTGTGCAATAAAAGAATGAATGAAAGGCATTGCCCATAAAGGATAAGTAAACCCGCTGAATATAAAGGCAGGTGTATTGTAAAATACAATTATTTCTGTTGCAAACTGCTGGTCGTGAACAAAACTTGAAACTGCAAAAGATATTGTTAAGCTGCTGAAAACAAAAACTGCAAGCAGAAAAATTAAATTTATTATAGAACCACTTATGTTAATCTTAAATAGTGGAAATATGATACCGATGATTAATAAAGCATTAGAAAAGTGAATGAAAAAATGAGGAATAAATTTTCCAAGTATAATTAAACTAATTTTGTTATTCGATAACTCAAGCAGTTCATGGAAAGTATTGTGAGAAAATTCTGATGAAAATATTAGAACAGAAACAATCATAATTATTAGTTGAAAAGTAAATCCAATTAATCCTGGGACGAGATAGGTTTTATAACTAAAATTGGGATTAAACAAAGTATTTGTTTCAATACGAATAGGAGTTATGATGTTTAGTGATTTTTCGTAAGTATTTCCTTTCGATTGAATTTTCTTTAATAATATTCCAGCTGAAACAGTTTTGATTATAGTAGAACCATCTTTTAATATTAAGTTTCCTGAAATCAAATTGGAAGTGTTTTTATAGACTACAACTGTTCCGGATTTTCCTTTCTTAACATCTTTTTCTAAATGATAAGGGAAATAAAAAGCTCCTTGAATCTTGCCTGTAAAAAAATCTTCCTTAATTTCATTAATTGAATTTTCATATTTAACAATTCTCATAGATGGTGATGCTTCAATCATTTCAATAATCTTTTGTGTCAGTTGTGAATTGTCCTCGTCATAAATTGCAACTGGTAATTCAGTTACAAGTTCGTTTTGATAGATGACAGCATAAAGTGAAAACATGAATGCAGGTATAAAGATGGATAAAAGATAAAGAGTTTTTCTTTCGGCAATTCTTTTAAGTTCGCGCTTTATTATTTTTTTCAGTGAATTATTCATATTCATAAAGAAATATTTACTGTCATTCCCGGGCGTAATTCTTTGATTGGATTAATGCTTCTTAAATGTATTTCAAAAGTTTTTAAATCGAATTCTCCTTTTTGATTTGTAGGTTTCCATGTAGCAAAATCAGCCATTGGTGCGATGTAAGTAATCTTGAATTCATATTCTTTATTGCCGAGAGAAGGAATTTTTCCCTTAACAATCTTGTTGAGTTTGATATTATTCATCAAATCTTCGCGTAGTTGAATTACAATATATGAATCATCATTTTTCAGAAGAGTAAAAATTGGATAGCCGCTGTTAATAATTTCACCCTCGTCGCTAATTATTTTATAAACTTCTCCGCTCACAGGAGCTTTTATTTTTAATTCATCATAATAAGCCAAAGCTTCTTTATAAGCATTTTCTGCTTGATGAAAAAGTGATTCAGCTGCATCAATTTCTTCCTGACGAGCACCATTAAGAGCCATGTCATATTTAGCTTTTGCAGCTTCCATCTGGTTTAATGCTGCCTTGTATTTAAAATCTATTTCGTCCATTTCTTGAGAAGAAATAACACCATCTTGATAAAGCTTCTTAAAACGTTCCCATGTTTTTAATGCATATTCATATTGTGATTTTGCTTGAAGGTATAATTTTTCGGCAGCTTCCTTTTCTTCTTTTCGAACTCCTTTTTTAATCAATGTCATTTTTGATTTAGCAGCTTCCATTGCACCTTTTGCCTGTTCTAATTTTGCATCAAGTTCTTTGCTTTCAAGCTTGGCAAGTATGTCTCCTTTTCTAACAATATCACCTTCTTTGACAAGTATTGTATCTATTCTTCCTGGAATTTTAGAAGAAACATCTATCTCGGTTGTTTCTACGATTCCAGTAATTATTATTTCTTTCTTGCTTAACGAGTTAATAATTAAAAATGTGATTGATATGATAAAAATTATTACGGGTATGCTGATTATTATTTTGTTTTTAATTCTCATGTTTCACTCCTAATTTGACCAGATATGTAAGATTTCATGTGGATTTCCTGCAGCAAGTAATAAGTTTGCCATCGAATTATAATATTGATATAAAGAAAGCAGACGGTCTATTTTTACTCGTTCAAGTGATAATCGAGCATCAATAACTTCTAAAGAAGTACTCATTCCTGTTTCAAATCTTTTTTCGTTCATTCTTAGATTTTCTTCGGCGAGTTTTAAAGTAGAGTTTAATTTTTCATATTGAGTTTTATAGTTTATCATCTCGAGATATGATTTTGTAACCCAGAGCTCAATTTTTTTTCTAATGTCATTTTCAGCAAAGGCAACTTCTTCTTCGAGATATTTTGCATTTTGTAATTTCAAATAATCTTTAAATCCATTAAATAAATTGTATTTCATTTGAATGCCGATTACCCAGCGCGGCTCTAAACTGGAAAGGTATTCAGGATAAACTTCATATTTTCCAAAAGCTGCAACAGTTGGAAGAAATGAAGAACGAGCAGCATTGAAATTTTGTTTTGCTAATTCTTTTTTGTCTTGTGTGATTTTTAATATTGGTTGATTGTTCATTGCTTTATTAATCATTGAAGAAAGAGAATCGGAAAAGACCTTAAAACACAATGTATCAAGAAAGTCATCAGCAGAAATGGAAGATATATTAGTAATGTTCTTAAATGATTCAATTGCCAAGCTTAAATTATTTTTGTCGTTTAATAAATTTTTCTCTGCTTCCGAAACAGCAACTTCTGCTCTTAGAAGATGATAGTTAGCAATTATTCCTTCTTGAAATAATCTATTTGCATTTGTTCTATGCTGAATCATTCCTTCGAGAACTTCTTTTCTTGTTTTAACAATTTCTTTGAGAAGAAGAACTTTTAAGTACGAATCTACAGTTTGGTATATAACTTCATTTTTAACTTTTTCTAATTCATTGTTTGCTGCATTTTTTTCTGATAACGAAGCATTTCTTGCAGCTAATAATTTTCCACCCACAAAAATTGGTTGAGTAACAAGGAAAGCGCCGCTCTTATAATTTTGCTTTTTAAATGTTTGATAAAATGGCGGAATTAAATTATTCAGGTATGCAAATGTTTGCTGCTTTATAATTTCTTTTTGATTTTGATTCATAGGTGGATTGCCAGATAGAATTCCGCTAATGTTAGTTAATTCAGCTTGGTTTGATGATTGAAGAGAAATTATTAAATCTCTTATTGGATTTAAATCGATATCCATTTCTTCATTTAAATGAGAATAGCTGAAATCAAAATTGATAGCTGGAAGGAAATTTCCATAGGATGCAAGATAATCATATTCTTTTTGTTTTAGTTTTGCTTCATATTGTTTGAGTGTTTGATTATTGTTGAGTGCTAAGTTGATTGCATCAGACAAGCTTAACGAAAGATTTTGTGCGTAGCAGCTGAACGAAATAAATGTAAGTATGATAATAATCCTTCTTCTCATAAATTTTCCTGTATTATGAATCATGATTCATTAAAAGAATAAAAAAATTATTTTTTAATGCCGTGTTTGATTATAAACTTAACATTTTGACGAATTTTATTTAATGGATAATTTTGTGGGTCTGCAGCCCAATGTTGTAACAGATTTTTAATTGCACCAAAAACAAAATATCTTAGAATTTTGATATCAATTGAATTGCTGAATACTCCTTCTTTAATTCCTTCTTTTATAATTGATTCTCCCAAATCAAGAAATTTTTCATATTTGTCTGTAAAGCGTTGACTGGCATGCTGCATTATGTGATTTTGCTCGTTTACAAAAACTATTGCAAGTGCTGGATTTTCAATATAAATATCAAAAATTAAGTCTATCATTGCATCCAGCTTATCGGCTGCGGTGAGTGTTTTGTTTGCAATGAGTTCTTTTAATTCTACAAATAACTTATTCCACACATTGTCAAAAATTCTCAGAAGAATATCTTCCTTGTCTTCAAAGTATAAATAGACACTTCCAGTAGCTACGCCTGCTAATTCTGCTATTTTGGAAATCTTTGCTTTATGGTAGCCAGCCTGTGCAAAAACTTTAATGGCAGCTTCCATAATATCTTTTTCTTTATTTCCTTCTTTGACTCTCATATAACATTAATGAATCACTGTTCAAAAATAAAAATGATTTATTGTTTATGCAAGTTGTATGATAAAAATTAATCTACAATGGTTTTTAATTTTCCACTGTAGTTTTTGTTGTGTTTATATAATACCCATGATATGTAAACATTTTGATAAAGAACATAGAAGACAGGTCCTAATACTGTTATTGGTTCTAAAAATGTTAGTGCTATCCAGATTGTAAATGCATTGTTCTTTTGTCCAAGTGATTGACTTGCTTCTGCGCCAAATTCTTTTCCACCGATTAACCATCCTAATGAGAAAAATATTATACACAACGATGCAGAAATTATTGCTATATAAATTACAACCTGAATATTCCCAATCAATTCGTTCTTGATGTAGTTTGTTGCATCTGATGTAGCAATGTAAACATTTATAATCAGCAGGTAATACGACATGTCTTTCCATTCAACTAACTTTTTCCAGATTACAGGTGAGATTAATTTTGTTAATCTTGCTATTAAAAATGGTATGGAAAGCGTGATTATAACAGGAACGAAAATATTTCCTGCAGTTATGTGTGCATTGTTTTTCATTAACAATGGAATTAAAAAAGGGATGAGCAATGTTATAACAACATTATTCAGCAATAAAGAAAAGAACACAAACTCAACTTTTCCTTTTCTCAAACTGATAATCACAGGGGCCGCAATAGCTGTTGGAGCGATTGCTGTAATGAATGCTGTTCGAGCAAGTGATTCATTAAAAAGTTTTGTCAATTCAAAATAAATTATAGAAACAAAGATTGTTGTAAATAGAATTATGAAATGTTTTTTTGTAATGATTTCTTTGTTTACTCTGATATCTAAAAAAGAAAAAAAGAGCAGAACCATCAAAAAGTATCGAATTAAAAATCTGTAACTGTGACCATAAGGAAAGAGGATACCAAGGGTAATCGATAATAACAACAATATGTTTTTCATAAAAAATGAGAAATTGTTGATGCAAACTAAGTTGATTAAAAATTTATTTCCATTATGATTGGAAAAAAGATTTGAGTTAATTCAATTTAGAAAAAAATTCTTTTGAGCCAGCACCAAGACTTAAAACAACCTTCATTACTTGTTCTACTGGATAATCAAGCTTTATAATATTTTCTTTTTTAATGTTATAGATATATCCTCCCGTTGGAGCAGGAGCCGAAGGAATAAAAACTGTAACATAGCCATTTGGACTTTCATCTGTGACAAAGCCTAATATCATTGTATCATTTGAAAAAGGTTTTACCAGTGCAGCATATTTGAAAATTAATTTCTCACTTCCAAAAAGCTGAACTATTGTTTCCTTTATGATTTTGTAGAGCGGAATTCTTTTTAATAATCTCTCTTCAATTAGCTGAATAATAATTTTTCCAATTCTTGTTTGAACTATTAATCCAACAACAAAGAATACAATCAGAATTACAAGAATGGCAAATATCGAAGCAACTACTTCGTTTAATTTTGTTGTTTGAATTAACAAGATTGTAATTGGTCTTATTTTATCAGTTAAAAATTCATAAAGCCAGATAAGAACAAGAATTGAAACAATAATCGGCAGAACAACAACAAACCCACCTAAAAAAGTTGTGCGAAGAAATGATTTTAGTTTCAGCATGGTTTTTAATTATTTATTTCCATTCTATGATTTCAAGTTCAGAGTTAATTTGAATTTCGCCTGTTCCTTTGTGGACAAGATTTTGCCCGAACATAACTTTGTTGTTGATTGTTCGATAAGTTGCTAATGTTTTTAACGGCTCATCAGATTTTTCTGCTGTATCTTGGTTGATGGTTGTTATTACACATCTTGCACATGGTTTTACAGGATAAAAAATTATCTCTCCAATCTTAAAACTTTTCCAGCGGTCTTCATCATATGGATTTCCTCCTGTAAAAACAAAATTTGGTCTAAACCGATTCATTGGCAGATTTTCTTTAAGTCTTTGATTTAAATCATTGAGCGATTCCTCTCCAATAATTAAAAAAGGATACGCATCAGCAAAGCTGACAAGATATTCTTCGTTTACATACTTTTTATCTGGATCAACAATTCTTTTTGTGTCTGGAGGCATAATTACAAGCGAACATTTTATGCCAAGAGCATCAGAAAAAAATTCATCTGCTTCTTTTGAGACTTTTGCAGCAATGCATTCGTCATCCCAGATTTTTACATTTATTTTTTCAAATGAGCCAATCAGTTTTTGATTTTTAATGAATTCCAATTCAATAAAAATTTTGCTTTTGTTATTGGTGTTATGAACAGCTAATTTATCATCAACAATATTAGTTTTCAGCAAAGCCATTTTAGGATAAGTTCTTTGAGTCATAAATTTTCCGGTGTTATCAACAAGCATCATTCTTCTGTCGAGATATAATCCTCTTTCTTCAACAATCGATTTTTCCAGTTTAATTCCGCCTAAAGATTTTATTGGATAAATATAAATTTCTGATAAAACATAACTCATAAGTTACTCAATAATTAATTTAATGTTGTTTGATTTTGTTCTTGCTTTAAGCCAGTCATTTAAGACTTTTCTTTGTGTTGAAGATATTTTACCTGAAAATTTCGCATAAGCAATAGTCGCAGTATCAATTTTATTTTCGTGTATATTTACGATTTCTGTGCTGGTAACTGTAAATTCTTTTAATCTATTAAATAATGTTTTTGCTTCAGTAGAAAGTTCTTCCACAGGAAATTTATTTTGTGAAAGCTGTGCTATTTTATTTTCCAGAATTTGAATTTGCTGGTCCTTATTTTTTATTATCTCTTCATTTTTTTTGTATAGTTCTTCAATTACAGAGGCTCTTAATGCATTTATATCAATATTTTTTTTCTCTGAAATACCCTGTTTAATAATTAATTGTGTGTTATGCAATTTATAATTGGGAAGCTTTCTTTTGGCAATTTCTATTAATTCTGGTTTTACAATTTCTCCGATTAGAAACACTTCAATTTTAACTCGGCTCGAATCGTAATTTATTTTTTTGCTTATAACCTGTGAATTTGGGAATGCTAATTCATTGTTGATAAAAAGATTAGCGTTTTTTTCTATCAATGCTCTATTGACAATATTATAAGCCATTATTATGCTTGGCACAACAGTGATAAAAACAACTGCAATGATAGAACGCTTCACTTTTAATTCAGTTTGATGGTCGAGGAATTCTTTTTTGTGAAATTTCATGAATCGAACAATAAGATAAGTTGCAAGTGTAATAAAGACACTATTTATAAAAAACAAGTAAGAAGCTCCAAGAAAGTAGGAAAGATTCCCATTTGCAATTCCATAACCAGCAGTGCATAGCGGCGGCATTAAAGCTGTAGCAATTGCTACACCCGGAATTACATTGCTGATGCTTTTTCTTGTTGCTGCTACAATTCCAGCTAATCCGCCAAACAAAGCAATAAATACATCCCAAATAGAAGGTGTAGTTCTTGCAAGCAATTCGGATTGAGCATCACTCAAAGGTGTTATTAAAAAATAAATTGTGGATGTTAAAATGCTTATTAAAACAGCAATGCCTAAGTTTTTGTAGGATTTCTTAATAAGTTCAAAATCATTAATTCCAATGCCTAACCCAATTCCCATAATTGGTCCCATTAATGGAGAAATAAGCATTGCTCCAATTATTACTGCAGTCGAGTTGACATTTAATCCTATTGATGCAATAAAAATAGCAAAGATTAAAACCCACAAATTCATTCCCTTAAACTCAACTCCTTTTTTAATGCTTTCTATTATTTCTTCTTCTGAAGATTTATCTTCATCAAGATTAAATCGATCGTGAATAATTTCTTTTAATAAAACAAGCAACCGAAGTTTTTTATTTACTATCACGGTTTTTTCCGGTTTTAGTTATTCTGAAATTTATTAAAATTTTTTCTTTGATTGTTTTAAGATGTGAATAAAATTATTCATAAATGTTTTCATGCTGTTGTAGTGAGTTCCTTTCCAGTATAAATTTTTGCATTCCTTGCATATAAAAAATTTATTTTGTGATGCTTTTACTTTTTCTGGTAATAATTCAAAGTTGGGAATTTTTTTTCTGGGTATTCTAATTAATTTTCCGCCGCATTCTAAACATAAGGTTAATGGCTTAATCAATGAAAGCAAATCGAATCTTTTAATTACTTCTTCAAGTTGTTTTTGTGGGTCCTCTTCTCGAACAAAGTAACCTCGTAATACTTCTTTTCTCTTTAGAATTCCTAAATCTCTTGTTAAGATTGTCCTTTTCTGGTTTAAAGAAACTTCAACAATTTGTTCATCATTCAAATTGTTTTCATAATACACATCGAAGCCAAACATTCTTAAATTTCTTGCGAGTTTTCCAAGATGAACATCACAAATGAATTTTGGTTTACGCAGAGGTTTCGGTCTTAGTTTCTGAATATTGCTTATATCAATTGATTCAAATTCTGGATATACAGAAATTCTATCTTGATCTTTTACGAGATAATTAAAATCAACCGACTCTCCGTTCACAAGAATTAAGTCAACTTCTGTGTGGGGAACACCAAGAGATTCAATCATATCTTTGACAGATGGTTGTCCCCAAAACTGATGTATAATTTGTTTCTTCCTTTTTTCTATTGGCAAAAAATCATTTAGCTCTTCATAAAATCTTAAGTAAGCAGTTTTCATAACTTTCCTTTGAAGGCTCTGATATAATTTTTTGAGAATTCAGAGACAACAAGTCTGCCGCTAATTTCTGCTCTTTCCTCAAGCAGTTCTTCCCAGTCTTCAGTTCCTTTCCAGAAAATTTTTTTCATTTGTTCAATAGCTTCTGGGTTGTAGCTTGCAAGTTTTTTTGCAAGAGAAGAAACAGCCTCGTCAAGTTCGTGGTTATTTGCAAAAACTTTTGTGTATAATCCATTTTGTTTTGCCCAGAATGCATCGTGCCATTCAGCATCAATTGACATAGTAATAAAAGCAGTCTTTCCAATTTTTCTTTCTATTGGAGGACCGACTACAAATGGACCAATTCCCAAAAGGATTTCGCTGAGCCTTACCGAAGCTTCGTTGGAAGCAAGTGTATAATCTGCAGAAGCTGCAATACCAACACCTCCGCCAACAGCTTTTCCATGAACTCTTGCAATAATAAACTTTGGACATTTTCTCATAGCATTGAACAATCGAGCAAAGCCCATAAAAAATTCTTTTCCGCTTTTGAAATCTTTAATTGCAAGCAGTTCATCAAACGATGCCCCCGCACAAAAAGTTTTGTTCCCCTCGCTTCTTATAATTATTACATTTGCACTTTTATCATTCGCGAGTTTATTAATTGCATCTGTGAGCTCCTTTAACATTGCCATGGGAAGAATATTACTTTTAGGGTGATAAAAATTAATGGTAGCAATTCCATTAATGATGTTTACTGTAACTTTTCCCTTTTCCATAACTTCCCTCCTTCACTTTTTCCATTTACAATATTAACAACATCAATAATTTTATTTGCAATAAAATCCGGATTAGAATTTTTTAGTTCTTCTAAATTTCTATATCCATAAGTTACAGCACATGTGATAGCATTTGCACTTTTGCCGCATATTACATCTAATTCTGAATCACCAACAATCATTGTTTTGTTAGTTTCAATATTCAATTCATTGCAAATGTAAATCAATGGCTCGGGCGAGGGTTTATGTGCAATACCTGGTCGTCTTCCCATAACGTAATCAAATTTATCATAAATGTTAAAGTGTTGGAGGATTAATTCTGCCTGTTCTTGTGATTTTGTTGTAAGGAGTGAAGTTTTAATTCCAAGAGAATGGATTTTATCTAAAGCAATTTCAACATCATCATACAAATATGAAGAATCGATGTAATCAAAGTAGATTGATTTATAAATTTCTATGAACTCATTAAAATCCGGGACATTCATATCAAACTCGTTAAAGATATCTTCAAAATGTAAACCGATGCGGTTATAAAATTTTTCTTCTGTTAATTTGTTTTGAATGTTTAATTTATTCAATGTATGAATAGTAGCTTTATAAATCGTTTCATGTGAACTAACAAGAGTTCCATCAAGGTCAAACACTATTAATTCGATGTTCATTTTATTTTTATGTTTAATTTGTGAATTAATGCCATGCACCAAGAATAATTCCAAAAATTAAGAGCACAATGAAATGAAAACCGCCGTCAATTAAAAACTGTGTAAATTTTTTCCCTTCATTAATAAAAGTTACCGTGATAGAAGTAGCAACAAAACCGAGCCATGCCATAAATGCAACACGAATTCCTTCTTGTGGTGTTGAAGCTCCAAGATAACTCATCAATCTTGCAAGTATGTAAGCCATAACAATTTGAGCAAAGAAACATGTAATACAAATTTTTGTTTTGTTAATTGTATCTTCATCATCAGATTTTTCAGAAGATGCAATCCAGATTTTTCCTAAGAGCATTGGACTGTAATAAACAAAATCGAGTGCCATTGCAATTAAACCACACACAAATACTGCCCAAAAATTTATTGGGTAAACAGGCTCCATCTTTCCCTCCGTGTTTTTATTTTCATGTTTTAATTATTTATGTCAAAGAAAAAAAATCAAACAACATTGAAGGACTCGCAATAATATCAAAAAGAATTTTGCAGATGTAAAATTTATTCTTCTTTATAAATTTTTATATCGATTTTTCCATCGTTTAATAAATAACCTCTAAACATTCCATCAGTATTGAATGATATAGCAATATTTCCATTTTTATCAATTGCAATTAGTCCGCCTGTTCCGCCAAGATTTGAAAGTTTTTTCATTATGACTTCATCAGCAGCCTCTTGAACTGATAAATTTTTGTATTCCATTAAAGAAGAAATTTCTTTTGCAATTCCAAGACGAATGAAATATTCACCATGTCCAGTGCAGGAAACAGCACAGGTATTATTATTAGCATAAGTTCCTGCACCAATAATTGGGGAATCTCCAACCCTTCCAAATTTTTTCATCATCATTCCACCGGTAGAGGTTCCTGCAGCAAGATTTCCATATTTATCTAATGCAACGGCGCCGACTGTTCCATGATTTTCAGTTTCTTTTTTTTCGGATTCTTGTTTCATTTTTAAATATTGATTCCATCTTTCATTTGTAATGAAGTAAGTTGAATCGACAAATTCTATATTGAAAAGTTTTCCAAACTCTTCAGCTCCATTTCCAATCATCATAACATGAGGAGATTTTTCCATAATTAATCTTGCAAGGTTAATTGGATTTTTAATGTGATGAACTCCAGCCACAGCTCCAGCCATCAAATTTTTTCCATCCATAATTGATGCATCAAGTTCTGCAATTCCATTTTCTGTGAGCACAGCACCTTTACCTGCATTAAATAATGGAGAATCTTCAAGAATGTTAATTGCTTTTGTAACAGCATCGAGAGATGAACCGCCGTTTTCTAAAATTTTATAACCCGCTTCAATTGCTTCTGATAACTTTGATATGTATTCCTTTTCTTTATCGGGCGGTAAATTTTTTATAACACCTGCACCGCCATGAACAACAATGCCAAATTTATTTGTCTGTGCAGTTGTTGAAATGGAAAGCAAAATAAATATTAAAGTGCGAATCAGAACTCTCATTTTGATTTCCTAAATTAAATTATCTGCAAGTGAAATTATGTTTAGATTGAATTAAAATCAATCAATAAATTAAAAACAAATAGTAGTGCAAAGCAGATTTAATGAAGGACAGCAATAAGAATTTGTGAAATGAAATTGTGTCCGTGTAAATCCTAAGAATCAGGATTCTTCAAAATTTTCTATGCAGATTTACACGGATTTAATTTTTTTGATTTTTTTGTTAACAGACTTTGTATTTACTCGGTTGAAAAAACCTACTTACTTTGAATTATACTCATCGATTGCCATCTTTTCTAATTTCTTTTTCATTTCTTTTGGAAGAGTTACTGTCTCGTAGTATTTACCGTCTTTTCCTTTTTCATCTGGAGAAGAAATGAATAATCCTTTTTCCCCTTTTACAACTCTGAATCCTTTGATTTTAATGCCCTCGTCTGTTTCAATGTCAAAGAAGGCTGCGGTTTTTCCTGTTCCATTTTGGATTTTGTTCATGCGTGTAATTTTCATGTTAACCCCCTTTTGTTTGTAATTGGATTAGTTAATTTTTATACCCTCAATGAGGAGAAGTATTTTTATTAGTATAGTTCATAAAAATTTCTTTTTGTTGTTATCTGCCATTGCGGGCAATTTTTTAATTATTCTTTTTTAGAACAACTTTTTACAACATCTACAATCAGAATTAGAATTGCAAGAGAACCCAATATAGCTGGAATAATGTATACTTCTTTGTATGCAAGTCCTTCGAACCACTTGCCAAAAACTGGGGTTCCAAGCCATCCGCCAATCCATGCAATAATTACTTTGGATAAATAAGAAGTGAAACCTGGAATGATGTAGTATTTAAAACCAAAATGTAATACTGCTGCAACAATAGCAGCGATAATCAATAATATCAAAAAGCTTACAAAGTCCATTCCGAACATTTTTTGTCACCTCCTTTTATTGCATGCATTAAAAATTATTGCCCGCAATAAGCAGATAACTTTTTGAATGACTTAATTCCTGTTCCCCCGCAGATAAATTATTATTCAATGTTAATCATAAAAAATCAAAAATTTATTGTCAATACAGATATAATTAAAAAAATTATTTTCTATGATAATGAAGAAAATTATTTTAACATCATCAAAAAATTTATGATGGAGAATTATAATGAAAAGGTTAACGGAATTTCAGAAGTTGATAGTCATTATCATTTTAATCCCATTTGTATTTTATGCACAGGGGAAGAAAAAGAATGATAAAAAAGAGCAGTATGAATTTACAATGATATATCAAGTGAAAACCACTCCTGTAAAAAATCAAGCAAAAACAGGAACATGCTGGTCTTTTGCAACAACTTCTTTCATTGAAACTGAGTTAATTAGAATGGGAAAAGGAGAACATATTTTATCTCCAATGTGGAATGTTAGATTTACATATCCAGAAAAAGCACAAAATTATATTCGCTACAATGGATTGACAAATTTTGGAATGGGAGGACAAGCACATGATGTAATGAATGTAATTAGAAAATATGGATTTGTACCTGAAGAAGTTTATAAAGGTATGAACATAAACGAAGAAGAACATAATCATGGCGAGATGGATGCGGTTCTAAAAGCAATTGTTGATGCAGTTTCAAAAAAGAAAGGAGGAAAAATTACTCCAGTTTGGCAAAAAGTTATTGAATCAACTTTGGATATTTATTTGGGAGTTCCGCCAAAAGAATTTAATTATAAAGGTAAAACTTATACACCCAGAAGTTTTGCAGATTCACTTGGCTTTAATCCAGATGATTATATTGAATTGACTTCTTTTACACATCATCCCTTTTACACAAAATTTGATTTAGAAATTCCAGATAACTGGAGTAAAGATTTATACTATAATGTTCCAATTGATGATTTAATGAGAATTATGGATTATGCATTGGAACATGGCTATTCGGTTGCTTGGGATGGAGATGTAAGCGAAAAAACATTTGACAAGAAAAAATGTATTGCAACAATTCCTGCTGATTCAACCGAAGAATCAGATGAAGAAAAAAGTGAAAGCAGCGACGACAAAGATGTAAAACCCGTTAAAGAAAAAACTATTACACAGGAGATGCGTCAGGAAACTTTTGATAATCAAACAACAACAGATGACCATTTAATGCATATTGTTGGTTTGGCAAAAGACCAAAACGGCACTAAATTTTATTACACAAAAAATTCATGGGGCACAAAAAACAAGAAGTATAATGGTTACTGGTATATGTCTGAATCTTATGCAAGATTAAAAGTAATTGCAATTATGGTTCATAAAGATGCTGTGCCGCAGGATATTAAAAATAAACTTGGATTATAAATTTCATAAGGAGACCTGTTTAACATCAGGTCTCTAATTTCTTCTTATCTCTTTGAAACTCAAATCAGGATTTCACTTCTGTTCTAAATTGTCACAATTCAATCTGACATTAATTTTTTATACTTCTTAAACTGCATCATTATTTGAAAATCCTCTCAATTTGAAACACACATTTAATTTTTTTATCGAAAATCTTTTGTTTTTAAGCTAAAATCAAACTTTTTATTCTGGCACTACTATTGAACTTAAGAGTCAGGTATTAAAATCAATATTTTAAGGAGGAAAAAGTGATTAATCAGCCGAAACCATTATTAAGAGTTTTGATTTTACTGTCTCTTATGTTTGGATTAATCTCATATTCTTTTGCTCAAAGCAAAGGGATAAAACAGGTGAGTAATTATACCAGCATTGCTCAAGTTACAGGAACTGCTGAGGGGGTGTCAGTTTCTTATATAAATCCCTACACGAATCAAAGCGCAAGTAATTATGCCGGAACATTTAAGGGGACTTTGAATTCTCAATCTGTTAAATTTTATTGTATTGATTTACAGCATAGTCTGGTTTATAATCAAGATTACTGGGATGAAGATTTTACACCTTCGGAGATTACTTATATTCTCAATAATTATTATCCTTATAAGAATAATTATTCAGGACAATTATCTGATATTAACAAAGAAGCTGCTGCAATTCAAATGGCAATCTGGCATTTTAGTGATGGAGTTAATCCAAATACAATTACAAATAATAACACTGTTAAATCAAGAACGCTTGCCATAATTGCAGATGCAAATGCAAATCATAATAATCAGGCACCATTACAAACTTTATTGATAATTCCATCAAGTCAATCGTTGATTCAGAATACACCTGCTGCTTTCGATGTTTATGCTTATGATACAAATGGAAATCCAGTTGAAGGAGTTAGCCTTCAAATATCAACCAATCTTGGAAC
>JBBFLD010000006.1:0-259686 GCA_037481715.1 Melioribacteraceae bacterium
GAGGAGTCCGCCTTTGGCGGGACGACCGAAGAATCTAATTACTAAATTGGTTCTTCGCTTCGCTCAGAACGACAAGAATTTTTTTGTCTTGCTGAAGGAACACCGCATTTAAAAGTATGACTGAAGAATCTAAAAAGATAATTTCTCGCCAAGACGCAGAGAATAAAAGGCGCAAAGAAAACTTTGCGGCTTTGCGAGAAATAAAAATATGAGTTTGCTTTATTCCGAAAAATCTGAACTCATGATGATATTATGAACATGAAATTACATATAAGCCTTTGCGCTTTCTTTGCACTCCATGCGTTTTTCAATATAAATTCTACTAAATACCTTAAATACCATTATATAATTTTATTCTACAATTTTTTTTAATGCTTCAAAATTTGCCTGAATTGTTTTATCCAAATCTTCTTTTGAATGAGCAGTAGAAACAAACATCGCTTCAAATTGTGCTGGAGGTAAATAAATTCCTCGATTTAACATTTCATGAAAATATTTTCCATAAAGTTTGGTATCAGATTTTACTGCTGATTTGTAATCTACTACTGGTTCCTCAGTAAAAAATAATGTCATCATCGAACCAATTCTATTTAACTGATAGTTCTTTCCAGTTGATTTAATTGCATCTTTAATTCCAGTTTCAAGATAAGCTGAATTTTTTTCAAGTTGTTCATAAATTTCAGGATGACTGCTGATATAAGTTAATGCTGCATAACCAGCACTCATTGCAATTGGATTACCACTTAATGTCCCTGCCTGATAAATTGGTCCGCTTGGAGATATCATTTCCATAATTTCTTTTTTACCTCCATAAGCACCTACAGGCAAACCTCCACCAATAATTTTACCAAATGTTGTCATATCAGGTTTTACACCATAAATTTCCTGTGCCCCACCTTTTGAAAGTCGAAATCCTGTCATCACTTCATCAAAAATCAAAACAATTTTTTCTTCGCTGCAAATTTCTCTTAGTTCCTTCAGAAAATTTTCTTTTGGCAAAACTGTTCCCATGTTACCTGCAACTGGCTCAACAATAACAGCTGCAATTTGATTTCCATCTGCAGTTTTATTTTCATGAATCAATTTTTTAACAGAATCAATGTTATTATATTCTGCTATTAAAGTATCAGCTGCATTTCCTTTTGTTACACCTGGAGAAGTTGGAACACCAAATGTTAAGGCTCCGCTTCCTGCTTTGATTAAAAAGAAATCTCCATGCCCGTGATAGCAGCCTTCAAATTTTATAATTTTATCTTTACCTGTAAAACCTCTTGCAGCTCGAATTGCACTCATAGTAGCTTCGGTTCCGCTGTTAACCATTCTTACCATTTCGACAGATGGAACAAGTTCAGTAATTAACTTTGCAATTTTAACTTCAAGTTCTGTTGGTGCGCCAAAGCTTGTTCCATTTTCAAGTGCATTTAAGATTGCCTGTTTTATAAAATCCGGATTATGACCAAAAAGATGGGGTCCCCAACTTCCAATGTAGTCGATAAATTCATTGCCGTCTACATCAATCATTTTTGAGCCAAGTCCTTTTGAAATAAACAAAGGTGTTCCGCCAACAGATTTAAATGCTCTTACAGGAGAATTAACCCCGCCTGGTATATATTTTTTTGCTTCTTCAAATAATTTTTCACTAATATTTATATTCATCTTAACTCCATTTTTATTAAAAATAAGTATTAAAAAATATTAAAATAAATTAAGAATTGTTTGAGGTTATTAATATCAAGCCATTTTGTCTTGTTAATCTTTATCAATCTTTTTAGCTTTGTAACCCAAATTTGAAAGTTATTATTTGAAAGGATAGGAATGAACAAAAATCATGTTTACATAGAGACTTATGGCTGCCAGATGAACCTTGCAGATTCTGAATTAATCATGGGAATTTTAAAAAAGCAGGGTTATGAAATTACAAAAGAACTTGAAGATGCCAATGTAATTCTTTTAAATACATGCAGCGTAAGAGAAAATGCAGAAGAAAAAATATTTCATCGATTAGACCACTTAAAAAATGTTAAGAAAAAAAATCCTTCAGCTGTAATTGGTGTGCTTGGCTGCATGGCAGAAAGATTAAGAAAAAGTTTAATCGAAGAAAAGAAAATTGTTGATGTTGTTGTTGGACCTGATGAATATAGAAGATTACCCGAATACATTGAATATGCATTTGGAGGGGAAAAAGGAATCGGAGTAAAACTTTCAAGAACAGAAACTTATGAAGATATTGAACCATACCGCGAAGATGGAATTAGTGCATGGATTGCAGTTATGAGAGGCTGCGATAAATTTTGTTCTTTCTGCGTTGTTCCTTTTACAAGAGGAAGAGAAAGAAGCCGCTCATTAAATTCAGTTGTTGAAGAAATTAAAAAACTATCTTCACGAGGTTTTAAGGAAGTTACTTTACTTGGACAAAATGTTAATTCTTATAAAGATGGAAATTATGATTTTGCAGATTTGCTTGCTGCCTGTGCATCAGTTGATAAAAATATGAGAATAAGATTTACAACTTCACACCCGCAGGATTTATCAGATAAACTTTTATATACAATTGCAGAACATAATAACATTTGCAATTACATTCATCTGCCAGTACAATCTGGTTCAAATAGAATTCTTGAATTGATGAACCGCACTTATACAATCGAGCATTATCTCAACTTAATTGACAAAGCAAGAAAAATAATTCCGGGTGTCAGCTTCTCAACAGATATTATTGCAGGATTTCCAACAGAAACTGAAGAAGACCACAGAATGACTTTAGATGTTATGAAACATGTAAGATATGATGGAGCTTATATGTTCAAATATTCACCTCGTGAAGGAACAAAAGCATACAACATGAAAGATGATGTTCCAGAAGAAATAAAGTTGAGAAGATTAAATGAAATTATTGAACTTCAGCAAAAAATATCTTATGAAATAAATCAACAGCTTATTAATAAAGAAGAAGTAATTCTTGTAGAAGGATTCAGCAAAAAGTCAGAAGAATTTTTATCTGGAAGAACAGACACCAACAAAGTGGTTGTAATACCAAAAAATGAAAATATAAAAATTGGTGATTACGTTCGTGTAAAAATTAATCGAGCTACTTCAGCTACGCTTTTTGGAGAAGCTATTTAGAAAAAATTCATTTCTAATTATTGAAAGGATTATCACGACTTTCCCAGAAGTTTGGTCTGTAATGTTCATAACTGTCCATCTCCTGAATCCATCCGTTATGAAGTCCATATTTATCCATTAACTCAAGGGTTCTTTCATATTCAGATTCTCTGATGGTTCTGCTCAATAAAATTTCTTTATGAGCTTTATTTGTAGGATAATATTGTGACATCAAAGAGATATGAACATTTGGACTTAATTCTTCTGCAATAAATTTGAATACTTTTTCTGATTCTGCTAATCCATTTGGCAGAACAAGATGACGAATTATCAAGCCTCTTACAACTACATTACCTTCATAAACAAGTTCATCACCTACTTGTCTATACATTTCTTTAATTGCAGCTTTTGTCTTTTCAAAGTAATCATCCACATAAGAATATTTTCGTGCATATTCGTCATTTCCATATTTAAAATCAGGCAGGTAAATATCAATTACACCATCATAAAGTTTGAGTATTTCTACTGAATCATATCCATTTGTATTATAAATAATTGGAAGATTTAAACCATGTTCTGCTGCAATGTAAATTGATTTTAAGATTGATGCAGAAAAATGAGTTGGAGAAACAAGACCAATGTTATGACATCCCATCTGCTGAAGTCTTAACATTATTTCTGCCAAATGTTCATGAGTGACTTCGTGCTTTCTTTCATTTTTCCAATTTTGACTGATTTCAAAATTTTGGCAGTAAATACATCTTAAATTACAATTACCAAAGAAAATATTTCCTGCGCCGCGTGTACCTGATAATACTGGTTCTTCTCCAAAATGAGGTGTGTAAGATGAAACAATTGGAAGATAGCCGCTCATGCAAAAGCCATATTCATTTTCAAAACGATTTATTTCACAATTTCTTGGACAGCTTTTACATGATTTTAAAATATTTAGGGCTTTTTCTGCACGAATTTTTAGTTCACCACACTCAAGCAATTTTTTATATGAAGGAATAAATTTCATTTCAATTGAATTATAGTTTCACACTATAAATTTATCATATCAGAAAATATTTTGTCAATGCATAAAATGAATAGGAATTAATTTGAAGAATTCAATTTAAGAAGGTAAGATAATTTTTTCGCAAAGCAAATATGAGCAAGAGGAAGAAAAAATCTTCCTCCTGCTCTTGAAAAACTTAATTAACTATATCAAGTAATTCTACTTCAAAAATTAAAAGTGAATTTGGTTCAATTGTGTTGCCTGCGCCATTTTCACCATAAGCCAATTCTGGTGGAATATATAAAATCCATTTATCGCCAACATGCATTAATTGAAGGGCTTCAGTCCATCCTTTAATAACCTGATTAAGTGGAAATTCTGCCGGCTCTCCTCTTTTATAAGAATTGTCAAATTCTCTTCCATCAAGAAATTTTCCAATGTAATGAACTTTAACCACACTCGTATCTTTTGGCTGAGGACCATTTCCTTTAACAAGAACTTTATATTGAAGACCGCTTGGCAAAGTTACAACACCTTCTTTGTTTTTATTTTCTGCAAGAAATGCTTCTGCTTCTTTTTTATTTTTTTCTTTAACTGCATTCATTTGAGCATTTCGTTTTGCAATTAATTTTTGATTAAATGCAATCATAACTCTTTGAATATCATCATCAGTCAACAAAGAGCTTCCTTTAATTTGGTCCTGCATACCTTGATACAAAATATCAAAGTTGATATGAAGGTCTGCATCTTTCAAATTTTTTCCAATATTCTGCCCAATGCTGTAACTAATTGAATCGTCTTGAGTTTTTAATTGTGGTTTTGATTCTTTCTTATTTTGTGCAAATAATAATGAAAATGAAAGAACAAACATTAAAAATAAATTTGTATGCTTCATTTTTACTCCAGTATGAATTTTATTTTGTTAATTAAGTCAATCTATTTTCAAATGACAGACAAAAATAAATGCAAATGTTAGTCAATAGCAAATTTTATGTTTTATCATTGAGGATAAAATTTTATTTTAGATGAAACATTATGAAGGAAGAAGCTATGAGAAAAGTAATTTTATTATTTCTGTTGATTCTATTTTCAAAAAATTATTCGCAAACATTTTTTTCAGAAAATCCATTAACACATACTTATTCGATAGTTGCTTATGATTCAACCACTGGAGAAATTGGAGTTGCAGTTCAATCACACTGGTTTTCTGTTGGAACTGTGGTTTGCTGGGGCGAAGCTGGTGTAGGAGTAATAGCAACTCAATCATTTGTTAATGCATCTTTTGGTCCAAGAGGATTAGAACTTTTAAAGAAAGGGAAAACCCCGAAAGAAGTTGTAGATGAATTAATCCAGAGCGATGAAGGAAGAGAATATCGTCAGCTTGCAGTACTTGATGCAAAAGGAAATGCAGCTGCTTTTACTGGAAAAAATTGTATTCAACCAGCTGGACATATTGTTGGAAAAGGATTTTCTGTTCAAGCAAATTTAATGTCTAATGATAAAGTTTGGCCCTCGATGGCAGAAGCATTTCAAAAATCAAAAGGTCCTCTGGCAGAAAGATTATTAATTGCACTTGAAGCAGCTGAACATGCTGGGGGAGATATACGCGGCAAACAATCTGCAGCATTACTTGTTTTTTCAGGTAATCCAACTGGAAAAGTGTGGGAAGATAAACTTGTTGATTTAAGAGTTGACGATAATCCAGAACCATTAATTGAAATTAGAAGATTATTAAAAGTTCATCGTGCTTATGAACACATGAACAACGGAGATTTAGCAGTTGAAAAAAATGATATGGATAAAGCAATGAAAGAATATTCAGCTGCAATGGAAATGTTTCCAGATAATCTTGAAATGAAATATTGGACCGCGGTTACTTTAGCAAACAATGGAAGATTAAAAGATGCTCTACCTTTATTTAAAGAAATCTTTTCTAAGGATAACAATTGGAAAATTTTAACACCTCGCTTAATACCAAATGGCTTATTGAAAGTAAGCAAAGAAGAATTTGAAGAAATTATGAAATAAAAACTATTCATTACAGTTATTTTCGGAGATTATCATGGTACACAAAATTGTAGGAAAGCAGCATAATTCAAAACTCTGTTTTGTTTGTGGATTAAAAAACAAATTTGGAATTAAAGCTCATTTTTATGTAACGGAAAACAAAGAATTAATAGCATTATTTACGCCCCTTGAAGAACATCAAAGTTATCCTGGAAGAATGCATGGTGGAATTGCTTCTGCAATTTTAGATGAAACAATTGGAAGAGCAATATTAAATCATCATGAAGAAGAGATATGGGGTGTTACAATTGAATTAAATGTAAAATTCAAAAAACCAATTCCATTAAATGAAGAACTAAAAGTTATTGGAAGAATTACATCAGAAAACAATCGATTCTTTGAAGGGACAGGAGAAATAATTTTACCAAATGGGGATGTAGCTGTTACAGCTTCAGGAAGATATCTTAAAGTTCCTCTTGAGAAAATTACAGAATTTGATAAAGAAGAAAACGAATGGAGAATAGTCGAATTAGAAACCGACCCGAAAGAAATTGAGATATAAAAACATCGAACTGAAGTTTGATTTATAAATTAAACTTACTTGCAGAAGATCTGCCTCTGAACAGTATGGTATATCTCAAAACTCTAATATGCTTTTTAATGTGGCTAAAGCCAAGTGCTGGGAGTTCTTTTTATCCGTCAGCTAAAGCCTGCGGTATCCATGCAGCTTTGCGATTTTGCGTGAAATTTATTTTCTCGTTTAGTTCCTGAAAGATTCCACTTTTTACTATTCAACTTTTACTAATGCTGGATAATAAATAAGAATTGAACCGAAAAGTATTAATAACACTAAACCATTAATAAAAATTGCAATTGGCGAACCGAGATGTTCGGCAAGAGTTCCAATTAATAATGAACCTACTGGCATTAATGCAAAAAAGCTGAAGCTGTAAACTCCCATTACTCTTCCGCGGAATTCCTCTGTAACCAATGTTTGTGTCAATCCATTTGAAAGATTATTTATTGCTATAAATGCTGCTCCAATTAGAATAAGTAAAAATGCGGAAATAAAAAAAGTACGATTGAATGAAAATAGAATCATTAATGCAGGAAGAGAAATCATACCAAAACTAAGAACTTTGCCTCTTACAATGTATCTGCTGAAAGAAGCTATGATTAAAGAACAAATAACAGCACCAATTCCTCTGAATGTTTGAAGTAATCCATTGGTTGCAGCATTGCCATGTAAAATTTTAACAGCCCATGCTGGAAATAATGTTATTAAACTCAATCCAAACATGCTTGTAAAAGAAACAATCAACATTATGATTAAAATAAACTTTTGTGTTTTTAGATATTTAATCCCATCATAAAGATCTTTGAATGCAGATTTCTTTTCATTCTTTTTGATAACCGAATTAAATTTCATTCTTAACAAATTATAAATAACAGCAATAAAAGAAATTCCATTAATAGTAAAACACCATGCAGGACCAAGAACCGCATAAGTTATTCCAGCTACTGCAGGACCAATTGCAGCTGCGCTATGAAACATTGTTGAGTTCAATGCTATTGCATTAATCAAATCTTCTTTATCGACCAATTCATTTACAAATGCTTGTCGTGCTGGCGCATCAAAAGCATTTGCTACACCAAGAAGAAATGCTAAAAGAATAATGTGCCATGGCTGAACAATATTTGCAAAAGTTAAAAACGCAAGAATAAATGCAAAGAGCATCATTGTAATTTGTGTAACAACAATAATATTTCTTCTTGGGAATCTATCGGCAATTACACCACCGTATAACATAAATAACCAAGTTGGAATTCCACTTGCAAAACCAACATATCCAAGAAAAGCAGGTGAGTGAGTCAATTCATAAATAAAGAAAGCTTGAGCTGTCGATTGCATCCATGAGCCGAACAATGAAACAATTTGTCCAACAAACCATAATTTGTAGTTAGGATATTTAAGTGCGGCGAAAGTATTTTTTAGTGAGAATCGGGTTATTAATCTTAATGAATTTTTATTTTCTTCTTTCAGTAAAGGCATACGACAATTTACAGAATTATAATTTTTTGATTTGATTTATCTCTTTTATATAAGTTATTTCTAAATTTTAAAGGCTTTAGATTTTCTTAGTCTTTTATCTGTGTAAATTAGCTTAATCTATGTTCATCTTTGTTCTGATAATAAATAGTTCGAATATTAAGCAGATTCTCGCTGATTTATTCTGATAAATTTAGAAACCATAAAAATCATCTGTTATTCTGAGCGAAGAAGAATTCTTTTTTAGATTCTTCGGTCTCTTCGTTCCCTCAGAATGACATTTTTTTCTTTTGCGTCTTTGCGTCTTTGCGTGAAATTATATTTTAGATTTTTCATGATGACAATCCATTAGTTTTACTCTACGCAAAGTCGAATATCTTTCCTGTCATTCTGAGTCCGCCAAGGGCGGACGAAGAATCTCTTTTAAAGTTTGTTTAGTTGTTTCTGACATCCTTGAATTTTTTCATCCTGAATTTAATCAATTATAAAAAACTTATATCCACTCTAAGTTTCCTTGAAAAATCTTTTTCGATTTTTACTTTCACCATACAAAGATAACAAGTATTCGCAAAGATTTAGCTTCTACGATTTCTTTTATATTCTTTGCGCACGCTGCGGTTTGGCTATATTAAAATCTCTTAGTTCATAAAAGAATTCGAAAGCCTAACAATTACTATTTAATTAATCCATCAATAATTGAATAAAAAGAATTATTTATTTCTATCTAAAATCTTTGCTACATCTTTGGCAAAATAAGTTAATATCATATCAGCACCAGCTCGTTTAATTGCAGTCAATGATTCCATCATTACACGTTCTTCATCAATCCAGCCTAATTTTGATGCAGCTTTAATCATCGAATATTCTCCACTAACTTGATAAGCAGCTGTTGGCATTCCAAATTTTTCTTTCACGCGCCAGATAATATCGAGATAAGCACCAGCAGGTTTAACCATTATAATATCTGCACCTTCTTCGATATCTGTTTCAGCTTCTCTTAAAGCTTCGAATGCATTTGCAATATCCATCTGGTGTGAACGTCTATCTCCAAATGCCGGAGCAGATTCTGCAGCATCTCTGAAAGGTCCATAAAATCCAGAAGCATATTTTACTGCATAACTTAAAATTGGTGTTTCGATAAATCCATTTTCATCAAGAATTTTTCGAATAGCTGCTACTCTTCCATCCATCATATCTGAAGGAGCAACAATATCGGCACCAGCTTGAGCATGAGTTAATGCTTCTTTAGCAAGCAATTCAACAGTTTCATCATTCAAAATTTTTTCGCCATTTAAAATTCCACAATGACCGTGAGAGGTGTATTCACACATGCAGACATCTGTTATAACAAGTAAATTTTTTACTTCCTTCTTAATTGCTCTTACTGCACGCTGAATAATTCCATCTGGATTATATGCTTCAGAACCCATTTCATCTTTATGTTCAGGAATTCCAAATAAAATTACTGCAGGAACCCCAAGCTGTTCAACCTCTTTACATTCTTCTACCAAAACATCAATTGACATTTGATATACATTCGGCATTGAACGAACTTCATTTTTTACTTTTGTTCCGGGAACTACAAATAAAGGATAGATTAAATCATCTTTGCTTAGTTGAGTCTCACGCACCATATTGCGGACGATAGGATTATATCTCAATCTTCTTAATCGTTTTGTTGGATAAGTTGCCATAGCTTCTCCTTTTAAAAAAGTTGAACTCTTAGTACAATTTTTAAACAAAATTAATGATTCAACCACATTATAGAAAAAATTCTCTATACCGAATTTAGCAATTATTTAAACCATTTTATTATATTTAATTAACAACAATAAAATTATCAAAAAAATGGCAGAGAAAACTAAACTATGGTACTTAGAAAATTTTAATCTCTTTAGTAATCTCAGTAAAGAACAAATGATGGAATTGAATAAATTTATTATCGATAAGGAAATTAAGGCCAACGAGCCAATTTATTTTGCTGATGAACCATCAAATACAATTTTTTTTCTTAAAACCGGTAGAGTCAAAATTATAAAGTATCTTTCAGATGGCAGTGAAAAAATCATTACAATTATAAATCCCGGCGAAATTTTTGGTGAAATGGCTTATCTGGATGAAGGGAAAAGAACTGACTATGCTGTCACACTTGAACCATCGAGGATTTGCGCTATTAATAAAAATGACCTTGCTTCATTTATTGAAAAAAATCCCGAACTTAATTTACGATTAACAAAAATTTTAGGATTGAGACTCAAAAGTTTCACTGAAAGAATTGAAGATCTCATTTTTAAGGATGCCGACCAAAGAATTGCTTCATTCATTCTTAGATATGCTGAAAAACATGGTAAAAAAATTGGAGACCAAATTTTCATTAAACCCTTCTTAAAGCATCAAGATATTGGTGAACTTACTGCATGTTCAAGACAAACTGTAAATTATTTTTTAACCGATTTGAGAAAAAGAGGAATAATTAATTTTGACAGAAACAAGCTTATCATCAATAAAATTGAGGAAATAAAAAAAATAATTTCTTAATAAGTGTCCAATAATTGACAGTATTTTTATTGCCTTGGTTGTAAATTGAAAATAAAAAATTTATGATTCTTACTCTATTAATTTCAGATAATTGCGAAGCATGTGAACGTGCAAAAAAAGTTTTAGAAAAAATTCATCTTAATTACCCTCAATTATCAACAGAAATAATTCATATTAATTCTTACAAAGGTAAAGGTATTCTAATAACTCCAGCATTGTTAATTGACAATAAGTTATTTTGTTATGGTGATATTGATGAAGTAAGTTTATCAAAAAAATTAAATCGAGGTTCTTATGCCGTTCATTAAAGTAATTGATGAAGAAAATGCAAAAGGAAAATAAAAGAAGTTTATGAAGAAATTACAAAGTCCCGCGGTAAACTTTCTAACATAATGAAAATTCACAGCCTTAATCCAGATGCAATGAGAAATTGTATAAAACATTAATGTTTGGCAAGTCTAATCTTTCACGTGAAGTTAGAGAGATGATTGCTGTTGTTGTATCGACTGCTAATAAGTGTGATTATTGTATTAATCATCACGCAGAAGCACTAAATTTTTACTGGAAAAATAAAGAAAAATTAAATCATTTTATTAGTGATTTCAGGAGTGTAGAGATTGAATCAAAAGTGAAATCGTTGCTCGAATATTCTTATAAACTTACCGTTACACCGCAAAATATATCATCAGCAACAATCGACAATCTGCGTTTATCAGGCTGGAGCGATGAAGATATACTGTTAGCCAATTTAATTATAAGCTATTTCAATTTTGTAAACAGAATTGCACTTGGATTAGGAGTTGAATTTTCAGAGGATGAGGTAAAGGGCTACAAGTACTAATTCATTCAGATGTTTATTTAATTTAAATTCCTACTCATGTTGAAAAAATTTACTACTTGGAATATTTATTTCAACTGTAGTTCCTTTTCCTTTTTCGCTAAAAATATTTAATCCAAACTCACATAAATCACAGCATTTTTTCGCTATTGCTAATCCAAGTCCATTCCCTTCATAACCACGAGTTGCACTCATATCTTCCTGTCTGAAAGGCTTGAATAATTCTGTCATAAATTCTTTAGAAATACCTCTGCCCTGATCTTGAACTAATATTTTTATTCCATGGTTTGGATTTTCCATCAAGCAGAAAATTATTTCTCCTGAATCAGAAAACTTAAGTGCATTGTCTGCTATCTGTCTTATTGCTTCTTCTAATAAAAATTTCTCTGCCAAAACAATCGTAGTAGAGGCAGCACAATCGGTTTTTAATTGTAAACCTTTTTTTAATGCTTCTTCTTCAATTTCATTTGCAATGTTATCTATGATATTTAACAAATTAACATATTGAAATTTCGTTTTATAACTTCCAGAAGCTAATTCACTATAAAGAACCATCATCTCAATTGTTCTTATTAACCTGCGGCTTCCAATTTTAATTTTTTCTGATAAATCATTTAACGATTCTAACTTTTCATCATCAAATTCCATTTTAATAAGTTCAATGCTGCCAAGAATTACATTAAGGGGTGTTCTTATTTCGTGCGATATTAAAGTAAGAAATTCGCTTTTCATTTTGTCTGAAGATTCGGCTTTTTCTTTTGCACGTTTCAGTTCGTCGATTGTAGCAAATATTTTTTCTTGCTGTTCTAAGATTGTTTTTCTTAAGACTTCAGCAGCATCAACCAGTTCTCCAACTTCGCCGCCTGCTTTGATATGATTGTATTCAGAGTAATCTCCCTGAGCAATTTTTTTTATTTTATCTTTTACTTTGACTATAGGCATCAAAAAAATATTTGACAAAGCAATACTTATTAATATTGTTATTGGGATTAATATTAGTCTGCCTGTTAAAATTTCTTTGTTTATGCTGTCAATAGCTGCCTGAATCTGTTCATATTTCTGGTCTACTTTTATGATGCCAACAACATTATTATTTTTATCAAAAATTGGTGCAAGTCCAGAAAGCCATCTGCCATATCTATCATTATAAGGTTCAGTGCGAATACATTGTTTGTTTTCAAATATCGACAATGCAGCAGCTACACCTTCTTTATTTAATTGCATTAATGAATCTTTTCCATCCTTCATTTTTGTAAGAACTATACCAAAAGCCAGACTATTTTTATCAAGAATTGAGATTGAATATTGATTGTTATGTAATTGTAAATTTTGTTTGGCTAATTCAATTGTTTGTCGAATGTGCTGATAAATTGATGTTGATAATGATGTTGAATCATAAATATTTATTTGAGAAAATTCATTTCCATCAATACTTGCTGCTATTGAGGCAGCAATGCTTTTCAATTTATCCCCCAAAAGTTCTTCTGAAAAATTTTTTATTTTGGGCTGTAATACTAATAATCCAATCTGAATTATTAGATTTATTAATATCGTTAGTACGATTGTAAGTTTTAACCAGAGTTTCATAAATAATTTTTTGCTGTTTCTAAAATTATTTTTGCTTTCATTCTTTCTTTATAATTAGGATTAACATACTCGAATTTTATGATACCGTTCTCATCCACTAAAAAAACACTCGGCACTGGCAAAATGTGATGTTTTTCACCTGAACTTGCTTCAAGGTCTATATTAAAACTTTTTAATTTATTTACATATTCATCGTCCACTTTGAAGGCAATGCCAAAAGCTTTACAAGCATAAGCTTTGCTGTCGGAATATAGTTCATACTTTAATTTATGTTTTTCTAATGAAGCTTTAAGATTTTCCGGTTTATCCATACTTATTGCAATTAATTTGTAACCAATTTTTATGAGGTCATTTTCGATTGTTTGCAAATCACTTAAATGCATATTGCAATAAGGACACCAGCCACCGCGGTAAAATATTATAATTGATTTTTTGCCTTTTACTATTTCTTTTATGGAAATTTCTTTCCCCGATAAAGTTTGAACTTTTACATCGGGAATTTCACTGCTTATTTTAATTGGACATACTTCTTCAGCTGTGTTTGCAACATTTTCATTTCCCCGAGCTATAACAAGCCCGCTTATGAAAAAATTTACAGCTAAAATTAAATACAAAATATTCATGGAAATTTCCTTTATCTTATTTTTAAATCTATTTTTTTGAAAGAAAGAATTTCATAATCTCTATCTTCAAATGGTTCTCTAAAATTTTTATTAACATAATTTTTTATCCATTCATCTCTTTCATCGAACAAATCAAAAATTTCTTTTTGGTATGCCTTGAAGATATAGTTTACAAATTCCACTATTCTTTTATCTGTAAACAAATTTGGATTAACATAAAAAGTCTGAGCAAGTTCTTTTAATTTATCAGACTTTACATATTTATCGCCAGTTACCCAGCGGTTTACAGTTGCAAGTCCAATTGGCTCTCCATCTTTATTCATAGAGATTAAAATGAGATGAACAAGTTCTCCATCATCATCTAAACTAAATGTATGAAAGTGACCATACTCATTTGGTCTGTGAATATGAAAGAATAATTGACAACCAGTTGAATTATCTTTAATACCTTCATCAGTGGGATAATGAGTATAAGGATCAAATTTATACTTTCTGCCATTCATAATTTTCTTAACAATATTTGAGCCTTCTCTGCGAAGGCTCAGAATAATTTCTGTAATTTGTTTTAAGAATTTATTAGCAGTATCATTAACATCAGCTATTATTTCAGCAGCTTTAACTTTCGATTGAAAGAAAAGAAAAGTTAGTAATGAACTTGCTCTAATAAATTCTCTTCGATTCATTATTTTACCTTCGATAAAATCATTGAACAAACTTGGTCGTGCATATTTTTTAAATCTGGGTCAACCTTGGAGAAATTCATTTTTTGGTCGAGTTTTGGTTTGACCTCGGCTAATGCTTCTTTAGTAGGATTATTAAAATGTTCTCCCATCAATAATTTCATTTGTGCGATTGCATGGTTTTCTACTTCTTCTGGACTTAAATTTTTTCCTAAAATTTGTGCACCCCGCTTTAATGTTTCACCGTGAATTGCAACAAAACAGCCAAGTAAAGCATCGCGAGCTTCTATTGGAGTAATTGAAGTTGCTGATTGTGCTTTTTGTAATTGATCTAATGTCTTAGCCATTTTTAATCCTCCTTTTTTAATGATATCTTATTTTTTCTTTGGTGCACAGGGATTACATGGATTTTCTTTTTTCTCAACTTTTTTTACTGCACAGGGATTACATGGATTATTTTTCATTTCATGCTTTTTTACTGCACATGGGTTACATTTATTTTCAGCTTTCTTTGGTCCACATGTTCCACAAGGATTATTTGAACTGTTTGCATCATTAGCAACAAAACTTACTGATATTTTAACTTTGTCATTAACTTTACCTACAACCATCGATGGAATTTTTATGCCATAGTCTGAAAGTTTTATATTGAATTCAGAATTTACTACAAGTAAGTTACCTGGTGCTTTTGCTTTTGTGAGTTCACTTTCTTTGAAATATGTAAGTACGACTGGAACTCTAATATTTCTTGTAATACCATGCACAGAAAATTTGCCTTCTGCTATTGCAGTTACTGTTTTGCCATCATCTAATTTTTTTGTTGTTGTATTTTTAATGCTTGTTAATTGAAATTCTGCATAAGGATATTTATCAGCATTAAGCCACATTTCACTTCTTAAATGTTCATCCCTTAAGTCAATTCCAGTTTTTATATCTTTAATAGCAATTCTTACTTTGCCCATAGGTTTTTGAGTTATGTCATTTAGGTTCAACTTAACTGTTGCTTCTATACCACTAACAAGTCCGATAATTTTTTCAAATGGTGCATCAGAAACAAATGATGCTTGATTTCTCCCGTCCTTTGTATCAGTTGAAAATGATTGAGCAGATAAATTTATTGCAAGCGCAAGTAACAATAAGATTGCTTCTTTTATGAGATTCTTCATATTAGTTCTCCTTTTTATGATTGTTAAATTTTATGCTGCTTTTTTTAGACTTTGAGCTTTAGGAAAATCTATATCTGGTTTAGCCAATTTACCTATATAGTTCGAAAATGTTATTTCAGCAATTAATGCAACAAGATCAATAAGAGCTTTTTCATCATAACCTGCTTCGTAAAAAGCATTGACTAAACTTTCATCTGCATTTCCTTTATTTACAATTATTGATTTAGTCAGATTAGTAAGAGCATTTAACTTTTTATCACTATGAGTTCCAGCTCTTAATTGTAGTGTTTCCTCTTCGCTGAATCCGTTCATCTTAGCAATTGTTGTATGTGCCGAAACACAGTATGAACATCCATTTTCTTCAGAAGCCGCAAGAGCTATGGCTCCCCTTTCTTTATTATTGAATGAACTATTCTTTTGAGCTTCTGAAAATGTGAGATATGAACTAAGAGCATTTGGTGAGTTCCCGATGACTGCATAAATATTAGGAAGCATTCCAACGGAATTTTCAATTTTCTCGAATATCTGTCTGAAAAGCTCTGGAGCCTGCTCTTTATTTAACACTGATAATTTTTTCATCTTTTTAATCCTAATGTTTTTGAAAAATTTATTTTGAATTTCTCTTGTAAAAATATTTTTCCAGCAAGAAGACATCTGTCAAGAATTTGACAAAAATGTTTTTTCTCAGTTTTGCTTAATTCTGATAATGTATTTAGCCTTAAAAATGTTTTCATTCATTTCAGGAACAACTTTACGAATTACACTTGTTGGAATTCCAATATCTCCTAAATACAATTCACCAGTAATTTCTGGTAGCAAACCAGACTTTGGAAGAGCAAGTGTTAATGTTAAATCAGGTTTTATATGATGTTCATATTTTTTACCAGTAGTTGCATTAACACCACTTGGTACATCCAAAGAAACTTTGATTGATAATTGATTATTTGCCCATTTGATTAGTTCAAGCTCTTTTCCTTTTGGTTCCCCCATTAGATTATAACCAATAATTGCATCAATAATTAAGTCCGGGTTTTCATACTGTAATTCTTCAACAGAAATTATTTGCGCATTTGTTGATTTAAGAATCTGAAGCTGATATTTAGAAACATCATTTAATTTTGTTGGTTCAGAGATACACACTTTAACATTATGACCATGATTTGCTAAATGTCGGGCAGCACAAATTCCACCACCGCCGTTTCCGCCTTTACCAGCCAAAATCAAAATTTCTTGCTTTGAATTCTTCAATAGTATCTTCATTATTAGTTCAGCTAGATTTCTACCAGCATTTTCCATCATTTGAAAAAGATTTGGACCAGTTTCTTCAATAGCAATTCTATCAATCTCTTTCATTTGTTCAGCAGTAACAGCTGGTATTGTTTTGCCGTTTTCAGAAATGAAGTTCATTCAATAACCTATTTTTTATCTCTAACTTTCCAGAAAAAGAAACCGCAAATGAGAAAAACAATTGCAATAAATCCGAGTGTGTAGTCAAGTCCAAGTACGAATTGATCTTTCCATTCTTTATATGTTCTTACAAGAAGTTCATCTTTTTTTTCAATCAAAACATGAGTTTTTGTAAAAATCTCACTTCCAAAGCCAATCCAGGTTATTACTGCAGATAGAGTTAAAAGCAAAACAATAATTAGAATTAGTTTTTGTTTATTATTCAACTTCATCTTACTAATCTTTATGCACTTACAACTTTTGAAAAATTCTGTGGCTTGTAGAGCCAACCTAATACAGCACCAAAGATTAAGTGTCCAACTAAACTTGCCATTGCAATTACAAATGAGCCTGAGAATAACCCTTCGCTATAACTTCCACCAGCCATTACACTCATCATCGGCATTACCATAATTTGAGCAAGCAGCCATGGCAAAATTCCAAATAATGCACCGGTTTTAATTCCGGGTTCTCTGTTTGTAAACGATAAAAAAAGTGCAGCATAAATAAATGCCAACACTACTCCAATCATAAAATGAGCTAACCATCCAACAATTATTGGCGCACCCATAGTGCTAGCAAGCATTCTGGGAATATTCATTTCGAAACCCATCAATGGAGCCATAAAGGTAAATACGGTCATTGCTGTGTTGCAATTATTCCAGCAACTAATACTGATTTGATAGAGAGTTTTGTATTCATTGTTTTATCCTTTCGTTTTTTAATTTAATTTGAAACTTTCACAATCAAACTTATAAGGTTATATAGTAGATTACTGTCAAGTTTTTGACATAGTTCAAAAATTTTAATGTGATATTGAAAAAACTCTTGACTCCGTACCATACTACGCATCTTATATTTTTATAAGAAGTTAAAAGGAATTTGAAAATGGCTGAATATTTCGTTGGACAATTAGCAAAAAAAGTTGGTGTTAATGTCGAGACCATCCGTTATTATGAAAGACTAAAATTACTTCCCAAGCCGAAAAGAAGAGAATCACGTTACAGAGTTTATGACGAAACGGATTTGAAACGATTGCTGTTTATTAAACGAGCTAAAGAACTTGGCTTTACACTTCGAGAGATTAAAGAATTGCTTGAATTGAAAATTAGCTCAAAAACAAAATGTGGAGATGTAAAACATTTGACAGAACATAAGTTACAAGATATAGATAATAGAATAAAAGATTTGAAAAAGATTAGAAGTGTACTTGTGAAACTTATTAATCAATGCATAAATGAAGAAGTTTCATCGGATGAATGTCCGATTTTAGAAACAATAGAGTTATAATAAACTGTCATTGCGAGGGACGAAAGTCCCGAAGCAATCTTTAACGAAGAATGCTTCGCTTCATTCCATTTCTCTCACAATGACGAATCAGTAAGGAGATATAAAAATGAAAGATAAATTATTATCCAGCGGCGGAATAATTACAGCATTGTTAGCATCACTTTGCTGTATTACACCAGTACTTGCTGTACTTGGTGGTTTGAGTGGAATAGCAACTACTTTTTCTTTCCTCGAACCATTACGTCCATATTTAATTGGTTTAACAATTATTGTTCTGGGCTATGCATTTTATAAGGCATATAAGCCTAAGAAGAAAACTGATATTAGTTGTGCCTGTGAAACGGATGAGAAACCAAAATTCATTAATTCTAAAAAGTTCTTGTGGCTTATAACTGTAATAAGCGGATTGCTCATAACTTTTCCTTATTATTCAAAAGCATTATTCCCTTCTGAAAAGACAAATGTTGTAATTGTGCAAGCAAATAATATTATAAAAGCAAAGTTGAATATTGAAGGAATGAGCTGCACTGCATGTGAAGAATCTGTTGACTATGCACTTAAATCAGAAGATGGTGTTATTAAAGCTACATCATCTTATAAAACCGGTATCACTTATGTTGAATATGACAGAACAAAAGTTAATTTAGAACAGCTTAAAAAAGCAGTCGAAGAAAAAGTTGGATATAAGGTAAAAGATATTCAATCATTAGAAAAATAAATACTTAGTGCACCTTTGTGATGCACTTAGTGTTCCTTTGTGGTGAAATAAAATTAACCACAAAGTATCACAAAGGACTACACAAAGGAACACAAAGGAGAAAATATTATGGCAATTCAAACAATAAAATTAAAAATCAGTGGAATGACCTGCGAACATTGCGCAAAAACAATTGAAAATAAAGTATCCGCAATTAATGGCGTAATAAAGAAATCAGTAAGTTATCCGGAGAAAACAGGTGAGTTCCAATTCGATGCAGAAAAAACTTCTGCAAATGAAATTATAGCAACAATAAATTCCATCGGTAATTATAAAGTTATTGATGAGATAAAGGATATAAATGAAAACACATCGAAATATGATTTAATCATTATCGGCGGCGGGTCTGCTGCTTTTTCTGCTGCTATTAAAGCAAGTGAACTTGGTAAAAAAGTTTTGATGATAAACGATGGACTACCAATAGGAGGCACATGCGTAAATGTTGGCTGCGTACCATCGAAAACTCTGATTAGAACTGCTGAACAATTTCATATTGCTAATCATCCAAATTTTTCCGGTATAAAACCCAGCAATAGTAAGATTGACTTTAAGGAAATAATCCGACAAAAGTCTGAATTGGTTGAAGGGTTAAGGCAGCATAAGTATATCGATGTTCTAAAGGATGATCCGAATGTAACTATATTAAAATCATTTGCTAAGTTAATTGATAAAAACACAGTAGTCCTAAGGGCTCCTAACGGAGAAGCTGATGGCAAAAAATTTACAGCAGAAAATATTCTAATTGCTACCGGTTCGTCCACCTTTATTCCAGATTTGCATGGATTAAATGAAACCGGCTATTTAACTAATGAAACGCTTTATGAATTAGAAGAACTTCCTGAGCATTTAATAGTAATCGGAGGAAGATATATTGCTCTTGAAAATGCACAAATGTTTGCTCGACTTGGTTCTAAAGTAACCATTCTTCAAAGGTCTCATAGAATACTTCCAGATGAAATGACGGATATTACCGAAACATTGAAAGAATACTTAGAAGAAGAAGGTATAGAAATCCTAACTGGCACAAAAATAAAATCAGTTAATAGAAAAAACAGTAAAGTTATAATTAATGCTTCAGTAAAAGATGAGGATAAAATAATTGAAGGGACTCACCTATTTATTGCAACCGGAAGAAAAGGCAACACGAAAGAATTTGGACTGGAAGAATTAGGAATTGAACTTCATAAAAACAGTTTTATTAAGACAAATGAATTTTTACAGACATCAATTCCAAACATTTATGCAGCCGGAGATGTAACCGGAGAATATTTGTTTGTTTATGCTGCAGCCTACGAAGGAGCTTTGGCAGTTCAAAATATGTACAGTGAAAATCAAACTAAAAAAGATTATTCCGTTTTCCCATGGGTTATTTTTACAGACCCTCAAGTCGCCGGTGTTGGAATGGATGAAAATTTAGCCTACGAAAATAAAATTGATTATGAAGTCTCAACAATTCAGTTAAAAGACGTTCCCCGTTCACTTGCAGCAAGAAATACAAAAGGCTTCATAAAACTAATTCGAGATAAAAAAACCGATAAATTAATTGGTGCAAGAATTTTAGCTTCCGAAGGTTCAGAACTGCTGATGGAAATTTCGCTTGCTATTAAATATGGAATTACAGTAAAAGAACTAAAACAAATGTTTCATCCTTATTTGACTTTGTCGGAAGGAATAAAATTAGCTGCAATTGGATTTGAGAAAGATATAAATAAACTTAGCTGCTGTGCTGTGTAAGAGTGGTTAAGTTATTGAGCCTGAGGCTCATCAGCCTTTGGCTGAAGCCTCTGGCTGAATTGAAACTGCTAAGAACACCAAGATAACGCCAAGTTTTTTCCTTTGAGATTTTTTGCGTTCTTATATGTTAAAAGTATAAAAAGATTTTTTTCGAAGAAACTCAGTATAGAAATTAGTTTTTTACACATTGGTTTAAATTCAGGATAAAAAGTGAATGATGTCATTCTGATTGAAGAATCTGAAAGATATTTTCACGCAAAGCCGCAAAGAAAAACTTGGCGTCTTTGCGTCTCTGCGAGAAACGAAAAATTTATGAGATTGCTTTGTTCCAAAAGTTGGGACTCACAAAGACAGAATGAAAGAATCGATTCTTCAGTTTGCTTAGAATGGCACTAGTGGTTATGTCATTCTGAGGGAACCCGCCTAAGGCGGGTGACCGAAGAATCTGAAAAGAATTTTACAGTTGATAGTAGAATATTAATAAAACAAAATTGTGAATAAAGTGAATGACGGAAAATAATTTCACGCAAAGCCGCAAAGTATCAAAGCCGCAAAGAAAAAACTTTGCCACTTTGCTGTTAAGTTATACACAAACCGCAGATTACTCTGCTCAAGAGAATTATAGCTGATTAAATAACTGAGTCAATCTGCCTAATCTGCGGAATCTGCATTCTATTTTATTTAATAAATGCCGGGTCAATTAATTGTGCGGCATCTTTATCAATCAGCCAGACTAAATTTTTTGAAACCGGATTTACAAAATATGCTGGATAATTTTTTGCTGCTTCTTTTTCATTTAGGATTTCATAAATCTTCTGAGCTTTCTTTTCACCTGTTACAAGAAAAACTATTGTATCTGCATTATTAATAATTTTCCCTGTAATTGAAATTCTTTTTTGCTTTGTAACTGGATGAACTGCTGTTACACAAAAATCTTCTGAATAAAAAAGATTTAGTTGATTAGGAAAAATAGAAGCTGTATGACCATCTTCTCCCAATCCAAGAATAATTAAATCAAAAGAAGGAACGCCGTCTTTAATTTTCAATTCTCTTTGCAGAATTTCTGAATATCTTTTTGCTTCCTCAAGAGGATCAGACTCTCCATAAATTCTAAAAACATTTTCTGAAGGAATTTGAATATGCTTAATCAAATTTTCATAAGTCATTCGATAATTACTATCCTCATGTTCAGGGGGTACACATCTTTCATCGCCCCAGAATAATTTAATTTTTCTCCAATCAATTTTATCTGAATAATTTTTTGAAATACTATCAAATAAATTTTTGGGAGTTGAGCCCCCTGAAAGAGCTATTGTAAAAAAATTATTTGATGGTAATCTTTCTAATTTTTGATTTATAAATTCAACTGCCTTTAGTGCAGCATCATTAATTTCATTAAAAACTATAATTTTATCTTTTCTCATAGTTCACAATATAAATTACTATTTGTAAGATTTCTGCAAGGGAACCGCCACGATATTTTTCCATCTTCAATTAATTTATCAGCTTCAGTAGGACCCCAAGTACCTGCTGGATAACCATATAAAGGTATGTCAGGATTATTTTCCCATGCTTCGAGGATTGGCGTAAGAAATTTCCATGTAGCAATTACTTCTTCTGTTCTTGCAAAAAGTGTATTATCGCCATTAATTGTATCATACAAAAGTCTTTCATATGCCTCTGGAATTCTTTGATGTGCAAGTTCTGAATATTTAAAATCGAGGTCAATATTTTGAACATTAAAACCCTGTCCAGGAGTTTTCATTCCTATTTCAAGCAGCATTCCTTCATCTGGTTGAATTCTTAGAATTAATTTGTTGCATGCTTCCTGAATATTATTTCTCGAGAAAAGAAAATGAGGAGTAGGTTTAAAATGCACCACAACTTCTGTTACACGAGTTGGCAATCTTTTTCCTGTTCGAATATAAAATGGAACATCACCCCATCTCCAATTATCAATATAAAATTTCATTGCTGCATAAGTCTCGGTTCTTGATTCTGGATTTATATTATTTTCTTCTCTGTAGCCTTTAACTTTTTCATTGTTAATTATTGAAGAAGTATATTGACCTCTCACAGCTATAAATGGAACCTCTTCCATTTTAATTGGCCGCAAAGAATGGAATACTTTCAATATTTCATTTCTAATAAAAAGCGGTTCGAGAGAAGAAGGCGGTTCCATTGCAATTAAACCAACAATTTGTAAAAGATGATTTTGAATCATATCTCTTAATGCCCCAATATTATCATAATAACCGCCTCGATTTTCTACCCCAATATTTTCTGCAGCAGTTATTTCAATATGATGAATATAATTTCGATTCCACAAAGGCTCAAATATTCCATTTGAAAATCTTGTAACAAGTAAATTTTGAACAGTCTCTTTTCCAAGATAATGGTCAATTCGAAAAATTTGTTCTTCTTTCCAATTTTTCAATAACAAATCTTTAAGATGCAATGCCGATTCTAAATCATAACCAAACGGCTTTTCAATAATAAGTCTTTTCCAGCCGTTATCTTCTTTGTTTAATCCTGCTTTAGAAAGATTCAAAGGAATTTTATCATATAAATTTGGCGGGGTTGATAAATAAAAAATTGTATTGCCACTTATACCAAATGAATTTCTAAATTCATTTAATTTATTTTTTAGCAAGATGTAAGAGGAATAATCATCATATTGAACCTGAATATAGAACAAGAATTTAATGAATTCTTCTATTTTAGATTGGTTTTGATTATTGCCAAATTTCTTAATCGATTCGAACATTATGTCTCTGAATTCATCATCAGAAAGAAATGTTCTGGCTGCACCAAGAATTATAAATTTATCTGATAGTAAATTTTGTTCGAATAAAGAATAAAGTGCAGGAATTAATTTTCTTTTTGCTAAATCTCCTGATGCGCCGAATATTACAAATATATGATTGTTATTCATAATTTTTCCTTTCAATGTTCATTAAAATCGAACTTATTTGATGCATATCTGTGAAAAAAGAAACAAGAAATTGAGTTTGTCTAAATCTTCATTTATTAAATAGTTATAAAATTATTTTTATATGGAATTTTTCACTGTATTAAAAATCATTTCATAAATTCTCAATACTTTTATTCTGAATTCTTAATTCTAAATTCTGTAAATCATTTTTCTTCATATCAAATTTTGAATGACCAATTCAGAATTTTTTATACAATCTCCTACAGAAATTCCACCACGATAATTACCACTTAAAATTAAACCCGGATTTTCCTTTTGAAATTTTTCAAAATAATTTTCGTGTTCTATGTAACCAATATTGTATTGAGGAATTGCTTTCTCCCACAGTTTTTCTTTAATCAAAATTGGGTCTCCTTTTATTTTCATAATATCCTTGAATTCAGCAAGCACAATTTCAATTAATTTTTCTTTTTCAATGTCAAATAAATGAGGTGAGCGTGCACCTCCAATGAACAAAGTAAATGCTGCTTTATCATCTTCGCATCTGTTTGGAAAAATTGTTGAACTCCAAATTGCACCAAGAAAATGTTTTTGTTCTTTTGATGGAATTAAAAATCCAAATCCATCTAAATTTCTATTGATATTTTCTTTTTTAAAACCGAGATATAAAACCATTACGGGAGGGTAATAGATTTCATTTAAATGTTTGGATAATTCAGAATCAATTTCATCAAAAATATCAGAAGAAACGTAAGCGGGAAGAGTTGACAAAACAATATCAGAGTTAATTTTATTTTGTTCTCCATTCATCTCATAAATTACTTCCCAATTATCGGAAGTTCTTTTTACTTTTTTCACAACACAATTGTAAAGAATATTGTCTTCTAATTTTTTTGCAATTGCTTTTGGGAACGACTGCATTCCATTGATAAATGAAAACATCTTTGCACTTTGTTTGGATTGTTCTGCTCTTTGTTTTCTTTCTTTTGCACCTTTAATCATTCCTTTGATTAGTCCACCATAAACTTCTTCCAATCGATATAATTTTGGGAACGCAGATTTAACGCTGAGTTTATTTGGGTCGCCTGCAAAAACACCACTAACAAATGGGTCAATTGCATAATCTAAAAATTCCTGTCCCAATCTTCTTCTTACAAATTCTGCAACACTTTGATAATAACCATCTTCAGATTTTCCAATAAATGGTTCTGCCATTAATCTTAATTTTGCTTTTGCAGAAAATAATTTTGATTTTATAAAAAGCGGCGGATTCATCGGGAGTGGATGCAGTTCATTATTTCTTAAGATATATCTTTTGTTTGATGATTCATTTGCATAAACAAATTCATTTGAGATTCCCACTTCATCAACAAGTTGACGAATTAATGGAGTTGTTTCTAATCCGCTGTTTGGTCCATAATCAATTAGAAAATTATTTACAAATTCAGATTGCATTGAGCCGCCAGGTTCACTTCGTGACTCAAGAATTTTAATTTCAAAACCTTTTTTGTAAAGCCAGTATGCAGTTGAAAGTCCAGAAATTCCCGCGCCAAGTATGATAATTTTTTTATTCATTATATCAATCCGTTATTTAGTTTTAATTATTCTATGCAAATATTATAAAAACAATTTCTCAACAGAAAGCATGATAAATAATTTCTAATGTATAATCTATTAGATTCTTCACTTCGTTCAGAATGACACAAAATCTTTTATACTAATGTTTTTGAGATTCTTCATCCGCATTTGGCGGATTCAGAACGACACAACGTTTTTTTACTCTTAAAGTATTAATTCTTTTCCGTCATTCTGAAGGAGTCCCGCCAAAAAGGCGGGACGACCGAAGAATCTAAATCAATTCAACTTTATCAAAGAGATTCTTCGCTTCGCTCAGAATGACACAAAGCTTTTTTATGTCAATGTTTTTGAGATTCTTCGTCTGCCTTTGGCGGATTCAGAATGGCACAAAAATCACATTAATGTTATTTTGTAGCAATCCCTCCAAACACAAACACAGAATAACATTAATATTTTCATTATCATCAAAAATCTTGCACCACTTCTTCTTAATTCAATCCTCTTCGTTTCAATAATGCATCAACTTTTGGTTCACGGCCTCTAAACTTTTTGTAAAGAACCATTGGGTCTTCTGTGCCGCCTTTTGCCAACACAAAATTTCTAAAAGCGCTTGCAGTTTCTTTATCAAATAAATTTCCTTTTTCTTTGAATGCTTCGAATGCATCGGCATCAAGAACTGCAGCCCAGATATAGCTGTAATAACCTGCAGAATAACCGCCAACAATGTGAGCAAAGTTTGTTGTTTGATAACGAGATTCTATTTCTGGAATTTTTCCAATTCTTTCAAAACATTCTTTTTCAAAAGTTGGAACATCTCGTTCCACTGTATCTTGAATTGTGTGCCAGTCCATATCAAGAAATGATGCTGCAAGATATTCAACTGTTTCGAAGCCCTGATTAAATAATTTTGATTTTTCAATTTTATCAATTAATTCTTGCGGAATTGTTTCACCTGTTTGATAATGTTTTGCATACATTTTTAACACTTCAGGTTCAAGCGCCCAGTTTTCCATTATTTGTGATGGCAGCTCGACAAAATCTCTCGGCACCCATTTAGAACCATGATAAATTGTATTAGAGAATAATGAATGAAGTGCATGACCTAATTCATGAAATAATGTATTTACTTCATCAATGCTCATCAATGAAGGTTTATCAGTTGTTGGTTTTGAAAAGTTGCCAACATTGTAAACTATTGGAGTAATAAATTTTCCTTTTATGTTCGATTGACTTCTAAAACTGCTTGACCATGCACCGCTTCTTTTTCCATCACGCGGGAAATAATCTGCATAAAAAATTCCAATATGTTTTCCATCTGCTTCCTGAACCTCGAATACTTTTACATCAGGATGATAAACTTGAATATCATTTCTTTCAATAAATTTTATTCCATAAAGTTTAGATGCAACTTCGAAGGCTCCTTTCAAAACATTTTCCATTTTGAAATATGGACGCAGCATTTCTTCATCGAGAGAATATTTTTCCTGTTTAACTTTTTCTGCATAATACCACCAATCCCAAGGCTGCAGTTTAAAATTGCCGCCTTCTTTATCAATAATCTTTTGCATTTCTTCAACTTCCATTTTTGCTCTTTTAATTGCTGGCACCCAGAGTTCATTTAAGAATTTATAAACATTCTCTGGATTTTTTGCCATATTTCTTTCAAGCACAAAATCTGCATGAGTTTTATAACCGAGCAAGTTTGCTTTCTTAACTCTCAATGAAATAATTCTTGAAATAATTTTTTTGTTGTCATATTCATTATTGTTATTTCCTCGATTGATATATGCTTTAAATAATTTTTCTCTTAATTCTCTTTTTGGTGAGTATTGAAGAAATGGTATCCAGCTTGGCTTTTGAAGAGTAAAAACCCATTTGCCCGGATAACCTTTCTCGTTTGCTAATTCAGAAGCATACTTTATAACATTTTCAGGCAGTCCAACCAAATCATCTTTGTTATCAATAATCAGTGCAACTGCATTTGTTTCTTTTAATAAGTTCTCACTAAACTTAAGTGAAAGAACAGAAAGTTCCTGGTTAATTTTTCTTAATTGTTCTTTTTGGTTTTCATTCAGATTAGCACCGCTTCTAACAAAATCAAGGTAATAGAATTCAAGTAATCTTTTTTGTTCATCAGTTAAATTCAATTGCTCTCTTTTATCATAAAGAGTTTTAATTCTTTGAAACAATTTTTCATTAAGATAAATATCATCACGATGCTTGGAAAGCATGGGAGTAGTCTTACGAGCAATTGCTTGAAGTTCGTCATTCGTGTTTGCACCATTTAAGCCATTAAATACACTTGTGACTTTATCAAGCAATTCACCACTTAATTCCAGAGCTTCAATAGTATTTTCGAATGTTGGTTCATCAGGATTATTTGCAATTTGTTCGATTTCTTTTTCTTCGATTTTTATTGCTTCTTCTATTGCAGGAAGAAAATGTTCATTTTTAATTTCATTAAATGGTGGTGTTTGAAATGGTGTGTCCCAGGTTTTGAAAAATGGATTGTTCATAAGTTTACTCTCTTGTGATTTTAAGGGTGAAATTGTAGTTAATAAAAACAGGATAAATAATAATTTTGTTTTCATTGCATTCACCAATAAATTTATTTTATGGAATATGGTCATTGACATAAAGCAATAACATATGATATTTAGATTTTAATTCACTTGAGTTAGTAGTCTTCCTTTAGTTTAATTTATAATTTTAAGTTATATAAATTGATTACCTCTGTGTAACTCTGTGTTTACTCAGTGGTTCTCTGTGTAAAAATAATTACACAGAGTTACTCGGAGAAACCTCAGAGAACCACTGAGAAAAATCTTTTTAGGCATACCAACTCGGAGAAAAATATATTAAAGAACTAATGCAAATATCATGTTTTATTTACTTAGTAGTTTACTCAAAATAAAAAGCACTTTTATATTAATGATTATCTTGTCTTCAAAAACGAACAAATTTGACAATTAATTATTCTTCAATCTTATTCTTTTTATCAGGAGCTGAATATTCCACTTAATGAATTATAATTTTAATTCATTAATTACAATATCTGAAAGTGCATCAATAAATAACTCTGAATCATTCAAGCCTTTCATGACAAAATAATTTTCAATGCCGGCATTTTCGGCTACATGTCTGTATTCAATATCTAATTCAAATAAAGTTTCAATATGGTCTGAAACAAAACTAATCGGGATAATCAATAAATTTTTGTGCCCTTGTTCAGCAAGTTTTAAAATCATATCGTCAGTAGCAGGCTCAAGCCATTTCATTGGTCCAACCTTACTTTGAAAACAGAGATGATAAGAATGAGAATAATTCCTTGCTTTCATCACTGCTTCCATTGTTTCTTTAATTTGATGACTGTATGGGTCGCCTTTTTTAACCAAACTAACTGGGGTTCCATGAGCACTAAAAACAAGATGAATTTTATCTCTAATATTTTCCGGGAACCTTAAAATTGTTTCATCAATTCTTTGATTAATGGCAGAAATATATTTTTCATTTAGATGATAATTATTAATAAATACCAATTTATTCCTGTCACCTCTGTAACATCTGTTCCATTCATTGAAAGATGAACCAGTAGTTGTAATTGAATAATGCGGATAAAGAGGAAGTAAAACTATTTTTGAATAATTTTCTTTTTCTATTTTCTCTGCAACTACTTTTGTTAAAGGATTCCAGTATCGCATAGCAACATGAACATCAACAGATGGAATAAACTCTCGTAATTTTTTTTCAAGCATTGCTCGTTGAATTTCTGTCCATTCATTAATTGGTGATTTACCACCGATTAACTTATACTCTTCCACTACTTTTGGTGCTCTGAAATGTGATATTAATTTTGCAAATAATTTTTGTCCAACTGGAATTTTGAAAATATCAGGGTCTTGAAACAAATTATAAAGAAATGGTTCGACCGAATTTAAGGAATCAGGTCCTCCAAGATTAAAAAGAATAACTGCTATTTTATCCAATTGAATTCCTTTCTTTTATTTATGGCTTATAAGAAATTCTTCAGTACATTTTTTTATATAATTAAAAACTTGTTTATGAGATACTTTATTTCCTTTTGTGAATTTTAATGGCATGATTTCAATGTCATCAAAGCTTACTAAGGATTTTAAATATATCTCAATATCAATTTCAGGATGTTTTTTTTGAGCTAATGAAATAATTTCTGCAAGTGGATATTTTTTCAGTATGAAATAAAGATCGACATAGTCGCGGTAAGCTGCTCTTAAGAGAGAAATTAATTTCATTACACCAATTTCTCTTTCGTCAGCCAAATTAAAATATTTTGTTTCAATTAAAGGAAGATAATTTTGGTAAGAAAGACTAAAAAAAGAAAGTTTTATTTTGTCATTTATAAGAACTGTAATTGTGTCCTTTTCATTTTGTAGATAATTTATGACATTTGAATGAAAATTTTCATTAATAAATTTATGAATATTAATTTCATTAAACTCTTTATGGGTAAAGAAATCAAAATCATCGGATTTTCTGTGACCCATTAGTAAGGCTAAGCCGGTACCACCAGCAAGATAGAAATGCTTCTTGAATTCTTTCAGATTTTCTAAAATGTACTTACTCTTACTATCCAATATGTTATAAAATAAATCTATTTCCATAATTGATTAATCCTAATTACAAATTTCCAAAAGTTATAACTGTTCCTGCTCAATCTTATTTTTCCATGCTCTTTTAGAAAAGATTCAACTTCTTCTCTTTTGAAGTTATTAAATATCCAGTTAAAAGTATTAAATGAACCTAAGTTAAGTAATCGTTCCATAATAAATTTTTTATGCTTGCGCATGTCTAAGTCCTTAAACTCGCAGTCCCAAAAGTAAACCTTAAATTTATCTGGTATTCTTTTTCTTTTCATAATACTTTTAGTATGAGTTAGTACTAAAATTATTCAAAGTTGTTATGCTGAAAAAAATTCGGATTCGTCGCTTCGCTCCTCAGATAGACTATTAAAATATTTGCTAATTCTACCATTTTGTTTTGATAATTATTAAACCGTTCTCGAATATTTTGCTTTATCAGCTTTTTGTTCTATGTACCAGTCAAAATTCATTGCAATATTGCGCACAAGAAGCCTGCCCATTGGAGTTACAATTAATTTTCTGTTTTTAATTTCAATGAGACCATCTGTAACAAATTCAGTTAAGTTTTCTAAAGAACGTTTGAAATAATTTTCAAATTCAATTTTGAATTGATTTTCAACAGCAGCAAAGTCAAGTTCGAAATCACACATGATTCTTGTTATCACATGTCTTCTTAATAAATCATCATCGCTCAAATAAAAACCTCGTTCTGTGGGAATTATTTCATCATTTAATTTATCATAATATTCCTTTTCTTTTTTTACATTTTGAGCATAGCATCTTCCAATTTGACTTATGCTTGTAATTCCAAATCCATAAAGGTCGCATCCTGCATGAGTACTGTAGCCCTGAAAATTTCTGTATAATTTTTTTTCACGAAGTGCAACTGCAAGTTCATCATCTGGTTTTGCAAAATGGTCCATTCCAATAAACACATAACCAGCATTAGTGAGTTTTTCAATTGTCATTTTCAGTATCTGAAGTTTTTCTTCTGGCTTTGGCAAATCTTCCGGTTTAATTAATGCTTGATGTTTTTTAAGCCATGGAACATGAGCAAAATTAAATACAGCAATTCTATCGGGAGATATATCAATAATCTTATCAACAGTTTCTGAAAAAGATTCAACTGTTTGGAAAGGGAGACCATAAATTAAATCAAGATTAATGCTGTGAAAATTTAATTCACGAATCCAATCAATTACTTGTCTTGTCATGTCTTCTGGTTGAATTCTATTTACAGCTTTTTGTACCTTCTCATTAAAATCTTGAACTCCCATGCTAATTCTGTTGAATCCGCTGTTTCGCAAAGCTTCAATATGTTCTTTTGTTAAGCCGCGCGGGTCAATTTCGCAGCCCTGCTCTGCATATGTATCTATTTCAAAATTTTTATTGATGTATGATTTCAAATCTATTATTTCATCTGGATTTAAATGAGTTGGAGTGCCACCGCCCCAATGAAGCTGAACAACTTTTCTTCCTTCAATTATGTATGAACGAACTAAATCAATTTCATTCTTCAAATATCTAAGATAATCTTTGATTCTATCTCTGTTTCTTGTAACAATCATATTACAGCCGCAGAAGTAACAAAGAGTATCACAATAAGGAATATGAAAATAAAGTGATAAGTTAGGCGGGCTCTCTAAATTATTTGTTCTAATAATTTCATCAAGATATCTTTCTGAAGTAAACGATTCGTTAAACTGCGGAGCCGTTGGATAGCTTGTATAACGCGGTCCTGGTTTATCATATTTCCTGATAAGATTTAAATCTATTTCAAACATAATTTCTCCTAACAAAAATTATTGATGATAAATTTTACTTTCTTCTTTAACTACATCGACAAGATATTTTACATTTTCTGGATTTACATCTGGTAAAATTCCATGACCAAGATTAAAAATATGTCCATTTCCTTTTCCGTAAGAATCAAGAATTTTTTTCGTTTCCTCTTTTATTTTTTCTTTTGGTGCATATAAAATTGTTGGGTCTAAATTTCCCTGCAAAGCTGTTTTATCTTCCAGCACTTTTCTTGCTTTGCCAATATTTATTGTCCAATCAATGCTTATAACATCAGCACCACAATTTTTCATTAATTCCAAATTGTGAACTCCTTTTGCAAAGACAATCACAGGTTCATGATTTCTTTTTATTTGAGAGATTGTTTTTATTATATATTGAAGAGAAAATTCTTTAAAATCATCTTCAGTAAGTATTCCACCCCATGTATCAAAAATTTGAACTGCATTTGCACCTGCTTCAATTTGAGCAGATAAATAATCAGCAATAACATCAGAAATTAAATTCAATAATTCGTGTGCAGCATTTTGATTGTTATAAATAAATTTTTTTATCTCAGAAAAATTTTTTGAACCATTCCCTTCTACCATGTATGTCATTAATGTCCAAGGAGAACCAGAAAATCCAATTAAAGGCACTCTTCCATTCAATTCTTTTTTTGTTAATATTATTGCATCAAGAACAAATTTTAAATCTTTGAAAGGGTCAATTCTTTTTAATTTATTGATATCATTTTCATTACGAACTGGTTCAAAAAGCTGTGGACCTTTGCTTTCAATAATTTGTAATTTCATTCCCATTGCCTCTGGGACAACAAGAATATCAGAAAAAATAATTGCTGCATCAACTCCTAAAATATCAACTGGTTGAATTGTAACTTCTGCAGCAAGTTCTGGAGTTTTGCACATAGTTAAGAAATCATATTTTTCTCTTACTTTCATATACTCTGGCAAATATCTTCCAGCTTGACGCATAATCCAGATTGGTGTTCTTTCAACTGATTGCTGCTTACATGCTCTTAGAAATAAATCATTTTTAATGTTCAATATTCCTCCTGAAATATTAAGCCAAATTTTCTGATGCTTTCAAAAATTCAATTAATGCTTCACTTACACCTTCAAGTGTATAAACAGATGGAACAACATTAACATTTATTCCATAACTTCTAATTTCAAACTCTGTTGTTGGACCAATTGCACATACAATTTTATTTTGAAAATACTCAGATACATTTTCTACATTCAAGAGTTTAATATAATTTTCAAATGATGAAGGACTTGTAAATATAAAAATATCTGGTTTGTTATTAATTACGAATTGATATTCAAGTTCATCTTTTATCTGTTCATTTATAATTACATCATAAATTGGAAGAGTTAGAACATTTGCACCTAATTCTGTTAAACCTAATTTTAAATCTTCTCTTGAAAGTGAAGAGCCTGGAATAAGAATATTTTTCCCATCAACGCCAATTTCAGAAAATTTTTTTATCAATCCTTTTGCACTGAATTCTTCTGGAATAATATGAAGATAAATACCATGACAACGGCATTCTTCAGCTGTAGCTTTTCCCACTACAGCAATTTTTGTTTTCGATAAATCAAATTTATACTCGTTCAACATTTCGGAAAAAACCTGAACTGCATTTGCGGAAGTAAAAATTATATAATCATATTTATGCGGATTGGAAATTAATTCGCTCAGGTCAAGGTTTTTATACGAAGGTTCAATTTTTATAGTCGGGAAAAAAATTATTTCTGCACCAGCATCAGATAAAATTCTTAACGAATTTTTTGATTCTTCTTTTGATTTTGTAACAAGTATTTTTTTATTAACTATTGATTTCAAATTCTGCAATTCCATTTTAATTAACTTTCTAATTACTTGTATATCTCTTTCATAATATCAGAAGCACCTGCTTTCAATAAATCTCTGGCTAACTTCTCGCCTAATTTTTCAGGATTATTTTTTGAAGCTCTAATTTTTTTTCTGAATGTTATTGAACCATCAATCGAAGCGATTAAAGCATCAAGATAAAGTCCGTTTGATTTTACAACTGCATAAGCTCCGATTGGAACCTGACAACCACCTTCGAGATATTTTAATAGTGCTCTTTCTGCTCTTACAGCTAAAAATGTGTTTTCATCATTAATGCTTTTAATCATTTCTTCAGCAAAAGAATTGTTCTGATGAATTTCAATTCCAAGTGCACCCTGCCCAACTGCAGGAAGAATCTCTTCTGTAGAAATGTATGATGAAATATATTTTTTCATATTCAATCTTTCTATGCCGGCTCTTGCCAGAATTATTGCATCCCAGTTTGATTCAAAAAATTTTTTTATTCTTGTTGGAACATTTCCTCTTAAATCAACAATGTTCAAGTCAGGTCTTAAATGTAAAAGCTGTGCTTTTCTTCTAAGCGAGCCGGTAGCTACAGTTGCTCCTTCTTTCAAATCAAAAATTGTAATACCTTTTTTTCTTGCAATCAATACATCTTCAACATTATGACGTTTTGTTACTGCTGCTAATTTTAATCCATCAGGAATTTCAGTTTGTAAATCTTTAAGACTATGAACAGCAATATCAATTGTTCCATTTAATAATTCTTTTTCTATTTCTTTTGTGAATAAACCTTTATCTCCAATCTTTGAAAGAGCAACATCAAGAATTTTGTCACCAGTTGTTTTAATGATTTTTATTTCGACCGATAAGTTTTTGTTTTTTCTTTCTAATTCTTTTTTAACAAAGTTCGCCTGCCATAGGGCAAGTTCACTTCCCCGGCTTCCGATTATTAGTTTTTCTTTTTTCAAGTTTATTCCTTTTTATTTGATTCTTCTCCATTAGATTTAATTTTATCCAGCGCAAAAAGTTCTTTAACTAAAATTGTATTTGCAGCCATTTCATCAATGTTAATTCCTGATTCTGCCATTTCTCTTAATTTGATTGTCGGATTATGAAGCAGCCTTCCAATCAATCTTCTTGTCATGTCTTCTATTTTCAAATAATCTTCTGCTGTAACTTTGTTTTTAATTTTCTCAAGTTCATCATTTCTGATTTGTTCAAAAAAGTCTCTCAAAGATTTTATTACCGGAACAACTTCGAGTGTGTTATACCAGCTGAAAAATTCAATCATCTCTTCCATAATTATTTTTTCGACTTTTGGAATTTCATTTTTTCTTTTTGCAATGTTCTGGTCAACTATCACTTTTAATGAATCCATATCGTGATAAAAAACATTTTCAATATCTTTTACTTCTGGGTCAATATCACGCGGTACAGCAATATCCATTAATACAATTGGAGTTCCTTTCCTTTTTTTCATTGCATTTTGAATATCATCTTTCGTAAGAATAAAATTTGGAGAACTTGTTGCACTTATTATCACATCATAATTAAAAATATTTTCTTTCAGAGATTCAAAAGGAATTACATTGCCATTTATTTTATTTGCTAAAGATTCTGCCCGCTCTAATGTTCTATTGCAAATTGAAATTCTTCCTATTCCTTTATCTTTGAGATGAACTGCAGCCAATTCACCTGTTTCGCCTGCACCAATTATTAGTGCCGATTTTTTATCGAGTCCTGCAAATATTTTTTCAAGAACTTGAACAGCAGCATAACTAACAGTAACTGCCCCTTCACCAATAGTAGTTTCTTTAATTGCACGTTTTCCAACTTTTAATGCAGCATTTAAGATTCGTTTAATAATTGTTCCAGCAAAATTTAGATCTTCGGATAATTCAAATGATTCTTTAACTTGTCCAAGTATCTGGCTGTCGCCAATGACTAATGAATCAATTCCAGAAGCAACAGAAAAAATATGTTTAATTGCACCGCAAGAAAAATATTTTGTAAAATTTTCTTCTTTAACATTTTGAACAGGCTTAAACTCCAGCAGCTTTTTCAGAATTAAATCCGAATTCAATTTTTGATTTTTTGAAATGCAGAAAATTTCTGTTCTGTTGCAGGTTGAAATTACCACACCTTCGCTGAATTCATCTTTAAGCCGTGGTATAAATTCAATAATTTCATCTCTTGTTAAGTGAAGAGATTCCAGAATATCTATTGGTGCAGTTTTATGATTTATTGAAATTCCTATTAAATTCATTTCCAATCATACTTTTTTTAAAATTACTTTTCTTCCTGAATTTACTTCATCAATCAATAAAATGAATGAAATGTATGAGAATATGTGCTTGTTATAATTAAAGAAATTATTGTAAGAATAAATCCGCACAATGAAAATATTATAACTTTTTTACCATACCAGTTTGCAAGATATTTGCTGATAATTCCAGTACCATAAGCAATCCAGATAAAAGCTGTGCCAATAAGTTTTGGGTCATAAAATTTAAAATTCGGGAAAGCATTTGGCAGCCATATTGTTCCAATAATAATTGCAAATGTTAAAAGAACAAATCCAATAACCAGAGAATAAAAACTTAACTTCTCAAGAATTTCAAGACTTGGCAGACGATTGAATATTAATCCAAATTTATTGCTTCTCAAATTTTTGTAGAGAATTAAAAACAACAATCCATATACAGCAGAAATTGTAAATCCTGAATATCCAAGAATTGCACTTACAACATGAAGTCCAAGCATTCTATTTCTTAAAACTTCTGGGACTACATAATTATGTTCAATTGATAATGAAGAAACCACCTGAAAAATCAAAGAGAATAAAATTATAAAAGAGCCAGTGCCGCGAATATCTGTTAACAATTCAAGAATGAAATAAGAAAATGAAACTGAAAAAGCCAGCAGTGAAAAAATTTCGAATTTAGTTGTAATTGGAGGATGATTAAATTCAACTGAACGAACCATTAAATAAAAAGTATGAACAAAAAGAGTAACAAAAAGAAAAATTCTTTTGGAATTTGTAAACAAATTTTTTTCTGCAAAAAAGTCATAAGTGTAAATTGTAAAAACAATTAAATACAAAAACGGAAGAAGTGCATTTAAGCTGTTTATTGTAGAAATCATCTGTTTTCTCTTTTAATTCTTACGTTTAAACCAAAAATAGATTACAATAATTCAAAAAGAAATACATAAACAAAAAAAGCCGTCCCTCAAGATTTATGAGACGGCTTGAAATAAAAGGTGAAATGTTAGAATAAATCAATCTTGCCATTGATGTGTTTTGTTTTGTCTGCAATCTTACCATACTTATCAACAACTCCAACATGACATACACCGCAAGAATTTTTTTCTACTTCTATATGACCTTTAGGAGGCAACCCATGACAAGTTCCGCATTCAGCTTGTGTTCCATCAACTTTATTCCAGATTGGCTGAAAGTTATTTCCAGTAATTTTATCTTCAATATAAGCAAACTGATATTGAGCATTTTCTTTCTTGAATTCAAAATTACCATGGCAATAAGTATTGCTGCATTTATTGTCATTAAAATTATATGATGGATTTCCAACACCGCTTGAACTGAAACTGCCAAAAACAACTTCTGCTCGCGAAGTGTTATCTATATGTCCGGCAGAATTAAATTTAGCTGGAACTATGTGGCACTCATTGCATTGAGTTGCTTTTGCAATTTGAGAATCTGCTAAATGTTTCTGATGTGCACCAACTCTAAAATCTTTAGTATCAATGGCACCATTTGTAGCCTTAGGCGGCGATATTTTTGATGGATTAGCAAAATCACCGTGACATGTATTGCAGGCTTCAGGACCAGATGATTGATTATGGCATGTGGTGCATTTGGGACTTACAATTCCACCTGCATAATTACTGCCATGGCATTGAGAACATTTTGTTAAATCCCAATTAATAGCTGCAATAAATTTTCCATGAAATTTTTCTGAGGTTAAATTATTAATTTCAGCTGTATGAACATTAATTGCACTGTGACAATCAAGACAGCTAACTTTTGCAGTTCCACCGGAATAATTTGAAGCGTGGCATTGTTTGCAGCTCTCCATTTTTCCATCCACTAATTGTCTTCCATGAAAATTAGCAGATGTTTTAACCATTACATCTTTACCATGAATACTAAGTTTTTCTGGTGGAGTAATTTCATCCTGAACATCACTGCATGAGATAAAACTTATCAGAGCTGCAAATAAAATGATAAATAATTTAATGTATTTCATATTCAACCCAATAATTATTTATGGCAATAACCGCAAAAGCCTGCTCCCTTAATTCCATTGGGATGAGCATTTGCATCGCGATGACATGTATAACAAACTGAATTAACATCACTGTGCCAGTCTCCTTCTTCATCTCTCATAAAATTGCTCATATGTGTCTTTGGATTTGTACCTTTGACTCCATCATTATCAACATGGCACAAAATACAACTTGGGTCTGCTCCTTGAACATCATGACATGCCTCACAAGATTCAATATCCCGCCTTGCCATTACAGCATGCTGACCTCCGCCAGTTCCTACGCCAATTGTAACAAAGTTTGGTTTTCTGTGAGAAGCTGGCATTGTTCCTTCCATTGCAAAATCATTTTTCTCTGAATTATGACATTCAACACAAAAAGTTTCTACTTGATGACAAGTTTGACATTCACTCGATTTATTATTGGCATCAATTCCATGAGAAAATCTGTAATTCAAATCATGAACTCTGCCGAGCTGCTGCTGTTTTGCATTATCTGTAAATTTGTGTGGCGAATAAGGAGCATAAAAATCTCTTGCACTGTTTGATTCTGTAATCATTGTTGTTGATGCATGACAAGTTTCGCAGAAATTGTTATCATGACACATTTCACATTCTGCATTCTCAGCATTGACTTTGAACTTGTGTCTTTTAAGAAATCCAACTTCCTGATGGTCTGCAGGAATTAAATTTGCAGTTGATATATGACAAATCTCACAATCATTTGCTGCAACTGTTTGATTATTGTGACATTTATAACAGCTGTTCATCGATGGCATTGATGATGCAGACTGAAATGCATAATCGACTTCATCCAAACCTTTATGGCATGCAATACATTCCATCTTTTGTTCAGTTACATGCTTTTTGTGATTAAATATTAAATCCGATTCTTTCTGTATTAATTTTTCATTAACATTTTCATAATGACATGTATTGCATTTATCAGTGTCCTCAACATCATGGCATGTTGCACATGTCTGTTTATCCGGTAAAAGTCTGTCTTTTAATGAAGTGCTCTCAGCTGCATTGGTATGGCATGCCGTGCACTCTGCAATTTCTTTATGAAATGAATGAGAAAATTTAATTATGTCTTTGTTTGTTTTTTTAGGTTCTCCTCTTTCGTTGACAGCTGCAACACTAAGAAAAATTGTTAGCGAAAGAGCTAAGAGCGCATATAAAATTTTTATTTTCATATTCTTCTAAAAATTTGTATTGAACAAATAATTTACTTTGAATAATAATCTTAAATCATTTTTATAAATTTTATTATTAAAATACTGCCCCTGTAAATCAAAAGATAGAACTCTCCAAGGTCTAAGATTAAAGCCAGCAAGAAAAGCTGTAATTGTATTTACATTATCATCTTTTGATAATTTGTAATTAGTGTAAGTAATTCCTACCGAAGGTGTAACTAATCCTTCAAAAAATGATTGAGCTGCATAAAGAGAAATTGCATCAAGTTCACCTGCATCACCAAATGTTTTTCTATAACTTAAACTTCCAAATTTTGTATTGGCGCCCATGGTAATTCGAGATGAATGTTCACTTCCAAATTTTACATCACCATACTTAAAGATAAATGTGTAAAGATTAGAAACATTGTAATCAATTCCGCCTTCTATTTCCAGCGAGTTGCCATAATCAAAAACAGAAAAGATAGAATTATATCTTATCTTTGGTTCTCTTTGATTGTAATAGAGATTAATTCCCAATTCTTTTGTTGCTTTAACTCTGCCATCAAATTCAATTTTTGATGTTTCTTCATAATTCAAATCATATTCATATCTTGCATTCAAATCAAGGAGCTTATTATCATTGTAAGAAACATCTGCAGATAAAAATCTAAACTGATTTGATTTTGATTGAATAAGAACTGTTACAGGGTCTAAATTCTCATTCAATCTTTCTGCGTAGTAATCAGCTGGTTTAAAATTCTTATCGATGTATGAAATTCCAAATCTAAAATTATTCAGAGCATAGGTTTCGAATCTGCCTCCAAGAATGTAATTATTAGAAATATCATCAATTAATTCTAATTTTTGATATGCAGGAACATTGCCTCCATAAAATCCCATTAAAGAAAATCCTGCATATTTAATTTTCAGATTAACACCATCAAATAATCCACCGGCTACAGGCATTATTACATGTTGTCTGCCAATTTTTAATGTAACAAGATTAAATAAATCTCTTGCCTCAAAATAAAGATTATAAAATCTCATGCGCGGGTCGCTATCAAGAACATTACTAATGTTGCTTTCAAAATTAAATCTTGTGCGCAGTGAAAATTTATTGTAATTGAGATTGAGATTTAATGTTTGATATGTTCTGAAAAATGTTTCAGAATTATTGACATCATTAAATCTCTCAAAAGAATAAATTGAAGAAGTAAATCTGCCGTTAATATTCTGTGCATTTAATATCAACGGCAGAAAAATTATTAATGAAATTATTCTTTTCATTTTTAGCCTGCTAAGATTTTAATTTTTTGGTACTTTATGAGCAATCTTAGGCCACATTTCTGCAAAATTAAATTCTTTGTAAGTTGGACTTTCAGGGTTATGACATGTTTTACAGTACTTTTCAATTTCCTCATCATTCTTCCATACAACCAATCCGTTCTTAACAGCTTCGTTTCTATCTTTCATAACTTTTAATGTTTTATAAGCAGAACCGGGACCATGGCATGTTTCGCATTGAACTCCATCTTCTACTTTGAACTTTGCACCAATTAATTTTTTATCTACATCATAACCGCTTGCATGACATTTCAAACATTTTGGATTTTCAACAGCTTTGACATCTCCTGATAATTTATTTGCTTCGTCTGTTAAAAGTGATTTGTAAGCATTGGCATGTTTGCTTTCCTGCCAAATTTTCAATTGCTGCCCCTGCTTTTCTGTTTTGTGGCATGTCCCGCAAACTTGAGTTCCTTCATAACCATAAGGCTGAGAAAATACTTGAGCAGGAATTAATAGATAAATTGCAACTAAAAAAATTACTAAGGTTATCATCTTCTTAAGCATTGTAATTCCTCCTGAAATTTAATGAACATTTTATTTATTAGGAAAATAGCTCAATCTAAATTCATAGGCAATTATTCTTTTTGATTATCGTCAGTTTCTTCTTTGTTATTCTCTTCTTTGGTTTTGGGATTTAATTTTTCTTCCAGCCAGGCTTTCAATTCTGGATCATTATCAAGCTCGGAATCTATTATCGCATCTGGATTTAATCCATTCTTCTTCAATGTCGAAGTAAATAAAATTGTTGAATTGCTCAGCTTTTTATAATCCCGTTTGCCAAGTTGATATTCTTTCCATTCAAGAACAACTCTTCTAAAATGTTTTTCGTGATGATGACGATAATTATGCAGTGTCATTTTTCCATCGATCCAAGTTAAGCTCATTGGATATTCATGAGGATGGAAAATTACAAAGAACCAATGCCATACAAGAATTGCAAGTGTTGCTAAAATTGCTTCATAAAAATGAATTAATTCGCTTACTTTGATTAACCATACTGGAGCCCAATCTCCTACAATAGTGGGAAACCACAATATGAATCCTGTCAATCCCATTACAAGTGTTCCCCAAATTAAAGCCCAATATTCAGCTTTTTCTGTGTAATCGTATTTATCGTAAATTGGTTTTTGTTTTTTAATTCTCAAATAATAAAGAATAGTATCTTTGGCATCAAGAACATCATTGTAAGTAGGAATTAAATTTTTAAGAACTTCTCTTCCTCTGGCAGTTGATATCAAATAAATTATATGATACAATCCAGTTCCAATTAAAATTACTGCTGCACCTCTGTGAATATATTGGCGGGCTGTTTCTGTCATACCAAATGTTTTTAAGAGTTCTGCCCACCAGCTCTGATTATATTTAAGAGCAAATCCAGTAATTGCTAATGTGATAAAAGAAATTAATAACAGAAAATGCTGAATCACTTCACTCTTGGTAAATCTTGGAATTGTAATTTCTCCTTCAATTCTCTTTTTCTTTTTTCTGATTTCATAAATAAAAATTAACAGATTATGTAATACCATTCCTCCAATAACTGAAATAATCAGCCAGAAGTAAATATTTGCTACAAGGTTTTCAATCTTTGATGCCGTTTCATTTTCAGTTTTATGAGAATAACTCTGAGAGAAAACAGGAGTTGCATTCGTATGACATCTCTTACAAGTGTTGGTTATATTTGCAACATTAACATTTGATTCAGGATGCTCTTTTGGTAAAATTTTGTGAACACCATGGCAATCAATACACATTGCAGCGTCTTTATCGCCGCGCATTACTGCAAGTCCATGATAACTATCCTGATAAGATTTTGCCTGTCCACCATTAATACCAAATCTTTCTGCAATCATTGGATTTTCGTGACAAACCATGCATGTCTTTTCCTGAATCTTTCTTGCTTCTTCTCGCTTATCTACAGTTGATATTGATTGAATACTGTGTTCACTATGGCAATCATTACATACAGGTGATTCTCTAAAACCTTTTTTTGCTCTAATCCAGTGAATTGATTTTTGATATTCTTCTGATTCTTTTGGATGACATTGACCACATGTTTGAGGAATATTAAAAGAAGAAATTTTTGATGAAGGCTGCACTTTGTTTTTTATATCGTGAACACCATGACACATTGTGCAGGTAGCTGCATCCATTCTTCCTTTTTGAACAAGGATTCCGTGAACAGAATTTTTGTAAGTCTTGCCAGGTGATATAATTCCGATATTATACTTTTTCACAAGTTCAGGATTATCGTGGCATTTTCCGCATGTTGCTGCAAGATTTGTAGGATAAACTGAACTTGAAGGATTGTCAACTTTTTTAATATCATGCGAACCATGACAATCCCAGCATTTTGCTGCATCATCAATTCCTTCACTTAATGCAATTCCATGAATGCTTTCACTGTGTTCTTTTGCTATTTCATTGTGGCAAACATAGCAGTCTGCTTTTTTAGTCGATTTTAAATTTTTGGGATGGTCTTTCAAATTGTTGGCAATAAAGCTGTGGCAATCTGAACACTCTAAATTTTTATGAACAGAAGTTGGAAGTGTAAGTTTAACATCAACTTTTTTGTGACAGCTCAAACAATTACTTTTATCAACAGAAACAGCATGATAAACTGTAGCAATTGGTTTAGCTTCGTGACATTTAGAGCAATATAATTTTGATTTTAGAGAATTTTCTTTTGGAGGTTTTTGAATTTCATGATTGCCATGACATGTAACACAATTAGGTGCATTTTTTATTTTCAATCTGTGATGAATATCTGAATTTACAGATTTAACTTTATCATCATGGCAATTTGCACAATTTACTTTTTTTGCACCTTTTTCAATGTGGTCTTCATTTACAACATCTTCATGACAACCCTGACAATCAATTGCATCTTTATGAACAGACTTTTCAATAGAAACTTCATGACAATCTGAACAATTGAAATCTTGTGCTTTAGTTTTTGTTAGTCCAATTAATAAAATTGCTATAATCAGATAAGCTAAATGATTCCGAAACAGGACCACTTAAAACTCCATATTTTCTTTATAAGAAACTTTTTATAACTTCAAAAATTATGCTCAAATTAAATATGCGAAAAGCTCATTCATTCAAAGACTTTTAACTCAACATTTCTATTTTTTAAGAAAAAACATTATTAAAAATAAGATAATGGACTTACATATCTTATCAAAAAATATTCAACTTAATCGATTTTTACAAATTTATTCTTCATTTCCTGAAAAATTCGCCTGTAATTATATACCAATCTTTTTCTTCAAGATTTTCAAGCTCGCCCCAATACATTTCTTCTTCCATTGGAGATTCTTTCTTAACAATTTCTTTCATTTTGTTAATATATTTCTCAATTTCTTCCTGATAGAAAGCAACTGCGCTTTTACCGATTTTTAACTGTTGAAGTTCTAAGTCAAGTTTATCTGCATCAATTGTGCAAATCCAGTTTTTGCCGTAAGGTGTAAATTCAAGTGCTTCAAGATTTTCGGATAGTTCATGATTAATGGATTTAACTAATCCGCTTACAGGAGATAAAAATTGAATTGACTTTTTATTTTGTCTTATACTGAAAAGCGGCTGACCTTTTTCTATTGTCATACCAAGATTTGGAAATTCAATGCTGTCGATTTTGCCAATAAGTTTTTTTGCAAAATCATCAATACCAACTTTTACAGTTCCATCTTGACTTACAGAAGCCCAGCAATGACCATCTGATATAAATACTCCGCCAGGAATTGCAAATTCACCTTTTCCAACTTTTTCTATTTCAGGAATATGAGCAATGTGAACTCTTGGTTTTAATTGTTTTTGGATTCTATCCTGTCGTTTTATCAAACATTTTTTTGTAAACTCAAGTAATTCATCTTCTGTAAATGGTTTTTGAACATAATCCATTGCACCGAGTTTCATGCATTCAACAGCGGTTTCAACAGTTGCATATCCGGTAATTATAATTACATCAATATCTGGACGCAGATATTTTACTGATTTTGTAACTTCAACTCCGTCCATCTCCGGCATTTTTAAATCAGTGAATACAAAATCATAGTGATGAGATTTTATAAGATTAATTGCTTCGGGTCCTGAATTAACAGTATCAACTGAATATCCATCGAGAACGAGAATTTTTCTAAAACTGTCAAGAATTACATCTTCGTCATCAACGCAAAGAATTCTTGCTTTTGGATTTGGAACTTCGGCTCTTTTAAGTGTTTTGACTTCTTTACTGAAATCAACTTTTACTACTTCTTTCAGTACAGCTTCTCTTTCTTTGCGTATCTTCTTTTCATTTGCTTTTTTAATTGCATATCTGATTATTACATCTGCAATTATTACTACAATTAATAATAAAATAAAGAGCAGCATAAATTTTCTCCTTAATTAAAATTATCTATCTGAACTGCATGGAATTAAAAATTTCATTTCATATTCAAATTCAGTTGGAATTATTCTGTAAATCCATCCTTCGAAATATGGGTCTTTTTCAAGAATCGAAATATTCGATAAAAGCTTTTCATTTCTTTCAATTATTCTTCCGCTCAAAGCCGAAAAAAGTTGATGCACAAAACCTTCGTTGTCAATAAATTTTGCAAGCGGTCCTGCTTGATTAATCTTTTCACTCAAATCTAATAATTCTATTTCTTTTATGTTATCAATAGTTTTCAAAAATAAATTTGTTGCACCAAGCAGAACAGTTCCATTAAAATCTTCTTTCATCCAGCACGAATAACCAAATCTAAAATATCTTGATGGACAGGAGACATAAACAATTCCTGAATCTGATACTTTACCTTTCTTATCTATTAACTCACTATATTTAATTCCTCTTTTGATAGTTCCGGTCATTTCATCAAAAGTGAAGGGTTTGGGTATAAAATCTATTGCTCCTTTATAAAGTGATTGAACTGCATTTTCGATTGTTGAATATCCTGTTGTCATGATTACAGGTGTAATCACTCTTAAATTCTGAAGTTCATCAAGAAATTGAAATCCGCTCATCTCGGGCAGCATGATGTCGCAGATTATCAGTTTATAATCATTATCCTTAATTTTTTTTAGTGCATCTATCGCATTTTCTGCTGAATCAACTTTATAGTTATTCAAAACACCAATTTTAACTACGGAATCAATAACCACTTTTTCATCATCGATTATCATTATATCAAATTTGTTTTTCATTCTACTCTTCCGGAAGTTTGATTGAAAATGTTGTTCCCTTTCCAACTTCACTCTGAACTGTGATAGTTCCATTATGATTATCGATTATTCCCCACACAACAGAAAGACCAAGTCCTGTTCCTTTTTGTCCTTTTGTTGTAAAGAAAGGTTCAAAAATTTTATTGATATGTTCTTGAGGAATACCACAGCCTGTGTCAGACACCTGAATTTCTACAAACTTTTTATTCCCTTTTTCATCAATGTAATGCCATCTTTGCCATTCATCATTAAATGAAGCACATCCTTCAAGATAACCTTGAGATGGAATTTCAATTTTGTAAACAGGTCCACCACATTCAGGACATTTTTCAAATTTATCAATTAAAGATAAATCGCATATTGGGCAGGAAAGTTTAATTGTTTCATTTTTTTCTATTGGAATTCCAAAATAATGTTTTGACCTTCCATAAACAGGGTCAAGGAATAAAAAGCCTTCGTTTCCATTTGTTTTCATTTTGATTTTGATTGAAGGCAAGCCGCCGATTTTGTGGTCATTATCAATCAAATTATGATTTTTTGGACACAACGCTGCTTTTACATGAACTATTCCTTTTGGAGATAAAGTTGTTTGTGAAGTTTTAATTGTAATAGTTCCTCCGTTTGGTCCAATAGCATCAATTGCATTCAGAAGCAAATTTAAAATTACCTGCTGAATTTGATTTGCATCTGCAGTTATTCTTGGAAGTTTTTCATCAAATTCTTTTATCAATTTAATTTTGTTAATGTTGAGCTGATTGTGAACAACTGCATCGGCTTTGTTAATTACTTCATTAATATCAATCAGACTTTTCTTTGGTGTGGATTGTCTTGCAAAATCTAAAAGGCTTTTTACAATTTCACGGCTTCGTAATGTCTCTCTTACAATTACATTTAAGTCCTCCTGCAATTCTGGATTATCTTTAGTTCTCTTTAGAAGATAACTGCTGTAAGTCAATACTCCAGTTAATGGATTATTAATTTCATGAGCAACACCAGCAGCCAATTTACCAAGCAAAGCCATTTTATCGGATTGAAGCAGCTGCTGCTGAACTTCATTTAATTTTTTTGTCATGTTATTAAAAGATTTAGCAAGATAACCAAGTTCATCGTTTCCCAAATCTTTTATTTCATAATTCAGATTTCCTGCAGCTATTTGATTTGTTGCTTTAACAAGTTCTTTAACGGGATAATCAACCCATTTTTTTACAAATATTCCAATTATAATTCCAATTGAAATAACTGAAACAATTGCAAAAAGCAATTCCTGAATTTCATTCTTTGTAATTTGCTTATCTACTTCTGCAAGAGAAATTGTAACATCAAGAACACCAAGCACAGTTGCATTTTTAGAGTGAGCATGACAATCTGCCTGCCAGCATGAATTCTCATTATAAATTGGATTAATTATTCCCATCACGCGAGGTGAATTTGGCTGAGGCTTAAATATTCTTGTTCTTTCCTTGCTAGATAATTTTTCAAGCGGCTTATTTTCTGTATGACATGCATAACAGCTTTCGGCTTTTTTATCGAGCATCTTCCCAATATCTTTAGGATTTGTAGAATAAATTATTTCCCCTTCTTTGTTGTAAATTCTAATATTGTCGATTTCCGGGTCTTTACCAATTGTCTTAACAATCTCATCAACATATTCCCTTTGATTAAGAAGCATTCCATATCGTGTGCTGTTTTTTACTGTCTCGCTGAGCTGATATGCATGTCGTTCAACTTCTGCAAGCAACACCTGACTTTGAGACTTAATTTTAAAATATGAATTAATTCCAATGATAATGACAACAGTCAGACTCACAATCAATATCAGCTTAAGTCCAATTTTTCTAAAGAATCCTATTTCGTTTAATCCATTCATAATTTCTTAATTAATTTTCCAGGTTTATCTTTTGGAAAAGATTTATCGTCATGACAATCTTCACAAGTTGGTTTTGAGTAAGTTGGTTCCTTATGACAATTGCTGCATTCCAATTCACCATGAGTTTCATCAAGCACCAAACCTGTAACACTGTGTTTGAAATTTTCCCAGCTCCATGTTCCATGGCAAAAACTGCATTCATTTTTAAGTCCTGTAAACTTTCCTTTCGTTGTGTGACATCTATTGCAAGTTAACTTTGAATGAAACTTTGAAATATCAAAACCAGTTGCTGCAAAATGATTAAATGGTCCTTTCTCTTTATCTGAGTGGCATGATGAACAATTAGATTTTGAATTCGTATCATGGCAATTAGAACATTTTTTATGAACTTCTTTCAATGATTTTTTAACTGCAGGAACAACTTTATTTTTGCTGTGGCATTTTACACAATTGTCATTTTTATGACAATCACTGCACTCAAATTTAAAAGTATTGATATGTTCATCATGATAAAATGTAACAAGCTTACCTGATGCGCTTGAAGTAGTAAAAGTAATTTTAATCGGAGCTTTTACTTCAGGGTGTATTCTTTTTGCTGTTAATTTTTTTGTATCAGTTTTTAATGAAGCTTCTTTTCCTTTCAACTGGTGGCAAACGATGCAATCAGTGCTTCCGCTCCATGAACGATGACAATTCATGCAAAGACGATGAAATGCTCCTTTCAAATCCGGCTTGCTTACATCTATTCTTTTTCTTTGAGATTCATGACAGTCAGAACAAGCTATAACATTTCCAGGCGGATTATAATGATGACAGGTTCTGCATCCGCCGGAAATTTCTGACATCTCGGCATGTGCAAGATGAGAAAATACTACTGGTTCATAAATATCTGTTTCATTGATTTTATTTATTGTTAAAACTTTTGGTCCTTCTTCGGGTTTTTGGTCAATTCTAATCATGTTTTCGCGTGGACAGGCTTTAAGACATGGATTTTCCTTTGTCGGAATTTCGCACGAGTGGCATGTTGAACAATTCAAAGATTGAGTTGAATGATTTTTACTAATTTTTGTCTGTGCATTTAATGTAAATGAAAATGCCAGTATGATAAAGAAAATTTTATTTTTCATTACGCACCTCTCACAGAAAATTTTGTTTGAGGCGTTACATACTGCGGTACACTTACAATTGGGAATATCATCACAAATGCTCTGAACAATAAAACTTCAAGAGCTATAAAGCCCAACGTAACTGCAATCTCACCAAGCGATGGGAAATATGAATGAAATTGATATGGAGGAGTATAAGCTACAATAAAATTATTAATTCGATTTAACAGAACACCAAAAATTACAAGTGCAGAGCCAATGAATAATCCAAGAGGTGTTTTTGTTAATTTTGGTGATAGAAAAATTCTTAATGGAACAATAACTCCAACCACAACTTCAATTGCAAAAAGAACACTTGCAGTATTAATCTCATTTAAGTAAACAAATGTTTTTCTAATTACCATATCTCCAATTTTAAATGAAAGATAAATTCCAAGCATTGGTGCAACCATACTTCCAAGATTAGAAAGAATCTTCATTTCAGGTTTCAATCCAAAGGATTTTGAAGTTATCAATGATTCAAAAATTACCATTGGAAAACCAACTGAAATAGCAGAAAGCAGAAATAAAAGCGGAAGAATTGGTGTTTGCCAGAGTGGATGCATTTTGGGTCCTGCTATTACCATTAATGTTCCCAATGAAGATTGATGCAAACATGAAAGAACAACTCCAGCAATTATAAAAATGAACATCACTTTATTAAGTGTTCTATCTAACAATCTTAATAATTTATCGATTGGTTTATTCAATGCACTTAAAATTCCTGGAAGATTAACTCTTCCAATAAACCTTTCCGTTACAATTGGTAAGAACTCAATATATAAAACAAATAAATAAATCATAACACACATACCAACTTCAAAGAGAACAGAATTACCATTCCACATAATTAATGGATGCCAGATGTAATAATATCTTCCAAGGTCGAGAGCAACACTTAAAGCAACAAAAGTATAACCCAGCATTGCAGTCAATAAAGCAGGACGAACAATAACATGATATTCTTCCTTATGCATAATGTGTCCCAGAGCTGCTGTAGTAAAACCGCCAGCAGCAAGTGCAACCCCCGCAGCCACATCAATTCCAATCCAGATTCCCCAAGGATATTGATTGCTCAAATTTGTAACTGCACCTAAACCAAAAATTAATCGAAGAAAAACAACAAATAAACCAATAGCAGCAAAAACGGTTAGAACAATTACTCCAGGAGTAAAAAATTTTTTACTTATCGGAGTCGGCTTCATAAAATTTTCCATTATTCTTCCTCCGGTTCTTTCTTTCTATTTTTATTAATCCACATTACAGCTCCAAGCAAAGCATAAAGAGCAACTGGCGGAACAAAGTATGCAAAAATTCCATGCTGAATTGCTTCACTTACACCTGGTGCAGGATTTCTTCCAAGTTTAGGAAATTGAAGTTCAGAAAAATCCTTGCTTGCTAAATAAAGCCAACTTGTTCCACCAACTTCGTATTCACCGTAGACATGATTCACATATCTTTCCGGATAAAGCCTGATTTTTTCATGAGCAATTTTTACAAGTTCTTCTCTTTTGCCGTAAGTTAAAGCTTCCATTGGACAAATTTCCACACATGCAGGCAGCTTACCTTCTTTAGTTCTGTTAAAACAAAAATCACATTTTCTAATTTCTGGCTGAATTGCTTTACCAAATTCAAATGCAGGTATTTGAAATGGACATGCAACCATACAATATCGGCATCCAATACACTTTTTTGTATCCCAGATTACAGAACCATTTTCTTCTTTTGAAAATGCACCAACTATACAAGCTGATACACATGCTGGATGATCACAATGCATGCACTGAACTTTTACATCAACAGGAAAACCTCCTGATTCAGAAGGCGGATATTCATTTACAACTGTTAAAGCTTTGTCATCTGGTCTTCTCATTTTCTTAAATACACTTCTGTCATCATAAGCCTCAAGCGGCGGTGTAGGAAGGTTATGTGCTACTTTACATGCCCATTCACATTTTCTGCAGCCAATACAAACTGTAGTATCAACAAGAACTCCCATTCTGTTTTCATCAAGAATATTTTTTGGTGCAGCTTTTAATTTTGATGAACTAAGTCCCGTTAATCCTGCACCAATTAAAACTGATGTTTTTAGAAATTCACGGCGGGATTGATTTGCCATATTTTTATCCTCCGAACTCGGTGAGCTCATAAAAGATTAAAAGACATTTTTCTAATTGGAGAAATTTATCCATTTCAAAATTAGCAGATAGTTCACTATATGTCAATTTTAATTTTTTTGAATCAATTTTTTTATTTCATTGAAAATTCTGCCTTCAAATCTTTTTTTAAGATGATAATTTTTTTAGATTCGCACAAAAATTAAATAAAATTAGAAAATAAGATGGGAAAGAAAAAAGTAAACGACATTAAAGAACTGAGAGAGAAAATCAATCAAATTGATGAAAAAATTATTAATCTCCTTTCAGATAGAAGAAATTTAAGCAAAGAAATTGCTCTGGCTAAAGAAATTAATAAATCTCCAATTAGAGACCAGAAAAGAGAAGAAGAACTTTTAAGAAGACTTATTAGATTGGGAAAAAAAGCAGGATTAGATTCCAATTTCTTATCCCGTGTTTTTTATGAAATTATTGAAGACTCAATTCGATTACAGCAAAATTTTGTTCAATCAGGATTAAATAAAAAAGGTGAAAAGAAAAAAACAGTTACAATTGCAATTCAGGGAATTGAAGGTTCTTACAGTTATCTTGCATCACAAAAATTCTTTTCTCATTCAGGTTATAAATTAAATTTTTTATTCAAGCGAAGATTTGATGAAGTTGTTGAAGCCGCTGAAAAAGGAGAAGCTGATTATGCTGTTCTTCCAATTGAAAATACAACTTCCGGTGGAATCAATGAAGTTTATGATTTACTTCTTCACACAACACTCTCAATAATCGGCGAAGAAAAATTTCAGGTTAAGCATTGCTTTGTAGCTCTTGATGATATTCCATTTCAAAAAATCAAAAAGGTTTATGCACATTATCAAGCTGCAGCCCAATGCAGTAAATTTCTGGAATCTCTTCCTCATATTTCTATTGAATATTTTGATGATACAGCAATGTCGGTTCAAAAAATTAAAGAGGAAGGAAATATTTCTCATGCTGCAATTGCAAGCGAAGAAGCTGCAAAATTATTTCGAGTAAAAATTCTTAAAAAAGATATTGCTAATCAACCGGAGAATTATACAAGATTTTTAATTGCTTCAAGAAAACCTCAAACAATCGACGAAAGAATTCCATGCAAAACTTCAATTGTAATGGCAACATCTCATACCCCAGGTTCGCTTGTTGAAGCACTAAATGTTTTCAGAAAATATAATGTTAATCTTACAAAACTTGAATCAAGACCAATAATTGGCAACCCATGGGAAGAAATGTTTTATCTTGATTTCGAAGGAAATATTGCAAATGAAACAATTCAAAAAGTGCTTGATGAATTAGGCCATTATACTCGTTTTATGAAAGTTCTTGGAAGTTATCCTTCTCAGGAAGTTGAAAGAACTGCATTGCAATTTTCAAAAATAATAAGTGAAGGAAAAGATTTAAGCAAAGAAAAGGTAACTCAAGTTAAAACTTCTGAATCAGAAAATGTTCAGAAAGCTCCTGCAATAATTAAATCCAAGAAAAGTTATAGACTTGCGAGCCGTGAATACAAAAGTGAAGACACAATAATCAAAGTAAAGAATGTTTTAATTGGAGGAAATAACTTTGTTGTAATAGCAGGTCCATGTTCTGTAGAAAATGAAGAGATGATAATGAAATGTGCTCTCGAAGCCAAAGAAAATGGAGCTCATATTTTGCGCGGAGGATGTTTTAAGCCAAGAACTTCACCTTACAGTTTTCAAGGCTTAGGTTACGAAGGTTTAAAACTTTTAGCCGATGCAGGAAAATATTATGATCTGCCAATAATTACAGAAGTTATGGATACAGATCAGGTTGAAGAAGTTGCAAAGAGTTCAGATATACTTCAAATTGGTGCACGCAATATGCAAAACTTTGCTTTACTGAAAGAAGTTGGAAAAACTCATCGTCCAGTTATGCTCAAAAGAGGTTTAAGTGCTTCAATTGATGAATGGCTGAATGCTGCAGAGTATATTTTATCTCAAGGAAACAGACAGGTAATTTTATGTGAACGAGGAATAAGAACTTTTGAAACTGCAACAAGAAATACATTAGATTTAAGTGCAATCCCAGTTCTTAAAGAATTAACTCATTTGCCGGTAATTGTCGACCCATCGCATGCAATCGGCGAAAGAAATAAAGTAATACCACTTGCAAAAGCAGCAAAAGTTGTTGGTGCTCATGGTATAATGGTTGAATTTCATCCCGATCCACCAAATGCTTTAAGTGACCCTGAACAAGCATTGTATTTCAGTCAATTCGAAGAACTGATGAGAGAGTTATATAAATTATAATTCAATAAAACTTTTCGTTGGAAAATTTTTTATTGGATAAAGGATACCAAGAGTCTATCCGAGTTTTGATTTATCGGAACGAAGTGAAGAATTTCTACGAAAACTATAAATCCCGACGGTTTTAGTCGTGACGAAGCAATCTCATAATATTTTATTTCTCGCAAAGTCGCAAAGAAACAAAGTTTTTCTTTGCTTCTTCGCTTAAAATGATTTTTGATTCTTCAGTCACCCTGCCAAAGGCAGATGAAGAATCTTTGAGTTATAGATTATATTAATTAAGTCTTTCTAAGCGAAGCGAAGAATCTCATATAAAATTGTGAAGCAGAAATTAAATTCTTCGTCGCCTGCCAATAGAGAACTCCTCAGAAGACTATATTAGAAAATCATTTTGAGTCCGTCAAAAGCGAACAATAAATTTCCAAATAATCTTTGCGCTCTTAGCGTTCCCAGCGGTTTCATAGTAAATAAATATTGATTGTATCATACATTCATAACAAACGAAGAAAATAGAAAATTAAGAAGTGATTTAAAAAAATTATAATTTTATTCTTCCCTGCAAATAAATAATGTAATAATTTGCATTTGTTTTTGTAAATCCCATTCCATAGTCAAGTCCCAATCCAAGTTGAAAATTTGATTTATTGATTTGCCAGAAATCTATTCCTGCAGTTAAACTAAACGAAATTCCGGGCTGCCAAACATTTGTATCGCTCAATGTTCTGTCATTCAAATAAATAATTCCAAATCCTTCTTCCATAAAAAAATATTGATAAATATTTTGTTGAATCATTCCCTTTAGCGAGAACGATTTTATAAATGGATAATATCTGCCCATTCGTTCTTCAGGAATAAAATATTCTATTTTTCTAAAGTAGCTGAATCCTGTTCGAAAAAACACGTCATCAGAAAACCATAAATTAAAATCGAAAAACAAAGAACCACCAACACTTGCAATAGAAGATGTATTCCCTTTTATTTCTCCAATTCCAGCATAGATTCCTGCGTTGAAATTGCTGACCTGCGCATACAATTCAAATGTGCAAAAGAACAAAAAATAGATTAGATACTTTTTCATGTTGCTCACAAGTTCATACTTTTTATGTCAATATACCAAATAATATTTTGAATCTTTCAAAAAATTTTTTCATCTAACCATGCAAAAAAGGTTTTAATATGGCAGTAACATCTCAACCAAAAGTAATAATTTTTTCTACACCAACATGTAGTTTTTGTAATGCAGCAAAAAGATATTTCAGAGAAAAGAATATTCGATTTACAGATGTTGATGTTTCTAAAGATGAAGCAGCAGCAAGAGATATGATGCGAAGAACAGGACAAACAGGTGTTCCTGTAATTCTAATTAATAACAGACCAATAATTGGATTTGATAAACAAAAAATCAATCAGATGTTAAACATAAAAGATTAGGAGACCACTATGAAAATTAAACCACTTGACGACAGAGTTCTTGTTGAACCAATTGAAGAAGAATCAAAAACAACATCGGGAATTATAATTCCTGATACAGCAAAAGAAAAACCAAGAATGGGAAAAGTAATTGCTGTTGGGACAGATGAAGATTTGCGTGAAAAAATTAAAGAGGGTGACAGAATATTATTTGCGAAATACGGCGGCGAGGAAGTAAGTGCTAATGGCAAAGAATTAAAAATCATTCCTCGTTCCGACATATTAGCTGTTGTAGAAGATTAGTCAATTGGTGCCCCCTGTAATAAGCGGTGTGGATTTTTTTAATTCATGCCGCTTTTTTAATAATAAAGAGTAAGCCAGTAAGTCAATTTATCACTGTCTGTTTTTTCAACTCTATGTTTTACATGTGCAGGAATTATCAAATAATCACCAGGTTTTAATTTTACCAAATAATTATCTTCAAATAATATTTCTGCACCCCCACTTAAAAGCAGAACGAATTCATTCTGGTTTTGGTCATACCAGAATCCTTCCGGCGATGTGTGTGCTTGTGAAATAATTCTCTCAATCCGAAAATTTTCTGCAATTAAAATATCTTCAATAAATTCTTTTGATAAATCTTCCGGAATTTTTTCAAAAATATTTTTTACTTCTATTTTCATTCGGGATAATCTACTATAATAATTTTTAATTCATTAGAAGATGAAGCTTCGTGCAGAACCGCGTCAATTTCAAATGGGTCATCTGGGTTTGAAATAGCAAGCAAATATTTTTCATAACCTGCAAGAAGATGTCTTAACAGTTTTCTATGAATTGGTTGATTCCCTGTTGATGCAGCTTTTTTGTTATAAAATATAACAATCTTCAAAGGAATCTCTCTGTTAAATGCTTCGAGAAGTCCAAGATGTCCAGCAGATATAAAACTAAAATCACCTGTTAATGCCCAGACATTTTTCTTGCCTGCAAGATAAGCACCAATTGCAAGAGGTATACTTCCTCCCATGTAAGTTACAATATCAATGCAATTATAAGGAGGAAAAGCAAATGAACTTGATGAGCCTGTATCTCCTGTTGCAATATCTCTTTTGATATTTTTAAAAACATCAAAGAAAGGAATATATTTGAGAGCTCCAGCTTTTACTTTTTCAGTCAAACTTTCGGGTACAACTGGCAATTCCGGTCGAATTACTGCTTCTAAATTTCCATTAAGTTTTTTTGCTATAAACAATTTGTATTGATAATCTGCAAGAAGAGGACTAACAACATGTGAATACACATTTCTCTCGTATGAAAAAATTTTTTTAAGATTATGTTTGGAAGCAAACTCAATTTCTGATTTAACACTTAGGGCATCAACAATAACAGCTACAGGCATTTTTCTTTTTTCTGATTCTAAAAATGCATTGACAATATCATCATAAACAGTTTCGTTCTTTGAAACAGTAAATGGCATGCTCATCCCTTCAAGAATCGGAGTAATTTCAAGTATATTGTCTGAATGTTTGCCTGATTTATCATCAAAGATTATTGTAACAAATCCAGCATAGGGTTCTGTGTAGAGTGAATCGCTCACACTGTTTGCTGCTTTCATCAATCCATGAGCTTTCATCAAGACAGCTGCACGTTTACCCACGATACTTGCACCATGCGCTATTGTGTAGGCAACTTCTTCATGAAATGAAATTTTAAGACTGCGCATTGTTAATTCATTATAGAATTGAAATGTTTCACTTGCACCATAACCAGGAACAAATGTAAGTATTTCAACTCCCAAATCATTTAATGCATGAGCTATAGCCTGATATACTGCTGCTTTCATTTATATTTATCAAATTATTCAAACATTAAGATAAAATAAATTCTGTATTTTTATTACTGAAAAATAATATAAAACTTATTTTTTGCAGTTTAATGTGACTTCTATTTTTATGACTTTTATTTTTTATAATCTTTAGATATTATTAATGATTGATTAATATTTTTAAGTGAATATATGTGTAATAAGTCTCTTTCATTTATAATATTTTTTCTTACACTATTTTGTTTTTCGAATTTATCAGCTCAATCAGAAAATGAAATAATTGCAAAAGCAGGTAATATCAAAATATCCAAAAAAGAATTTATTCAACGTTATGAATTTTCTCCCCATGCACAAACAGAAACTGCTTTTGATACTGCAACAATAAAAAGAGATTTTTTATACACGCTCTTAGCCGAAAAATTACTTGCACAGGATGCAATAAAACAGAATTTAGATAAATCAGAAGATTTCACTTATCTAATGGATTATCTCCAAAACATTTATCTACGAGATGCACTTTACAAAAAAGAAATCAAGGATAAAGTTGTAATAACTGATTCAGCTCTCTTCGATGGCACAAATAAGATGTCTAAAACTCTAAAAGTAAAATTCATCTTTTCTGTTGATGAAAATGAAATAAAAGAAATTTATTCATCACTTAAGTATGGGGCATCTTTTGATTCATTATTAGCACTGAGACCGGAAAACTTAGAACAGAAAAATTATGCCGAGGTAACTTTTGGTAATATGGCTCCAGAAATTGAAGAACAAATCTTCAAACTTATGCCAGGTGAATTTACATCTCCAGTAAAATTAAAAGAAGGTTGGTACATTTGTAAAGTTTATGATGTAATTAAAAAAAGCGACTTCAATTCTTCAGATATTTCAAGAATTAAAAAGATAATTGAATCGAGAACAGAAGATAAACTCTATCAAGAATTTTATAATAAATTCTTCAAAGGAATCAAAGTAAATGTTGACCGCAGATTATTCGATAAGCTTTCAGATGAGATTCTTAATTTTATAAAACAAAATCAAAATTATTTCAACGATAAAAAAAATAAAAAACTTAGATTTTCAGAAACAGAGTTCTCACAAATACAAAAATCTTTTTCAAATGAAGAAATTAGTCTTCCCTTTGTAAAATTTGAGGATTCCCCAGTTTCACTAAAATATTTTCTAAAAAACTTGAGCTTTACAGGGATTGAATTTGATTCAACAAGTATTGATTATATCAAAAGCAAATTGAATAACTTTGTAAGCAATTTTATCAGAAACGAATTATATGCAAGAGAAGCTCGCAAACGAGGTTATGATAAACTGCCCAATGTTCAAGAAGACTTAAATATGTGGAAGGAATTTTATTTATCTCGTATGAGAATGAAAGAAATTTTCAAAAAGCAAAATGTAAGTGATAAGGAAGCAAAAGAATTTTACCTGAAAATGAACAGAACAATTGAAGAACCAGACAGCATCAATATAGCTGAAATAAATTCAGAAAATCTTGAAACAATCGAGCAAATATTAAATGACTTAAACAATGGTGTCAGCTTTGATGAGATGCAGAAAAAATTTTCTAATTCAAAAATATCAGGATTAAAACCAGTAAATGAATTTGGAGAAATTGGAAAAGTTGCATCAAGCATGAATAAAGGTGATGTTTATGGTCCAATTAAAACTGACTCTGGATACTCAATTATAAAATTGCTCGACAAAAAGAAAGGAACCAGAAAGAAAATCGAAACTTTTGAAGAAGCAAAAGATGATATAAAAAATATTATTCAAACAAAAAAAATGTACAATGAACTTGATAAAATTACTGCTAAACTTGCAGTTGATAATGGAATTGAAATAAACGAAAATGTTCTTAAGTCAACTAAAGTTTCAAATATAAATATGCTTGTATTTAGAAGATTTGGATTTGGGGGACAGCTTATTGCAGTTCCTTATGCACCGATATTTTCAACATGGTATAAAATTTATCAGCAAATGAGAAAGGAATTATCTTTTTAGATATGAAGACATTAAAACCATACATGAAAACTTTCTATTTCTCGGTAACTGCAATTACTTTTCTTGTTTTATCGGTTTTTATTTTCATGTATATATTTGGGAATCTTGTAGATTACAAAGATGGGGAACCAAAAAAAATTTATTTTGCAGATAACATCTCAGCAAGTCATAAATATGCAATAGAAAAATTCAATGAACTTCATAAAGGAAAAATTGAAGTAGTACCGATTGATTTATCTTTTGAAAAATTTCAAACCAATGAAAGAAAAGAATTATTGATGAGATATTTGAGAAGCAGAAGTGACAGACTTGATATTTTTTCAATAGACCAGATATGGGTTCCACGTTTTGCAAAATTTGTAGAACCGCTCAGTAATTATTTTTCAACCACAGAAAGAGAGAATATAATTCCATATGCACTTGAATCTTGCTTTTATAAAAATCAGCTTGTAACAATTCCTCTTTATATTGATGTGAGTGTAATGTATTACAGAAAAGATTTATTAAAAAATTTGAGCGACTATAAAGAAATCAAAAATAATATTGACAACTCAATTACATGGGAAGAATTTATCAAACTCGGTCAAAGAATGAAAAACCAGGGCTATCCATTTTATTTATATCAGGCAGAAGCATTTGAAGGATTGATGTGCAGTTTCGTTGAGCTCATTGAATCTCAAAATTCAAAAATACTTGAAGGTGATTCTCTAAAATTAAACACACCTCAAGCTAACAAAGCCCTTCAACTACTAGTTGACCTTGTAAACAAATATAAACTTTCACCAAAAGAAATTACTAACTTCAAAGAATACGATACTTATTATTATTTTATTGATAACAATGGAATATTTTTGCGCGGCTGGCCTGGTTTATTAAAATGGTATGAAACTAAATTCAATGATAAAAGCTTTGCAGATAAAATTGAAACAGCACCTCTGCCCCATTTCAAAGATGGTTCGAAAAAAAGTATAATAGGTGGTTGGAATTTGATGGTATCGAAATATTCCTCAAAAAAAAGTGAAGCAATTGAATTTATCAAATTCTTAATTCAAGAAGACATTCAAAAAAAATTTTATGAACTCGGCGGTTATCTGCCCATCAATAAAAAAATTTATGAAGACAAAAATTATTTAAAGCAAAATCCAGAATTAAATTTCTATAAATCAATTTTTAAAACATGTACACGCAGACCATTTCTTGAAAAGTATACTCGATATTCTGATATAATTACTTACTACCTTAATCGTGCAATAAAAAATGAAATTTCTGTAAGCGATGCTTTAAGCAATGCTGAAAAAATAATTAACTCCGAAGCAAGCTATAAATAATGCGTTATGGATAATTTTTTTGAAAATCTTAAGAAATATCACTTTGAATTCAAGCATCTTACTGTTTTGTTTGTCGGCTTAATAATTTTCCAATTGATTTTATCTTTTGTGCATAAAACTTCTCTGCGCAATTTTGTTGAAAATGCTCAGGAATGGTATCAAAAAAATTCTGCAGAAAGACTGGCTAATTTAACAACAACTTCACTTGAATTATTTTATGAAACTGTAAAAATGAGAAAAACAATTGACCCGAATGAAAAGCGCAGGATTATTCAATTCTTTGATATAATTCTAAATCAACAAATACTTCAGCAGAACATTGAAGAAATTTGTCTCCTCGTTGGTGAAGGAGATAAAATAAAAGCAATTGACAACGGCAATGATTTATTTGCGATTATGTTTGAAGATAAAGAAGGAAGCAGCCATTCTACGCGTCATCGTTCTGCAATTGAATTATACAAAAAAGTAAAAAGTGAATTAATCGGCAGTGAACAGATTGTAAACATTTTACTAAATAAAAATACTTATCACATATTTGTTCCTTTTGTGCCTAATGGTGAATATGCAGGTGCATTATACATTCGTAATACTCCTGATTTTTCTTTTATTCAAAGAGAAATGGTTTCGAGTTATGAAGAAACATCAATAATTTATTCTGCACTTTTTTTGCTTGGACTGCTTGCAATGTATTACATTTCAACTTACACAGTGAAAGAAAGAGATGAAGCTCAAAAGCTTTTAATGGAAGAACATGAAAGAAACATTAAACAACAAATTGAACACGAAAAAGAATCAATGTTTACAAAAAGAATTTATCACACACATCACAAAGCAGAAAAAGTAATGGGCTTTATCAAAGAAGATTTAAGAACACTTTCTACAGAAAATATCGACGAGGTTAAATATCGAGCAACTAAGTATTCGAATTTTATTTCTCGTGTAATTTATGATATGAAATGGTATGAACCGCCAATTCAAACAATTCGAAATCCATCTTTCTCAACTGATTTAAATGAAGTAATAAAATTTATGGTTGAAAATATTTTCAACAGAACTTCAAGGAAATCAAAATCTTTTGAAATAAAATTGAATCTTGATGAAAAAGTTCCTAAAGTAAATATTAATGAATTTGTAGTCTGGGAAATTTTAGAACCATTAATCCAAAACAGTATTGACCATGGCGGCGATACTGGATTGTTAATTACAATTACAACCAAGTATAATCCTGAAACAAAAATTTCCAACATCATAATTGAAGATAATGGAAAAGGAATTAAACCCGAACTATTAGAAGTAAATGAAAAAGGAATCAAAAAAATTTTTCTTGAAAATGTATCTACAAAAAATTTGTCTCATGCCAACAGCGGTTACGGCTGCTATATAGCTTATGAAATTTCCAAACAAAGATGTGGATGGGATATTGATGCAGAAAATCTGCCAGAAAAAGGTTGCAGGTTTACAATCACAATTCGAAATTAATTTGGAGCAACAATGAATAAATATGAACAAATTAAAATATTGCTTATAGAAGACGAAGATTTTGATGTTCGACGTGTTGAAAACACAATTAAACCTTTTGCCGATAGAATAAAAATTTGTGAAGTAGTTTCAGATGGAAAATCGGCTCTTGAACTTCTGGAAGCAGACAAAAATAATTTTGATGTTGTAATAATGGATTACCAAATTGCGGGCGGTCTGCACGGTGAATATCTAATCAAAAAAATAAAGGATTTTGATCCATCACTTCAAATTATTGTAATCACAAAAATGACTGTAAATGTAACAGATTATGAATTTGCACACAGTCTAATTGAAGCAGGAGCTTTCTGGTATTGCACAAAATATCCTGGAGATATCGAAGAACACATTTATCAGCCAACAGATTTTATAATGTCAATCTTTAATGCTTATGAAAAAAGAAAATTAATTAAAGAAAAACAGAAGTCGACACAAAAATTAAGAAAGAATGTTGATGATATTCTATCTTCAAAAAAAATTATTGGAGTTTCTCAAACTGCAGAACATTTACGAGAACAAATAAAAAAATATTCAAACAGCAATGTGCCTGTTCTAATTACAGGATTATCCGGAACAGGAAAAGAACTCGTTGCATACAACATTCATTACAACAGTCCAAGAAAATATGAAAACTTTGTTCCAATAAATTGCGGCGGTATACCAGACCAATTAATTGAAAGTGAGCTATTTGGTTATGAAAAAGGTGCATTTACAGGTGCAGAAAAAAGTAAACCAGGATTATTTGAAATAGCAAACAATGGAACAATTTTTTTGGATGAAATTTCTGAATTGCCGCTTTCATCTCAGGTAAAACTGCTTCGCGTGCTTCAGGATGGCGAAGTTGAAAAACTTGGCAGAACTGATAAAATTAAAGTTGATGTTAGAATAATTTCTGCAACAAATAAAAATCTTGAAGAAGAAGTAAAAGAAAAAAGATTTCGTGAAGATTTGTATTATCGATTGAATGTTATCAATATTCATATTCCACCACTAAGAGAAAGGAAAGAGGATATAATTTGTTTGATTGATTATTACATGAATCAATTCGCAATTGAAATAGGAAGAGAAGCTCCTGTAATCTCAGAAGATGCAATGAAATTACTTGTTGATTATGATTGGCCTGGGAATATTCGCGAACTCAAAAATCTTGTTCAGCGTCTACTATTTTTTGATGATAAAATAATTACTCCAAAACTAATTGAAACTGCTCTCGGCAAAAAAATTAATGAACTTGAAGACTACTTTGGAAACGAAGGAATAAGTTTTAAAGCTCCAAATGGTCCTTTACCACTTAAACAAATGGAAAGAATTTTCCGTGAAAAATATTTTAGATATATCAGAAGCAAAGTAAATTCTGATCAGGAAGCTGCATCAATTCTTGGATTAGCACCACCAAATTATCACAGAATGTGCAAAGAATTAGGGCTGAAGTAGAATTGGTTAGGGTTAAAGGTTGCAGATTGAAGGTTTCGTGTTAAAAATTAGAGTTTAGGGTTGTCAGTTAAAGATTATATATGTATTACTCCACTTATTTCATCATTCCATTATTCCACTTATTTCTATTTCTTGCTTCAATCAATTTCAAAAAAGTTTTAGTAATTTATAGGTTACGATTTCATAACTTCATCAAAAAATGAAAGAAGATAAAGAAATACAAAGCCAGAAAATTATAATTAAAGGAGCGCGGCAGCATAATCTTAAAAATATATCTCTCGAAATTCCCAAAAATAAATTAATTGTTTTTACTGGTGTAAGCGGAAGTGGCAAATCTTCTCTTGTATTTGATACAATTTATGCAGAAGGTCAGCGAAGATATGTCGAGAGTTTGTCTTCCTATGCAAGACAATTTTTAGAAAGAATGAACAAGCCTGATGTAGATTTTATCTATGGAATTTCACCAGCTGTTGCAATTGAACAAAAAACAGGAGCTCGTAATCCAAGGTCTACTGTAGGAACAAGTACAGAAATTTATGATTACTTAAGGCTTTTATTTTCTCGAATTGGCAAAACTATCTGCTTTAACTGCGGCAATGAAGTAAAAAAAGATACAGTTGCAACTGTATCTCAATGGCTCGAAACACAAAATGAAGAAGATAAATTTTATATTGGATTTCCAATTCATTATCACGAAGGAAGAACAATCGAAGAAGAAATTGATTTATTAAAGAAAAAAGGATTTTTCAGAATTTTTTATAAAAATGAATTGATTGATATCAACTCTCAACCAATTGAAGAAATTAAAGCCAAGATTAATCACAACTCTAAAAAAGAAATTATTATTGTTCTTGACCGATTCAAAATCAAAAAAGGAAAAGTAAGAGAAACTCTTGCTGAATCAATTGAAATTAGTTTCAAAGAAGGGGAAGGAAGATTAACAATTATAAATGCAGATAAAAATGAATTAAAACATTTTACAAAATTTTATGAATGCTGCGGAATTAGATACGAAGAACCCGAACCGCGATTCTTTTCCTTCAATAATCCTTTTGGCGCATGTCCTGTTTGTCAGGGATTTGGCAAAACAATGGATTACGACATGAATCTAATTGTTCCAGACCCAAACTTAAGCATTAGCGAAGGTGCCATTGCTCCATGGAGAACCGTTAAGCATAGTTCATATCTGCGAGATTTAATTAGAAATAACAACGGCAGAATTCCTCTTAATGTTCCATTCAAAAATTTAACACAGGAACAAATAAATCTTTTAAAAGAAGGATTCGGTGGATTTGCAGGAATTAATGGTTTCTTCAAACATCTTGAAGAAAAAACTTACAAAATGCACATAAGAGTTCTTTTAAGTAAATACAGAGGTTACACAACATGTTCTGCATGTCGAGGTTCTCGATTACGACGCGAAGCACTTCAAGTTAAAATTGCCGATAAATCAATTCATGATATTATTCAAATGTCAATCGAGCAGGCTTACAAATTTTTTAAGAACCTTAAACTCAGTGAAACTGAAAAAGCTATTGCCAAACGAATTCACGATGAAATTTTAAAACGGCTTACATTTTTAAATGATGTTGGACTTGGATATCTCACACTCGATAGACTCAGCAGCACACTTTCAGGTGGAGAAACTCAAAGAATAAATTTAGCCACTTCACTTGGCTCAGCATTAATGGGAACTCTTTATGTTCTTGATGAGCCATCAATTGGACTTCATCCAAGAGATAATTCAAGATTAATAAAAATCTTAAAATCTCTTCGTGATTTAGGAAATACTGTTCTTGTAGTTGAACACGACCCTGAAATGATGCGTGCTGCAGATTTAATTTTTGACATGGGTCCTCGCGCAGGAATTCATGGCGGCGAAATTATTGCCAAAGGAACTTATGATGAGATAATTAAAAATGAAAAATCTCTTACAGGAAAATATTTATCGGGCAAACTAAAAACTCCAGTTCCTCATACAAGGAATACAAAAAAAACCGAATCAATAAAAATCATTGGGGCAAGAGAAAATAATCTTAAAAATATTACAGTAGAAATTCCATTAAGAAAATTTGTTGTAATAACTGGAGTAAGTGGTTCAGGCAAAAGCACATTAGTTCATGATATTTTATACGGCGGTTTAGTAAAACATTTTGGTGGCAATCCGCCTAAATTAGGTAAATTCGATTCCATCGAAGGGACAAGATACATTGATGATGTTGTAATTGTTGACCAATCACCAATTGGAAAATCTCCTCGCTCAAATCCAATCAGTTATGTAAAAGGTTTTGAATTAATTCGAGAACTTTATGCTTCTACTCCTCAAGCAAGAGCAAGAGGTTATAAACCCGGATTTTTCTCGTTTAATGTTCCAGGTGGAAGATGCGAAACTTGCGAAGGAGAAGGATTCGTAAAAATCGAAATGCAGTTCCTTGCCGACCTCTATCTTGAATGCGATGACTGCAAAGGAACAAGATTCAAAAAAGAAGTTAGAGAAATTACTTACAAAGGAAAAAATATTGTTGATGTTCTCAACATGACAGTTGATGAAGCTCTTGAATTTTTTGTTAATCATGATAAAATAGTTTCAATACTAAGAGTACTTTCTGATGTAGGATTGGGTTACATAAAACTTGGTCAGCCTTCTACAACATTATCAGGAGGTGAAGCACAAAGAGTAAAATTAGCTTATTATCTTTCACAACAAAGAAAAAATCAACATACGCTTTTTATTTTTGATGAACCCACGACTGGCTTACATTTCGATGACATAAACAAACTTTTAAAATGTTTTCATGTTTTAATTGCAAATAAAAATTCAGTTGTAATAATTGAACACAATTTAGATGTAATTAAATGTGCAGATTATATAATTGACCTCGGACCAGAGGCTGGTGATAAAGGCGGTGAAATTGTAGCAACTGGAACACCTGAAGAAATTGCTGATAATCCCAAATCATATACAGGTCAATTTCTTAAAAAAGTTTTAGAGAATTAACAATTTATTAAAAACTTTCTCTTTCTTTTACCACTGTTTCTTATCATATTACAAAAAAATTTTTTAGGAATATGAAAAAATCAATCTTTATAACAGCTATACTAATTTCATTCATTCTTAACCAAACAAATTTACATTCAGAAGATGGTTACAGATTATGGTTAAGATATGATAAGATAACAAACAAGAACTTGCTGAAATTATATTCATCTCAAATAAAATATTTTTTTGTTGATAACAATTCTCCTACTTTAACTGCTGTTAGAGAAGAACTTCAAAAAGGGTTAACTGGTTTGCTGGGAAAAAATATTCCCGTAAGTTCAACCATAAAAAATGGAACTCTAATTGCAGCAAATTATAATAAATCGGAACTATTAAAAGAACTGAACTTATCAGAAGAAATCAACAAAATTTCTAATGATGGATTTTTAATTCAATCACTCAAACACAAAAACAATAATTTAATTGTCATTACATCAAACAGCGATGTTGGCGTTTTGTATGGTGTATTCGAATTCTTAAGATTACTTCAGACACAAAAACAAATAGCAAATTTAAAAGTAATTTCTTCTCCAAAAATTAAATTGAGAATTTTAAATCACTGGGATAATCTTAATAGAACTGTCGAAAGAGGTTATGCTGGATTTTCAATTTGGGACTGGCACAAATTACCTGATTATATTGACCCTCGTTACAAAGATTATGCTCGTGCAAGTGCTTCAATTGGAATTAATGGAACAGTTTTAACAAACGTAAATGCTAATGCATGGGTTTTAACTCATGATTACTTGTTAAAAGTTGCTGCTCTTGCAAATGTATTTCGTCCCTATGGAATTAAAGTTTATCTAACAGCAAGATTCAGTGCACCAATTGAAATTGGAAATTTAAAAACAGCCGACCCATTGAATGAAGAAGTTAAGCAATGGTGGAAAGATAAAGTAAAAGAGATTTATAATTTAATTCCTGATTTTGGCGGATTTCTTGTAAAAGCAAATTCAGAGGGACAACCCGGTCCACAAAATTATGGAAGAACTCATGCAGATGGAGCTAATATGCTTGCCGAAGCTCTTGAACCATTTGGCGGTGTTGTAATGTGGCGTGCTTTTGTTTATGATAATAATATCCCTGAAGACAGAGCTAAACAAGCTTATAACGAATTCAAACCACTTGATGGTAAATTCAAGAAGAATGTTTTAATTCAAGTAAAAAATGGACCAATTGATTTTCAGCCTCGAGAACCATTTCATCCACTCTTTGGCTCAATGCCCAATACTCCATTAATGATGGAATTTCAGATAACTCAAGAATATCTTGGACAGGGCACGCATCTTGTCTATCTGGCTCCTCTGTTCAAAGAATGCCTCGAGTCCGATACTTACTGTAAAGGAGAAGGCTCTACTGTTGCAAAAGTAATTGATGGGACTTTGGATAATCATACAATTTCTGGAATTGCAGGTGTATCAAATATTGGCACTGATAGAAATTGGACTGGACATTTATTTGGTCAAGCAAACTGGTATGCATTTGGAAGATTAGCATGGAATCATGAATTAACATCAGAAGAAATTGCAGATGAATGGATTCGACAAACATTTTCAAATGATGAAGATGTTGTTTCAAAAATAAAATCAATTATGTTAAAATCACGAGAAGATTGTGTTAATTATATGACTCCACTTGGTTTGCATCATATTATGGGCTGGAATCATCACTATGGACCAGCTCCATGGATTAAAGATAAACATCGTGATGATTGGACTTCAGTCTACTATCACAGAGCAGATTCAAATGGAATTGGTTTCGATAGAACAATAACAGGAAGTAATGCAGTATCACAATATTTTCCTGAAGTAGCAGAAAAATTCTCTTCCCTTGAAAAATGTCCTGATGAATATTTACTTTGGTTTCATCATCTTCCATGGGATTATAAAATGAAATCAGGTAAAACTTTGTGGGAAGAAATTTGCTATCATTATTATAAAGGGGTTGATGGAGTAAAAGAAACAATAAAAATCTGGGATTCACTCAAGAACAAAATTGATAATGAAAGATTTGAACATGTAAGAATGCTGTTGAATATTCAATTAAAGGAAGCTGTCTGGTGGCGGAATGCATGCGTTTTATATTTTCAAACTTTTTCAAAAAGACCAATTCCTGATGAACTTGAAAAACCAGATAAGAGTTTAGAGTATTACATGAATCTTAACTTCCCTTATGCACCAGGAATTTAGCAATAAAATAAGGAAGCAGATTATGAAATACTGGCTAATGAAATCTGAACCAGATGTTTTTTCAATAGATGATTTAGCAAAATCAAAAAATCAAACAACATATTGGGATGGTGTTCGAAATTATCAAGCAAGAAATTATATTCGAGATGAAATGAAAATTGGTGATAAAGTTATTTTCTATCACAGTAATACGGAGCCGCCTGCAGCAGTTGGAATTTGTGAGGTTGTAAAAGAAGCTTATCCAGATTTTACTGCTTTTGACCCCAAAAGCAAAAAAGAAAATCCAACATGGTTTATGGTAGATATTAAATTAATTAAAAAGTTTGTTAAACCTGTTCCATTAGACGAGATAAGAAAAAATCCGAAGTTGAAAAACATGAAACTTGTTCAAAAAGGGAATAGATTATCAGTAATGCCAATAACAAAAGATGAATTTGATGAAATAATTAAGATGGGGAATAAACTTTAATTTTTTATCGACAAGAAATAAATTCTTATTAATGATAAATCCTAAAAGAACTCGCATTCTAAAATCCGGAATTGATAAAAACGGTCCCGTTGTTTACTGGATGCAAAGAGACCAGAGAGTTAACGACAATTGGGCTTTGATTTATGCATATAAACATGCAACCGAAAAAGATGTGCCTTTAATCGTTATATTTAATCTCGTTCCAACTTTCCTCAATGCTACAATTCGGCAATATTCTTTTATGATTGAAGGCTTAAAAAAAGTTAAAAAAAATTTTGAAGAACTTAATATTGCTTTCAACATTTTAATTGGAAATCCAGAAGATACAATTCCAGAATTTTTAAGAAATACAGAAGCATCACTTTTGATTGCAGATTTTAATCCTTTAAAAACTGTAAGAAGATGGAAAAAATATGTTGCTCAAAAAATTGACATCCCGTTTCATGAAGTTGATGCACATAATATTGTTCCTTGTTTAATTGCATCAGACAAACAGGAATTTGCAGCTTATACAATTAGACCAAAAATTCATAAGCTTCTCCCAGATTTTCTTGATGAATTCCCTGTAATAAAAAAATTAAGAAAAAATCCTTTCATCAATAAAATTGACTGGGATTCTTTATACTCGAAATTAAATGTTGATATGACTGTTAAAGAAGTAAATTGGATACTGCCCGGAGAAAATGAAGCCATAAAAATGCTTGATTTATTCATTGAAGAAAAACTTCCTTACTATTCTGAAAAAAGAAACGACCCTAATGAAAATGTTTTGTCAAATCTTTCTCCTTATCTCCATTTCGGACAAATTTCTGCTCAAAGAGTTGCTCTCGAACTTCTTAAAAGAGCTCCTTACTGCAAATCAAGAGAAGAATTTCTTGAAGAATTAATTGTAAGAAGAGAATTAGCGGACAACTTTTGTTACTTCAACAAAAAATATGATTCATTCGAGGGATTTCCAGATTGGGCAAAACAAACTCTTAATGAACATCGCAAAGACAAACGAGAATATATTTATTCACTCAAAGAACTTGAAAATGGAACCACTCATGATGACTTATGGAATGCTGCTCAACTCGAAATGGTTAAAAAAGGAAAAATGCACAGCTACTTGAGAATGTATTGGGCAAAAAAAATTTTACAATGGACTGATTCACCAGAAACTGCTTTAAAATATGCAATTTATCTTAACGATAAATATGAACTTGACGGCAGAGACCCAAATGGTTATACTGGTATTGCATGGTCAATTGGAGGTGTTCACGACAGAGCATGGAACGAAAGACCAATATTTGGCAAAATTCGTTATATGAATTATTCAGGATGCAAAAGAAAATTTGATATACTTAAATACACAAATAACATATTAAGAGGTGAACAATGAAAACTCTAACTCGAATATTTTTTGTTCTTATTTTTTTGTTTATAAATAAAAATTATGCACAGGAAAATTTACCGGATAGAATAATCTTAAACTTAACAGAAACTCCTTACAACAGTATTGCAATAACTTGGCAGTCAAATCTTAAATACAAAAATCCGCAGGTTCAATATGCAGTTTCTACAAAGTGGATAGAATTCAAAGAAAAATTAATTTCAGCAAATGCCGAAACCGACTCATTAACATTTGAAGACGGAAAAAAAGTTTATTATTACTCATCAACATTAAAAGACCTTTCTGAAAATACAGTTTATGTTTATCGTGTTGGTTCAGATTCTTTGTGGAGTGAATGGAATCAATTTAGAACTGCAAATAAAAATAATGTCCCATTTAAGTTTGTTTACTTAGGGGACCCTCAAAATGACTTAAGAGAAGATGTATCAAGAATATTTCGAGAAGCATTTCGAAAAGCGCCAGATGCTGCATTCTGGCTGTTTGTCGGAGATTTAACAAATGAACCGGAAGATAGTCAATGGAAAGAATGGTTTGAAGCTTCAGGATTTATTCATAGAATGATTCCTTCTGTTATGGCTGTAGGAAATCATGATTTAACAATTGAAACTGTTGATGGAAAGAAAAAGAGAATTAATGATTATATCTTATGGAAAAAAATGTTTACGCTTCCAGAAAATGGAATTGATAACATGAAAGAATCTGTTTACTATGTTGACTATCAAGGAGCAAGATTTATTTTTCTAAATACAAACTACAATTTAGAAGAACAGGCAAACTGGCTGAATAAAATTTTATCTACAAATAAAAATAAATGGACAATAGTTGTTTATCATCATCCTGTTTATTCAACTGGAGAAGGAAGAGACAATAAAAAAATTCGCGATGCTTTCATGCCAATTTTTGATAAATACAAAGTTGATTTAGTCTTACAGGGACACGACCATACTTATGCAAGAACCTATCGAATTAAAGGAGGCGAGATAAATCCTGAAGGAACAATTTATATTACTTCTGTCTCAGGTCCAAAACAATACAAACCAAATCCAATGTATTCTAACTTAATTGAAAAACTTGGTTCTTTTACACAACTATTTCAGGTTATATCAATTGATGAGCACAAATTAATTTATGATTCTTTTACTGCCTCTGGCGAATTATTTGACCACTTCGAATTGACAAAGTAATTTTAAAAGAGCAAGACTATTTGCGTCTTGCTCTTTCTATATTTTTAAGAAATTCTTCATAAGATTTTTTTCCTTCAATAAAAGCAATCAATTTGCCCGATTTATCATAAATAAAAGTTGCAGGAATGGCTCCATTCCAATCCTTATTTAACATGTTTATTAATTCTTCATCGTTCGTAAATGCATTCACATAGATTGGGAAATTTACTTTATTGCTCTTTACAAATGGTTTTATCTTAGAATCAATTTCTTCTGGAAAATCCACGCTAATGCCGGCAAAATCAACATCTTTAAATTCATTTGCTAGTTTTACTATTGCAGGAAATTCTTCTCTGCAAGGTTCGCACCATGTAGCCCACACATTTAGAAAAAGTAATTTCCCCTTTCTTTCTTTAATTAATTTTTGAAGTTTGGATTTATCAATTTTCTCAATAGTTACATCATTGCTTTGAATAAAACTAAATCCTGCAGCAATCAACAAAAAACAAAAAAGAAAAAAATTTCTTTGCATTTTAATTCACCCTTTTTATTGTGCAGCCAAATGCTTTAGTTTCTGTTTTTGTTACTTTTTTCCCTTGTAAAATTTCATTCAATGCATTTCGCAAATCTTCGCTCTTTACATCTTCTTCTTTTCGAGAATCATCTATTCTTCCATGATAAAGAACATCAAATTCAGAATTAAGAACAAAAACTTCCGGTGTAACTGATGCCTTGAATTTATCCGCAATAACATTGTTCACATCCTTAAGAATAACAAAGTTTAGATTATTCTTTTTTGCATGTTCTTTTACTTCTTCAACACTTTCTAGTTTGTTTGAATTAATTCCAATAAATGCTACTCCTTTGTTTTTGTATTCTTCATAAATTTTTTCCATTCTTGAATTATATGCATTAGAAACAGGGCATTGAGTTGCAATAAAAATTATAACAATAGCTTTTGAATCTTTAAAATCGCTGAGCTGATATTCTTTTCCATTATAATCTTTCAGCTTGAAATTTTCTGCCTTTTTAATTGAATTATCGTCAGCTCTTAATGTTGCAAAAAATAAAGCTGTTATAAATATTGCTGCTAAAAATTTATTCAGTGAGTTCATTTTTGTCCCTTTCAATTGTTTATTTGAATGCTTTGCAAAGATATGAATGAAATTTTTCAGATGCTAAAAAAACGTCAAGTTCATTTCTGTTTTAGAACTTTTTTATTTCAAATTTGTTTTCTGAGAAAAGAATAGGAGGAATAATGAAAAAATTATTTGCTCTATCTTTAATTTTAATTTTGGGCTGCAATTCTTCGCCCGCACAATTAAAAATATTACCTGCATTTCCAAATATTACAATTGAACAACCTGTTGATATTCAAAATGCAAATGATGGAACAAACAGATTATTCATAGTTTCTCAACCAGGCAAAATTTACGTAATTGAAAATGATTCTAATGTTACTTCAGCAAAAGTATTTCTTGATATTTCAGAAAAAGTTTTGTTTGGAGGAGAACAAGGACTTCTTGGTTTAGCTTTTCATCCAGATTATAAAAACAACGGCTACTTTTTTGTTGATTACACAACAAGTAATCCAAGAAGAACAATTATTTCAAGATTTAGTGTAAGTAAAGATAATCCAAACAGAGCCGACAAAAACAGCGAATTAATTCTCCTCGAAGTTGAACAACCATACTCAAATCATAATGGTGGACAGCTAACATTTGGACCTGATAGTTTTCTTTATATCTCATTTGGGGATGGAGGTTCTGCAGGCGACCCTCAAAACTATGCACAGAATCTAAAATCACATCTTGGAAAAATTTTGAGAATTGATGTCAACAAAGTTGAAAACAACAAAAATTATTCTATCCCGAATGATAATCCATTCAAAGGAAATACTAATGGATTAAAAGAAGAAATTTATGCATGGGGCTTAAGAAATGTCTGGCGGTTCAGTTTTGATAAATTAACAGGCAAATTATGGGCTGCTGATGTTGGTCAAAATTTATGGGAAGAAATCGATATTATCGAAAAAGGAAAAAATTATGGCTGGAGAATAATGGAAGGATTTCATTGCTACAACCCCTCAAGAAATTGTGATACAACAAATCTTACGATGCCAATCTGGGAATATGGACACAATCAAGACGGCGGATATTCAATTACAGGAGGATTTGTCTATAGAGGAAATAATGCAGAAGAAATTTATGGAAAATATGTTTATGGAGATTTTGTAACCGGCAACATTTGGGCACTTGAATATGATGGCAAAAATTCTACTAACAAATTATTATTCAAAACTAATCACAGCATATCAACATTTGGTGTTGATGAGAAGGATGAACTTTACTTTGCCGATTATGCTGTAGGAAGAATCTATAAAATCAAAGGAACAGTAAAAACAAAAGTTGGAAAATTAAATCTTCCAGACAAATATGAATTACATCAAAACTATCCCAATCCTTTTAATCCTGTGACGATAATAAGTTATAACCTGCCATACAAAAGTTTTGTTACATTAAAAATATATGATGCACTCGGCAAAGAAATTGCAACATTAGTCAACGAACATAAACTTCCCGGTAGTTATGAAATTAATTTTGATGGAAGTAAAATTTCAAGTGGAGTTTATTTTTATCAGCTTATAACATCATTAGGATTGATTACAAAAAAGATGATTGTAGCCAGATAAAATTTATCAAGAAAATTTACAACAACACTCTTGCTTTAATTGTCTCTGGTATAGCTTTTAGTTCTTTTAAAATTTCTTTAGGATGTTCTTTGCTGTCGATATCAATAATAACATAGCCGATGTAAGGATCTGTTTGCAGGTATTGTGCACCAATGTTCAATTTACGTGCAGTAAAAACTTTAGTAATTTTATTCATCACTCCTGGTTGATTATGATGTATGTGAAGATATCGTTGTTTATCTACATTTGGAGCCAAAGAAATTTCAACAAAGTTAGTTGCTCCAATTGTAGAACCAATATCACAGTATTTAACTAATTTTTCTGAAACTTCGAGTGCAATATTTTCTTGAGCTTCTACAGTGCTACCACCAATGTGCGGAGTCAAAATTACATTCGGATATTTTTGAAGTACACATGAAAAACCATCGCCATTTGAAACAGGTTCTTCTGGGTAGACATCAATTGCAGCACCATTCAAATGTTTACTCTCAATAGCTTCTGCCAGGTCATTCAAATTAACCACACTTCCTCTTGATGTATTAATTAAGTATGAACCTTTTTTCATTAAAGATAATTCTCGTTTTGTAATCATATTTTTTGTTAATTCAGTTTCAGGAACATGAAGTGTGACAATGTCAGAAATCTGAAGCAATTCATCAAGAGAAGAGCAAGCTTTTGCATTTCCCAAACTTAATTTTTTTTCAATATCATAATAGTAAACATTCATTCCTAAACTTTCAGCAAGAATTGAAACTTGAGAGCCAATATGTCCATATCCTACAATACCAATATTTTTACCTCGCACCTCAAAAGAATTTTTTGCTTCTTTTAACCATTTACCTTGATGAGCGTAAAAATTTTTTTCTGGTATTCCTCTAATTAAAAAAATACATTCACTTATAACCAGTTCTGCAACAGAGCGTGTGTTAGAAAATGGTGCATTAAAAACTGGAATTCCTTTTAACTTAGCAGCAAGCAAATCAACTTGATTTGTTCCAATGCTGAAGCATCCAATTGCAATTAATTTTTTTGCGTGCTTAAGTACTTCTTTTGTCAAATTAGTTCGTGACCTAATGCCAATAATATGAACATCCTTTATTTTCTCAATTAAATGTTCATCATGAAGAGCATGTTTCAAACATTCTACATTTGTATAACCATGCTTATGAAAGTAATTAATTGCATTTTCATGAATTCCTTCAAGAAGTAGTACTTTAATTTTTTCTTTTGGAAATGATAATGGTTTTGTTTGTTGATTCATAATTACGAATAAATATTCAGATTTATTTACGCAAATATAAAGATGAGTTTGTTAAAAAGGGAAGAATAATTTTTAACAGTAGTGCCAAAGAAATTTTTGATATTTTTTTGAAAATGAATTAATAGATAGATTGTTTCATGAATATTTTTTCACAGTGTTTGGAAAATTTCATAGTAAAAATTATATTTGTGCCTCAGAATTTTGACTATGGGCGCGTAGCTCAGGGGTAGAGCATTTGCCTTTTAAGCAAAGGGTCGGTGGTTCGAGCCCACCCGCGCTCACTAAAAAGAATCCTGCGTTAAAGCAGGATTTTTTATTTATAGATAAGCCTTTTAATCAATTAGGGTCGGTGGTCCGCCATAGGCGGATAAATTCGAGCCCACCCGCGCTCACAACATTAAAGCCTTGTAAGCCAATAACTTACAAGGCTTTTTTAGTTTAAGGGAAATTGACTGAAGTAGAAACTGAAGTAGTTGATAAAAGCTCTGTAGTATCTCTGCAGAATAAGATACGGCATAAATTTACAAATCCCAGAAAAATCATTCTTCTGAAAAATCTTCATTAGAACAAAAATTGCATCGAAAAATTTTCATGTGTATACTGGATTTACTTCAGTATGCATCAAAATATTTGTCTCTATCATTGGCAAAGAACTTATGTTTAAGTTATCGAAAATTACTCTCATGCATTACTTGACTGTGAGAATATTAAGCACAGCTGAAATTAATTTTTGTATATGAAGTAAGAAATAAGTGGATGTTTTATTTGGATTGCTAAAAGATTCGAGAATTTTTTATTGTGGGAAAGTTATATATGGATATTATGAAAAAATTTAAAAACCTTTGAAAACAGCGTAAAAACGCAGGCTCGTCGGTGAACCTGCGTATAAAAAAATAGACAGTTGAGAAAAAAATGACAAAAATTGCGAAAATGAGCTAAAAACGAAGGGTGAACCTCCCAGTATTTTTGGCAAAAATGAGGTTCACGGAAAAATTTTTTCTTAAGAATAAAAAAATATTTGTTTTTGAAAAATAAATGCATATTTTTGCTGAGAAAATTGGCTGTTTGAATCGAATCCGCCATACTAACGAGAGCGGAAACGTCAGGCGGACAAGTCCGCCAAGCTCACGAAAGCTGTTACGGGAGGCGGACAGGCCATAGTGGAATTGAGACTCTTACCTCGATAGGAATAATGTATTAGAACAAACATGTTTGAATCTTTGAGTTATTAATTAAAATGTTTTTATAAGCAGAACTCGAGTGGAATTTCCGACAAAGAAAGATCAGCCTTTTGATTAAGAATCAATGTTTGGTTTTGAGACTTATTTTATTGAAAAAGTTAGTTTGATTGATTAATGTGTAATTGTTGCGACCGAACGAAGTGAGGTCGTCCCGACAATCTAAAATTTTTATATAAAATTAGTCGGGAAATCGAACCATCTCGATGATGATAGAAATTGAAAGATGTAATCGGGATCTCGTTCCGCTGAATAATGAAATTTTAATAAGTGGGAGTAGAATGAAAATTACGCCAATCTTTTGTTAACTATCCAGTAAGCAGGTAAAACTTTGTGGTAAATTTTTGATTGAAAGATTTCAGTACAATATTAAAATGCAGTTATTATAGTTTTGGATTGAGTCGAATAGACTCAAAAGTATACAACTAAAACGTATGAGTAAAAATTCTACTTTAATTTTTCCAATAACAGGGAAACATATCTTTTGGTTTGTAAATAATTCATAATTTTAGATTACAAAAAATTCTTTATCTAATTGCCACGAATTCACAAATTATAAAACGAATGTGTTCGTGTATTAGTGGTTAATAAATTGCCTCGAATACACGAATGTGTAACGAATATATTCGTGCATAAGTGGCTAATAAAAATGCCACTAATACACGAATGTTATTTGAAAGTCCGATAAGAAATACTCGAGAAATAAGCGTATCTGAAGCGTATGTGAAGCGTATGTGAGATATATTTATGATGAATTTATGTCGAATCTAATACTAATTTATTATTAAAAAAATATTGATGTAAAGTTTTACAGAATTTTCTTTATTTCAAAATTAATCCTCAATATTAAACTAAACTTTTTCAAATAAACCGCTAAAATTTTTTAAACAATTACGGATGATTTAATACATGCCTCGTATTGCTAAAAGAATTACAATATTAATATACTTTTAATAAATGAACATACCATAACACTACTCAGTTTATATTAATTCATTGAATCAATTCGAAATACAAATTCGTAATTGAAAAACTAAATGAAATTCTTTAGGTTTGTTACAAGATGAAAATCAAAGATTAATAAATGTATTTTATTCACGAGGGTAAAAAAATCAGCATGAAAACTTCATAATAGTATAAATTTGACTTAGCTAACAGAATTGTTAAGAAGTTTATAATAGAAAATATCTTTGTGCTAGCTAATAATACAAACTGTACGCTGATGAATTTATCAGAATACGATATTAGGAATAAATAGTCACTACAAAACCAATGGACAAATTTTTTGAAAAATAAACGCAAATCGTGAACAGTGCTGTTTGCGTAAATAAACTAATTTTGTTGATAAAAGAACTATCAGCAATTAATAATAAATAAAGCGAAACTATGTATAAGATGAATAAGATAATGACGCACTTTGAAGATGAAGCACCTTTTTATGATGAAATTATTTTGAAATTAATTCCTCATTATAGTGAAATGGTTAATGCTCTTGTTTCATTAATCCCATTTGAAAAAGAAACTCCTAAAAATGTTCTTGATTTGGGTTGTGGGACTGGAACCATTTCAAAAGCGATTTTAGAGAAATATTCTAACGCAAAATTTACTATCATTGATATTTCTCAAAATATGTTGAAATTTGCTGAAAAGAAAATAGGTAGTAATTCGATATATAAAAGTATCTGTAAAGATTTTTACGTGCTTAATCTTGATGATAGATATGATATTATTGCCTCATCTCTTGCGCTTCATCATTTAATTACAGATAAAGATAAAAAATATTTTATAAACAGAAAGCAGTTTTATGAAAGTTGTTAACATCGTCCATAATATTAAATCAATCTATTGTTACTATGTTCTGCAAAATTAAAAACACTCTAAAAGGAGAAGAATTTATATATGATTAACGTTATTAGTTAAAACAATATTAATCTAAAATGAGAAGATTAATAGTAGTTATAGTTACAATATCACTAAGTTTCTCACAGTCAACGAATGCTCAAGTTGACAATTCATTTGGAAAACTTCCACCATTTACAAAATGGTATCAGAATCCTTTGGGTATAAGCCCTATAGCTTTGCATACAGGTAATGGTTTATTTATTCCGATGATTGCTGCAACTGGTATACTCATTTTTACAGATTGCAATGATACTTTAGACAATAGAGTCAGCTTGTATAGTGACATTGGTTACACGAAGGGCTATTACGGCAGTTTTTCAAACATAACACATCTAAATATTGGCATAAATTATATGCTCAGAGAATACTTATCGGTTGGGGTGGAATTATCACAAGTATATGTTAGCGACACTGAAAACAACACTTACGGTATAGGCATACGCCCCTTTTTCAGATTTTATGTTGTTAATAAGGAAAGTTTCAAGTTTTATTTTCAAAGTGGTGCTGGACTTCAATACTTTTTTGAAAATTTTCCGCAGCCATCTGGCTTTTTTGGTGATTACCGTGAAGGAACAAAGCTAAACGGAAGTCCTAAATATGGTATTGGAACAGAAATCAAACTGAATTCAAATTGGAATATCACTGCTGGTCTTTGGCACATTCATTTTTCTAATGGAAATAATCCAAGTGCTGAAAGAAATCCTGGACACGACAGTAATGGATTTAGTTTTGGTTTGATATACAAACGATGAAAATGAATCAATTAGAGAAGTTACCAAAGGCTATATGTAATAAGGGTTTAAATGGTAATTCAAGCATTCTGTTCGGCTCAATATTCGGTGTTGTTAGAAAGAAAAGTAACCCCAATCCCTAACTACATATAGCCCTGACTTTTATGTGTAAAATTGTAGAACTTAGTTAATAAAAAAAGAAAACTTAGAGACAACATGAATGAGTTAGAATTACAGCTACCAACCATAGGACATAAAATAGCAGCAGAAGATTTCAAAAATGAATTTTTTGAAAATCAGGAGACTGTTATCAATGGTAGTGCATTGTTTGACCTGATGGAATATGAGCAATGGTTGGTGCTTAATACGAATAATCGAGAAGGAAAAATTGTTAACAATAATTGGGTACCAGCAACTACATTTTTTGCTGTCAGAAAAAATGACGCAAAAATTGTGGGAATGATTGATATTAGGCACAATTTACAAAATGATTTTTTAGCACAATACGGTGGACATATAGGTTTTTCTGTCCGACCTGGTGAAAGAAAAAAGGGCTATGGGACAGAAATATTGAAAATGGGAATTGAATATGCTAAATCCTTAGGTATTAGAAAGTTAATGTTAGGATGTTTTTCGGACAATTTACCATCTATCAAAACAATAGAGAAATGCGGAGGTAAATTGACAGAAACAAAAAAATTTTCAGATAATCGATATTATAAAATTCCTGATGCGGAAGAGAAAATTGTAAATATTTATTGGATTGACTTATTAATTTTTATCAAAAGATGAGTACTTACTTGCACACAACAATGGCTATACACCGTTAAAACGGTGCATAGCCGAAGACCGTTATGTGAAAGGCAGCAAACAGATATTATTTTGAAACAAGAAAAAAAAGAAAAATTTAACTTTACACGATAAGACTGTCGTTAAGAAAACAGGATCATACAATGGCAAAAGAAGCTGAAAACAAACCGATGGAAGCGTGGATATGGGACGCTGCCTGTAGCATTCGTGGCGCTCAGGATGCCACCAAGTATAAAGATTTTATTTTACCCTTGATTTTTGTCAAACGGCTTTGTGATGTCTTTGACGATGAAATAGATAGAATTGCTCAAGAGGTTGGCTCACGGGCAAAAGCTTTTAAACTGGTAGATCGTGATAAAAACCTGGTTCGTTTTTATATCCCTTTCAGACCCGAAAATACCGAAGAACCTGTTTGGTCAGTCATTCGTAAACTCACCGACAAAATCGGGGAAAAACTCACCACCCATTTACGCGACATTGCCAGAGAAAATCCCAGACTTTCAGGTATTATCGACCGCATAGATTTTAACGCCACCACCCACGGGGTGCGGGATATTGATGATGACCGCCTGTCTAATCTAATTGAAAAAATAAGTCAAAAGCGGCTTGGGCTAAATGATGTTGAACCAGACATCATTGGCCGTAGCTATGAATACCTGATTCGCAAATTTGCCGAAGGCGGTGGCCAGAGTGCCGGAGAATTCTATACTCCCAAAGAAGTAGGTATAATAATGGCAAAAATTATGGACCCTGAGCCTGGTATGCGGATATATGACCCTTGTTGTGGCTCGGCAGGGCTTCTTATCAAATGCGAACTTGTATTGAACGAGAAAATGAAAGCAAAGGGTACTACAAAATTTCAACCCCTTAAGCTTTATGGCCAGGAATATATTCCTCAGACATGGGCAATGGCCAATATGAATATGATTATTCATGATATGGAGGGGCAGATAGAAATCGGTGATACCTTCCGCAATCCAAAATTCCGCGAGGTACGGAATGGTCGCGACCATTCCCTAATGACCTTTGACCGTGTCGTTGCCAATCCCATGTGGAATCAGGATATGTTTGACGAAAGGGATTACGATGCCGATACCTATGGCCGCTTTCCTGCTGGCGCTGGATTTCCCGGCAAACAGAGTGCGGACTGGGGCTGGATGCAGCATATTCTGGCAAGTTTGAATGAGAAGGGGAAAGCCGCTGTTGTGCTTGACACGGGTGCAGCAAGCCGTGGTTCCGGGAATGCAAATACCAACAAAGAGAAAGAGGTTCGCAAGTGGTTTGTCGAGAACGATTATATAGAAGGGGTTTTGTATCTGCCAGAAAACTTGTTTTACAACACCACAGCTCCCGGGATAGTAATTATCCTGAATAAAAATAAACCCGCTGACCGCAGAAATAAAATGCTTCTGGTCAATGCCTCGCAGGAGTTTGCAAAAGGTGCACCCAAAAACTATATCACCGATGAAGGGATAGAAAAGATAGCTTCTACATTTTTAAGTTGGAAAGAAATTGATAAATTTAGCAAAATTGTAACCAAAGAAGAGATTGCCAAAAACGATTACAATATCTCACCGAGCCGCTATATTCACCTTAGCGAGGAGGAAGAATATCGCCCCATCGGGGAGATATGGGAGGAGATAAAGGAACTGGAAAAGGAAGCACAAACACTTTTTGGGTCTATTGATGAAATTGTAAAAAAGATTTTGTGATTTGCGATGTGCGATTTGGGATTTGCGATTTGCGATTTGCGATTTGCGAAGTACGAATGAAGAAATGCGATTTTGAAAGTATGATTAACAATTGGAAAATCTGAAATCGAAAACCGAAAATCGAAAATCGAAAATTTTAAACTGGTTGTTTTATGAATAAAGATGACTTAAAAGATAGAACAAAGAAGTTTGCTCTTGAAATAATTACGCTTGTTGATACTTTTCCTAAAAACAATGTGGGATTTGTTATTGGAAAACAATTGATTAGATCTGCTACTTCTGTTGGTGCAAATTATAGAAGTGCTTGCAGAGCAAAATCACGGGCTGATTTTATTGCAAAACTTGGCACTGTGGAAGAAGAATCAGATGAAACAATCTATTGGCTTGAAATTGTCTTGGATGCTAATATAGCAGATTTTGAAAAAACCAAAAAACTACTTAAAGAAGCTAATGAATTAACTGCTATCTTTACTAAATCAAAAATAACGGCAAAAACAAAAGAAAGGAAATGAAATATTTGCGATTTGAGATTTGAGATTTGGGATTTGGGATTTGGGATTTGCGATTTGCGATTTGCGAAGTACGAAGTACGAATGAAGAAATGCGATTTTGAAAGTATGATTAACAATTGGAAAATCTGAAATCGAAAACCGAAAATTGAAAATCGAAAATCGAAAATTTTATAGGGGGTAACATTGATGGAAAATCAAAGAGTAGAATATAAATCAAACTGGCAGGATAGCCATCTTAAAACAATAGCGGCTTTTGCTAATACAAATGGAGGCAAACTCTATATTGGGATAGATGATAATGGTAATGTTGTGCCATTAAAAAATATTACTAAGCTGCTTGAAGATATACCAAACAAAATTAAAAACCATCTCGGCATAATACCAAAAGTTTTTTCTGAAAATAATGGTAGTACTATCCTGATTGAAATAGAACCATCAGATGATCCCATTTCTTACGATGGCAAGTTTTATATTCGCTCCGGATCAACTACCCAGGAAGTCGAAGGCAGCGAACTCATAAATTTCTTGATAAAAAAGAAAAATCTGTCCTGGGATACTATGCTGTCTGATATGCCATATTCCGAATTAGATGAAGAGGCAATCCGTATTTTTGTAAAAATGTCAAAAAAAAGAATCAACATAACCGAAAACGATAGTATAATAAAAATCCTTGAGAATCTTGAACTTATTAAAGACAATAAACTTACTAATGCTGCTGTCTTGCTTTTTGGTAAAAATCCTTCAAGGTATATCAATGTCGCCGATGCAAGAGTTGGTAGATTTAAAACCCAGACTGAAATTCTGGATACAGTGGATGCAAAAGGTAATTTATTCAAACAGAAGGACATACTCTTTGATGCGATAAAGAAACATCTCAATGTAAAGTTTGTGATCAAAGGTGAACTTGAAAGAGAAGACCTCTGGGATTATCCACTTGATGCAATTAGAGAAGGGATTATCAATGCCTTAATTCATAGGGATTATTTGGATTCTGCTGATATTCAGATAAAAGTTTATGATGATAAAATATGGATATGGAATCCGGGAAAACTTCCTGACGGTATTTCCATTGATATGTTGAAAAAAGAACATAGCTCAAAACCAAGAAACAGATTTTTAGCTTTGACTTTTTATTATGCCGGACTCATAGAAAAATGGGGGAGCGGTACTAAACGAATGGTAGATTTGTGTATATCGCAGGGACTACCGGAACCAGAATTCAAAGAGGAATTTGGGGGCTTTAGTGTCTATTTTTATAAGGATATTTATACAGAGGAATATTTAAGAAAACAAGGATTAAATGAACGACAAATAAAGGCGGTGAAGCACATAAAGGATAAGGGAAAGATTACGAATAAGGAGTATCAGGAGATTTGTGACACTTCTGAAAGAACAGCTACAAGGGATTTATCATCCATGGTTTCTATTGGTTTACTTGAACAAATAGGCACCACAGGCAAAGGAACAGAATATGTACTATCACGCCATAAAGACGCCAAAGACGACACAAAGGCGCCATAAAGACGCCAAAAAAGCAAAGGACAAAAGAATGGATAGAAAAATTGATAACCAGAAAAGCCAAACCAAACTTACCGGCTACAAAATGACCGAACTTGGCCCTCTGCCACAGGAGTGGGAGGTGGTGAGGCTGGGGGAGGTAGTAAAAAATATAGTAAGTGGTGACTGGGGAAGCAGTGAAAAAAGCAATGACAATTTTATTAAGTGTTATGTATTAAGAGGTACTGATTTTAAAAAATGTGAAGATAAAATAATTAACGATGTACCAATTAGATTTGTACTTAAGAATAGTCTTGAAAAAAGAAGATTAAAAGCAGGAGATATTTTGATTGAATTATCCGGTGGTGGACCTGGACAGCCAACTGGAAGAATATTTTTTGTTACAGAGGATTTTATTAAAAAAATTGGAGAGAATGTTATTTTTTCAAATTTTGTAAAAAAATTAATAGCTGATGAAAGTATTATTCTATCAGAATTTTTTTATAGGTATTGGCAATTTTTATATCAGAAGGGTAAAACATTAGTTTATGAAAAAAGAACTACTGGTATACGAAATTTCAAATACAATGATTTTTTAAAACAAGAAAATATTTTAATACCGCAATTAGAAGAGCAGCGCAAGATTGCCGCTATTCTCTCAACGGTGCAGAAAGCCATTGAAACCGAAAGAACACTCATAGAACGCACCAAAGAACTCAAAAAAGCAATGATGCACAAACTCTTTACCGAAGGCATTGGCTGGTTGAGTGGAGCCGAAACCAGCCAAAAACAAACCGAGATAGGCCCCATACCCGAAAGCTGGGAGGTGGTGAGGCTGGGGGAGGTGGCGGAACAAATAAAAGTAAATTATCAACCAAGCTCAAATGGTTTTAGAAACTATGTAGGCTTAGAGCATATTGATAGCGGTTGCCCATTTCTTAATAAATATGGTAAAGAATTCGAAGTCAAAAGTACGAAGTACTTTTTTAAAAAAGGACAGGTATTATATGGTAAACTTCGTCCCTATTTAGATAAAGCAGTTATTGCTTCATTTGATGGTATTTGTTCAACAGATATTATTGTACTTGAAGGCAAAATTGTAGCGAACTTATTTTTAGTTTACCTTTTACATTCTGAATTGTTTTTAAAACATGCCATATCAACAACTTCAGGAGTTCAACATCCGAGAACATCTTGGGCAATCTTAAAAAAATTAAAAATTGCTATACCACAAAAAGATGAGCAGCAAAAAATAGCCGATATCCTCTCCACCATCGACCGAAAAATTGAACATCACACTACTAAAAAACAAAAACTTGAAGAACTTTTTCGTACCTTGCTGCATGAATTAATGACGGCAAGGGTGAGGGTGGATAAAATAAATTTGGATTTTTTGAAAAAGGAGGAATAAAAATAAATTGGAGAAAGTCAGTATGAAATATGAGTATCAACATAACGAATCCAACATTCGTGGTTATGAAGGTATTACTTTTGATAAAAATGAATCTAATGTTATTCTTAATAATGAGGTAAAAAGTAAACTAATTGATAGACCCCAAAGAGATGATATGCTAAAAATTTTAGAAACATTAAAGCAAGATACGGGCTTTGAAAAATCTGAAACATTGTTGGTAGATATTCAAACATTACTAAATGAAAACGTTGATGTGCAGGACTTCAGAATTGGCGAAGCATTAGCAGAGGTAGTATTGGAAGAAAATTTTAATTGTCGTTTTTATTGGAATGAATTGCGTGATGCCCGAAATCCAAAAGGCAATAAAACTGGAGCCGATTTGGTCGGGTTCATTGAAATAGGCAATGAAATATTGTTTTTATTTGGCGAAGTCAAAACTTCATCAGAACAGAAATCACCCCCACAGGTTATGACCAATCCTGATGGCATAGAAAATCAGTTAAAAGATTTATACAATGATCAACAAAAACGACTTATCTTAATAAGTTACATAAAAAGTAAGATTGATTTGGTTGATAGTGAAGGATTTAAGCAGGATTTCAATAATGCCATTAAAAATTATTACATCTCAAATAGTACAAATTATTTACTATATGGTGTTTTGGTAAGAGATACCAACCCTGATGAAAATGATATAAAGAAAAGCTATGAAAAATTAAAAATAGAAATACTTAAGCCCACTGGATTAAAATTACTCGCTATTTATTTGCCAATTACCAAAGAAAAATGGCTTAGTATTATAAATGGAGTAGAAAATGAAGCTAACTGAGAAATATAAAATTCTTGAAAATGCTTTCCCTGAATTGATTGGTAACATTGGGGATATCATTCAAAAAGGGAAAATTGCCTCCCGATTTACTAATCTTCAATTATCAGATGATGAGATAAATGAAATTTCAAAAGCTAAAGAATTGTGTGAACTAAAAATTTTAGAGTTCTGGAATAATCGAGAGAGCGAGGAATTTAAAGCTCTCTGTTCTGTTTACTTTGATTTGGCTACGATAAACAAGAAAGATATTGTTACAGAAGAAGATATTTTTGAAACGATAAAAATTATTGCTTTTGGTTATCTTGGAGAGCATTCTCATTTTGTAAAAGAATATTTAAAGTGCAATAAGAACAAAATAGACAACATAGAAATATCTGAAAAATGGAATTGTCGCTTATTGAGACGATGCTTTCAGGTCATTGTGAATTTGGTTACCAAGCGATCATGGAAAGATATTTCTGAATCTATTAATTTGATTAATCAATTACGTGAAGAACAAAAAGAATTTGAAGGGAACTACTTAAGTCAAGTAAGAGAAGAAAGTCAGCCATATGGAGCTGCTGAAATAGTTTCTCTATACTATTTTGCCAAAACCGTTGAACTTTTAGGACAATATTTATTAGAAGGGAAAGTTGATGGAGCTAACTTTGATGTAGAAAATAAAATAAAATATCACATAAAAATCGCCCGAGATTTTGCAAATGCATCAGGGAATATCCTGCTTGAGCTTTTATACCAATATTTTGAGGCATTTGGTATAAAGCTGGTAAGAAACTCTATTTGGTATACTCTAACAGGTGTTAATCATTGGGTGAGTGAGTTTAACAAGTTCATAACCAAAAGAGAAAATCATCCTATTTTTGAATTACTTTATCCTCAAAAAGAATCCATATTAAAAGGTGAATTATTAAATCCCGCTCATCGTACTATTGTAGTCAGCTTGCCTACTTCAAGCGGCAAAACGTTAATTGCAGAATATAAAATTTTGCAGGCACTTAATGAGTTTAAAGAACGAGGAGGATGGGTGGCATACATCGTTCCAACTAAAGCTTTAGTAAATCAAATATACATTCGATTAAATCAGGATTTAGGCAATATTGGTCTAAAAATAGAAAAAGCCAGTGGGGTTGCAGAGATTGATGGTTTTGAGGCATATCTGGTGGAAAATAAAGGTGATAATACAGATTTTGATGTTCTTGTTACAACTTATGAAAAATTAAATTTATTAATTCGTCAGGGACTGGGAACAACCAATAAAAGACCACTTGTACTTACCGTTGTAGACGAAGCTCATAACATTGAAGAAAAACAAAGAGGCCTTAATCTTGAAATCCTGTTGGCAACCATAAAAAATGATTGCAGAGAAGCCAACTTTTTGCTTTTAACACCCGATGTCCCAAATGCCAGCCAGATTGCTGAATGGTTGGGTGGTGAACGCGGAAAACATATAAGCATACAATTTGATTGGTGGCAACCTAATGAAAGAATTATAGGCGCATTGCAGGCAGAAGGAAGGGGGAAAAATTTTGATATTTATCTTCAAACATTAAATACAGTTAAAGGAACTTATCAAATTGCTGAAAAAATACCTTTAGTTAAGGTCAAAAATGGATCATTGAATAAATCGCAAGTTGTTTCTACCAAAATAAACTTTTCAAGATTTATAGCTGAAAAAGTTTTGGACATTAATTCACCTATAATAGTTTTAGCATCAGGTATTGATGAAACTTATAAAATAGCAGACTATTTATATGAAAATAGTAACCATAGATTTGAAAACGACGATGATGTAGAATTACTAAAAAAATTCGTTTGTTCAGAGTTGGGTGATGATTTCCCGCTTGTCAAATATTTAGAAAAGAGAATTGCCATTCATAGTTCAGCAATTCCTGATGAAATCAGACAGCTTATTGAACTATTAATGATTGAAGGTAAATTGCAAGCATTGGTATCAACTACTACCATTGCACAGGGAATTAATTTTCCTGTTTCCGCAGTAATTATGGGATCTTATGATTATCCATTCCAAGGCCCCATGCCTACAAGAGATTTTTGGAATCTTGCAGGAAGAGTGGGAAGAGTAGGACAGCAATCTATGGGCTGGGTGGGAATAGTATCTAAAAATGATAATGATTTACGTAATATTACTTCCTATGTACAGCAGGCATCAAAAGATTTGCTTTCCCAGTTAGAAAGTGCTATAGAAATAGTAATAAATAAACAAGATAAAGATTTTTCCATATGGCTTGATCTTGATGAAAGATGGACAGCTATTTTACAATATATTTCTCATTTAAGATTACAGATTAACGATTTAAATGAATTTATCAATCATTTGGAAGAAAAGTTACAGGCAACACTTGGTTATAGACAAATCTCTGATGATAAAAAAAGATTTTTGATTAACAAGCTACGAGAATATGCTCAAAATTTATCTCTGGAAGATGCTCGCAGAGCAGACTCAACTGGATTTTCAACGATATCTATAAGACAAATGATCTCAAAACTATCAAAATCAAATATATCTCCCAATGACTGGAAAAATAATCAACTCTTTTCTGAACAAAATGAAACTATGAAAAAATTGGTGGGTATTATGCTTGAGACTTATGAAATCAAAAAATCTTTAAAAGAAATAAAAGTAGGTGACAATGTTTTAGACCAAAAAAGTATTTCTCATTTAATTGTCAATTGGGTGAATGGTGATAATATTTCTAAAATAGCTAATAAATTATTTCCAAATGATGAAAAATCTAAAGCTATCGAAAAAATAACCAAAGCAATTTATAAAGTTATAGCCAATATGGCAAGCTGGGGTATTGCAGCATTGCAAAAAATGCCTACAAGTGGAATCGATTGGGATTATTTATCTGAAATTGAAAAGAAAAAAATGATGAATATACCTGCTTATCTACTTTATGGAGTTAATACTGATGAAGGCGTTCTGATGCGTAAAGCCAATGTTCCGCGTAGTATTGCAAATAGTTTAGGAGCAATCTTTAAAGAAGAGAGAGTATCGGAGATTTATAATGTAAAAACATCACAAGTAAATGAATGGTTAAAGAATCAGCCAAAAGAAACCTGGCAGAGAGCTGTCCCTGCAAATTCTCTATTAACTGTAGATGAATACATTAAAATTTGGAAAAAATTAAATTATGTGGACATATAAACTATAAATTAAAGAGGAATGAAATGCAAATTCCCTTTTTTATATATCATTACATATCTATTAGTTCGAAACATTACGATTATTCCCAACCGGGGGCGTATTTTATTACCATTTGCACCCATAACCGCGAATGTTTGTTTGGGAAAATCAACGATGGTAAAATGTTTTTAAACGATATTGGTGAAATTGCAAAACAATGTTGGTTTGAAATTCCCAATCATTTCCCAAATGTTTCATTGGATGAATTTGTGATAATGCCAAATCATATTCATGGCATTATTATTTTAAACGATAATATGGTTGATAACGGTAATAATCAAAACGTTGATATTCCAAATGTAGGGGTTCAAAATTTTGAACCCCTACGAAAAAAAATGCAACAAAACCAATTTCAGAAAATCATACCGCGATCCATCGGTTCAATTATCCGCGGATTTAAAATCGGCGTTACAAAATGGTGCCGCCAAAATACCAATATTTATACCGTTTGGCAACGCAATTATTTCGAACACATCATCCGAAACGATATCGCATTACAACGCATTCGCCAATACATTGTTGATAACCCTATGAAATGGGAATTGGATATGGAAAACACCCATGCCACGGAACACCAAATCAACCAACATTATCAAACGTTAATGGAGGCCTAACATGCCCACCCCTACCGAACATAAAACCGTTCAAGAGCGCATCCTGCAATATGCGCAGGAAATAGGCTGGACCTATGTTGATAGAGCCGAAGCAGAAAAACGGCGCGGGTTTAACAACGACTCAAATAATATTCAGGAACGTTGCCGCACTGCCTCACTTTATTTTGAAGATTTATTATATAGAAAGGTAAAAGAGTTTAATCCAGAATATTCCGAAAACCAATCATCTCTCATCAAGACATTTACTACTATAAAACCGGACATTTACGGTAATCGGGATTTTTTGAAATATCTCAGGAATGAGGGTACATATTACTGCAAGGAAGAAAACCGCGACCGCAATCTGATTCTTATAGATTACGAAAATCCCCAAAACAATGTCTTTGAAGTAACAGAAGAATTTTATTGGTTTAATGGCCACTATGGCAACAGGGAAGATATTGTCTTTTTGATTAACGGCATTCCGGTTTTGGTTATAGAATGCAAAAATGCCACAAAAGATGAAGCTATTTCGCTTGGAATCGATCAAATACGACGCTACCACAACGAAACCCCCGATTTTTTTGTCCCAGAACAAATATTTACGGTAACCGAAGCCATCAGTTTTTATTACGGTGTTACCTGGAATACAGTCCGCAGAAACATTTTCAAGTGGAAAGCAGAGGCAAAAGCGGAACTCGAAAACAAGGTAAAGACCTTTTGCTCTATTCCACAGATTTTGGCATTTATCAGAAATTTTATACTCTTTGCCGAAAAGGACGAAGAACTCAGTAAGTTTATTCTAAGGCAGCATCAGGTGCAGGCTGTTGAAAAAATAATGGAACGCTCGCATGAACCTGTTAAAAAACGGGGGCTAATCTGGCACACTCAGGGATCAGGCAAAACATACAGCATGATAAAATCTGCTGAAATGCTTTTTAAGGCACCAAAACATGAAAAACCTACTATCCTACTTTTGATTGACCGCAATGAACTGGAAGATCAAATGATCAATAATTTGCGGTCTCTTGGTATCAATAATGTAGAACACGCCTTTACCATAGCAAGGTTAAATGAACTTTTAAGAAGCGATTATCGGGGCATTATTGTTACCATGATTCATAAGTTCAGGGATATGCCGGCTAATATAAATACCCGAAGTAATATTTTTGTCCTCATTGATGAAGCGCACCGAACCACCGGCGGCGATCTGGGTAATTATCTTATGGCAGGACTGCCTAACGCAACCTATGTCGGTTTTACCGGTACTCCGGTTGACAAGACCGCCTACGGAAAAGGCACGTTCAAAACCTTTGGCATGGACGATGAAAAGGGCTATTTGCATAAATATTCTATCTCCGAAAGTATAGCCGACGGCACTACACTGCCGCTCTATTACAATCTTGCGCCTAATGAGATGCGGGTGCCCTATGAACAATTGGATAAAGAATTTCTTTCCCTTGCAGAAGCTCAAGGCATATCTGACATAGAAGAATTAAACAAGATTCTGGATAAAGCAGTTAACCTTAAAAATTTTCTTAAATCAAAAGATCGTATTGATAAGATTGCACGCTTTGTTGCCGGGCATTACACACAAAATGTTGAGCCATTAGGGTATAAAGCATTTCTGGTTGCTGTTGACCGCGAAGCGTGTGCCTATTACAAAAAGGCGCTGGATAACTATTTGTCACCTGAGTATTCGGCTGTTGTTTATACCGGTAATAACAATGATTCAGCACTTTTAAAAGAATTTCATCTTGATGAAAAGAAAGAACGGCAAATCAGAAAAGCCTTCACCCAATATGGTGAATTGCCTAAAATCCTTATTGTAACCGAGAAACTCTTAACCGGATTTGATGCGCCTATCCTCTATGCCATGTATCTGGATAAACCGATGCGCGATCACACCTTGCTGCAAACCATCGCCAGAGTGAACCGACCGTATGAAAACGAAGCAATGGAAATGGTAAAGCCCCATGGCTTTGTGCTCGACTTTATCGGCATATTTGAAAAACTGGAAAAGGCACTTTCCTTTGAAAGCGATGAGGTGAATGCCATTGTGAAAGACATTGTTCTTTTAAAAACCTCATTCAAAACTAAAATGGAAAGCACGGTGCCGGAATACCTCAAACTGATACAGTATAACTTCAACGATAAGGATGTGGATAATCTTATCGAACATTTCCGCGATAAAGAAAGGAGAAAAGAATTTTTTAAAGAATATAAAGAATGCGAAATGCTCTATGAAATTATTTCCCCAGATGCATTCTTACGGCCTTACTTAGATGCTTACAGAGCATTTTCAGCCATGTATCAGATAGTGTGCAATGCCTACAGCAAAAAAATATATATCGATAAAGAATTTATGAACAAAACGGCAGACCTTGTGAAAGAAAATGTGGAGGTGTATGGACTTACCCCAGTAAATGAAATCATCGAGATCAATGAGAAAACCATCGACATTATCAAACAAAAAGAGGGAGGTGACAATACCAGGGTCATAAACCTGATAAAAAGTATAGAAAAAACTGCCGAAGAACAAAGCGGAGATCCTTTTCTGATTGCAATGGCAGAACGGGCCAAGCAGATACAGGAACAGTATGAAAGTCGTCAATTGGCAACTAGTGAAGCGCTCGAGGAGCTTTTAGATGAAATCAAGAAAAACGAAGAACGTAAAAAAGAGCAGGAAAAACTAAAATTGGACAGCCTGACATATTATTTATACAAAGAATTAGAATTGGCAATAACCTGTAGTGGCAAAAGAACTTTTGCCACTACAGAATCAATGGGAATCGCCAAAAAAATAAAAAATATCCTGGAAGAAAATGCCGGTTGGTGTTCCAGCGAAAAAGCAATGCGCGAGGCAAGACAAAAAGTGACCATAGAACTATACAAATCAATTGACGACGTTGATAAAGTAACAGCTCTTGTAGAAAATATTTTTTCGATATTATCCCAATCAAGGCAAAAACAATGACAGGCTGGAAAGATAAAGCTGATTTTAAAAATGCTGTTTTAGACTGGGCTTCACGACTGGAAATAAAAGTTGCCTCAATTTATTTACGTCCTATGAAAAATAAATGGGCGTCCTGTTCCACAAGCGGTCATCTTAACTTCAATGATGAGCTTTTAAAAATGGATAAAAAATTAGGAGAATATGTCATTGTTCACGAGCTCTTGCACTTCAGGGTAGCCAATCATGGTCCTCTATGGAAAAGTTATATGAATGCTTTTTTGCCAGATTGGGAAGAACTTGACAGACAATTGAAAGAGCTCACGAAAAAGGAACGTGAGTTGTGAAAAAATCAACTTAGTACTTAATATGTGCTATGGTGGAAATAAGATGGCTGGGTTAAAACAAGAAAACACGTTTTGTCCCTCACCTGACATATGCTACGCGCTATTAAAACTGTGCATAGCCGTAGACCGTTATACGCAAGCTATTAAAATATAAAGTTAAGGAAGAATATAATTGCTTGAAAAGTATAACAAACCAATCTTGTTTTATAGTTTATCATTAATATTGCCCTGGATACTGTGGCTCATAGTGGCCTATATGAGTCACTTACCAAATCAGAACAGTACTTTACAAATACTTCAACCATTGTTGGGTATTTTAGGGCTGGTTTCGCCAATTTTTATTGCCGGATTTTTATTCATAAAAGATAGCGAACTCTTAAAAGATTTAAAGAGAAGGATTTTTAATCTTCAGGAATTTAATGTGTTTTACCTTTGGTTAACTCTTTTATTAATTCCACTATCAATTATCTTTGCTCAACTTATTTCATTATTTTTTTGGTCATGATTTAGGTCAATTTTATATCTCGGGTAAACCTTCTTTTGACTCAATGCTATTTTCACCATGGTTCATACTTATCTTTGCACCCATTGTTGAAGAGTTGGCTTGGCATTCTTATGGTACTGACGCCTTGAGAAGAAAGTTCAATTTAATTAATACCTCCCTACTATTCTCAATATATTGGGTTATATGGCATATCCCCCTATCTTTTATTAAAGGGTATTACCATAGCAACGTTGTAGCAGAGGGAGTATTGTATTCTCTTAATTTTATTTTTAGTCTTTTTGTGTTTGTTCTTTTAATGAACTGGCTGTATTACAAAACAAAAAGAAATATCTTTATAGCAATTATATTTCACTTATCAGCAAATATATCAAATGAAATTTTTGCTACACATCAAGACAGCAAGGTTATACAAACTGTATTGTTATTGATTGTAACAATAATTCTTTTGTTTAAGGATAGAACCATGTTCTTTAATAAGGTAGCCTGTGTCTAAGTTGTGGTGTGTTGCTTATTCTATTATTAAAAGACTATTGGCATTAACTCTATCGAAATATGATAAACTTAATTAAAATTAAAAAAAGAACTTTATATACTAGATAATTTGATATGTGTCGGTGCAAGGATGGATGAGCCTTTATTCTGTATATTGTTTGGAATTCAATTAGGATGGTTCATAATACAAGAAATTTCTGTCTGTGAGCGCCATTAAGGTTAATGTAATGCTGGTATTCTAAAGTTATCAATTTTAACAACTGCTTTTGCTTTTTTAATCATGTTGATTATATGGGGGATGGTAACAATAATTCAAGTGCAGAATTCATCAATTATGCACATTCCTTTATTCTCTACAATCCTACAGCAAGTTTTTATAGAATGGTTAATTCTGATGGTATTTCATATCAGCATTTTTACAATTATTGACAATTATTTTGGCGTTATTTATTACATTGCTAAAGAATCAAAAATAAAATCGTAACAGTATGTGCTTTCTTGATCTACAGATATTTTCATCTTCTAATCCTTCGCCCTGATAGACAATATCTGATTCATTTCATCTTTCCTTTCCCTTCTGGCAATAAGCTAGAATAAAGTTTTAGTTTAAATTTAAGATTGAAAATAGTATATTTCTAACAAAAGTATCTATTTTAATGAAAGAGAGTAAATCATGAACAACAGAAATTTTATTACAAGCTTTTTAGTGATTATTACACTGGCTGTCACTTCATACAGTCAGAATAATTCCAATACGACATTCCAGAAGGGTCTAAAAGATGTATACGCTGGGAAGTTTCTTATAGGAACTGCGAGCGATTTGAGAGGACTTTCTGATGCAGAGTTTGAAAACATTAAAAAACATTACAACATTCTTACTCCAGAAAACTGTATGAAGCCGCAATCTCTCCATCCATCGCAGAATAGGTACAATTTTGAAATTGCCGATTCATTAGTTGAGTGGTGTCAAAAAAATGGAATCAAGATTTGGGGGCATACGTTAGTGTGGCATTCACAAACACCCTCATGGTTCTTTCAAGCAGTAAATCCAGATACCGTAGAAACAGCTCAACCGGTTAGACCGCCGAGAATGCGTTGGGATCCGAATGCCCCGCGCCCCTCTTTGGAAGAAATCTGGCGGAACAGTATTAAAGGCGAGTTAGCAAGCCGCGACGTTGCACTTGAACGACTTGAGAAACATATCAAAACCGTAGTAGGACGTTACAATGGACGAGTCATCGGGTGGGATGTTGTTAATGAGGCAATTGCAGACAGCGGTGATTTCACAACTGAGAACTTGAGGACATTCAGTTGGTATCAGGTAGTTGGGCCTGACGTTTTAACGCTCGCTTTCAAATGGGCGCACGAAGCTGATCCTGATGCACAACTCTACTATAACGACTACAATATCGAACAAGGCGCATCACAAAACACAGGAAAACACGCCAGTTCATTGATTCTACTGAAACGTCTTCTCGCAGAGGGAGCCCCAATAACAGGTGTAGGTATTCAGGGACATTGGCATTTGAATACAAACTTAGCCGACATCGAAAAAGCTATTGAAAATTATGCGGCTCTCGGATTGAGAGTTTCAATTACAGAACTAGACGTAACAGCCACAGGTGATAATAGCGGTGCTTTTTATATACGTCAGGGTAATAGAACCATCCCCCCAGAAAACTATATAAAGCAAGCCGAGGTTTATAAAAAGTTGTTTGAGATCTTTTTGCGTCACGCAGATGTTATTGATCGCGTAACTTTCTGGGGCATTAGCGATGCTCGATCATGGCGCTGGGGACAGGATGCACTTTTGTTTGATCGCCAGCTCAATCCAAAACCAGCGTTCAATGCTGTAATTGAAGCAATTTCAAAATGAGAAATTCATACTTAAAATATATTGATGATTTCAACAAGAACAAATTTGTTCAAAATCAGAAAAATAGCTTTACGAATATGTTTACTCGAATATTTTTAATCAATTTGTAATCAAAATCGTTAAACCATTTTTCAAATATCTTTGTATAAAGTAAAACAAAATGAATTTTTTACCTTATAAAAATGAATCACTGATTCTTAAACAAATTATGATACTACTATGAAACCAAAAACAAACTTCGCCTTCTTTTTTTTAATTGCAGCCGGATTATTTTTTGCCGGATATAATCTGCAAGCTAACCAAAATCAAAAACCAGTTGTTAAAACTACATATGGCACTATTTCGGGCATTATAGAAGACGGCATATTGGCTTTCAAAGGAATTCCGTATGCCAAAGCCCAACGATTTATGCCGCCACAAGATCCTGAGCCATGGGATGGTGTGTTGGAATGTAATGACTTTGGGCCTGTAGCCAGACAAGTAGTACCTTGGTATCCCGACTCCGTTCAAGACGAAAAAAAATTGTTTAGCTTAAATGTATGGACACAGGGACTATCAGACGGGAAAAAGCGCCCGGTAATGTTCTGGCTGCATGGAGGCGGCTTTCACGTTGGTGCCAGCAATGATCCAATGACATACGGAAAAGCTCTGGCGAAAAAGGGTGATGTTGTTGTAGTATCTGTAAACCACAGGCTGAATATTCTTGGTTTTCTTGATTTATCGGCATGCGGCGAAAAATATGCTTACTCAGCAAATGTCGGTATGCTCGACATTGTCAAGGCATTGGAATGGGTAAAAAATAATATTGAGAATTTCGGAGGCGACCCATCAAATGTGACGATCTTTGGTGAATCAGGAGGCGGAGGAAAAGTTGGTACGTTAATGTGTATGCCCTCAGCAAAAGGATTGTTCCATAAGGCAATCATTCAAAGTGGAACTTTACCAAATGTAATGACAAAAGAGAAATCACAGGCTCTAGGATTAGCTGTACTTCAAAATTTAGGACTTACACCGAACGACGTAGAAAAACTGGATACTATACCTTACCCCACCCTTGTAAAAGCTGGGAATGAAGCAATAGCAAAAATTACTGGCGAGAGAAGACCAGGAATGACAACAATGTTTGGATTTGCACCTTCTGTTGATGGAAAAGTTTTACTTCAACAGCCATTCAGTCCTGGATTTGCAGAAATTTCTAAAGATATACCACTTATGATGGGAACTACATTAAACGAGCTAATAGCTACTGCATATGCCGAAAAAAATCTTACTATGGAACAGGCGAAAGAAAGATTAGCAAAAAAATACGGAGACAAAACCGATCAATTCGTAAAACTATTCGCAAAGGCATATCCCTATTTTACTCCGCAAGATCTCCTTTCAATCGATACTGTTTTTAGACCTTATACTATAAGAACTGCCGATGCAAGAGTCAAACAATCAAATGCTCCAATATATGTATATTTATTAACATGGAAGAGTCCTGTAGATAATGCATCGAAAGGTTCTTTTCATGGTTTAGACATTCCTTTGGCGTTCTATAATGTTGATTTGAGACCAGACTGGACAGGCAACGTTAAGGAAGCTTGGGAATTAGCCGACAAAATGAGTTCAGCATGGATAAATTTTGCTAAGACAGGAAATCCTAATGTTAAAGGAAAATTACCCAAGTGGAAAAAGTACACTGTTGAAGAAGGTGCAACTATGATTTTCGACAAAGAATGCAAAATTGTATATAATCACGATAGAGAATTGATGCGTTTTATTAGACCGCTTGATTAATTTTTGGAGTTATTTATGTGTTTTTGAATAGTTCAGGATAATATAAATTATCGATACAATCTAATTTCACGATATATTATTCTGAACTCCAAGTATATTGTATATCTTTTATTATGTTTTATGCTTACTGTTTCAGATTTGATTATTAGTTTTCTTGTAGGACTGATTTTAAAATCACCAGGTTGGGATTATAGTGCTATATTATCAATTATCAATAAATATTTTTTAATAGTAAGTATGGTAATAATACTTGGAACCCCTATCTCGTTTTTTTCTTTGTGGGCACGAGGATATATGGTACCACTCGGTTTTTTAATAGTTGTATTATTGCTGTCTAATTTTATGCCTTACCTCGGATTAGGGCAATATTTTCCCTGTTCTATTCCTGCAATTTATTCTGGAATGGCTGGAGAAGAAATCAAAAAGAGCTTGAATATTCTGAGTTATTTATGCATTTTTACTACATTCTTGGGTGGTTATTTATTGACAATAGACTGGTGGAAATATGGAGATCAGAAATAAAACAATTTCTGATTATCATAAAATAATAAGGCTTAACTTAATCGTAATACTTATTACTTTTTCAATCAATAAAATTACAGCAATAATAGAAATTCCCTAAAATTCTGTTCATTAATTTTTAACATGCTGCTTTTTATTTAATATACTACTTTTAATTTATCGAACAATTCTTACAAAATATTATTAAGAATAACTTATAATTACATTAATGTTTATATCAGATTTCTTTAATCCAAAATTTTTCTTAAAACAAATTCTGCCAAGATGATTATCTAAATCTTGCTCTTCAAGCATCAATCGTTCTCCATCCAGAATATTTTCTAAATTTAGGTCTTCCCTTTTTTTAATGCAGTAATTTTTTAAAACACTCCCGGCATTTTTAATTTGGTTCATAATTTTTCTAAATTTTTATTTCATATAATTTCTATTACCTTAAGCTATTTATTTGTGTTTTAAGTATAAGGAATCATTATTAAAAAAATATTAGCCACGAATACTTATGTTTTAGTTGTTTACAAAAATTTTACCTCGAATTCACAAATCAATAACGAATTCATTCGTGCATTAGTGGCTGATAAAATATACAACCAATACACAAATATCATTTGAAAGTTTGATAAGTAACACTCGAGAAATTAGCGTATGTGAAGCGTATGTAAAAAAAATTTATGATGAATATGAGACTAGTTTTTATTAAGGATTATTAGTATTGCTCATTACATCCTTAGTGTTTTATAATAACAAACCTAATCTAAAATAACTGATTGATTCTGAAATTCTAAGTTTTTGCTGTGTCTGAACTATTAGTTTATTTACTATGTTTTGATTTGTATAAACTTTATCAAGGAACCATCTAATTTGCTAATTACACAGAAACACTTAATAAATAATTTTGAAATAAAAAAACTACAATAAATTTATAAATGAAATCTCTATGAAAATAATACTATATATTTTCATCATGCTTGTATTAATCATTACTTTATTTTTTTTCTACGAAAATTATTCTTTTAATAAATACATCATAAATCAAACGAGAAAAGAGAAAATGAATATTCCTATAAACACTAATGCTCCAGTGATATCAAAGGGTCAAATTGAAATATTAGCGCCAATTGACACAGTCTGGAATATACTTACAAACATAAAAGATTGGCCCAAATGGCAAAAATCTGTTTCAGAAACAGAAGTTTTAGGTAATATTGAAGAAGGCACAAAATTTAATTGGAAAGCCGGAGGACTTTCATTCAAGTCTAAAATACACACATCAGAACCAAATGTAAATTTTGGATGGACTGGCAGTACACTTGGTGCAAGTGCTATTCATAATTGGACTTTAATAAAAGATAATAACAGAACAATAGTTATTGTAGAAGAAAGCCTACAAGGTGTATTTCCAAAGCTATTTAAGAGCTATTTTCAAAAAAATCTTGATAAAAGTATCTTAACAAATTTAATGGATCTTAAAAACGCTAGTGAATTGAAAATAAAATAATTTCTAAAAACATCTTTACTTTAACTTGGCTAGATGTAGTTAATTCATGATGTATGCATTAATTAAAGTAATATTTATATTCTATAATTAGGAGCTCTAACGATCATTAAGTTAATTTTGAGAAATCCGCTATTTTTTATATCCTTCATAAAAAAAGCAGTTCACCTATTCTGAACAAATTGAAACTAGATGAACTGCTTTGAAATTATTCAACAATTATTTCAATAAATTCATTTTTCTTGTAAATTGATATTGACCTGCGGTCATTCGTGCAAAGTAAATTCCGCTTGATACTCGATTGCCTGAATTATCTGTTCCGTTCCATTCAACTGTATATTTGCCTGGATTTAATATGTCATAGTCTACAAGTCTTTTTACTTCTCGACCCATCAAATCATAAACTATGATTGATACTTTTTCTGTTCTTGGAACTGAAAATTGAATTTTTGTAGATGGGTTGAATGGATTAGGATAATTTTGTTCGAGATGGAAATCACTTGGAATTTCGCCGCTTGCTTCGACTAAGCCTGATACATTGTGAGGATTGCCATGACATGGTTCACAGTTCATTTGTGTCATAACATTGTTAAATGCAGCAGGTCCATGGCATCCTTGACATTGTGTTACATAAGGATGTGTAACATAAGTCGAAGTAAATGTTTGAGCAAAGAATGCATTTAATATTTCTGCTGTCTTTGCTGCAATATCTCCAGCAAGTCTTGCACATCTTTCTTTTCTTTCTGTATCACTTACTTTCTTTTTAGCAATATTACACCATTGAGAAACAGAAGCATGGCATAAAACACTACCACTTACACTTTGAGGAAGCACATCATTATATTTTTTGTCGATGTATTTACCATCCACAGCAGCTTGATTTGCAGCATTAGAAGGTAAAGCTTCAGAAGAAGCCCAGCCCCAGATTTCATTAATTAATTTACCTGAATCAGCTTTTGATGTAACAAGACTAATTATTGCTGCTGCTCCATTTACTGCACCACAAAGAGTTCCCCAGCCATTTCCACCACCTCTTCCAAACAACATTACTTCAATTGGCATAGCTGTCCATGGTTCACCGACTTTCTCTCTCAATGCTTCTACAAAAGCACCAAAAACTCCAGAGGCACAATCTTTATCATTCCAGTATAAATGATGAGCTCTTATTCTAACATCTTCAGGGTCTAATGGCTGATAGGGCCAGGGCCATGTGTAATCTTTTGGACTTGCTAATATTTTACCTCCAGCAAGTGCATTTAATCCAATTACTCCTGCAACAGCTCCAACTGCATATTTAGAGGTATTAGTTAAAAATTCTTTTCTTGTAATTTCTTTTGACATATTCATTTCTCCTTTTTAGTTCGACATTAATCTTGATTTTATTTTATCAATAATGATGGGAATTCTTTTGTCTGCAGAATTCAAGTTGAAGGCTCTTTCAAAATACTGAAGTGACTTTTCTTTATTACAATAAAGCCAAAGAATTCCAAGTACTAAATACAAATCATAATCACTTAAATGTTCGGGTTTTTCCTTCTCTAACTTTTCTACTAAATCTGGACACGGGCAATCTTCAAGTTCTGGATTTGTGTTTATTATGAAATCAATATCTTCTTCTATCAGCGAATAAAATAAATTCATTGCTTTTTCAAGTTCGTTTACTTGTGTATAACATATTATTAATTTCTTCTTAACACGCTTGTCAGCTGGATTTAATGACAAATAATTTTCCAGCTCTTCTATTGCAGAAGGATAATCTCTTGTAAGAAAATGATAATTTCCTAACATTATATTCATGCTTATATCAAAAGCAAAATTATTGCCAGAGAAACAACAAATTTCGGTTGAGTTTTTATTTCTTTTTTGAAGGAAATTTTTTAGAAATGTTCTGAGGTAAGTATTCTGTTGCGCAATTATGCAACAAAATTCTTATAATTTATTTAATTAAAAAAAGTTACGATAATCAACTAATCTGTTGCAAATGCAACATTAATTTTGTCTGATTTCCTTAAGCCAGCGCCATAGAGTAGAGCGGTTAACACCTAAAATTTCTGCTACCTTTGATTTATTCCATTTATATGTTTCGAGCAAGCGGATTAATTCCGTGGTATTAATTTTCTTTGTCCTCAATAGTTTTTCAACACATATATCATTAGAGGTATAATTTCTTATTTGTTCAGGAAGACAGCATGGAGTAAGCAAGTGCTCATTTTTAGTTCTTATAACAGCATACTCAATTGCATTTTCAAGTTCTCTTATATTTCCCGGCCAATTATAATTCATTAAAATCTCGAGTGCAGATTTATCTATATCAAGAATATCTTTTTGATAAATTAAATTATATTTTTTTATAAAGTATTTTATGAGATAAGGAATGTCTTCTTTTCGCTCTCTTAGTGGAGGCAGTTCAATTGGAATAACATTTAGTCTATAATAAAGATCTTCTCTAAATTTTCCTTCTGCTATTGCATCTTTAATCTTAACATTTGTTGCTGCAATAATTCTTACATCAACATGTCGCGTAATAGATTCTCCTAATCTTTCAAAGGTTCCATTTTGAATTACTCTTAATAATTGAGCTTGAGTTTGAAGAGGCATTTCAGCAATTTCATCAAGAAAGATTGTTCCTTTATCTGCAAGTTCAAATCTTCCGATACGGTCTTTGACTGCATCAGTAAATGCACCTTTTGCATGACCAAAGAGTTCACTTGCAAGCAAAGCAGGAGGCAGAACTGCACAATTGACTTTAATGTATTTTTCATTCTTTCTTTTGCTTGTCATCTGAATTGCATCTGCAATCATTTCTTTCCCTGTCCCTGTTTCTCCCTGTATCAAAACATTTGCATCTGTATAAGCAATTTCATGAATTAAATTAAAGATATTCACCATTGCTCGAGTGTTACCTACAATTCCATAAAAGTGCTCATCAGTTTTTGTATTCTCTTTTTCATTTATGTATGAAGAAATATCTCTAAAAGAAATTACTCCACCTAATATTTCTCCATTACCGTTTTTAATTACAGATGCACTCAGTCTTACAAATTTAATTGAGTTATTTTTTGTTCTAAGCTTTGTTCTTAAGTCAAATATATTTTCGCCTGATTTTAATGCTCTTGCAATTGGGCAATTTCCATAACATAAATCTGACTGAAAAATATTTTTGCAGAATTTACCAATTACATCTTGACTGCTGAAACCTGTAATCTTTTCAGCGGATTTATTAAAAAAATTAATTCTGAAATTTTCATCAACAGTAAAAATGCCATCAGCTATTGAATTCAATATATTGCCTTTTAAGTCTTCGCTGTTCATAACCTGTTATTTTTCTAATTACACATATAAAAATAATAAAAAAGATAAATATAGCCGAATTATTATTTTTATTAGAATCTTAACAGACTTTTTAAATGATTTGGATTGTTGAATTCTATTTTAAGAGAAAATATTTTCTTGCAATTTATTTTTTTTCTTTTCTTATTGAATTTATAATTCTTAGGAAGTGATAAAATGATTAAGGAATATTTCCAGTTCGAAAAATATAATACTGATTTAAAGACAGAAGTAATAGCTGGCTTAACTACATTTTTGGCTTCAATGTATATTATTGTTGTAAATCCTTCTATACTTTCACAGGCAGGTATGCCTTTCGAAGGTGTTCTTACGGCTACAATTTTAGTCAGTGCATTCAGCAGCATAATGATGGGAATTTATGCAAGGAATCCAATTTTAATTGCTCCTGGGATGGGAATAAATGCTTTTTTTGCTTATTCAGTTGTTTTAGGAATGGGTGTCAAGTGGGAAGTTGCACTTGGAACTGTTTTCTGGTCAGGCATAATTTTTTTGATTCTATCTATTTTGAACATAAGAACGTTAATTTTAAAATCAATTCCAAAACAAATTAGATTTGGTATTTCAGCAGGCATAGGATTATTTATCACATTCATTGGTTTTGTTAATGCTAAATTTATTGTAAGCAATCCTGCCACTCTACTTGGAATCGGCAAGATTGATGCTGCAGTGATTACTTTTCTTGTCGGCTTAATTTTAACTTCCATTTTAGTGGTTAAAAAAATTAAGGGAGCTTTGATATTAGGAATATTTATTACAACTATTTTATCCATTCCAATTGGAAGAATTTATGGCGATGCTTATGCAAGTTTTGGTACATCAACTTTAATTGCATGGAAAGGTTTATTTGCTAATCCTGATTTCAGTCTTTTTCTAAAACTTGATTTAATTGGTTCATTAAAATTTTCTTTGTTCCCAGTTATTTTTGCTTTTTTATTTACAGATATGTTTGATTCGATTGCAACTTTTATTGGTGTTGCAGAAGCAGGCAATTTGCTTGATGAAAACGGGGAGCCATTAAGAATAAAAGAATCATTGATTGCAGATGCATTCTCTACTACTATTTCTGGATTACTTGGAACAAGTTCTGGAACGAGCTACATTGAATCTGCAGCAGGTGTAGAAGAAGGAGGAAAAACGGGATTGACTGCTATTGTTGCCGGCATTTTATTTCTGCCGTTTATGTTCTTCTCTCCATTAATTTCAATAGTCCCGCCTATAGCAACTGCACCAGCATTAATTCTTGTCGGTGTATTTATGATGAAACCAATCATTAAAATTAATTGGAATAATTTTGATGATTCAATACCTGCATTTCTTGGAATGATTTTAATCCCGCTGACTAATTCAATCACTCAAGGGATTATATGGAGTTTTATTTCGTGGACATTAATAAAAATTTTTACAGGCAAAAAAGAAGAAGTAAGTTTAATGCTAATTGTAATTGATTTGTTTGCAGTCTTAGCATTGATAGTTTGAGAAATCGGTCAAAAAAAATATCTATCCATTAATTTATGCTGATCAACAAGTAACCGTTATCAACTTTAACAAATTTGAAATTTGTTTTTAATTTTTCTTCGCCGCTTATAAATGTAACTTCTGCATTATATACATCAATATTATTTTCTTTTGAAACTGTAACTTTACCAACTTCGTAACTGGAACTAATATCTAAAAGTGCAGAAATTTTTTTGCAAATTCTTTTTACTTGATTCAATTCATCTTTGTTAGAAGCATCGAACGAGGTTTTATATTCCCTGCTTTTGTCTTCCCCAGTGTATGCAATTATACCTGCAGCTTTTTCAAATGATTTTTCTTTGCTGTAATTCAAAAGTTTTGTGAGTGTTTCTTTAATTATTTTCTCCTCTGAGTTTTGAGCATAAATTGAAGTATAACTCAGAATCAGCATGGATACAAAAATTATAAACAAAAATTTTTTCATGGATTTCCTCTTTTATTTTCATTGATTGAACATTCTAAAATAGTGAATGTTTCTTTTAGAAAGTAAAATGTTTTATCTGTTCTCCTTTGGCACCTATTTCTGTCATTGCTTCAATTCCGATATCAAGATGAACATCGGTATAAAGCTGTGTAACAAGTTTATCAGATTCTTCTGTTTTAATTCCTTCAGGGAACATTGGCAAATCAGAAACGAGCAATAAAGCACCGCGAGCAATTTGATTTGCATAACCAACAATAAATAAAGTTGCCGTTTCCATATCGATTCCAATTACGCCAATTCTTTTTAGATACTGCTTGAAATTTTCATCCCACTCCCATAATCTTCTGTTTGTTGTATAAACCACACCTGTTCGATATTCCATATTTCGAGCAACGATTTTATCAGATACAAATTTATGCAGTTTGAATGATGGCAGTGCTGGAACTTCAGGAGGCAAATAATCATTGCTTGTTCCTTCGCCTCTTATTGCAGCAATTGGAAGAATAAAATTTCCAATTTCAGTTGAACGTTTCAAACCGCCGCATTTCCCTAAGAATAAAACCCCTTTAGGATTTCTTGCAACAAGCAAATCCATAATTGTAGCAGCATTAGCCGAACCAATTCCAAAATTTACAATTGTAAGACCATTATTATTTGTTGCTGTTTGCATTGGTCTGCCAATTCCTTTTATATCACAATTAAATCTTTCTGCAAATTTTATTATGTAATTATAAAAATTTGTTAAAAGCAGATAATCACCAAATTCATCTATTTTGGTTCCTGTATATCTTGGCAGCCAGTTTTTGGCAATTTGAAGTTTAGTTTTCATAGCTGCTTTTACCCTTTTTTATTTTTTCATTAAAAAACTTTTCGATAAATATAACAAGATAAGAAAAAAGAATACCAAGCAGCGAACCAATTATTGCCCCGCCTAAAATATCAGATGGATAATGAACTCCAACATAAGGTCTTGATAAAGCAACTAAAAAAGCAACGATAAGCAAAATCCATTTATATTTTGGAAAAAGTTTACTGAAAAAAACTGCAGCTGCAAAATTATTAACAGCATGAGACGAAGGGAAAGAAAATGAATTTGTGCATCCAACAAGCAGATTAACATCATTCAAAACATTACATGGTCTAATTCTGCCGATTAAATTTTTTAGAACTACACTGCTCAACTGGTCAGAAGCCACAATCAAGAATATAAGAATTAAAGCAGAAATTCTGCCTCTTCTTCCTCCTTTTATTATAAGAATTAAATACAACACTAAATAAGTTATAAACCAATTTTTAACATCGGTTATAAAAACAAAAAACTTATCAAACAAAGGATTTGAAAGTGAATGATTAATAAAATAAAATATGCTCAGGTCTATTTGATAAAAGAAATTGCTCATTAATTCACATTTATAATCTTTTGAAATTACATTTCAATTTTTTGGTTGAATTTTATTTATTTATTAAATTGTCTGCAGAATAAAATATTTTATATCTGAAAGTTCATAATTACTTAAAAAAATCTAAGAACATTGTAATTAAACTTACTTAAAAAATTTAGAAAAAGTTCATTTTGAAATAAAATAAGTGGGTAAATCGATTACAACACGACCGTCGTCAAAAACTCTTGAATTAAAAGTTCGAGAGTTCATCAAAGAAGAAAATAAAAAACAATTACTGCCTCCTTTCAGGTCGTTAGCCACTTTTACAGCTTCAGCTGGAATTGTCGCTTTAATATTCGAAGTCATTTATTTTACACAACACAGCATACAACTTTATATTTCTCGTGTAGCATCGGTTTTAATAGCTTTTATTCTTTTGGCATTATCAAATACAAAATTGGGTAAAAATCATCCATCTGTTTTAGTTCATATTTTATTGCTCTCAATTGTTATTTCATTTGGAGTAATGATTTATCTTGAACCTCAAACGCTTGTTTTTAATTCTCATATAATCAGTTTAATAATTTTTACTGCTGCATTGTTTTTAAGCTGGGAAGTTAAAGACCAGATAATTGTAGCAATTTATTATAACATTGTTTTTGTTGCTTCAATATTGTTCAGCAATCCTTCTATTACTTCAATTCCAAATATGCTTGAATCAATTATTCTGGTTATAATAATAAGTGTAATGGCAATTGTTGCAAGTTATATCAATTATAGATTAAGACACGAAGCACTTCTAAAGAGCTATGAAGTTGCATTGTCTGAAAGAAAATTCAGAAACATTTTTGAAAATTCAACCGAAGGAGTTTTTCAAATTCTTCCCACAGGAAAATTTACTGCAGTTAATCCAGCATTTGTAAAAATTCTTGGTTATTCAAGCGATGACGATCTTTACAAATTAAATTTCATTGATAATTTATTTAAGAGAAAAGCCGATTGGGACCTGCTTCATAAATTATTGGAAAAGCAGGGAAAAGTTCGAAACTACAGAGTTCAATTCCTGAAAAAAGATGGTTCTGAAATTACAGTTCGAATTAATATCAGAATCAGTTATGATGAAGAAGAGGATGTTACATATTACGAAGGCAGCATTCAAGATATTACTCAACAGGTTCAAGCTGAAAATGAAAGACAAAAAGCACTCGAAGCATTAAGACAGGAAAAATTAAAATCTGACTTAGCTGCACAAAAAGCTCAGCAGGAAAGCAGCTACAAGACAAAATTTCTTGCAAATATGAGTCACGAAGTTCGAACCCCAATGAATTCTGTAATGGGCTTCTTAACATTAATTGAAAATGATTTATTCGAAAGCAAAGAAGAATTAAAAGCTTTTGCAAGAGATGCAAGACTTGCTGCAGAATCATTGCTTGACATAATTAATAACATTCTTGATATATCCAAGATAGAAGCCGGCAAGATGGAACTGGATATTGTTGAGTTTGATATCAGGGACGAAATTCATAAAGTCTATTCGATTATGGGACAAACTGCACGTCAAAAAGGAATTGAACTTGAAGAGGAAGTAGACCCTGAAATTCCAGAAAAAATTTATGGAGACCCTACAAGATACAGACAAATAGTTTTAAATCTTGTAGGAAACGCAGTAAAGTTCACTGATGAAGGAAGGGTTAAAATAACTGTAAAACAAAAATCTAGAACGATTAACACTGTAGAAATTTTAACTTCTGTAGAAGATACAGGACACGGAATTCCTGAAGACAAAATTCCATTATTGTTTGAACCATTTGTTCAGGTAAAAAGTAAAAGAGATAGAAAAGAAGGTTCTGGTTTAGGTTTAGTAATTGCAAAAGAATTTGTAAAACTAATGGGCGGCGATATTAGAGTAGAAAGCAAACTTGGAATAGGAAGTAAATTTTATTTCAATGCATTTTTTAAGCTTCAGCCAGTTGAAAAAATTGAAGAGCAGGTTTTGGAAATTTCTCAAAAACCCGAATCAGAAAAACAGGTTGAACAAGCCGAAAAACCTCAGGAAGAAAAGCAATCAAGAAAAAAATTACTTCTTGTTGAAGATAATCCAATAAGTCAAAACTTGGAAAGCAAAATTTTACGCGAAGTTGGTTATGATGTAGAAGCTGTCTCGAATGGTAATGATGCAATTGAAGCTGTAAAAACAGGTCAATTTGATTTGGTATTGATGGATATCGAAATGACAGATATGGATGGAATTACTGCAACAAAAAAAATACGAGAGATTCCAGGAGATATTGGTAAGATTCCAATCATTGCAGTAACTGCTCATTCAAGCATGAAAGACAGAGAAAAATGTCTTGCAGCAGGAATGAATGATTACATTGCCAAACCGATCAATATTCATTTCTTAAAATTGACAATTGACCAATGGCTTAATAGACCATACAGAGATTAATCCATTTCACTTTAATAGCATCAAGGTTTAACTAAAGGTATGAATAATCTCGTCATCTTTTTTTATATTTAAGAGAACAAAATGAAAGGAACCTCAATGGAATTTTATCCAACTATATTAACTCTGCATATAATTTTTGCAGGTGGATGGATTATCGGTTTCATCTCAGATATATATTTGAAATCAAATATTACTCAAAATAAGGGTTTATCATGCGAAAAAAATTTAATTAGCCTCTATCTTAAGCTTTCAAATCTTACTGGAATTATAGGTGCAACTGGAATTTTAATTACAGGAATTATTCTTGTTCTAATAAATCCTGCTTACACATTTTTTCAAATGACTTCAAATCACTGGCTTACAACAAAACAAATTCTGATGGTAATTCTGCTTTTAATAATTTTTCTTTATATAATTCCTTCAGCAAAAAAATTAAGAGCTGCTATTGGAGAAAATCTGAACAGCAATAATCCTGTAAACGAAGATGGTTATAATTATCTTAAAAAAATTTTTAGGCTTAATGGAATAATAAATTTAATTGTGATAATAAATTTCTTACTTGCAATAACTCATAGATTTCTTAATTAAATCATGAAAAAAATATTAATACTGGGTTCTACTGGTTCTATTGGAAAGAATGCACTTGAAATCATAAGAAATTTCAAGGATGAATTTTCTGTTGCAGGCTTAACTGTCAACGACAATATTGATTTACTTGAAGAACAAATTAATGAATTTAATCCTTCCTCTGTAGTTGTTAAAAACAAAGAAAAAGCAAGAGAACTAAAAAAACGCACAGGAAACAAATGCAGAATAATTGAAGGCGAAGAAGGACTTTTGGAAATAACAAAATATGAAGATTATGACATTCTTCTTTCGGCAATTGTAGGCTTTGCAGGACTAAAACCAACAATTGAAGCAATTAAAAAAAGCAAGAGAATTGCTCTTGCCAATAAAGAAACACTTGTTGTAGCAGGAGAAATTATCATTCAACTTTCTAATGAATATGATTCAGAAATAATTCCTGTTGATTCTGAACATAGTGCAATTTTTCAATGTTTGAAAGGAGAAGAAAAGAAAGATATAAGCAAAATTATTTTAACAGCTTCTGGTGGTCCATTTTTAAATAAGAGCAAAGAAGAATTTTCAAATGTAACAATAGAGGAAGCATTGAGTCATCCCAATTGGAAAATGGGGAACAAAATTACAATTGATTCAGCAACAATGATGAACAAAGGTCTTGAAGTAATTGAAGCATTCTGGCTGTTTGGGCTTACGAAAAACCAAATTGATGTAGCCATTCATCCTCAATCAATAATTCATTCAATGGTTGAATTCAAGGATGGCTCAATTAAAGCACAGCTCAGTCTTCCTGATATGAAACTTCCAATTCTTTATGCACTTTCTTATCCAAAAAGATTCAATTATTCACATGTTTTAACTGATATAAAAAAGATTGGTCAACTTACATTTTTTGAACCAGATTTTGATAAATTTGTATGTCTAAAGTTAGCTTACGATGTAATTGAAGAAGGCGGAACTGCTCCATGTATTCTGAATGCAGCCAACGAAGTTGCAGTAGAAAAATTTTTAACAGGAAAAATTAAATTTTCCCAGATTCCAGATTTAATTAAGGAAGCACTTGATACAATTAATAATCACAGTAAAGCAACATTAGAAAATATTTTTGAAATAGATTTTAAAACAAGAGAGTTCTTAAATAAAAAATATAATTAAGAGAAAAACATAATGGATTATATAATTTATTTTATCATAACAATTGCAATTCTTGTTTTCATTCATGAGTTCGGTCATTTTGCAGCTGCAAAATTATCTAAAATGCGTGTTGATATTTTTGCTATTGGTTTTGGTAAACGATTATTCGGCTGGAATAAATTAAATGGATTTACTTTTGGTGATTTACCAGCTGATTGGGATGGACAAGGAAATACTGATTACAGAATTTGTCTTTTCCCTCTCGGCGGTTATGTTAAAATTGCCGGTATGATTGATGAAAGTCTTGATACAAAATTTATTCAAAGTGAACCGCAGCCTTATGAATTCAGGTCCAAGTCAACTGTTCAAAAGCTCTTTGTTATAAGTGCCGGCGTTATAATGAATTTAATTCTCACACTTGCAATTTTCTGGGGAATAAATTATTTCATCGGAAAACAAGTATTTAAGACAACAACAATCAGCAAAATTGAAAAAGGAAGCATTGCAGAGAAAATTGGATTTCAATCTTACGATAAAATAATTTCAATAAATAATAAACCAGTAAAAAACTGGGATGATGTAGTTGAAAACATTTTTAATCCCGGAATTCAAAACATTTATGTTAAAGTATTAAGAAACAATGATACTGTTGCATTCAATTTTTCAAGCAAATCTGTAACAGAAAATGCACAAAATGGATTTTTCATTTTTCCATATCCCACTCAGCCATACATTCAGGATGTGATGAAAAATTCACCTGCAGAGGAAGCTGGAATTAAACCAGGTGACATTTTTATTTCTATTGATGGAATTAAAGTTCAAGACCGCGAACATGTAGTTCAAATTATCTCTTCAAACAAAGAAAAAAATTTAGAAATTGTATTTCTTAGAAATAATGATACGCTAAAAACAACTGTTAACCCCGGCATCGAAGGAAAAATTGGAATTGCTGTAAGTGATGCTTACACGGGCGAATTTGAATATAAAACTTATGGCATACTCTCTGCATTTACACATAGTGTTGCTAACATTGGCAATTATACTATGCTTACTTTTGGAATGCTTAAAAAAGTAATTACTGGAAAAATTCCATTCAATCAAGCATTTGGCGGACCAGTTAAAATTGCTCAATATGCAGCTAAGTCAGCAGATTCTGGAACAATATCATTTCTCTATTTTCTTGCAATGCTCAGCTTGAGTCTTGCAATAATTAACATACTTCCATTCCCTGCACTTGATGGAGGACATTTCATTATAATTTTTCTTGAAGGAATTTTCAGAAGAGAACTTCCACTTAAGGTTAAAATTGCAATTCAAAATGCAGGATTTATAATTCTACTTTTATTGATGGCATTTATTATTTACAATGATTTAATAAGTCTTTAATTGTTCTTTTAATTCTGCATTTACATTCCGCGCTTCTGAAAATTTCTGTCATATCATTTATCCCAACATGCCAAAAGCATGACCCAAGCGGGATAATAAAATTTTCAGAAGTTGACAGCAACCAGCCTTATTTACTCAAAATCAATTTATCAATTTCATCATTTTTCATTCTTTGTAATTTTTAATAAAGGAGGATTTATGAAAAAATTTATTATTCTGATTATACTGTATTTAATTATAAATCAAACAATCATAATATCTCAGGAAAAAGAATACAAATTAGATGATGTTGTTGTAACTTCGAACAGAACTCCAATTGAATATTCAAGATTAACACGTGTGGTCACAATTTTAAATTATGAGGATATAAAAAATCTACCGGTTAATAATATTCAAGATTTACTTCAATATGTTAATGCACTTGACTTAAAAGTGCGCGGGATAGAAGGAATTCAGGCAGATGCAGGAATTAGAGGCGGCACATTCGAACAAACACTAATCATGATTGATGGAATAAAAATAATTGACCCACAGACAGGTCATCATAATTTGAATTTGCCAATATCACTTGAAAATGTAGAAAGAATTGAAGTGTTAAAAGGTCAGGGTTCAAGAACCTTTGGTGCAAATGCATTTGGAGGAGCAATTAATATAATCACAAAAAAATCTAAGGAAAAAAATTTTAATATATCTATGCTTGGCGGTGAACATGGATTGTATGACTTAAATTTATCTGCTTCTTATCCAGTAAGCATAACAGGAAATAATTTTACTTTTTCCAAAAAGAAATCTAATGGTTACAGAGAAAACACAAATTTTGATATAACAACATTTTCAATTGGACAAAATTTCACAATCGATAAAAACTTGTTTAATCTTTTCTTCGGCTATGTTGATAAAAAATTTGGTGCATATAATTTTTATTCAGATCGATTCCCAAATCAATGGGAACATACAACAACAAAAATATTTAGCTCTTCTGCAGAACTCGGCAATAATAAAATTAATATATCCCCCAAAATTTTCTGGCGCAGAAATGATGATGATTACATACTCGACAAAACACGACCTGATTGGTATCACAACATTCATAAAACTTATTCATATGGATTAGAAATTCAAGCATCAATGAAATCTTCACTTGGAATAACAAGCCTTGGAAGCGAATTGACAAAAGATGAAATAAAAAGTTCGAATCTTGGTTCACATCAAAGAAGCAAAGGAGGATTTTTTATTGAACATTTAATTGATTCATACAAAAATATTACGGCATCTGCAGGATTATTTATTTACAATTATTCAAACATCGGCTGGAAAGTTTGGCAGGGAGCAGATATTTCTTATAAAATTTCAAACTTGTCTAAAGTATTTGCATCTTACGGCAAAGCTTTCCGAATACCAACATTCACAGAACTTTACTACACTAGTCCAGCAAACATGGGCAACCCGAATTTGAAACATGAAGAAACAACAAATTATGAAATTGGATTTTCTGCTTTTCAAAAAATCTTTTTGACAGAACTTAGTTTCTTCATAAAAGATGGAAAGAATATTATTGATTGGGGAAGAATTTCGAAAGATGAACCATGGAAAGTTGAAAACATAGCCAATGTTAAAACTTATGGAACAGAAATTAATTTCCAGTTTATGCCGCAAAAAATTGATTACCGAATACCTATTAAAAAAGCAGAAATTAATTATACTTACTTAACAATGAATCGCTCGACTGGGAAATATGAATCAAAATATCTTCTTGATTATTTACAGCATCAATTATTGTTAAGTGTAAATCATGAACTTCCTTTTGGATTTGATCAGAATTGGTTTTTTAGATACGAAAAGAGAATCAATTTTGATGCTTATTTAATTGTTGATTCACAAATCAGTACTCAGTTCAACAAGTTCTATATTTTTATTCGTGCAACAAATTTATTCAACAAAGAATACTCTGATTTTGCAGGACTTCCACTGCCCGGAAGATGGATTAGTGCTGGAATTAAATATCAACTTTTATAAACAAAGCGGGGTGAACAAATATTTAATTGTTCACCCCCGAATAAATTTAATCTGTAAAATAATAAACTATGCCGGCACCAAATCTCAAATAATATGTACTTCTTTTTACATTGTCAGTCAATAAAATTGAATATGAAACAAAAGGTTCTAAAGCAATCTGCTTGCTTAGAAAATGGTTCATTCCACCAGTAAAAAATATTTCCGTACTATAACCATAAGTATATTTCGTATAACCAACTCCTGCCCCAAGAAATGGTATAAATTTTTCAGCATTAAAATAGTAACGAAAAGAAGAGCCGAGTGAATAATCTCTCCAGTAATATTTGTCTATATGTTCATTATCTTCATATTTAGATTCATAATAAGAAAAGCCAAGCTTTCCTAAAACCATAATATTATCAGTAATAAAATATCCAAAAGATGGAGAAACCAATATACTAAATGTTTTATCTGTAGAAACCTCAAATTTATTGTTTTGATAACTTAAACTAACTGAACCTCCAAAAGTGTACACATTTCTTTTAAGTGGACTCTGACCGAATGATTCAGTGAAAAATATAATTGAAAATAAAAAAACAAAGAATAATTTTGATGTGCCCATAATTATATCCCTCATATTGTGATTGTGATTTTTATTGCAAAATATTTTTCCCCCTCAAAGTCAACTGCAATTTATCAAATAAAACTATTTAATTCCTAAAACTAAATCGCATTTATGTAATGATTTATAATTGGTTTTTGGTTTGGCAGATGTAAAATTGATATCACATCAATTCTGCAAGTTTGTTCATAAATATTATTTTCATAAATATAAGCCTCTGCCGTTTTTCTGATTTGATGCTTTTTATTCTTTGTTATAGAATCTTCAGGATTGCCGTATTCAAGAGATTTTCTGTATTTAACTTCGATAAAAACAATTGTATCACCGTCTTTTGCAATTATATCAATTTCACCATGACCATACTGATAATTTCTTTCCAAAATTTGGTAACCAAGTTCTAAAATAAATTTACAGGCGAGTTCTTCGCCCTCTTTGCCTGTTTTTCTTTTATTCTTCATAAATAATATTTTTCAAAAAAGATTTTCTATGAAGCGGTGTAATGCCATAATTTTTTATTGCTTCAATATGTGCTTTAGTAGGATAACCTTTATTTTTTTCCCACAAGTATTTTGGAAATTTAATTGCAGCTTCTCTCATAATTCTGTCTCGTGTAACTTTTGCTAAAATAGAAGCTGCAGCAATTGAAAAAGATTTTGAATCTCCTCTAACAATTGTTTTTATTTTTTTATCATTTACTGAAAAAGGTTTATTGCCGTCAATTAATATCAGGTGAGGTTTTACTTCAAGTTTTTCAACTGCGGTCTTCATTGCTCTAAGAGTTGCCTGCAATATATTAATTTCATCAATCACATCATGATTAACAATACTAACCGCATAACATATGCAATTTTGAATTATCCACTCATAAAGATTTTCTCTCATATTCTCGGTAAGTTTTTTTGAATCATTAATCTGAGGATGATAAACATTTTTTTCAAATATTACAGCAGCAGCTACCACTGGTCCCGCTATAGGACCTCTGCCTGCTTCGTCAACCCCAGCAATTAATTTTATCTTTTTTGTAAGAAACGAGTTATCAAAAACTTTTAATGAATTATAATGCATTGAAAAATAAAATTAATTTCATGAAGCAATTTAATATTTTTATTAAATATTGATAAAAAGAAAAATTAAAATCCGCTTATTAAACCAAAATGAATTTTGCCCTGTGAAAATGAATCTCCTTTTGCAAGTGCAAAACTAACTCCAAGAATTCCTATTCCTGTTTCGACATTCAATCCAAATCCATAGCCAATTTTAAATTCTCTGGAAAGATTTTCGGCATAATTTTCTCTCGAAATGTAGCCAGTATCTAAAAATAAAAATGTATAAGTTCTGGCTGAAAGCAAAAATCTGTATTCCAGATTTGACCATAAAATATTTGTTCCAGAAAATTGTTTTTCTCGATAGCCTCTTAATGAATTCGTGCCCCCAAGTAAATATAAATCACTCATTTCGATATCCGAGCCTTTCACCTGTCGAACATGAACTTTTAATGCTGCAATCTGATTTGAAAGCAGCTCCTTAAAAAATTCAAAATCGATTTCTAATCGTTGAAGATTTAATTCTGTTTTAGTTTTCTCAGAAATAAATTCTGCCGGTCCATTTACTTTCTTAAATGTAAATTTGTATGAATTGCTGAATAAGATTCCTTTCTTTGGCGAGTAATAATCATCTCTCGTATCAATTTTGAAATTCACTCCCGTGGTTGTTGAAGAAGAATTGAACACAGTAAAAACTTTGTTTTTTCTTTCAACAGGAATTGTTAATTGTGAACTAATCATAATTGAAGCAGAAATTTCAGAAGATGCTAAATATTCAAGTGCTGCTTCATAATTCCTCTGGATGTAAGTTGAATCCTGAATTCTCTGAAACATGCTTCCCGATAAATTAAATGGGAAACTAAAAATCCATGGTTCAGAATATTTTAATTCAAGTTCCTGTGTAGTTTGATTTTCTCTCTGCCACCTTATCAAAGCTGTTCTTCCTGTACCAAACAAATTTCTAAAACCAAAATTGATAAAGCCGGTAAAATAACCTTTCTCTTTTCCACTGGAAGGAACATAACCAATGATTCCATCAAAATTGTTTGTGACTTTTTCTTTTACAATTATCTTTAGAATACCCTCATTTTTAGTGTTGATAAAATATGCTGGAGTTTCTACCTTTTCAAAAAAATTAAGCTTATTTAACCTTGCGGGAATCTCATCAATTTTTTTTTGATTATATTCTTCACCAATGTTTAAACCAAGTTCTCGAATTATTACTCTGTCTTTGGTTTTATCATTGCCTGAAATTTCGATTCGGTTAATTAGTCCTTTAATTCCTTTATCAATGTTCAAAAAAATATCAGCATAATTTTTTTCTTTTGAAGAATCAGAATAAAAATAAATTGAGTTTATTCTCACGGCTGCAAATGGATAGCCGTTATTTTCATAATAATCAAGAACATTGTTTATTGCATTTTCGAAAAGTTCTTTTGAAAAAATTTTTTCTGATAATTGTGAAAATATGTTAGATAAAAATGATGAATCTTTAGAATCACAATTATATTTGATGTTCGATATAAAGGTGGGTTTGTTTTCGTAAACATTAATAATCAAATTTACTTTTGATGAATCAACATTCTGCAAAATTACTTCTGCATCAGCATTGTAATAGCCTTGTTCCTGAAGAGCAGAAAGAATATTTTTTTTAATTGAATCATTAATGCTCTCAAAAATATTTTTCCCTCTTGTAATGCCTGTCCAATTAAGATATTCTTTTTCAGAAAAGATTTTATTTCCGTGAATTTCTATTGAATTTATAATTTGCGAAAAGGTCAGTTGAGAGAAAATTAAAAAAAGAAAAATCTGAATTCTAATACTTTGGTGTATCATCGATAATTTTCATTTTCTTTCCTACGGGTTCCACAACAATATCGGACAAATATTTTTCATATTCATGTTTTTCTACATTGCAAGTTTCCAATTTAGAAGCATTTGCAATTCCAAGAGCAGTAGCAATTTTAACAAATTCATCAAAGACTAGAGAATTTTCCAATCCATAAGCTATTCCAGCTGTAAATGCATCACCGCTTCCTGTTGAATCAACTGGTTCAATTGAAGGAAAAGAAATTTTATAAATGAAATCAAATTTAGAAGCAAAGAAATAATTTGAGCCGTCAGTTAAAAATGCAAGTTTAATCCCTTTTGCATAAAGATTTTTCAAATAGCTAATCTTTTCTTCATCAGTTCTAAGTTTGATTGAAAGAGAATCTTCTACTTCAAAAATATTATTGTGAACTGCTGTTGGAGCAGCATTCAAACAATCATTGAGATGACTTCCATAAGTATCAAGAATTGAAATTTTATCGTATTTATTTGCAAGTTCAATTCCAAATTGAAAAATAGAATTTGTTTCTTCACAAGGAGAGCTTCCAGAAAATACTGCGATAGAACAATTTTGTATCATTCTCTCAAGTTTATTCTTGAATTCATCGGCTTCTTCTTTTGAGATTTTACTATTAATTCCAAAAAATGTTGTTATTCTTTTTGTATCATTTTCAATAATTACATCTGCAATACGCGTTTCTGATTTCGTTGATTGAATTGAAAAATTAATTTTTTCTTCTGTTAAGATTGATCTTAAAATCTTTCCGTTATTTCCGCCTAAAAAAGTTAAAGCAGAATTTTGAATCCCAAGATAGTTCAGTTGTCTGCTTACATTAATTCCTTTTCCTCCGGCGGCATATTTTTCGTCAATGCATCTGTTGTTTTTGCCTAACTCAACAGAATTGAAAAATAATCTTCTTTCAAGTAATGGATTGAGTGTTACAGTAAGAATCATAATGGATAAATTTTATTTAATTATGGTCTATAACCAGGCCATCTGCTGTAGTCTGGGTTAATTAATCTATAATCACCAAATCCAGTTTGGTCAACAAAAATAAACGAACGATTCAATTCATAATAATCCCAGATTTCGTATGGTCTTGAATTTGGTTCAAGCGGATGACGTTCAACATAACTTGGCGGACCAAATGTTATATAAATCATTCCCATATCTGAGCGCCAGCCTTCGCGTCCCCATCCTTTGAAATTCTTATTTGCATATTCAACTCTTCTGTAATATTCATTAAGAATTGGATTTTCATCCATCTTTGGATTTGGTTTTCTTTTTTCCCAGAATGCAAGAAAACGTTCTAATCTTTCTTCATAAGTCTTCCCTTCTTTAATAAAATCTATTTCATTGGGATTTGCAATATAAATCATCTGATCGATTGCTTTATCCAAATCAACGATTGATTTAGGCAGCCCTGTAATTACTGAATACAGTTTTTTTTCTGTTGAGGCAATGTTATTATTCTCAATGTCCTTCAAATTAACTGTGAATTTATAATCACCAAGTTTAAATTCAGTATTCTCAAAAGTATAGAAAATTGAATTTGTGCCAGTTTTAATTTTATGTGGAGATGTTTGTTTAACCCAGGAATTATTTCTCAAATCTTCAAGAATGTATTCAAGAATTACATCTCTTTCTTTATTCGAATAAATCTCAAAATAAACAGGAAGGTTTTTAGTTTTATTAGTTACAGTTTTAGAAACATTTGGAACAATTTTTTCTCCTGAGGAATCTTTAACTACATCTTTAACAAAAATAACATCACTCAATCCAAGTGAATCTGAAATAGAATTTACTTTTATTTTATAATCCATTGAATAACTGTTGTGTGAATCAAGATCTTCGAGTATGCAAGTAAGAAAATATTCGCCGGGTTCAAAATCAAATGTTTTGTAAGAAAGATTAAAATTATCTTTTGAAATTGTATGTTCAAAATCATCGGTGGTTACTTTTTCTTTCCAGATTCTTTCGAATAATATATTTTTTTTCTCTTTATCGTAGAAAATCAATGACAAATTGTAACTTGCATTAAAGCTATTATTCTGTTTAACAAACTGGATACTCGAATACGGAACCTGAACAAACACATCCAATCGTGTTTTGGCTGGTGTTGAGTCGATATAATCAGCAAAATCAACAAAGAATGCTTGTTGTGTATTAAACTGGCTTACTCCAGCTGAAGATTCAACCTGAGCATACAAACAGCCGCCAATCAAAAGCATTAATAAAATTATTTTGTTCATTTTAATTATCCTTTCTTTCACTTCAATTTACCAAATAAATCATACTCGTTGCAATCATAAATTTCTGCACTATAAAATCTACCTGTTTGAATATTATTTTGATTTTTTTGTATATATACTTCACCATCAACTTCCGGAGCATCTCGCTCAGTTCTTGCTATGTAATATTCATTTTCTTTGCCATCAATGATTACTTTTAATTTTCTTCCAATTAATTCTTTATTTTTATTGTAAGAAATTTCTTTTTGCATTTCCATTAATATTGCTTTGCGCTCTTCTTTAACTTCCTGTGGAATTGGGTCGCCAAGTTTATAACTTTCAGTGTTTTCTTCCATTGAATAAGTAAATACTCCAAATCTTTCGAATTTTATATCTTGAACAAAATTACAAAGTTCCTCAAAATCTTTTTCTGTTTCTGAAGGATAACCAACTATAAAAGTAGTTCTAAGAGTTAACTCAGGAATTTTAGTTCGAAGTTTTTCAATCAATTCAATTGTTCTTCTTTTAGTTATTCCTCTTCTCATTGATTTTAGAACATTATCCGAAATATGCTGAAGCGGAAGGTCAATATATTTGCATACTTTTGGATTCGATGAAATTGTTTCAATTAAATCATCTGGAAAGTGTGATGGATAAGCATACATAATTCTTATCCATTCAATTCCATTAATTAAAGAAAGTTTATTTATCAATTCAGAGATATTTCTTTTCCCATACAAATCTTTTCCATAATCTGTTGTATCTTGACCAATCAAAATTAATTCCTTTACTCCCTGTGAAGAAAGGAACTCGGCTTCTTTAATTAAATCTTCCATTGGTTTTGTTTTGTGTTTTCCTCGCATCAAAGGAATTGCACAGAAAGAACACGGATGGTCGCAGCCTTCAGATATTTTCAAGTAAGCAAAATGTTTTGGAGTAGTTAATAGTCTTTCTCCAAGCAATTCATATTTAAGATTTCCGCCAAATTCTCTCAATACACTTTCATAAGCTTCTGTTCCAAAATATGAATCAACTTCAGGAATCTCGTCTCTTAATTCCTTTGCATATCTTTCCGAAAGGCATCCAATAACAACTACTTTTTTAATTTTTCCTTCTTTTTTCAGTTCAACTGCTTCGAGTATAGTGTTTATTGATTCTTCTTTTGCTGCTTCAATAAAACCGCATGTATTTATGATTAATGCATCTGCCTCGTCTAAGTTTTTTGTCAATTCAAGATGATTCAGTTTTAATTGATTCATCAATCTTTCAGAATCTACTGTGTTTTTTGAACAACCGAGTGTTATAACTGAAATTTTATTTTTCTTTCTCATATTTCTTTTTCTTTGTTGCACAAAGATAAATAATTAATCCTGCTCGCAGAAATTATGCAGTTTCAAAATAAAATAAATTCATTTACACTACTTCTTTCTCTATTTATTTAACATCATCATTGCTATATTTATGACACAAAAATTTATAATTGAGTTTATGAATAATCCTGAAATCAGCATAGGTATATTAAGCCAAGAGGAAATTAAGTTTGATTTATATGGAGAATTTTTCGAGAACTCCACCAACAAAAGATTCAGCGGCAATTATTTAGCAATATTGAATAATAACAAAATAATTCTAAAACAAAACTCTAAGGAAATCTTTTCTGCAGAAGAAATCATTCTAAATCCAAAAGATATAGAAGAAGAATCATTTGTGCTCTATGATGTCACAATTGGGAAACAATTTCACTGGGAAAGAAAAGAAAAGCAAAGATTTCGTGGAACTCTAAAATTAATTATCGATGAAAATAATTTAACAGCTATTAATATTATTCCTCTTGAAGATTATCTTGTAAGTGTTATTTCTTCAGAAATGAGTTCCAACAGCTCAGTTGAATTATTGAAAGCACACGCAGTTGTTTCAAGAAGCTGGGTTTTAGCTCAGTTAGATAAAACAAAAAATTTTTCTTCAATTAATGAAGTAATTACGGATGACGAAATAATCAGATGGTACCACAGGAATGTCCACACAAAATATGATTTTTGTGCAGATGATCATTGTCAAAGATATCAAGGAATAACAAAAATTCTAAATGAAAAAGCTTACGAAGCCGTTGATTCAACTCGAGGTTTGGTTCTAATGTATGATAATAAAATATGTGATACTCGTTATTCAAAGTGCTGCGGAGGAATTACTGAATCCTACGAAAATGTTTGGGAACCGATTAGATATCATTATCTCGTTCCTGTTCTTGATTCAAAATTTGAATTTGAGGGACTCGATTATGATTTAACAAAAGAAAAAAATTTTGAAAGATGGTTAAAATCTTCACCTCATGCTTTTTGCAATACAACAAATAAAAAAATTCTTTTTCAGATTTTAAATCAATTTGATATTCAAGAAGATTTTTCAGCAGAACAAAATTTCTTTAGATGGAAAGTTGCATATACGCAGGAAGAAATTTCTGATATTATAAAATCAAAAAGCAAAATTGATTTTGGAAATATTCTTGATTTAATACCAATCGAAAGAGGTTATTCAGGAAGAATTGTTAGATTGAAAATCATAGGCACAAAAAGAACATTGACCATTGGAAAAGAACTCGAAATCAGAAAAACATTATCCCGAAGTCATCTCTATAGTTCAGCATTCATGGTTAAAAAAGAAAATGTTATTAAGGATATTCCAGAAAAATTTATATTGGTTGGAAGCGGCTGGGGTCATGGTGTGGGATTGTGTCAGATTGGCGCTGCGGTTATGGGAGAAATGGGTTATTTATTTGATGAAATTCTTCTTCATTACTACAAAGGTGCAAAAATTCATAAGATTTATTGATGAAAGTACTTAAGACATGTTTATCACAAAGCTGGGGCGGACTTGAAATGTTTGCACTCCAGACAGTCAAAGAACTCTTGAAAAAACAAATTGATGCCGAACTTTTGTGTTATCCAAATTCAAAAATTCATAAAGAAGCAACTGCTGAAGGAATTAATACTCACACTTCAAAATTCAGAAGTTATTTTCATCCATTTGAAATAATGAAAATTGCTTCGCTAATAAGAAAAAATAATTATGATGTAATTCATTGCGGTGCTTCAAAAGATTTGTGGTTAATTGTTCCTGCACTAAAATTAGCTGATATGAACATACCATTGCTTCTTTCAAAACAGATGGGTTCTTACATCATCAAAAAAGATTTTTTTCATAAGTGGATATATAATAGAGTTAATTATGCACTTGCGATAAGTAAAGTCATAGCAAAAAATTTAGTTGATACAACTCCTCTTCCCAAAGAAAAAATTTTGCTGATTCATAATGCAATTGACACAAATAAATTTAATCCAGAAAAAGTTAACAACACAAAAGTTAGAAATGAATTCAAAATAAATGAAGACGAGATTTTAATTGGGATGATAGCAAGATTTAGTCCTGGAAAAGGTCATGAAGAATTTCTGTATGCAGCAAATGAATTGACTAAAAAATATGACAACATAAAATTTATGATTGTCGGCGAAGCAAGCAAAGGAGAAGAAGAATATGAAAAAGAAATTAAAAAACTTTCAGAAAATCTTGGCTTAAATGATAAAATAATTTTTACAGGCTTCAGAAAAGATACCCCTGAAGTTTTAGCTGCTATGGATATATTTGTTTTCCCATCTCATGCAGAAGCATTTGGGATTGCACTTGCAGAAGCATTAAGCATGGGAAAACCATCTGTCTGCTCAAATTCTGATGGAGTTTTAGACATTGCAGTTGATGGAGAAACTTCCCTCCTTTTTGAAAAACAGAACTGGAAAAATCTTTCAGAAAAAATTGAAACATTGATTCTCAATCCAGATTTAAGAGAGAAGTTTGGGACTGCAGCAAGAAAAAGAGCTGTTGAGTTTTTTGACCTAAATGTTTTTTCCAATAAACTTATAAGCATTTATGAAAAAGTAATAAAAGAAAGGAGAGAATAGCTTAGAAAATGACCTTCTTAAATCCAGCAATATTATTTGGTCTAATTGCAACTTCAATTCCAATTATACTTCACTTTCTTAATCTTAGAAAATTAAAAAAGGTTGAATTCAGCACTCTCATTTTCTTGAAACAGCTTCAGAAAACAAAAATTAGAAGAATAAAAATTAAACAGTGGCTTCTGCTTTTATTGAGAGTATTGATTATAACTTTTATCGTTCTTGCTTTTGCTCGTCCAACAATTAAAAATATTTCATTTACTTCTAAATCTGCAAACACAACAGCAGTAATTATACTTGACAATACTTTCAGCATGTCAGTTGTCACCGGCACCGGTTCATATTTCAACAAATGCAAACAAGTAGCAAAAAATTTAATTAACAATTTCAACTCAAAAGATGAGATTGCAGTTCTTCCGCTTGTCAACAACACAAATGAAGAAATAAAACCATATACTAATTTTGATTTTGTAAGAAAAATAATTGACAATCTTCAAATATCTAATCAAACAAATACATTAAATAACGGAATAATTAAAGCAGCAAAAATTTTATACGAATCCAAAAATCTTAACAAAGAACTTTACATTATTACTGACTTGCAGAAAGGCAGGATTTACAATTCAAAGAAAGAACTTTTGAACTTATCTGAACTGATGAAAAATGTAAACATTTATTTGATTGATGTTCATAATAAAGAAATAAAAAATCTTGGAATCGAAGAGTTCAAGGTAAACAATCAAATATTTGAGAAGAATAAAACAATCAGCTTTTCAGCAGTTGTGAAAAATTATTCAAACTCGGCTGTCAACAATTATCTTGTATCGTTATTTATAAATGGAAAAAGAAGTGCACAGCAAAGTATATCATTAAATCCTCATGAATCACAGATTGTAAATTTCGAAACTAATTTAAGCGACACGGGATTAATCGATGCTGCTGCAGAACTTGAAGATGATGACATTAATTATGACAACAAATATTACACATCTTTTTATGTGCCGGATAAAATCAATATTCTAATTCTTACAGATAATAATTCCGACAGCAGATTTATCAAACTTGCTCTTTTAAATCAAAATGGAAATTCTTTACAAATAACAGAAAAAGATTTGTCTCTTATTTCTTCAATCAGGCTTGAAGATTTTGATGCTGTTTTTGTGATTGGCTCAGATAAAATTAATGACATAAAAAAATTAAAAAATTATATCGAAAGCGGCGGAAGTGCGGTTTTAATGCCGGGTTCTTCAAGTTCAATTAGTTCTTTCCAGAACTTAACAAAAAATCTTGAAATCGGTATTGCAGCTTCATTCAAAGGAAGAATTAATTGGCAGGAAATTTCTACACAATTTGAAAAAGTTGATTTGCAGCATCCTTTATTTGAAGACTTGTTCGAAGATAAATCAAAAACAAAAATTGAATCTCCGGAAATTTATTTTTATGCACAGATTATTCCAGATCTAAAAGGGAAATCAATTATAAGTTTATACGACAATTCTGCTTTTTTAAGTGAATATAAAATTGGTGCTGGCAAAGTTTTGCTTTTCAATACAGCTCCTGTTTTAAGCTGGAGCAATTTTCCTATTAAATCTTTGTTTGCGCCATTAATCAATAAAATTGTTTTTTATCTGTCATCAAAAATTAAGGCTCAGCAATTTTTTTATGCAGGTGATGAATTAGCAGTAAATCTTCAGTACATGAAAAAAAATTTTGTAAAAGTTGTTTTACCTGATAATTCGGAAGAAATAATTAATACAGATACACTCATCAACAAAAATTATCTCAATTATAGAAATACTGATTTAACCGGCACTTACAAATTTTTTTCAGATGACAAGTTGATTGATTATTTTTCTGTGAATCATAATCCAAAAGAATCTATTTCGGATTATGAAAGTCCTGATAATTTTGAAAGTTATCTCAAAGAAATTTCTTTTACTGGAAACTTTATTAATCTGAAGCCGGACGAAGATTACCTAAGAATAATTTATCAATCAAGATTTGGAATTGAACTTTGGAAATATTTTTTAGTCATGGCATTAATATTATCAATTGTTGAAATGTATTTGTCGAAAAGCTCAAAAAAAGAGATGACAGAAAACTGAATTGATTTAGATAGTAAATGATTTATAATTTAATACTGTAAAAAATAAAAAAGATGATAGAAGTTAAGAGAAAAGAAAGAGAAAGAGCAATTTTAATTGCATTATCAACAGGAGAGTATTCAGAAGAACAAGTTGAAGAACATCTTGATGAATTAGAATTGCTTGCTGATACAGCAGGAGCAGACACGGTATTCAAAATTATGCAGGAAAGGCCAAAACCCGACCCTGCATTTTTTATTGGAAGAGGAAAAGCAGAAGAGATAGCTCAATTAATTGAACCAAATGATATTCATTTAATCATTTTTGATGATGATTTAACTCCATCGCAGGTACGAAATTTAGAAAAATTATTCAGCAGAAAAATTCTCGACAGAAGCGGATTAATTCTTGATATTTTTGCTTCGCACGCAAAAACTAAAGAAGCCAAAACTCAAGTTGAACTTGCTCAGCTGCAGTATATGCTTCCCCGATTAACACGGGCTTGGACACACCTTTCAAAGCAGTATGGCGGTATTGGAACAAAAGGTCCTGGTGAAACACAAATTGAAACAGACAGAAGATTAATTAGAACAAGAATAAGCAAACTGAAAGAATACCTTGAAAAAATAGAATCACAGCAAGAAATAAAAAGTGCTTCTCACAAAAAATTTATTACAGCTGCAATAGTTGGATATACAAATGCAGGAAAATCTACACTTCTAAACAGACTAACACATGCTAATGTACTTGCAGAAAATAAATTATTTGCTACTCTTGATTCAACGACTCGCGCATGCATTCTTGATAGAAACAAAAAAATTCTTTTGAGCGATACTGTAGGATTTATTCGAAAACTTCCTCATCATCTTATTGCTTCTTTCAAAAGCACATTGAATGTTGTAAAAGATGCAGATATTATTCTTCATGTAATTGATATTACAAATCAATATTTTGAAGAACATATAAAAGTTGTGGAAAATACTTTAGAGCAATTAAACTGCAGCAAAAAAATTCAAATAAAAATTTTCAATAAAATTGATAAACTTGGCAAAAAAGAACTGCTTGATTCAGTCAATTACAGATATCCAAATAGTTTATTCATTTCTGCAGAAAGAGGCATTGGAATAAACAATCTCAAAGAAATACTGCTTAATTATTATGAAAAGAATTTTGAAGAGTATCAGCTAAAATTAAAACATCATCAATCGAAAAAAATTTCGCTTATTTATGAACTTGCAGAGGTTCTTGATACAATTTATAAAGATGATTATGTGCTGCTTAAATACCGCGCAAGCAAACCAATTCAAAGCAGAATATTAAAATTGGTTCATCAAAATTAATTGATTATTTTATTGCGAATTAAAAATAACTTTTGATTTTATGCATCAATTTTCTGAAGCAGATTATTCATTAATAAATTTCATTTATACCCTTCAAAAAAATCACACACCAAAACAAAAAAATTCACAGCAAGAGAATCATTATGAATTTAATAATTGATGGAAATTCATTAACACTTAAGGGCATAGAAAATTTTTTATTAAACAACACTAAAGTAATATTATCAAAAAAAGCAAAAGAGAGAGTTTCAAAAGTCAGCTTACTTATTGACAAATGGGTAAATGAAGGAAAAGTAATTTATGGAGTTACAACAGGCTTTGGTGATTTTTCAAATGTACGAATTAATAAAAATGGCATCGAGAAACTACAGGAAAATTTAATAATAAGTCACACAGCGGGAGTTGGAGAATACCTGCCGCCTCACATTATAAAATTAATGATGTTATTAAGAGCCAATGCACTTGCAGGTGGTTATTCTGGAATTAAACTTAACTCACTTCAACTTTTAATTGACATGATTAATAACAATATTCTGCCTTTAATTCCTTCGCAGGGTTCGGTTGGTTCAAGCGGAGATTTAGCACCACTTGCCCACTTAGTTTTAGCAATGATTGGAAAAGGAAAAGTTCAAGTTATTAAAAACATATTTGATGAAACATCAATAAAAAAAGCAAAAGTAATTACATCAAGCTCAGCATTAAAAAAATTTGGTTTGAAACCAATTCGTTTAACTGCAAAAGAAGGCTTGGCACTAATTAACGGAACACAAATGATGGCAGCATTTGGTTCATATATTTGTGTTGAAGCTATGAAATTAATTAAACTGGCAGATATTGCAGCGGCATTATCACACGAAGCTTTGCGTGCAACAGATGATGCTTTCGACTTAAGAATTCATAAACTAAGACCATACAAAGGTCAATTGATTGTTGCAGAAAATTTATTAAGGTTATTAAAAAATAGTGAAATTCGAAAATCGCATAAAGAAAATGACCCAAGAGTTCAGGATGCTTATTCATTAAGATGCATTCCACAAATTCATGGTGCAGTAAGAGATGCAGTTGATTATGTCTGCTCTCAAATTGAAATTGAACTTAATTCAGTTACAGATAATCCAATAATATTTTATAAAGAAAAAGATTATATCAGCGGAGGAAATTTTCATGGAGAACCTCTGGCACTTCCACTTGATTTCATGGCAATTGCTTTATCTGAACTTGCAAATATTTCTGAAAGAAGAATTGACAGATTATTAAATGGTTCATCAGAAAAGCTACCAAAATTTTTAGCAAAGAATGGCGGATTGAACTCAGGATACATGATGCTTCAATACACTGCTGCATCTCTTGTATCAGAAAACAAAGTCCTTTCACATCCTGCAAGTGTCGATTCAATTCCTACTTCTGCAAATAAGGAAGATATAAATTCAATGGGTTCAATTGCCGCAAGGAAATGTTATCAAGTATTAAAAAACACTCAAACTGTCATAGCACTTGAATTATTAACGGCTTCGCAGGCATTGGAATTTTTAAAACCTCTTAAATGCGGCGAAGGAACAAACATAGCTTATCAAACAATTCGAAAATTTATTTCTCCATTAGAAAATGATAGAATTATAAAAAAAGATATTGATAACATAATTGAACTTGTGAAAAGAAATATAATTTTATCAGAAGTTGAAAAAGTTGTCAATATAAAATGATTTTGTAACTCATCACTATATAAAAACTTGTCAAGCTAAAATTATTCACAATGCAAAATACTATTGTATTTTTGATCATGATAAAAATGGAATTAATATGAGTTTATAATTACCCTCTTTGATTAGCTAATAAGCTCAAAAAAATTAAAAGCCGCAAAGATTAACTCCCTGCGGCTCATAATTATTCTAATTATTCTTTCTAAATTCTTCCATGAATGTAACTAAGGTTTCAACGCCTTTCTTCGGAAAAGCATTATAAATTGATGCTCTTATTCCTCCGACACTTCTGTGCCCCTTCAAACCATCTAAATCTCTTTTCTTTGCTTCTTCAATAAATTTCTTTTCTAATTCTTCATTTGGCAATCTAAATGTTACATTCATTAATGAACGATCTTCTGGCACTTTAACTGTGCCTTGGTAAAATCCATCACTTGAATCTATAGCATCATAAAGAATTTTTGCTTTCTCTACATTTCGTTTATACATTTCATCCAAACCTCCCATATTTAATAACCACTTAAAGACTAATCCTGCAATATAAATTCCGAATGTAGCAGGTGTATTGTACAATGAATTATTTTCTGCATGGACTTTGTAATTCAAATAAGTATGAAGACTATCTGATGACCTTTCAAGTAAATCTTTTCTAATGATAACAAGAGTAACTCCAGCAGGACCAATATTCTTTTGGGCTCCTGCATAGATTAAACCATATTTATTCACATCAATTTTTTTATGAAGAATATCAGAGGATGCATCACATACTAATGGAACATTTCCAACTTCTGGTTCAGTTTTCCATTGTGTTCCATAAATTGTATTGTTTGATGTAAAATGAACATAAGAAGCATCAGGGTCAAGTTTTAATTCAGATTGTTTTGGCAGACGAGTAAAATTTTCTTCTTCGGTTGATGCAGCAACATTAACAGTTCCAACTCTTTTAGCTTCTTTCAATGCCTTCTTTGCCCATGAACCTGTGATGATATAATCTGCTTTATTCTTTGGCGGCATTAAATTTAATGGCACCATTGAGAATTGCAGTGTTGCTCCTCCTTGAAGAAATAGAACTGCGTAGTTGTCATTAATATCAAGAAGTTTTCTTAAATCAGCTTCTGCTTCTTTAATTATCTGGTCAAATATTTTCCCGCGATGACTCATTTCCATTACACTCATTCCACAGCCTTTATAAGAAAATAAATCTTTCTGTGCCTCAAGCAATACTTCTTCTGGCAGAACTGCGGGACCTGCACTAAAATTATAAATTCGCTTTTCCATAATACATTCCTTTTTTAGTTATGAATTAATTTATATGCAATTTCAAATCAGATGAACCAATAAACCATCTCTTAATTTTGGTTCAAACCATGTTGATTTTGGAGGCATGATTTCTCCAGCATCAGAAATATTCATTAAATCATCTAAAGTTACAGGATACATTGAAAATGCAACTTCAGCTTTGCCACTGTCGACAAGTCGTTCTAATTCTTCTGTGCCTCTTATTCCTCCAATAAAATCTATATTAGTATCTGTGCGTGGATCTTCAATACCAAGCACAGGATGCAAAAGATAATTTTGCAAAATGCTTACATCAAGATTATCTGAAACTGTTTTGCCTGCTTTTACATTGTTATTTGGCTTTAATAAATACCAGTTTTTGTCTAAATACATGCAAAAAATTTTTGGCTTTTGTGGAATAGGTGAATCAGCTTTTTCTATAAAGAAATTTTCTTCTACCCGTTTTAGAAATTCTTCTTTCTTCATATTTAATTTATGAATAATTCTGTTATACGGTAATATCTTAAGCTGATTTGAAGGAAAGAGAACTGCAAGGAAGTAATTATATTCTTCGTCTCCTTTATGATTAGGATTTTGTTCCTTTTTAATTTTTTGAACTCTGCTTGCACTTGCAGCACGATGATGACCATCAGCAATGTAGAGGCAATCAACTTTTGCAATGGCATTAATTATGTCACTTAAATGTTCATCGGGAAGAATCCATATTGTATGTTTAATTCCGTCTACTGCAGTAAAATCATAAATCGGATTTAATTTTGTCATCACATTATTAACTATTTTATCAACTGATTCAACAGCTCGATAAGTTAAAAAAACAGGTCCTGTTTGTGCTTCTGTAATTAAAATATGATTTGTTCTATCATCTTCTTTTACCTTGCGAGTCTTTTCATGTTTTTTGATTATATCTTTATCATATTCATCTACTGAAAAAGTTGCGGCAAGTCCAACCTGTGAATGATTCCCCATAACAAGTTTATATATGTAAATATGTGGATTATCATCAATTAACAATGGTGCTTCTGATTTCAGTCTTTCAAGATTGTCTTTTGCTTTTTGATATACTTCATTTGAATAAACATCTTCTACATCAGGCATCTCGATTTCTGAGCGTGTAACCCTTAGAAAACTTAATGGATTTCCTTTGGCAAGTTCAGCAGCTTCTTCTCTGCTTACAACATCATAAGGCACACTTGCCACAAGATGAGCAACTTTTTCATTTGGTCTTAATGCTCTAAACGGACGAATGACTGCCATAAATACTCCAATAATGAAAAATTTATAATGCAAAATAGCATATAAAGGTATTATTGTAAAATAGAAATGAGATTTTATAAAACTTTTATGAATAAGTATAAATAATTATAAATAATTATGCATTTGAGAATTTTTAATCCCCGTTGCGATATTTATCATTCCAATTTATCTTCTGCAACAGCCTTGCCAAGTTTTTTAAGAAGCTCTCCCAAAGTTTTCTGTTCTTCTGCTGTTAAAACTGACATAAGACGGGCAATATATTCAGCATGAGAATAAAAAATTCTATTAAACATTTCTTGTCCTTCTTTTGTTAATCTAACAAGAATTGCTCTTCTATCTTCTTTGCTGTGAACTCTTTCAATTAAACCCAATTTTTCTACGTTATCAAGAACGAGCGTCATATTACCGCCGGTAACAAGCATCTTCTTGCAAATCTCTCCTACTTTAAGCGGTCCTAAATGACCAAGTATTTCAATAACAGCAAACTGAGGTTGAGTTAAACCATAGTTGCGTATATTTTCTGTTGTTCTCTTATTAAAAGAAGAAAATGCTCTTGCCAGTTTAACCCAGGTATCTAAAGCCAGGTCAATTTTTTTTCCATATCTTTTCTTCATTTTATTTTACTCTAATTAAAATATTACTAACCCGTAATATAACCTATTTGATTTGATTTAATCAAAAAATTAATCCTGTTAATTGAACGATTTACAAAAGAAATTTTGTTTAAATGTTAAATCTCATACAAAATCTATTGCAGCTAAAAAATATTTTTGAGATTAACATTTTTTAGTTATAAATTATAACCAAAGAAAAGGGGAAAATATTGGAAACTCAGGTTAAATACTTTACACCGCAAGAAGCAAGGAAGTCACTTCCATTAGTAAAGAGAATTGTAAGAGACATTTTAAATACAGCATACGAAATTCGTATGATTACAGAATTCAATGGCGGTAAATTCGAAGGGAATAGTCAAATCTATCTTCTTAAAGAACAGATTAATAATTACATAAAAGAATTAGAAGAAATTGGCTGCTCATTTAAAGACTGGAATTTTGAAGTTGGACTTGTAGATTTTCCTTCCATAATCAATGGCGAGGAAGTTTTTCTCTGCTGGCGAAGTGACGAAGATGATATTAAATTCTATCACGGCTTAACAGAAGGTTACATTGGAAGAAAACCAATACCTGAAGAATATTTATAAATTTTACAACGATTATTATTTCATCTCAATTTAATTATTACTCCTGTTTACCTATCATATAATTTTATCAATGCAATAAATATTTTTTTCTTCACTCAATTTAAGATTTAGTTTCTTCGATTCTATATGAATGAGTTATTTCAACAGCTTTCTGGAGCATAGCTGTTACGCTGCAATAGGTTTTTTGAGATAATTCAATTGCCCGTTCAACTGCTTCTACTGGAATATTTTTTCCATAAAAAACATATTCAAGATGAATTTTTGTGAATACCTGCGGATGAGTTTCCTGAACTTCGGCAGAGATATTCATCTCGAATCCATCCAATTTTACTTTCTTTTTTTGTAAAATTACAGCAACATCACTGCCTGTACAGCCGCCTAATGCAATTAACAAAAGTTCTTTTGGTCTTATGCCGGCATCACTTCCACCAAATTGTTCTGGACCATCCATAACAACCCAATGATTAGAATCTGTTTTACCAATAAATGTAACACCCTGTATGTGTTTGACTATTGCTTTTTTTGTTGCCATAACTTCTCCTAAATAAAAATTTTTATATGCATGAGATGTAATTATATTAAAAGAGATTCAACAATAAATTAAAAAGGGAGGAGCAAGAGAACATTAACATTTCATTTACTTTCTTAAAAGATATAAAATAAGTGAAATAATTATGCTTAGAATTATTGAGCTGACAATCGGGAAATAAAAAGTAAAATTTTTCCCTTTGATTAAAATATCTCCAGGCATTTTACCAATAAATGGAATTTTATCCCAAAGTGTGATTAATAATCCAATTAGTACAATAACTGCTCCGCCAAGAATCAAAAATTTTCCGAGTGTTTGAAATTCATTCATAAGCATATCTAATTTTTGTTGACAAAATTAACACTAAAAATAAAATGAATCTATCAGCCGTTTTCTCCTGCAAGTCTTGCAATTTGAAGCAAATAAAATCTCAAGAGTTCTTGATTTTTTGCACTTAAAGGCTGGTCTTCAATTTTAATTATTGATTCAACTTCTTTTAAAGCACGAATAATATTAATCGGCACTTCTGTCATTCCCTGAGAAATTATAGATAGATACTCAAAAGCTGCAGTTAGAAATTGCTGCATATTGTCGTCAAAAGAAGCTGTTGTAAGCAAGCGAGGTGATATTTTTAATTTCTTTGGTGTGAATAAATATTCTTTAACAGGAACATTTGCTGATAATGAATTAAGTGCAATTGCAAGTTCAACAAAGCTTGCAACTCGTTGAAAGATTGGTTCTTCAAGCAACAACCAGATTTTTGCTCTCCACTTTGAAATTCCTATTGGAACCAAAAGCAGCTTTTCAATTTCCTTAATCCACTCTTTATCGATATTTCCATTTATTAATTTCAATAAACTATTGAGATTTGTATTAAAGAAATCAGGCTGAAGTAAAATTGCAACATCAGGTCTAAGTGTTGGGAGCAAATCAGGAATAAATTTATCTTTATCAAAGAATTCTGTTACATCAAGACCATGTCGTCTCAACAATTCTTTTTGGAATAAAGGCAAATATTTATAAAGTGAATCAATATCTTCATGCAGTGCAATCAAAGCAGAATTACCTGCTGGAAAAGCTTTTTCAAGTTTACCAATGTAAGTTAAGTTAACATCATGATAAATTCGTAATGTATGCAGAATTTCATATACAGGAAGATTTGGAAGAATTCTATCCAGAATTAGAGTTTCAGATTCTCCTTCTGGAAATTCTTTTTGAGAAAAATTATTTAATGCTCTAAACAAACCAGTTGTAAGTTGATTGATGCCCAAAATCATAGTTTGAGATTGATTATGAGCAATAGCTCTTAAAAGGCTTCCATAGCGGGCAAATGGAATTGTTCCTGCAATTCTTTCAAGTATTTTTTGTCCAACTAATTCGCCTGAACCTTGTCCAGGTCTAACTGTGGGTCTATCTCTCAAAGCTGGTATTGTTCTTCCAATAAAGTAAGAAATAATATGAATTCCGACGACATCTTCTTCTCTTCCATATAAAATTTGTCTAAAGTTTTCTGTATAAATTTTCAAGAACTCATCAAAAATAGAATCTCTTTTGCCAATTGTTAATCTTTCTAATTCCTGTAATCCTCTTGTTTTATATTGAAGTCTTGTTTCAGAAAGTGGTTCGCCTGCTCTTAAAATTTCTTCTCTGTAAAATTTTTGAGTTTCTTTGACATGGTATAAAAGTCCAGCAAAATCTTTAACAGATAAATATCTAACTCTTTCAGAAAGATTGCTTTGGAAAGTCATTAAATCTCTGCTGGAAAAAACTCCAATCAGTGGCGTAGAAGCATAATCTGTGCTTCTTTTTGCAGAGGCTTCGAGATATTTTGAAAATCTTTTTGAAGTATCTTCAGATTTTATGAAAACAGGTTGACCTGCTGCATTTGAATAATATCCGCCCTGCCGCTGCATAGGTTCGCCGCTTCCCATTTTTATTCTTACTTTTCCAATTAAATTATGAGATGCAAGCCATTTCATTAATTCATATTTTGCTTCTTTGAAAAGATTCATTCCAGCTGTCTGACCCACTTGTTGACTTAAATCTGAACCTGCAACAAAAATCTCTGTGATTATTTCTGCAAATCGTTCATGTGTTTCCTGATTCATTCTTCTGCTTTGATTTGAATATTCCCAGATTTTATTCAAATAATTTTCAAGATTTTTTACTGAATCACTATCTTCAAACAATGGCACTATCCAGATATTGGGAAGTTCTATGTTATTGTTTTCTCTTAATATTTCTTCCCTCTTTGAATATAATTTTCTATCAAGTGAAATTAGTGCATCTGGTTTGGTTGTCATGCTTACCTGAATTGCAAGCACCATTCCAGGATTTCCATACTTACCAGAAATTTCATTTATTTCATTGATGTTATGAACAGTAGTATCAATTGCAAATTGGTCTTGTGCAGTAATTAATTTTTGATGAATTCGTGGTGTTACAACAACTCTTTTCAATAAATCTCGATACATCCCTGCTTCAATAAAAAACTCAAGGTTAGTAATATTCTTTTGAATTACTGGAATTAGTGAATGAAGAGTTTTTCTTAATTGTTTATTCAAGGCAAAGTAATATTCCAGAGTATCTCTGCGTTTACTGCGAAGTTCAAGCATTTTTCTTTCAAGCCTGTCATTATGCTTCCACATTTTTGTAAGCGGGTCTTCAGCAATATGAAGTTTTATGCCCAGCTTTCTTAATCTGCTCATTTCAACATTAAAAGGAAGGGTACCTCTGAATCTTTTCTCAAGCTGATGAGTCAGCAAAGTTATTTCATTCAACAAATCTGTAAATCGTTTATTATTCACAGGAAGTTTTTCAATTTCTTGAATTAAAGTTGGTTCTATTGAAACAGATGAATCATATTTCATTATCATTTCAATAATCTTTGCTTGCCGCGAAACATTTTCAATAATTACAGCTGCAAGAAGACTATGACCTTGACCAGATGGGCGATTACTTCCATCCCAATCTCCCCAGAAAGATAGAAATGCACTGAATGGATAATCAGAATAAATGCTGAAATAATCTTCAACTGTTATTATAGATTTTAAATCGAGAAGCAATTCCTGTGGTTCTTCGCTCGAGATTATCGGCACATTTTTGCCAAAGTATTCTTTTATGATTTCTTCTTTTAATTTTTCAATTAATGTTGATGGTACATCTTTATTCTTAATCAAATTGTCTATCAACTTTTCAAATAAAATTTCTGATTTAATTGAATACATTTGAGTTGGATGAACAGTTCTGTCATATAATCGATTTTGAAATGCATCTTTTCTTCTTTGTAAATCATCTTTGTAAAATTCTTTCTCTAAAATATCTGCTGTAGTTTTTCCGTTATTTGAAAAAGCAATGTTTGCAAGTTCGTTAATAATTGCAATTCTGTCTTCCAATCTCCTTCTAAATAATTGAAGCCTATCTGGAAGATATTCATTAATCAATCTTTTATAATTTTCTTGAATATCAACATCATTATTCAGCATTTTTGATTGTTCATCGTATCGCAGTTTGAAGTTCTCTCTTAATTTTTCTTCAACATATTTCCAGTTATTTATTCTATCAGATAAATCAAATACTTTTTTAATGCCCGATGGTTTTACATTAAGTTTTCTTCTGTTATAATTTGATGCTTCTTCATCTATTAATCTGTTCAAATCAATCAGTACGCGTCGAGTTTTTTTCAAAAGAACTTCTGCATTATCTGTTCCGCCAAGAGTTAAACGAAATGTTTTTCTTCCAGCATCGTAACCTTGTTCTGTTCTTGCAAAAGTTGAGAGAGGCACCATTCCGATTCCCTGTCTTGCAAGTCCAGATGCAAGCCAATCAAGCGATAACCCAGATGGAAGTTTTTCAATTATTAATTGAGGGTACATGCTTCCTGAAGGGGGTTTTATTGTTATGCTATATTTATTTCTCACTCCAGGAAGATTGCTTACAGCTTCGAGTAAAGCATTACTTCTTTCAAGAAATATTTTATTTCTTAAACGATAATATGCATTAATGTCTTCTGCTCTGTTTCGATAAAATAAATAAGAAAGAAAAATAGCTGCTATGTTTGGTTTTATAGTTGAATTAATTTCATTAAGCTTATTAAATAATTTTTTATTTCTGATTTCTGCAACAGATAAACGAGCTCCAGCATACGAATCCGTTTTCGACATTGAATGAATTGTAATGACATTATCTGACTGCTCTTTTGTGATGTAACCTTCTTGTTCAAGTTCATCTGCAAGCTGCCGGAGAGTCTTTATAATTTTAAATTCATTTGAAGGAGCTACATTTTGATATGAAAGGTCGTCGATTACATAAATATTTCTTTCAAGCAGCCACTTCAAAAGATTTTTTACATCACTTTCATTAAATATTTGTCCAGTTGCATTGTGAGGATTATTTAAAACTACTGCACCATAATTGTTCCAGTTATCATCCTGATTTAATCTTTCTTGAACAGCATTTTTAATTTCTTCGATATTTAGTTGAAAACCCTCTGTAAGATGAACAACTTTCACTTGAGGAAAACAATGTTCATATGTCCAACTTAAATCTGGAATTATTACTTCTTTAATGCCGCAGTGAAATCCAAGAATACTCAGTGCTGTTCTTGAAGAACCGCTTATTACAATGCAGCTTTCTGGTTCATATTCTGGATGATAATTTAGAAATGCACTTAAGTAACTGTTGATTATTTCATCAAAATATTCTTGCGAGTTAATGTTGTCGATTAAATTATCAAGAAGTTCCTTTGCATCTGTTTCAAAAAATCTGTCATAAAGAAATCTTCCAAAAAATTTTTTAATACTGTTATCAATTACTCTTTCTTTTTTCAAATAAACATTTATAACTTCATCAAGCACTTTACTTCTTTTTATGATTATTTCTTCTGCTTTTTTTCCTATTTGTTTAATTTGTCTGTCAAGAATATCAAATCCAGTTTTCTGTAAAAATGATTTTTCATATTCTGGTTCAACAATAATTTCATCGTTACTTTCTTCTTTATTATAAAATGCAGAATAATTCTTAAGCAAAAAACCAAGCAGTTCAATTTCTGTTGAAGAAGGTGTTCCTTTGAGCTGAAAATGAATTGTTTCTATAATTTTGATAAAATCAGAATTGCCAAGAACAAATGTTAAAGAGAGATTCTCAAAATAATTTGAAAGAACTTTTGGGGTAATGATTCTAATTACACGATTCATCATCTTTGCTTCTCTTGCAAGCGAAAGATGATTTGGTGCGTCATTAACTTCTACAAAGAAAAGAGGAAACTGCAAACTTAATTCTCTAAGTGAACGCCGTGTTTTTTCCTTTGTTAATTTTCCGATTAACAAAAAATTCGGCTTTTCTGAATTTACTTCGAGATATGATTTTAACTCGTTAATTAAATTCGATTCATCTTCGTTTAATGAATAGAAATTTAGATTTGAGAACATTTTCAGATGTTCGGGCAAAGTAACTCCAAACAAAAATATATTTGCGGGGAGTCGAACTAAAAAATTAGACAATGAATGAAAAAGGATTCTTAAAGTTTCGCTGATACCTCCTGAAGAAAGTATAATTTCTCTTTTGCCTGATTTGTCGCCTAAATCATAAGCAAGTGGTTCTTGCTGAAGTTTTACAAGCCAGTCAATAAAATAATTTATAATGAAATGCGGATTGGTACGAACAAATCCTCCTCTTGGTGAATAAGGAGCACTTTTCTTAATAAGCTCTGCAAAAAATTTTAATTTGTATTCATCTTCTTTTTTCCAGCCTAATTCTTGTAGAATTTCTTCAAGATTATTTATGCCTAAATTTTCTTTTTCAATTTCAATACCTAAAATCATTCGAAGGTATGCGGAGTAAAGACTTTCATCCTGAACAGGATTGCCAATATGAAAATTAACTCGTTCTTCAGGTGGCACCTGCGAAGTTATTGTCGCTTCGCTGATTTCAGAAACTTTTGCTGCTTTTACCTGCTTAAGCTGAAAAATATCGAGAAGATTTTTTTGATTATTCATAAACGCTGTTATTTCTCGTTCTTATCTTTTTGTGAAGTTGAATAATTATTCAAATAGTTTTGAAGAAACTTTTGAAACATGCCGATTAATTCTGTTCCTTGTGCTAAATCGTTTGGAGATAAAGTAACAACTGTCCTTGCATTTTTTAATGATTGACTTGCTTCTGCTAATCTTGCTGCCTGAGGTGTTAATATCAAAAGTTCTGGATTCTTCTTAAGCAATTCCAGTTCTTCTTTTTCATATTCAAGCTGCATTTTTTTTCTTTTAAGTTCTTCAGAGACTCTTTTATCTGCAAGTTCAGATTCTTTTTCCAATTCTACTTTTTTCAAATCATATTTTTTTAGTTCAACTTCATTTTCCATAAGTGCAATTTCTTCATCAGCCTGAAGTTTTGCCTTTGCAGCAGATATTCTTGCTTTTTGATTTAACAATTCTGTTTGTTCAAATATTCTTGCAGATTCCTGTTGACGTATTGCTTCTGCAATTTTAGCATCCAATATTTCAAATGATTGAATTGAAATTGAAATAACTTCCAATCCAAATTTTTCTTTACTAATATTTATCTTATCCATCAAAAAGTTATAAATCTTTTCTGATGATAATTCTTCTATCTCATATTTTTCTGTAAATTCTCTTACAAGACTATGGATAACCGTCTCGAGCTCTTTTGTTGCTTTCTGAACTGCTGATTTATTCCAACCACCTGTTTTGATTAATGAATCGATATTGCTAAGAGAAAGTGCAACTGCAATAGTTAATTTTACTTTTACATCAAGACTTCCTTTTGCCGAGGCATCTATACTTAATTGAGAAGAATAAATTGTCTTTGGCAGAACAAGACTAAAATGACGCGGATAAAATCTTCCTTTTCTTAATATAATTTTACCATTCCTTTCTGTCAGCACCAATTCGTCTGGTTTACGAATTCTTAATTCATACAACAATAACAAAAGTATTACTATTGCTATTATGATTATTGTTAACAACATTTTATTTCTCCTGTTTTATATTTTACACTTATCTTTTTATCATTAATTGATGATTTAAGTATTTACCTTGATTGCATTGGGTTTGCAAAGGTAATGAAGGAAAAAGCAATCAAAACTGTAATCCAATGTAATAAATTTTTTAAAATAATGTAATAACTGAAAAAACTTAATTAGGCTTTCAATAAAATTTTTCTTATAAATTATTCTTGTAATAGAATTTTGTTAAATTAACAAAGGAATAATTGGATATATCCTTATGAATGAAAATAACATTCCAAATATATTTGAAGAAAACGAGGTTACTCCGCAGTTCAAAAAAATCAAAAGATTGGAACGTTCAGGAAATGATTTTATTATTTCCGGGCTTTGCGCTGGCTTAGGAAAATATTATAACATTGATGCTTCAATTATTAGGTTAATTTCGCTGCTCAGTTTAGCTGTAAGCAGCTGGTTTATTTATCTTTACTTATTAGCTTCTTTCATTTTTCCGCTTGAAAAAGAAATTACAGAACTAAGTGATTATGAAAAATCAAAAATTAGCAGAAGAAATTCGTATACGGTTTTAAGCGGATTTCTAATTCTTGCAGGAATTTTGTGGTTATTAAAAAGTGCGGGATTAAGTAACAGATATGAGCTGTTAAACCAAAATTCTTTATTGATAAACTTTATGTATTTAATTATTGGAATTTACTTGATTGATAAAAATTCTGCAGAAGAAGTCCTGATAAATAATGGGCATATTTCAAAAAGTAAAAAAATGCTGCTTGGGGTTTGCAAAAATCTAAGTGATGTTATAAATATTGATGTTAATCTTTTAAGAACATTTTTTATAATCGGCACATTAATAACATCAGGAGCAATATTACTGCTTTATATTTTTCTTTTTATTGTTCAACCGAAGAATAAAGATTTGGATATAACAGATGAAAATTAATTATAAAACTCTGCTTGGATTTTCAATTATTATCTATGGAATTTTATCGATATTAAATGGAAAGATTATTTATCTTCCTTCAAAAGCAATTTATGGTATTGCTTTAATTGTGTTTGGAATACCATCTGCTTATTTGTCTTCTAATTATCATAAGAAAAATATGATTGTGCTTTCTTCAATTGCTTTTTTCACAGGAATATTTTTAACACTTAATGCTTACTATAAAGTTTATTCCTATACAACACTGGTCTTATTTATAATTTTTGTTTGCAGTGCTGCATTTTTTCTATTATTTATTGAAGAGACTAAAAAATATTATTTGGTTACAAGTTTATTTCTTTTGTTATTATCATATCCTGCAGCAAAATTATTTCAAAAGATTGAAAACAGTTATTTTATTTATCATTTCTTAAAAATTGGGAATATAATTTTGCCAATAATTCTGATTTTATTGGGAATCAGTTTATTCCGTAAAAGAAATGAATAACTATCTTACTTTTGCTTGTTGAGGAAAACTGCCTGCGAGATAACTTTGAACCGATGGAGTTGGTGAACCAGAATTCGATTCAATAGTAATTTTCAGCATTTCAATATTTTCTTTTGGTATAAACGGAAATGAACTAATGTGAATATACTCATTGCCTGACGGTGTGTAAACTCCCATCGAATAAGCAACTCCCTTACTTACTGCCCATAATTGATAGCCCTGATTAGGCGGGAGCGGTTTTACATTTTTAAATTGAATTAATCCTTCTCTAACATCAAACGAAAGGAATACTCTTGCACTTGCTTTTTCATTGGGGTCAACACTATTGAGATTTACAACAATAACGTCTTTGTAATTAAAGAATTCAATGAAAGAAAGATAATTGTTAACAAAATTATTTGTTCTGCTAAGTTCACTTCGAAAGAGAGTAATATCATGATTTAATTCTTCAATCTGTCTGTTCAATGATTCAACTGATGTAAAAGAATAGTATCCCAGAACAGAAAACAATACAATTGAAATCAACAGTGCTATCCAGCCTATAACTGCTCCGCCTGATTTTTCTTTTGCCTGTGGGACTGCAGGCTGCGGCGTCATATATTGAACTGGTTTTTCTGGAATAACAGAACCCTCATATTTAGTTTTTGTTTTCAAGGTTTTCTCTTCTTTTGATTCTTTTACAATTGTAGATTTTGTGAGATTTGACAGCTGAAAAGTTGGTTTGCCAATTTCTTTTTGAGTTGTGTTAAATGTTTTTCCGAGCAAAGTTTTTCTTTTTTCTTCTCTTATTCTTGTTTTAATTTCATCCTGAAGACTCATTAATTTTTTTGCAACTTCATCTTTCAAAGAATCTTTTGGCTTTTCTATTTCAAGAATTGTTGGAATTAATGACACAATATTTTGCAATTCACCTAATGCTCCTTCTGGCAATTCACCGCCTGCGTCAACATAATCTTTGAATTGAATAAAATTTTTTCTATCCATGCAGCCAATTGCAAAGGCAGCCATCATCTCGTGAATTGCATCATCCGACATTTCTCTTACTCCTTTGTAAGGTTATCTCTGAAATTATGCAAAGCATTCATAACTTTGCTTCGAACGGTTTCAATTGGCACATTTAATTTGTCTGCAATTTCATCAATCGTATATCCCTCATAATAAGCAAGATGAAGAACATACTTTTGTGTATCTGTCAATTTAGATAATGCTCGTTCAACCTTAGGAACCAAACTCATTGCAGTATTTAAATCAAGGCTATCCATATCATCTGGAAAAGTTGGTATAATAAAATAATCTTCATAATCATCATCGTAAATTTGAGAAGCCGAGAGTGAAAGCCTGCTTCGTCTTAAAGTATCAACTGCTTTATTCCTTGCTAATGTTACAAGCCAGCTGTAAACATTGCCATTATTAAAGTTGAATTTATAAGTTTTACGCCATACAATTACAAAAACATCTACAAGCACTTTTTCGGCAGTTTCTTCATCGGGTGTTATTTTTTTAATTAATGTATAAAGGAGCGGCGAATATCTATCATATAATTCTTCGAGAGCACGCGATTCAAAATTCGCTATCTCTCGCATCAATTCTAAATCAGTTAATTCTTTGAACTTGCTCAAATATTTTACACCTTCAGAATATTTATAATCAAAACTATAATTACTACTGCAAAATTACAATATATTTATTAAAAACTGCATCAATTGTTTTTTCAAACCTGTTATAAAATGGATTACTTCAAAATTCTATTCGAGCTTGATAAAAATTACAGCATCATATATTCCCTCTATTTTTTATTATATTTGCTCACATTTATAAAAAAATTCTCTGGACTTATGACATCAAACGAAATAAGACAACAATTTTTGGACTTCTTTGTTAATAAAGGACACAAACTTGTTCCAAGTTCACCAGTAGTTCCTCAAGGTGACCCAACTTTACTTTTTACAAATGCAGGAATGAATCAATTCAAAGATGTATTTCTTGGAATCGGAACAAGAGATTATAAAAGAGCAGTTGATACACAAAAATGCATTAGAGTTTCAGGTAAACATAATGACCTTGAAGAAGTTGGTTACGATACATATCACCATACTTTTTTTGAAATGCTTGGCAATTGGTCTTTTGGAGATTATTATAAAAGGGAAGCAATTCAATGGGCTTGGGAATTATTAACTGAGGTCTGGAAACTTCCAAAAGAAAGACTTTGGGCAACAGTTTTCAGAACCGACGATGAAGCTTATAATTTATGGAAAGAAGTTACTGATATTAATCCATCTCATATTTTAAGATTTGATGAAAAAGATAATTTCTGGGAAATGGGAGAAACTGGTCCATGCGGTCCATGTTCAGAAATTCATATTAATTTAAGTGATGATTTTGAAAATCCAGCATGGGTAAATGCAGGCAAACCAGAATGTATTGAAATCTGGAATCTTGTTTTCATTCAGTACAATCGTGATGAAAATGGAATTCTTCATGAACTGCCTGCAAAACATGTAGATACCGGAATGGGTTTTGAAAGAATTACTGCTGTTCTTCAGGGAAAAAAATCAAATTATGATACCGACATTTTCACTCCAATAATTAATTCAATAGAAAATTTAAGCGGATTAAAATATAATTATAATTTGCCGGCAGAAGACAGAACTACAGAAGGTCAAATTAATATTGCAATGAGAGTAATTGCTGACCACATCAGAACTCTAACATTTGCAATTGCTGATGGAGCTGTACCAAGCAATGATGGAAGGGGTTATGTTCTTAGAAGATTATTAAGAAGAGCCTCAAGATATGGCAGAAAAATTAATTTGAAAGAACCATTTTTATATAAACTCGTTGATATTGTAGTTAAAAATTTTTCAAATGTTTTTCCGGAGATAAAAGAAAATCAATCCAAAATTGAAAAAATAATTAAAGCCGAAGAAGAGAGCTTTAATGTTACATTAGACCGAGGAATAGAATTATTCGAAAACTTAATTGGCAAATTAAAAGAGAAAAATCAAAAAGTAATTCCCGGAGAAGAAGTTTTTAAGCTTTATGATACTTATGGATTCCCTGTTGATTTAACAAATGTAATGGCAAGAGAAAATGGTTTTACAATTGATGAAAATCGCTTTAATCAATTAATGGAAGAACAAAAAGAAAGAGCAAGAAAATCAACAAAAGAAAAATTAACTGCTGCAAATATTATTATTAACACAACTGACGATTTTGAAGTCCTATCAAATAACCCAACTGAATTTACTGGTTATGATGAACTTAAATCTGAAGCTGAGATAATCGGATTTAAAAATGAAGATGGAAAATCATTTATCATCCTAAATAAATCACCTTTTTATGTTGAATCAGGCGGACAGGTAAATGACACAGGCAGCATAATTATTAACGATACTCATCTCCCTGTAATAAATTTATTAAAAATAAATAACCAAATTATTCATATTGTTGAAAATGAAGCTGGCATCAAAATTAATCTCGGCGAAAAAGTTATTGCAGAAGTTGACGAGAAAAGAAGATGGGATATAATGAGAAATCACTCTGCAACTCATTTTCTACATAAAGCATTGAGAGAAATTTTGGGAAGTCATGTTCAGCAATCCGGTTCTTATGTTGGTCCAGACAGGCTTCGTTTCGACTTCAGTCATTTTCAAAAATTAACTGATTCTGAACTCGATGCAATTGAATCATTGATTAATGAAAAGCTGAGAGAAAATTTACCGCTCATTCATCACCGCGATGTTCCTTTTGAAGAAGCAAAAAAAATGGGCGCATTAATGTTTTTTGGTGACAAGTATGGTGATAAGGTAAATGTAGTTCAGTTTGGAAATTTCACAATGGAATTCTGCGGAGGAACACATGTTAAAAACAGTTCTCAAATTGGTTTATTGAAAATTGTAAATGAATCATCCATTGCAAGCGGAATCAGAAGAATTGAAGCAGTTACTGGTGCAGGTGTAGAAAAATTTATTAAAGAGCAGGAAACAAAAATTAAACACAAGGATGAACTTTACGAAAAACTGCTTGAAGAAAAAAAGAAACTTGAAAAAGAGTTATCGGAACTGAAGTTTAAAGAAAAATTAAATGTAATTGAATCCATCACTAAAAACTCTTCGGATGTCAACGGCATCAAAATTTACAAAGGAAAAGTTAATGCAGAGAACATGGATGAATTAAAATTAATGGGTGATGAATTAAGAAATAAAATAAAAACTGGAATTGGATTATTAATTTCTGAAATTGATGGAAAAGTTGGAATTGTGTGCATAGCTACAGATGATTTGATTAAAGAGAAAAAAATCTCGGCAGGTAAAATTGTAAGTGATGTAGCAAAAATTCTCGGTGGTGGAGGTGGTGGAAGACCTCACCTTGCAACTGCCGGCGGTAAAGATGTAAGCAAAATTGATGAAGCATTAAACAGCATTGAAAAAATTATAAGCAGTCTATAGTGCTTCAATCAATTTTTTCACTCATGATTCTGTTTATTACCTCAACGATTTTATTGCCAATTTTTTTTATATTGATTTAGAATAATTATTGTTGCTTTTTATGAAAGACTACAAAATATTAATTGCCGATGATGATGAAACTTTATGCTACCTGCTTAAAGAAGAACTTGTAAACGAAGGTTATCGTGTTGACGTTGTTTATGATGGCAAAGATGCAATTGAAAATCTAAAAAGAAAACAATATGATGTTTTGCTTCTCGACCTTGAAATGAGAGAAGTTCATGGCGAGAAAGTATTAAGTTTTGTGCAGGAAAATTTTCCTTCAACACAAGTAATTGTATTGACCGCAAAGTCCGACATTCGAACAGCAATTGACTGCATAAAACAAGGAGCTTATGATTTCATTACAAAACCATACGAATTTGGCCAGCTGTGCGTAACAATTGAAAGAGCAATCGAACACCGCGATTTAATTCTTCGAAATAAAATTCTCAGTTCAAAAGTTCAGGCATTTCAATCAAATATTATTGGTGAAAGTGAAAGCATCAAAGAAGTTATTCGTCTTGCTGAAAGAGCCGCCAAATCAGATTCCAACATTTTACTCGAAGGAGAAACAGGAACCGGTAAAGAACTTTTTGCTGAATTCATTCACAAAAATTCAAACAGAGCCGATAAACCTTTTGTCGCAATAAATTGTGCTTCGCTGCCAGACCAATTGATTGAAAGTGAATTATTTGGATATGAAAAAGGAGCTTTTACTGATGCTAAAACTTCAAAACAAGGTCTTGTAGAAATTGCAAACGGCGGAACTTTATTTCTTGATGAAATTGGAGAACTAAGTTTAACACTTCAGCCTAAGCTTTTAAGATTTCTTGAAAATGGCGAATTCAGAAGAATTGGCGGAATTACAAATTTAAGTTCTTCAGTTCGAGTAATTGGTGCTACAAACAAAAATTTAATGGAAGAAGCTGAAAAGAAAAATTTTAGACGAGACCTTCTTTTCAGATTGAATGTTATCACACTTAAAATTCCGCCTTTGCGTGAACGACAGAATGATGTTCTCCTTTTAGCCGAATATTTTTTGCAAAAGAAATCTCCAATCAGAGCAGCTAAAAAATTATCCGAAGAAGCTAAAAAAGAATTAATGAAATATAATTTCCCGGGCAATGTAAGAGAACTTGAACACATGATTGAAAGAGCAATAATTTTTTCTGACGGTGATACTATTTATCCAAAAGACCTTAACATTCCTAAAGATGATTTTGATTTTACAAATTTTATAAAAGATGATGGAACTATAATGTCACTTGAAGAAGTTGAAAAAATTCATATCAAAAGAGCACTTGATGCATTCAACTGGAACAGAGAAAATACTGCTCGTGCACTTGGAATTAGTCAAAAAACTTTGTATACAAAAATTATTAAGTATAAGCTGAAATAATGCAAACAGAAGATAAAAGTCTTCCATTAAAACATCTTGCTCACGATATAAATAACATTCTTACTCGAATCTTAAACAGTGTTGAACTTCTAAAGAAAAAAGTAAATAATTATGATGAAGTAAGCTCAATACTAAATAGTATTGAAAACGGCACTTACATGGTTTCAGAAATAATTGAAGATGTTATTTCTGAAACAATTAATAAATCACCAAGAAAGAAAAGAATTAATATCAATCTTCTTATTAATGACCTTGCAAACACAATTGGAATTCAGCTTAAAGAAAAAATTAATTTTGTTTTGAAGCTAAATTCCGATCTTAATCTTGTTGAAGGGAAATATTCAGATTTTTACAGAGTAATGTTGAATTTAATTGTAAATGCCTCCGAAGCAATTCAGGATAAAGGTACAATTACAATTTCTACTTCAAATATTGAAGCCAAAAATGGAAATATTGATGAACTAAAACTTTTTGAAAATCAATCATACATTCAAATTAAAGTTGCAGATACTGGAACAGGCATCGATTCTTCTGTTCTTCCTTATATTTTTGAAGAAAGTTTTTCTACAAAAACTAAATTAAAAAATCGCGGGATTGGATTAACTATTGCAAATAAAATCATCAAGAGCTATAATGGTTTAATCAAAGTCAAAAGCGAAGCAGGCAAAGGAACTGAATTTATAATTTTACTCCCAGCAGTTAAATCCCGAAAAAAGAAAAATACCAGCAGCAAAAAAACAATCTTAATTGCAGAAGACGAAATTATTCTTAGAGAATTATTATCAGAACTGCTTGAATCTTATGGCTATAATGTTATAACTGCATCGGACGGCAATGATGTTATTTCAAAGATTAACTCAAAATTAATTCCTGACATTTTGATTATTGACCAGAAAATGCCGGACATTGATGGAATTTCATGCATTAAAAAAGTAAAAGAAATTTATGAAGACTTGCCGGTTATTCTGGCTACAGGTTCCCAAAGTGATTTTTATGAAGATGCCAATTTAACACGAATTGTAAATAGAGTTATTAATAAACCTTACAACATTGAAGAAATGGTTTCAATTATTCGAGAACTTATTGGTTAATTAAATAATTTATGAAAACAATTTTATTACCCGGAACAACTCATCAGATTAAATTTCTGTTTGATAACTTAAAAACAAAATTAGAACAAATACTTGTTATTGGTGCAGGAAGCGAAAATATTGCTTCTGAGATTTCAAAGCATTATAACACAAAAGTAAATTTAATTGTTGATGATTATGAATCATTCATAACTTCAAGACTTCAATTAGGAAATACTCCGGAAGTAAATGCTATTCTAATGGATTATGAAAACACAGATTTTAATGATAACCAATTTGATTTAATTTATGCTCAAGCTTCAATTTCTCTTACAAACAGAAACAAAATCGTTAAGGAAATAAAAAGAATTTTAAAACCTGCAGGATATGTTTGTGCAGGTGAACTAGTTTCTTTAAAAAAAGAGACTCCAAAATTTATGCAGGATATTTATGATTCATCCAACCTGCTGCCTTTATTCATTGAAGATTTAGAAAAATATTATATCGAAAGAAATTTCAAAGTAATTGAAAAAAATGATTTGTCTGATACTCTAAAAGATTATTACTCTACTGCAATTGAAAAATTAAAAAGTGCAAAAGAAAAATTAGATGAACAGGAAAAAGCATATTATAAAAAAGTGATTAACAGATTTAGTCATGAATCAAATGCTTATTTAAAATTAGGCGGAAATAAATACCTCGGATTTTTTGTGTTATTATTACAGAAAGGTGAAAATTGAAAAAGGGAGATTTAATAGAACTTGAAATAACAGATTATGCCTTTGAAGGGAAAGGGATTTCAAAAATTATAAAAGAAGTTCATTCACAAACAGAGGCTAATCCCAAAAAATTTGTAGTATTTGTTGATGGCTCTTACCCCGGCGACAAAATTATTGCACAGATAACAAAAGTTAAAAAAACTTATGCTGAAGGAAAAGTAAAAGAAATTATTCAACAATCTTCTTATCGTGTAAAGCCTTTATGTAAATATTTTGGAATTTGCGGCGGATGCAAGCAGCAAAATCTTGATTATAATGTTCAATTAAAATACAAAGAAGAACAGGTCAAAGATATTTTTGAAAGAATCGGTGGTCTATCAAATTTTGAAATTAAGTCAATAATTCCTTCAGAAAAAATTTTCTTCTACAGAAATAAAATGGAATTTTCTTTTGCTGCAAAAAGATGGCTCACTGAAAATGAAATTGCATCAATGCAGGAAGTTCGGGATAAAGACTTTGCACTTGGTTTACACATTCCTAATTTCTTCGATAAAGTTCTTGATATTGACGAATGTTTTCTGCAGTCTGAATTGAGCAATAAAATTCTAAATTTCACCAGAAAATTTTTCAAGGAACGAAATACTTCAATTTATTCAACACTCTCACACACAGGATATCTAAGAAATCTTGTAATTCGTCAATCAGCTCATACAAATGATTTAATGGTGAATCTTGTAACTTCAGAAGAAAATGAAAAATTAATTTTAGAATTTAGAGATGAATTATTAAATAACTTTCCCGAAATAACAACTTTTGTTAACAACATAAACAAAAAGAAATCACAAGTAGCTTTAGGTGATTATGAAATTGTTTATCACGGTTCTGGTTTCATTTATGATTTTATTGGGAATTATAAATTCAGAATTAGTGCTAATTCATTTTTTCAAACAAACACACTTCAAGCAGAAAAACTTTATGAAACAGCAATGAATTTCGCATCATTACAAGGCAATGAAATAGTTTATGATTTATATTCTGGTGCTGGCACAATTCCAATATTTATTTCAAAATATGCAAAAGAAATTTTCGGATTTGAAAGCGTTTCTTCTGCAGTCGAGGATGCAAAAATAAATCTCGATATTAATAATGTTTTTAATTTTCAGCCGTTGCTCTGGGATTTGAATAAATCACTGCTTCCTTTTATAAAACAAAATAAATTACCAAAACCCGATATTGTAATTGCCGATCCACCAAGAAACGGAATGAATCCCAAAACAGTGAATGATATTCTGCAGTTAAATCCAGAAAAAATTGTTTACATCAGTTGTAATCCTGCAACTCAAGCAAGGGATATAAAAATTCTTTGTAATGAAAAATATGAGTTAATCAAAATTCAGCCTGTTGACATGTTTCCTCATACTTATCATATTGAAAATGTTGCTTTGCTAAAAAATAAATCAGCATAAAAATTCATCCATGAATGATGAAATAAAAAAGAGGATAGAAAATATTTTCAGAAATTCTAATTCATCAGATGAATTATTTGATGCATTTGATGAAGCAATCAAACTCAAAATTACTGATGTAGAAGTTTATAAAGTTTTACTTGCAAATCCTGCACTATCGCTTGATGAAATAAAAATGTATACAGAAAAACTTTTAAGAGAACTCACTGAACACAGATTTCAAATTTCGATGTGGACAGCAAAAGTTTTTGAAAATCTCCAGAACAATTTTGATTATCTTGAAAGCGCAATAAATTACTACATTAAAGCACTTCAAATTAATCCATCATCACATGAACCTTTACTGGGACTTCTTAAACTTTACAACTATGATTTAGAACTTCCCACAAATCAAAAAATACTAAGCATAATCGAAGAAAATTTACCGCAGGTTGAAATAAAAAGTAAAGTTTATTTTGCACTTTCAAATTTGTATAAAAAACTTGGCGACCTTCAAAAGGAAGCCAAATATGCAGCGCTTGGTGAAAAGGCAATGGAGCAGGAAAGAAGAATTAAAGATTTGTAATTAACTTTCTTTAGAAAAATATTTTTAATAATAATATCCAATTGTAAAGTAGAAAAATGTTGGGCTCCAAACCACAATATTATTTGGAAGTGTGTTTTTTATATAAAAACTTTTCCCAAAAGAAAAATCGGCAGGACCAACCGGCGTTTGGAATGAAATTGTTCCGCCGATTCCATGTCGTAAATCTTTAAATCGAATTTCTTCTTTTTGATTCCAGATTGAACCTAAATCGTAACGAAGACTAACATAAGTTGTGAAAAAAAGTTTAACAGGTAATTTATATCGATAACCAAGAGATGTAAGAAAAATTTGTCTTCCTCGATATTCATACTCTCGCATTCCGAAGAAAGAATTTTGTCCTCCAAGCGAAAATTGTTGACTCAGTGGCAATGTTTTATCTGCGAACCCAAAAATTGTTTTAAATATCATTGTATGATTTTTCTTTATGCTGAAAGTGTTTTTATAATCGAAATAAAATTTTGTATAGCTGACATCACCGCCTAAGGCAGCTTGTGCAGTTTCATAAAATGTTCTTACAAGAAATCCTTCAGTTGGAAAAGGATAATCGTTTTGAGAATCAATGAAAAGCGTGAATCGTAATCCTGAAATCATCGATTTATAAGTTGGTATAAAATAACTTGATTTATTTTTAATTTGGTCTTGTTGAAATCTTGCTTCGACTAAAAGATTACCAAACCTTTGGACTTGAGTTCCAATTCCGAAAGACCCTCCAAAAAATATTTGTCTGTATTCTCCAATTTTATTACGAATAAATCTGTTAAATGCAGCCGTAGTATCGTTTGCATAAACATTCACATCATTGAACTCATAAAATGCTCTTATTTTATAAGTTAAGTATGTATCGAAGACACGGTTTGCTTTGTGTTCTAAGATGTATGAACGAGTTCTAATTCCGCCTGAAAATATTGCGCCCACTTCTGTTCCAGTTCCATTAAAATTTTCGTCGCGGATATCTACTGACATTTGTGAATAATTCTCGTTATCAACTCTAAATCCTAAACGTAAAACACTTGAAGGTTTTTCAATCAAACGAATTTTTATATCGTTTTTACCAGAATTATTTTCTGTCAACAATTCAACCTGTTCGAATAAATTTGTGCTGCGCAGATTTGATAAACCAATTTTTGCATCGTTATATTTGAAATAATCTCCATGTTTTAGAGGAAATTCTCTTGTTACAATTCTTTCATTTGTTTTTTCATTCCCTTCAACGAAAACATTATTTATTTTTCCTTCATCAATTTCTATTAGAAGTTTTTTGGAATGTTCATCAAAATCTGTTTTTACAATTTGTGCAAGTACATAACCTTTTGAGCGGTATAAATGCAAAATTTTTAGAAGTGCTCCTAAAACCGAATCAGGATTGAATGGTTTTTCAAGAAGAGGATTTAAAATATTTGTAAAATCATTTGCAGTAAGAATCGAGTCACCTCTCAATTCATAACTTTCTATTTTGGGATTTTCAATTGCATGAAGCCTGACAAAAGTTTTGTTATTCTCTGTTGCAATTTCATAAAACAAGTCTTTAAAATTTCCGGTGCGCTGCAGAAGGTAAAGTTTATATAATAAATCCTTCTTGCTGATTAAATCATAGTATTTTGTTCTAAATAGTGTATCTGCATAAGATGAAGTGTTGGCAATAAAAACATTTGTCAAATATTCATCTTGAAAAGGCAATTTGTTTTTAAATTGAACCTCAAATTTTTTCTCGATATTATTTATTACTTTTATTGCAGCTTCATAGCCTTTTATTACAAGTTCATTCAAGCTGTCGAAATCTGTATTTTTTCTTCCATGCAAATCAGGTTGAATTACAAAATCAGCTTCTTCAATTTGTTGTTCATTTAATATTTGCATTGGAATACTTACCAATTGGTCTGCAATCACCCATGGATAATTTAATTCGCTTTCCTGATAAAGTGGACTTACAGCATTTGCAGCAATTACAATATCAGCTCCAAGTTTTCGAGTTTCCTTTACTGGAATATTTGCTACAAGTCCACCATCAACTAGACTATAAGAATCTTTTTTTACTGGAGGCAAAAGAAGAGTTACACTTGAACTTGCTTGCATTGCAAGTCCAAGAGGTGGTTCATCGAGTATAATTTCTTTTCCCGAAATTAAATCTGTTGCTATTGCTCTAAATTTATAGAGGAGTTCATCAAAATTATTTTTTGATTTAATTGGGGCACTCAATGCAAGTAAATTTAGATAATTTGCACCGCGCTGACCTGAAAGTATAGATTTTGGGATTAATGGCTTAAGTCCTTCTAATCTAAAAGTAACAACAGCTTTATCTTGAGTAATTTTCTGGTCAACAAATAATTCATTTCGATTTGTTTGTTCAATTGAGAAAAAGTCACCCCAGTTTGTTGATTTAACAATTGAATCAAGCTCGTTCAAATTATAACCGGAAGAATAAAGTCCTCCGATTATACTGCCCATGCTTGTTCCAACAATAATTTCAACAGGAAGATTTTTTTCTTCAAATGCTTTTAAGATTCCCAATTGAGAAATTGAGCGGGCACCTCCGCCGCTTAATGCAATTCCAATCTTTGGAAGATTATCTGGAATTTTTTTGGTTAAACCAAACGGCAATTTTTTGTCAACCAGGTTTAACCTTAGCGTATCTTTTTGCTGTGCAAATACAGAAGCAGTTAAAATAATTATAATGAAAAGTCTATAAAATTTATTCACAACGGTTTGAACCGCAGTTTATTTTCTTTTACGAACTGCTTTCTTTTGTGCCTGAGCCTGCTTTTCTGCTGCTTCCATCATTCGAGCCATGAATCCTTTCTTTTTCTTTGGGTCTGCTACAGGAACAAGTTCAACATCATCTTTTCTTTTATTGATATAATATTGCTGTGCAATTGAAAGCAGATTGAACATGAAATAATAAAGATTCAATCCTGATGGAAATCCCATAAACATCAATGTAAACATTATTGGCATAATGTAAACAAGAGCTTTTTGCGATGGGTCCTTTACAGTCTGCTTTTGCTGGATAAACATTGTTATTCCAAGCAATAGTGCAAGTCCACTTATGATATCAATATTAAATAGAGGAATCTTAAAAGGAAGTTTATAAATTTTATCTGGAGCAGAAAGATTATCTATCCATAAAACAAATGGTTTCTGTCTTATATCAATAACATTATTAAACAAACTCCACAGAGCAATTAATATAGGCATTTGCAAAAGCATAGGCAGACATCCGCCCATTGGATTAATTCCATAAGTTGAATAAAGCTTCATTGTTTCTTTTTGAATTCTTTGAGGGTCGTCTTTATACTTTTCCTTAATTTCATTTATCTTGGGCTGAAGCAGCTGCATCTTTTTCATCGACTTCATGCTTTGTTTTGTTAAAGGATGCAGTGCAAATTTTATAATAATTGAAAGAACGATAATTACTAGTCCATAATTTGGAATAAATTTATGAAGAAATTGAAGCAATGGTAAAAGCACATATTCAGAAATTGGTCGAATTATAAATTTCAATCCAAAGAAACTTCCGAAATCAACTATTACTTCAAAATTTTTTCCATAACTTTTAAGAACATCATAATCAATTGGGCCAAGATATAATTTGAAAGAATCCTTTTGATACTTTTGATTTTTGAAAGGAACTTTAAGACTCATGCTATAAAATTCACGAACACCAATAAAATATTGTTTATGAATTCCTTCAATATAAGCACCACCATCGTCACTTGGATTATTTGGAGCTAGGATTACAGTGAAATATTTATTTCTTACAGAAACCCAGTCTACTTTTCCATTAATATCTTTTGTGTATTTTTCGCCTTCGTGTGTGGCATCAATTATTGTTTGCTCTTCGCCTGCATAAACACTTGCATTTGAGTGATTAGCTTCGTCAACAGAATTTTTCTCTGTAAAGTTGATTCCATTATTCCAAACTACATCATATCTGTAGCTGCTTATAACATCATCAAAATTTTCAAATTCAATATCAACATCTGCAGAATAATTGTTTCCGCGAAAAGTGAAAATCTTTTTAATTGTTCTATTGTCTGCTGTTGTAAAATTATAAATTAAAACGAGAGAATCTTTGCCGTTTAATTTGTAATAATAATTATCTGCATTAAAATCGAAATCAAAATTAGAAGTGTTAACTAATTTTCCGTCTTTAGTAACAAAAATTATATTAAAATCGCCGCCCTGTTCAGTATTAACAAGCTGAACATGACGGTTATAAAAATCAGATTTATCAAATTCCTTGTAATACCATGTTTCATATTTTTTCAAATAATATTTTCTAATTTTTGCACCGCGCGAAGTCAATTCAATTTTTGCGAGGTCGGTTTCAATTGTAATTATTCGTTCAGGTTTTGTAATATTCCCAAGATTGGTTTCTGTTTTAGTCGCATCCTCTTTCTGAGCTTCTGTAATTTTTTCTTCTTTTTTCTCTTTAATCTCTTTTTGAACAGCTGTAGTATCAACAGTTTGTTTTTGAGGTGGAGGTGGTGTTGGAGTATTCCAGTAGAGCCAGAGAATTAAAATTATTCCGATTAAAATAAATCCAATTGTTGATTGTTTATCCATTATCATCCCTATAATTATTCTAGTGGGTCATAGCCGCCTTTGCTGAATGGATTACATCTTAAGATTCTCCATACAGCTTTTATTCCTCCCTTCAACACACCGTATTTCGACAAAGCTTCTACAGCATACTGAGAACAAGTTGGATAAAACCGGCAGGAAGAAGGGAAGAGCGGCGATATTATTTTTTGATAGATTTTAATTAAATATATAAAGATAAATCGCATTTTAAATTCTTAACTTAATCTTATTCATCAAATCTACAACTTCGGGCATAATATTGCATAGTTTAATTTTCTTATTCTTTTCTTCATTTAATGTATTTGAAGAAAAAATTATATACAAACAAACTTTCTTTTCTTCACAAAGAGATTTTAAAACTTGTTTATTCAGGCGGTACGATTCTCGTAAAAGTCTTTTTAATCTGTTTCGCCAGACCGCCTTACCGCTTTTTCTTGAAATTGCGAACGCAACTTTAACTCCGATAAAAGCCGGATTATTATCAATATAAAAAATTGCTTTTAAATTAAAATTAGAAGAATAAATAACTTCGCCTTTTGAATAGAGAAGTTCAAATTCTTTTTTCTTTTTGATTCTTTCTTTTGCAGAAAGACCAAATAGTTTCAAATGAACCTCCTCGCTTATTATGCGAGGTGTTGTTATCAGCGTTCGTCACTTACAGTTAATTTTTTTCTGCCTTTAGCTCTTCTTCTTGCAAGAACTTTTCTGCCGTTTTTTGTAGACATTCTTTCACGAAAGCCGTGTGTATTTTTTCTCTTTCTTATACTTGGTTGAAATGTTCTCTTCATTTTTTACCTTAATTTCATTTGAAAGTGCGCAAAATTACTCAAATTATGTTTAATAACCAAAATTCTTGGAGAGATTCGGGGAGATATCAAAAAAAGGTGAGCGGAAATCCCAGCGAACAGCCCAGCCGATTTACTGCCCGCCAGAATAACCGCCGCCTTTTAATTTTTTCTTATAAAGAAGAACCATAACATTTATGATAACTTCAATCAATATGCCAAATAAATTCTTGCAATATCTTTACAAATTCCAGCTACAATATTTTAGTATGTCTCATTCAGAAATACTTTATCAAAAAAGAACATTTTAAGTGCAAAATGAACTAATTATTTTTGCTATTCAAATTTTCTTTATCATTAAATAACATTTTAATAACAAGATTAGTTTGATTTACATCATAAAAATTTTATGAGCATGAAATGATTTTAATTGTAAGAAAATTTTTAATCATAGTAACTTTTTGAATTATTCTAAGTCTAAATGTTCAGTGAAATTAGAATACAGATTAAAAAAAGAGATAAATATGAAAAAGCTATTGCTAATTCTGGTAATTTTATTTATACCATCATTATTCTTTTCTGCAGGAAGAACTAACAGCGATAAAGTTGTTCCCGCGTTGAAGGCAGAAAGTATTAAAATTATTCTTGATGGAAAGTTAGATGAACTCATCTGGCAAAATCCTCCAATTAAAGATTTTACACAAAGAGATCCTGATGAAGGAAAGCCTGCTTCTGAAGAAACTAATGTATGGATAGCATATGATAATGAAAACATTTATGTGGCTGCAAGATGTTTTGATTCTCACCCTGAATTAATTGATGCAAGTTTAACAAGACGTGATAACTACATGCTATCTGATTGGTTTAGTTTTTATGTTGACCCTTACAATGATAAAAAGAACGGTTATTTTTTTGCGGTTAACGCCGGAGGATCTATAATTGACGGAGTTTTATTTAACGACAGCTGGGATGATAACACTTGGGATGGAATTTGGGAAGCTAAAACCAACATCGACGAAAAAGGATGGACAGTTGAAATGAAAATTCCTTTTTCTCAACTCCGATTCAAAGAATCTGACAAGATGAAATGGGGAATTAACTTCGCAAGAGAGATTAAAAGAAAAAATGAAAGATCATACTATGTTATGGTCCCTAAAAAAGAAAGTGGATTTGTTTCCCGATTTGCAATCCTTGATGGACTTTACGGAATAAAACCAAAACAAAGAATTGAAATTTTCCCTTATGTAGTTCAAAAAGCTCAATATCTTGTCCATGATGCAAATGACCCTTTCTATAAAAGCAATCAATACAAAACTTCAATTGGAACAGATTTCAAAATAGGATTGGGTACCAATCTAAATATTGATGGAACAATTAATCCAGATTTTGGTCAGGTTGAAGTTGACCCTGCAGTAATTAATCTAACAGCTTTTGAATCTTACTTTGAAGAAAAAAGACCATTTTTTATTGAAGGCTCTAACATTTTTTATTTTGGAATTGGCGGGGCAAATAATAACTGGGGATTTAATTTTGGCTGGCCTCAGCTTTTTTATTCAAGAAGAATTGGAAGCAGACCACACGGCGATGTTTCAGACAATGAATTTGTAAAATATCCATCTGAAACCAGAATTTTAGGTGCTGCTAAATTAACAGGCAAATTAAACGAAACAACTTCTATTGGAGCTGTCAGCGCAATAACAGAAAGAACTTATGCAACTTTATTTAATAATGGAATAAAACACGATGAAGAAGTAGAACCTTTAACTCACTATGGAGTTCTAAGAACAAAAAAAGAATTCAATGAAGGAAAACAATCACTTGGATTTATGTTTACAAGTGTTAACAGAGATTTACGCACAAATTCATTAAAAAATATTTTACCAAAAAATGCATATACATTTGGAATTGACGGCTGGACATTTTTGGATGAATCAAAAGTCTATGTTTTAACTGGAGCTTTTGCCGGCAGTTATGTAGAAGGAAGTAAAGAAAGTTTACTTGAAATTCAACAAAGACCATATCGATATCTTCAAAGACCTGATGCAAAATTTTTAAAACTTGATTCTACAAGAACTTCGCTTTCAGGGTATTATGGCAGATTAATGTTAAATAAACAGGAAGGAAATTTTTATGTCAATGCATCAGTGGGAGCTGTCTCACCTGGATTTGAACAAAATGATTTAGGATTTCAATGGAGTGCAGATAAAATTAATACACATATTGTTTTGGGATACAGATGGTTTGAACCAGAAAAAATTTTCAGGTCAAAATTTGTTTATGTTGCTCATGCAAGGTCTTATAATTACGATGGAAATATTATCACTAATTTTATATGGGGCAGATTTGGAGGAACATTTACAAATTATTACAGCATTTCAATTGGCGGTAGTTATCAATTCGAAACCTTTAATCCTTCGCTAACAAGAGGAGGTCCTATAGCTAAAAATCCTGCTGAATGGGGTATCTGGTTTCATGCAGAAACTGATGAGAAAGAAAAACTAATACTGGAATTTGAAAATGAATATGGAAAAGATAAACTCGGTGGATTATATGAAGGAATAAACATTGATTTAGACTGGAAACCAAATTCTCAAATTAAATTCAGCATTGGTCCTTCTTTTTCATATTCAATCAATCCAACACAGTGGATAGATAAATTTGAAGACCCTTATGCAGTAAATACATATTTCAACAGATATGTTTTTGGAAAAATTATTCAACATACGTTATCTGCTAACATTAGACTAAATTGGGCTTTTACACCAACATTAACTTTGCAGGTCTATCTGCAGCCGCTTTTTGCAGTTGGAGATTATCAGGAATTCAAAGAACTAAGCAAACCCAAAAGCATGTCATATTTAACTTATGGACAAAATAATTCTTCAATAAAATATGATGAAGAAAATAATGAATACATTGTTGATCCTGATGGCAATGGTCCTGCAATGCCATTTAGATTTGGAAATCCAGATTTCAATTTCAAATCATTGAGAGGCACTGCAGTTTTAAGATGGGAAATAAAACCAGGTTCGGTTCTATATTTTGTATGGTCTCATGACCAAGTTAATGAAGACAATCCAGGAGTATTTGATTTCAAACGCGACGTAAAAAATTTATGGCAAACAACAGGTAATAATGTTTTAATGATTAAGTTCACATATTGGTTTAATTTATAATTTACATTAACTTTCCAGCTCAAATTTAACTCAAATTATAAATTAAACATATGGCATTAAATCTTTCATATAGAATTAATAAAATTACTGTTTCTCCCACTATGAAAATTGCTCAGCAGGCAATTGAAATGAAAGCAAGAGGAGAAAATTTAATTGACTTAACTGTAGGAGAACCTGATTTTCCTACACCTCAAAACATTAAAGAAGCTGCTATAAAATCAATTGAAAATAATTTTACGAAATACACAATAAACTCCGGCATTTATGAACTTCGGAAAGCAATCTCAGAAAAATTAAGAATAGAAAACAATCTTGAATACAAACCTGAAGAAATTATTGTATCATCAGGTGCAAAGCAAAGTATTTTCAATGCAATATTGTCAATTGTAGAAGATGATGATGAAGTAATAATTCCTGCACCTTATTATGTTTCTTATCCACATATTGTATCACTGTCAAATGGGAAATCAGTTTTCATTCATACTGATGAGGAAACAGAATTTAAGATTACACCCGAACAATTAAAGAATGCAATTACTGAAAAAACTAAACTTTTAATTCTTTGTAATCCTTCTAATCCAACTGGAAGTTTATATTCAAGAAAAGATTTGGAAAAACTCATTCCAATACTTGAAGAAGGCGAATTTTATATTTTATCTGACGAGATTTATGAAAAAATAATTTATGATAATAATGAATTTGTAAGCCTTGCATCATTAAGCGAAAAAATTAAAAGGAAAACAATTACAATTAATGGATTTTCAAAATCGTATTCAATGACAGGCTGGAGAATTGGTTATGCTGCTGGTCCGCAAGAAATTATCAATGCAATGAATAAAATTCAAAGTCACAGCACATCAAATACTTCTTCGATTTCACAAAAAGCTGCTCTGGAAGCTTTAACTGGTCAAAAGGATTTTATAGAATATTCACAAAAAGAATTTGAAAAAAGAAGAAATCTTCTTTATGATGAACTAACATCAATTAAAGGATTGAAATGCTATAAGCCTCAAGGAGCATTTTATCTGTTCCCGAACATTTCTTCTTTCTTTGGCAAAAAAAATAGTAATCAAATTATTCAATCATCATTCGATTTTGCTCTTTACTTATTGCAGACAGAAAAAGTTGCTGTTGTTCCCGGAAGTGCATTTGGAGCAGATGAATACATAAGACTATCTTATTCAACTTCTGAGGAAAATTTAATTGAAGGTGCTCGCAGAATTAAAAATGCAATAGCAAAATTAGAAGACTAAATTTTTATCCACACAGTTTTAATATTTACAAATTCTTTTATGCCGTAATGAGATAATTCTCGACCATAACCTGAATTTTTAACACCGCCAAATGGTAACCGTGGGTCGCTCTTTACCATTCCATTGATAAACACTGAACCTGCTTCAATTTTTCCTGCATAATATTTTGCTTTTTCAATATTTCGAGTCCACAATGATGCACCTAGACCAAATTTTGTATCATTTGCAACCTCTATTGCATCATCTTCATTTTTTACTTTTATCAATGATGCAACTGGTCCAAAAATTTCTTCATCATAAGCTGGCATTCCTCTTTTTACATTTGTTAACACAGTCGGTTCAAAGTAAAAGCCTTTTGTGTTAATTCTATTTCCGCCGCATAAAACAATTGCACCGCATTCAACTGATTTCTTTACTTGAAATTCAAGTTCGTTTAATAAATCTTCTCTTGCAATTGGTCCAAGTTCTGTTGATTCATCCATAGGATTTCCAATTTTTACTTTCGACATCAAATCAACAAACTTTTTTTCGAATTCATCATAAATTTTTTCAACAACAATAAATCTTTTTGCAGCAATGCAGCTTTGTCCATTATTTATTAATCTTGCAGTTACACCAGTTTTAACAGCCGCATCAATATCAGCATCTTCAAGAACAATGAATGGGTCGCTGCCTCCAAGTTCCATTACAGATTTTTTCAATAGCTTACCACAATATTTTGCAACCTGTCTTCCTGCATATTCACTACCTGTTAAAGTGACTGCTCTTACTTTTGGATGATTAATTACTTCTTCAACTTCTGCAGAGCTGATTAAAATTGATTTAAATAAATTTTTAGGAAAATCTGCTTCTTCAAAAATTTTTTCAATTGTAAGTGCACACATTGGAACATTTGATGCATGTTTAAGAATGCATGCATTTCCTGCCATAATTGATGGTGCAGCAAATCTAAATACCTGCCAGAAAGGGAAATTCCAGGGCATAATTGCAAAGATAACTCCAAGAGGGTCAAATTGAATATAACTTTCTGAAGCATCTGTTGAAACAAATTCTTTTTGCAAAAATTCCTCTGCATTCTCAGCATAATAATCACACACCCATGCACATTTTTCAACTTCGGAAACTGCCTGCGTGATTGGTTTTCCCATTTCAGTTACAATGATTTTTGCATATTCATATTTATTATCTCTCAAAAGTTTTGCTGCATTTTTCATCAGCAAACTTCTTTCTGCAAAAGTTGTTTGTTTCCAGTATTGAAAAGAATTATCAACATCTTCAATAATGTTGAATACATTTTCTAAAGAAATTTCTTCGAAAGTTTTTTCCACTTGATTTGTAGCGGGATTAATAGTTTGAATAGCCATCTTTCCCCCAAAGAAATTTAATACAAATGTAATTTAGTGAATTTCGATTTTAGTAAAAAAATTTTGTAAGTTATTATCAGAAATTTAGAATAAGAATTAAATAACATTTTAATAATTATTAAATGATGTTTGATAATTCATATACAGTATGAAAAAATCCAATCCTAAAACTTTTGTTCTTGATACAAATGTTATTTTGCACGACCCAACCTGCATACATCACTTTGAAGAAAATAATATAATCATTCCTCTTGTTGTAATTGAAGAATTAGACCATTTTAAGAGAGGAAATCAGGTAATAAATTTAAATGCCCGCGAATTTGCGAGAACACTTGACTCAATAACTGGCAATGAAATTTTTAACGGCGGGGTTTCTTTAGGCCGCGGCAAAGGAAAAGTAAGAATTGTTATTACAAGAGGGTTAAATAAAGAAATTCAGGAAATTTTTAGAGAAGATAATGTTGACCATCGTGTTTTAAGTGCAGCTTTTGAAGCCTCAAAACAAAACAAAGAAAAAGGGAAAGTAATCCTTGTAAGCAAAGATGTTAATCTTCGAATGAAAGCAAAAGCTATTGGAATTCCTGCAGAAGATTATACTACAGACCGTATTCCAAACATCGAAGAACTATACAGCGGAAAAGCTGTAATTGAAAATTTTGATGATGACATTTTACAAAAATTATATCAGCCGCCGTATGAAGTTCCTGCAAAACAAATTTTGAAAAAAATTAAAACAGAAGCTGTCCCAAATAAATTTTTTATAATGAGAAATTCATCTCGTTCTATTCTTACTGTTCTAGATAGTGAAATGGAAAAATTCAAAAGAATTGATAAAGAAGTTGTTTATGGAATAAAACCTCGAAATGCAGAGCAAACTTTTGCTGTAAACGCTTTATGCAATCCTGACATTCCGCTTGTTACATTAACAGGAAAAGCAGGCACAGGTAAAACGCTTCTTGCACTTGCATGTGCTTTACATGTAAGAAAAAATTATAGGCAAATTTATGTTGCTCGTCCTGTTGTTCCTCTTAGCAATAAAGATATTGGATACTTGCCCGGCGATGTTGAAAGTAAATTAGCTCCATACATGCAGCCTTTGTGGGATAATCTAAAAGTGATTCAAGACCAATTTCCCGAAACAGATAAAAATTATCAGCTAATCAATTCAATGATAAAAGAAGAAAAACTTGTAATTGAGCCATTAAGTTATATTCGAGGAAGAAGTTTGCAAAGAATTTACTTTATTGTTGACGAAGCACAAAATCTAACACCTCACGAAATTAAAACAATTATTACTCGTGCAGGTGAAGGAGCAAAAATTGTTCTCACCGGAGATATTTATCAAATCGACCATCCTTATCTTGATGCACAATCAAATGGACTTTCTTACCTGATAGAACATTTCAAGGGCCAAAAACTTTATGCTCATGTAAATCTTGAAAAAGGTGAACGTTCTCTTCTTGCTGAACTTGCAAGCAATTTACTTTAGTTTTGTTTTTCTAATTTTACTTTCACACTAAAATTCAAAGGCTCTATTCGTGTAAATGCAGGCATCATTCTTCTCATTCCTCCTGATGGTCTTTCAAATCCGCCTTGAGGAAAATTTCTTTCAGTTTCTCTTTCACCAGATGGAAATTCCAACTCTAAGGTTTCAAATGTAATTTTAAGATTTTCACCCATTACTGCAGGAATATAAAAATCATTTTCATTTTCTTTTGAAAATGGAATCTGAAGTTCGTATACAAGTTTATTTGCTTTAGCCGAGATTTTAATTTTTATTCCTTTATCATTTTCAAGTGGATACATCCAAAGCGGATATTTTGATTTATCAACTATTTCAAAATTTTTTTCTCGTTCAAGTAATCTTTCAAGAATTTTTTCGAGATTCAATCTTTCATTTCTATTTCTTCTTTCATCTTCATTTCTCAAAGTTCTATCTTTTCTCCACTGCATTATTTCATTTCTATCGAATCCAATTTCTGAAATTCCAAGTGGAAATTTTAATCCAAGAATTTTTGATTCATCATCAGGAATGAACCATATAATAAATCCAGCTCTAAGCATTTGCATTGCCTTTTGCGGTTCATCAACAATCAAGCATAAATAAATATTATTTCTGTCATTTTGAATACCAACTGAAGCATCTTCATCTTTGATATATTCAAGTTTATTCTGCCAATCAGAATAATCACCATCTACAACTAAACTGTCTGACTTCCAGCTGCTTACAATCTGATGTGTTGTGCCGCATCCATTTATCAGAATTAATATTGATACTGCAATAAAAATTATCAAAATAAAATTACTGCGAGATTGTTTAATCAAGCTTTCGCCCTTCAAATAATTTTTCATAAACATAATCTCCCCCAAAAATTTTTAATTATAGACAAGGTTCTTTGTCGATATGGTTTAATGAAGTGCAATTTGAATTTTATCTTAATGATAAATATTTATTATAAAGATAAAAGAAACGGTTAAGAACAATTTTACTGATGTTTGAATTAGTAAAAATTTGATGGCACTTTTTATGCATTAATTTCATTTATCAAAAAATTGAAAGGGCATAAATGAAATCAACATTAAGCTTCATTATTCTAATCTTACTGGTAAATTCAATATTCAGTCAAAATGAACCAGAGCTTAAAATTAATGATTCAGGATATTACGAACTTCCCGGATTGAACATAATGTCGTTTGATGATTTTTATCCTGAAGGTCATCAAGGTGGAATTACAATAATAATGTTTGGGAAAAGACTTGCAGCAAATGGAGATGTTCGATTAGAACCAACTCCAGGTCAATGGTCTCCTGTTCCTAAAATGGGAAGAAGAATAATTGACAGAAAAAATAATTCGATTGAAGTTGAATTATGGTATCCTGATTCAAGCAAAGATAGAAAAGGATTTAATCCAATTATTTATCCAGATTTAAAATTGAAATACAAAATTAAAACCGAAGCAATTGGAAACAGCATAAAAATAATTGTTGACATCGATAATCCATTGCCAGAAGAATGGTCAGAAAAAGTTGGTTTTAATTTAGAGTTATTTCCTGCGGAATACTTTGGAGAATTTTATTTGATGGATGGAAAAACAGGTCAATTCCCGCGTCAACCTGTAAGTGAACTTGAATATGATAAAGAGAATAAACTTCAGGCAAAACCATTAGCTGAAGGAAAAGAATTAATTGTTGCCCCCGACAAAAAAGAAAAACGAATAAAAATTTCGAGCACGAGAAATCAATTAATTCTTCTTGATGGAAGAAGTCTGCACAACAACGGCTGGTTTATTATACGTTCAAACATTCCTTCAAATGTCACAAAACATGCAGTAGAATGGATAATATCACCCGCAATTGATACATCATGGCGATATAAACCTGTAATTCAAATTTCTCAAGTTGGATTTCATCCAGACCAAAATAAATTTGCTGTAATTGAACTTGACAAACGAACTCAAATTTTTGAACCAATAAGTCTTATCAAAATTAATGAGGATTCTGAAATAATTATCAAACAAGAAACCAATCCTCGTTTATGGGGAAATTTTCTTCGTTACAAATATTTACGATTTGATTTTTCTGAAATCAAAGATGAGGGGCTTTATAAAATTAAATATGGCAATACAGAATCAAATTTGTTTGAAATCAAAAAAGATATTTTTGCAAAAGGAGTTTGGCAGCCAACATTAGATTATTTTCTTCCAGTTCAAATGTGTCACATGAGAGTTGAAGACAGATACAAAGTATGGCATGGGTTATGTCACATGGACGATGCAATAATGGCACCAACAAATTACAATCATTTCGATGGTTATTATCAGCATGAATCAACTTTAACTAAATACAAATCAGGTGAACACATTCCAAAATTAAACATCGGCGGCTGGCACGATGCTGGAGATTATGATTTAAGAATTGAATCTCAAGCAGAAACTGTTTATAAACTATCTCTTGCTTATGAACTTTTTCACATAGACCATGACCAAACTACAATTGACCAAAGTGAAAGGCTTGTAATAATTCACAAACCTGATGGAAAGCCAGATATACTTCAACAAATTGAACATGGTGTGTTATCAATAATCAATGCTTATGAATCGATGGGAAGATTATATCGAGGAATTATTTGTCAATCACTCAAACAATATGTTCATCTTGGTGATGCTTCAACAATGACAGACAATTTTCTCTACAAAGAAAATGAATTCAATCCAATTACTAATAAAAAACTTTTGAACGACGACAGATTTGTTTTTACAGAAATTAATCCACCAAGAGAACTTTATACTTCACAGGCACTTGCTGCTGCATACAGAGTCTTAAAAAATTATAATTCAGAATTATCAGAAAAATGTTTGAAGACTGCAGAAGAACTTTTCAATAAGAATTCTAAAGAGAATGATAGAATAAAAATTAATGCTGCTGCAGAACTCTATTTGTCTACATCAAAGAATAATTACAGAAAATTATTAATTGACAATCTGAATGAAATTTCATCTAACATAGAAAATTATAGCGAAACAATTGGAAGATTAACTCAAAGAATTGGTGAACAAAATTTCACAAATAAAATTGAATCGAGCATAAAAAAAGAATATGAAAGAATAACTGAATTGCAAAAAGAAAATCCTTATGGAATTCCATACAAACCATACATCTGGGGTGCCGGCTGGGACATTCAGGAATTTGGCGTTAAAATTTTAATGCTGCATCTTTCCTTCCCTAACATAATTAAAAAAGATTTTGCATTTAATGCACTCAATTTTGTACTTGGTTGTCATCCGGGAGAAAATACTGCATCTTTTGTATCTGGAGTTGGTGTTAATTCATTAACTATTGCTTATGGATTTAATCGAGATGAATGGAGTTATATTCCTGGAGGAATTGCAAGCGGCACTGCATTGATTCGTCCAGATTTACCAGAACTGAAAATATTTCCCTATTTGTGGCAGCAAACTGAATATGTGCTTGGCGGCGGAACAACAAATTACATCCTGCTTGCCGCAGCAGCTGATTACATTTTTAATAAAAAAATCTTTTAAAATCTTACTCAATAAAGGAGAACCATTAATGAAAAGAAGAGATTTTATTAAAACTTCTGCAATCATTTCTGCAGGTTTATCACTCTCAAGTTTTGAAACTTTGGCAATGAATAAAAATCAGGAAAAAGCTTCAAACAAAATTCCACGTTACATTGGATTTAATCTCACAGAAAAAACAGGAGGATTTGGAAGAAAAAAATTCAACGAAGAAGATTTTGAAATAATGGCTGAGTGGGGTTTTAATTTTGCACGCATTCCAATGTCATACTGGAATTGGTCTTCTAAAGATGACTGGTATAAAATTGATGAAGATGTTTTCAAAGATATTGATGAAGTTATTGAATTCGGCAAACAATATAATATTCACATCAATCTTAATTTGCATCGAATTCCTGGTTACTGCATAAATGGAAGAAATCTTGAACCTTATGATTTATTTGAAGATACTCCAGAAAATATGCAAAAAGCCCTTGATGCTGCAGTTTATCATTGGAAATATATTGCAAGAAGATATGCAGGAATTCCAAACTCTCAATTAAGTTTCGACTTAATAAATGAACCACCTAAAAAAACTAATGAAGAAAGATATGTTGAAATTGTAAAAGCACTTGTTGAAGGAATTAAAGAAGAAGACCCAAACAGATTAATTATTGCTGATGGAAAAGAGATTGGAAGATATCCTGTAATGGGATTAGTTGGAATTGTAGAAATGCAAAGCACAAGAGGATATGACCCAATGAGTTTAACTCATTACACAGCCACATGGGTGCCAAAAGATGAATTTGAAACTTTTAATCCGCCAACATGGCCGCTCAAAGGAGACGATGGGAAAATATGGGATAAAGCTGCATTAAAAGAAAAATTAATTGATTCATGGATGCCTCTTGTTGAAAAAGGTGTACATGTTCATGTTGGTGAATGGGGCTGTTACAACAAAACTCCTCATGATATTACCTTGAAATGGATGGAAGATGTTTTATCTCTCTGGAAAGAAGTTAACTGGGGCTTTGCAATGTGGAATTTAAAAGGTGATTTTGGAGTTCTAAACAGCAACCGCGCTGATGTAAAATATGAAAATTATAAAGGACACAAATTAGACAGAAAAATGCTGGAACTATTAAAACAATATTTTTAAATCTCTGTGGCTCTCTCTTTTTACTCTGTGGTTCTCTGTGTAATTAAAAATAATCAAGGAGAGTAAAATGAACCGAAAATCATTTTTGAGAACTATATCACTTGCAGGAATAATTCTAAGTTTACAGAGCAAATCTATTTTTTCAAAAAGCAGAGAAAAAAATCAAACTTTATTCAAAAACAAATCAACAATTGAAAAAGTAAAATTAGCAATGTTAAGCATGCAGCGCGCAACATGGGAACAGGGTGTAGCAATGCAAGCAATGCTCGAATCGGGCGAAGAAGAACTTGTAATACTTATGGCTAAAGATGCAGTTTTAAGACAAACCCCGGATGGCAGACTTGCAATGCTCGGAGAAGAATTTGCATTAAGTGATGCATGTTCCCCTGGCGAGGCAGTCCTTTGGGCAGCCAAAAAAACAGGTGATGAAACTTTAATGAATGGTTTTAATAAACTGCTCGATTACATTATGAATAAAGCCCCCCGCAACAAGGATGGAATTATCTATCACTTTACAAATATTCCACAAATCTGGAGTGATATAAATTACATGCTTCCACCATTTCTCGCAGTTGCTGGAAAGTATGAAGAAGCAGTAAAACAAATAGAAGGAACATTTTCTTATTTGTGGAATCCAGATAAAAAGCTTTTGTCGCACATGTGGGATTGTGAAAAAAATGAATTTGCTCGAAAAGACTGCTGGGGCATTGGCAATGGCTGGTCTGCTGCTGGATTAACAAGAGTTATCAATATGCTGCCAGATTCAATGCAGAAAGAAAAGAACAAACTTATTCATTATGTAAAAGATATAATTAACGGCTGCCTTGCACACATCAGAAAAGATGGATTATTCCACAATATTGTAGATAATCCAGAAACTTTTGTAGAAACAAATTTATCCCAGATGCTTGCTTACACAATTTATCGAGGTATAAAAAGCGGCTGGCTTGATAAAAGTTATAAAGTTCATGCTGATAAAATGAGAGCAGCAGCTCATTCTAAAGTTGACAAACTTGGATTGGTGCAGGGTGTTTGCGGCTCGCCTGAATTTGACCACCCCGGAACTGCCACTGAAGGTCAAGCATTTTTTATAATTATGGAAGCCGCTTACAGTGACTTGATTTCATGATAAAATTCTTAATCTGTTATTTTAATTATGCCTTGCAGTTTATAGAAATTTTTAATATTTCTAATAAGTAAATAGTTCTTTGTGGCAGGAAATGTAGATTTGTTTTACTAATTGAAAGAGGTGAGGCTATGAAAAAGTTTTTTATTTCTGCATTGATTTTATTTTCACTCTTATTTTATGCTTGCAGCAGTAAAGTTGAAAAAACTCCGGCAGCAGGTTTCGAACCGCCAACCTTATTAAAACAGCCGAGATTATATTATCCAAAAATTGCTCAGGAAAATGCTATATGGGGCAACACTAAATTAATCCTTACTATTAACAAAAATGGAATTGTTGAAGATGTTTATGTGGTTAAATCTTCAGGACACACTATTCTTGACAGCACTGCAGTTGATTATTGTAAAAATTTATTATTCAATCCTGCAAAAAGAAACGGCAAACCTGTTAATTCAAAAATTGAATGGGTAATTAAATTTAATATCACAGACCAAAATTGGAAGGTAGATAATTATCTCTTCGAACTATCAAGATTGTATGAAAAAGTTCAATTACTTAAACCGGAATACAGAATTGAAATACAAAGAGAAATTTTGCAAAAACATAATGAATTTGTTCAGAACTTTGGCGATGCATTGAATTTCAACAGAGTATTAAAACAAATTATTTCTCCTGAAATTACAAAAGAATGGGAAAAAGATTGGGACGGCTGGCCTCTCTCATTTTTGCTTTATCATGATTTTATAATTCGATTTAATGATTACGATAGTATACCTAAAGTCAAAACTATGATGATTAATTCACTTAAAACTGATATTCAGTATATTAAAAACACACCATCACTGAATGTTAAAATGGAAAAAGAAAAAGAGAAAATCTTAAATAAAATCAGAATGTTTATTTCAAAAAATTATCCAGAGATAAACTTGAAAGAACTTAACTTTGGTTTTAATAATAATTCGATATTTATTACAAAAAAATAAATTTATGTTTGTTTAATGCTGCAAAAAAATCTTTAACAGTTGTATTCGAAAACATAATCTAAACTATTATGCTCTATTTTCTCTTAAATTCTCTTTCACATACAGAGGGCTTCTTTTTATGAAAATCAGAACATTATTAATTATCATTTTTTCTTTCTTTTCATTTTATGAAAATAATTTTCCTCAGTTCATTGACAATTTTGATAATGGTTTAGTGTTAGATAACACAGGATTAAATGGCTGGACATATAGAACCGGCGATGGAAATGCAGAAATGAAATTTGTTTATTCAGGTAAAGGTTATGCTTCTATTTTTGTTGATGCAACAAAAGATAAAAGAGGAATCTGGTGGGCATTAATTAGAAGAAGAATTTCTGATAAAATGAATCTTGAACTCCTTCAAAATCCAAAATATGAATTTCGTATAGAAGCCAGAGTAAGAGTAAGTGATGCTCCTAAAAGAATTAATCTTCATTTAAATACACAAAGAACAACCGACTTCCATTCACATTTAATGGAATATGACATCCCAGATACAACAAACTGGCATACAATAAGCATGACCACAAAAAATTTTGATGCCAAACCTGGCGATACAGTTTATGCTCAACTTGCTCTAATGGATTGGGGATTTGAAAAATACCGCGTAGATATTGATTACTACAAAGTTGACATTGTAAACATTGATTCAATTGGACCTGATTTAGGTGAGCCAATACCTTATCATCCTCCTATTCCAGATATATCAACATTTCATAATCATCTGCCAGTTAAAGAAGATTGTATCGTTGATTTGTACTACTCAGATATGAATTTTAATAACTGGTTTACTTATGATGAAAGCGGAAAGAAAATTAATCTGTTAACAGTAAGTGGAAATCAATATATAATCTTGAAATGGGATTTCAATAAATTCAAAAACAAAAAAGCTTCTCATTCTGCTCTTCTTGAATTGACAACTTTTTCTCTTCAAAATTCTACAGATTACCAAAAAGACTTCGGCATGATTAGAGTAACAGAAATACTTGATGGTGACAGCAGCTGGACTCAAAATAATGTAACACTTGAAAGTTTATCTGCAGGTAAACCAATTAATAAAGTTTTCAATAGTCAGATGATAATTGATGTTGAGGTAAATAAAAATCGTTTCGGAAAAAATTTTATAACTATTTCAAAACCTGTGCTTCAAAGATTATTAAACGGTAAAACAAAAGGAATTGCTATTAAACCTCTTGGTGCTGTTGTTGCATCATTTTTTTCTTCAGAAAATTCCGGCTTAGAACCTAAACTTCACTTTAATATAAAAGAATAGAATAATTATATTTACAAAAATTAAATGAGGATAAAATGAAAGTTCTTTTTATTGGCGGGACAGGAAACATAAGCACTTCTGTAAGCAAACTTTGTATTGAAAAAGGAATTGACTTATATTTATTGAATCGAGGCATAAGAGAAAACACAATTGAAAAAGCAAAAGTTATTTATGGGGATATCAATAATTTTGAGCAAATTAAAGATGCTTTGAAAGAACATCAATGGGATGCAGTTGTTAACTGGATTGCATTCAACGAAAAAGATGTTGAAAGAGATATCGAACTTTTTAGAAATAAAACTAAACAATACATATTTATTAGTTCTGCTTCTGCTTATCAAAAACCTCCGTTAAGTCCATTCATTACAGAATCTACACCATTAAAAAATCCATACTGGGATTATTCAAGAAATAAAATTGCATGCGAGGAAAGATTAAACAAAGCATATCGAGAAGAAGATTTTCCAATTACAATTGTTCGACCATCATTAACTTATGATACTGTTATTCCAGCAGCAATTGGTGGCTGGAATGAATACACAATTATCGATAGAATGAAAAAAGGAGAAAAAATAATTGTTCACGGCGATGGAACATCTCTATGGGTAGTTACACATGCAGAAGATTTCGCAAAAGGTTTTGTTGGTTTGCTTGGAAATATTCATGCAATTGGAAATGCATTTCACATAACAACAGATGAAGTCCTTACATGGAACCAAATCTATGAAATAATTGCAGATACTGCAGGTGTTGAACCAAATATTATTCACATTCCTTCTGATTTCATTGTAGCTAATGAAAATTCATTGATGGGCAGTCTGCTTGGCGATAAATCTTACAGTGTAATTTTTGATAATTCTAAAATCAAAAAATATGTTCCTGATTTTAAAGCAACTATTTCATTCAAAGAGGGAATCGAAAGAACATTAAAATGGTTTGAAGAAAAACAAGAAAGAAAATTAATCCGTAAAGAAACAAATGAAATGATGGATAGAATTATTCAGTTATACGAAAAAAAGTGCTAACTAATAATCAAAGCTAATTCGAAATCTTCTCTTGTTAAATCTAAATTTCCTTTCTCTGCAAAAGTAAAATTTCCACTTTATTATTGTGATAAACATTTATTCTTTTAATAAAATCAGTTAAATCCCGCTCTAAAAATTTCATATAAAAATAAATGATAACAAGTAATGAACCTAATTAATAAATAAAATTTTCATGGCATAATTTTTCATTCAGAATTATGCGAGCTTTTTTTTCAATTCAAATTGGAGGATTTATGAAACTAAAAATATTTGCTTTGTTAATGATAATTACATCTCAAATAATTCCTCAAGAAACAAAAGAGAGCAACAAAAAAGCTAATCAATTATTAGAAGAAAAGAAGGGAATTAATTTTATTGAAACAAAAGTCTACACAGATGAAGAAGATGCAAGAATCTTAAAACTTTTCGAAGGACTTCGTGTAGCTGATGTTTCTGATGGAATGGATATGGTTGGACTCCCAGGGAAAGGACTTGTTGACCCGGCAATTCATCCAGCATGGGTTGACCCCGTTGATTTAACTCATCAGTTTAGAGGAATAGCTGTTACTGCAAGGTATGTCCCAACACAAAAACCAGATAGGCCTCAACCTGGTGAAGAATTTTCAAAATGGGAAAGTAATTTCTATAATTCCTACTCGAGCGAAGCATTCATTCAATTAATTAAGCCGGGTACCGTCGTTGTAATTGATGATGTAGAAGAAAAAGATATTGGTTCAATTGGCTCATTTAATATTCTTGAATGGCATCGAAGAGGAGCTGTTGGTGTTGTAACAGATGCATCTGCACGAGACCTTGATGAAGTTGCAATTGAAAAAGTTCCTCTTTATTTCAGAAAACCTGGACGCGGAATAAGACCCGGCCGAAATGAGCTCGAATCTATTAATCGTCCTGTTGTTATTGGAGGGGTTCTTGTTTGTCCCGGTGATGTTATTGTTGCAGATAAAGATGGAGTATGTGTTGTCCCAAGATATGTAGCTGAACAAGTTGCAAAGTATGCAAGAGAAATTTTAAACAAAGATAAAGAGGGCAGAAGAAATCTCTATGAAATTCTAAAAATGAAACTTGATAAAACTGTTAAATAAAATTGTGAGTGATATGGTTACTAAATTATTCTTACTCATTTTTATTCTGCTTCAGAATAATTTTCTTATATCCAATAATTCTGATAAAGAAAAAATTATTCATGAACTTAAATCTGTATTACAGACTGACATTAACAAATGGTATCCATTATCAATCGATACAATATATGGCGGATTCTTCAGCGATTTTGATTACAAATGGAACTTGAAAGGAATCCAAAATAAATTTATTGTTACACAAGCGCGTCATATATGGACTTGTTCAAAGCTGAAAGAATTTTACAATGATAATTACTACTTAAAAATTGCAGAACATGGATTTAAATTTCTGAAAGATGTAATGTGGGATAAAAAATATGGCGGCTTTTATGACCTTGTAACACGCGATGGAATTCCAATTAAAGAAAAAGATAAAATAATCAAAAGAGCTTATGGAAATGCATTTGCAATTTATGGATTGGCTGCTTACTTCAAAGCAAGTGAAGATACATCTGCATTAAAATTAGCAATAGAAACTTTTAAGTGGATGGATAAATACAGTCATGATTCTTTGTATGACGGCTATTTTCAATTTTTGTCTGAAGATGGAATTCCATTTGCAGATGGTTATGATAATACTCCACCAAAAGATTACAATTCAATGATTCACATTCTGGAAGCTTATACAGAATTATATAAAGTTTGGAAAAATGATTTATTAAAAGAAAGATTGACTTCACTGTTTTATCTAATTCGAGATAAAGTTACAACCGATAAAGGATATTTGAAATTATATTTTAGTAGAAACTGGAATCCAGTTGAATACCATTATTCAAGTTCAGATAAAATAAAAAATTTCAGCTTTGAGCATGTATCATTTGGCCACGACATTGAAACTGCATATTTGCTTTTAGAAGCTGCAGAAGTACTGGATATAAAAGATTCTGTTACAATTTATAAAGCCAAAAAAATGGTCAATCACACTTTAATTAATGGCTGGGATAAATCTAAAGGTGGAATTTTTGATGCAGGTTATTATTTCAGAAATCAAAATCAAATAACAATAATAAAAAATACAAAAGAGTGGTGGTCGCAGGCAGAAGCATTAAACTCATCTTTATTAATGTCAAAAATTTTTCCAGTTGATGAAATTAATTATTATCATTTTTTTGAAATGCAATGGGATTACATAAAAAAATATCTTATTGATAATAAAAATGGCGGATGGTTTATTGGAGGAATTGATATCGAACCCAAAAATAAAAATATGCCAAAAGGCACAATTTGGAAAGGAAATTATCATACTACGCGTGCATTAATTAATTGCATAAATATGCTCAAAGCTAAATAACATTTTGGGGGTTAACAATGAAAAAATTACTAATCATATTTTTAATTGCATCTGCGCTCAGTGCACAAAAATTTGAAAAATTAGCTTTAACTCCACCAATGGGATGGAACAGCTGGAACAAATTTGGCTGCAATATCAATGAAGAAATAATTAAGAAAATGGCAGATGCAATGGTCTCAAGCGGAATGAAAGACGCAGGTTATCAATACATCATAATTGATGATTGCTGGCAGGGTCAACGTGATAGTCTTGGATTTATTCAACCTGACCCTGAAAGATTTCCATCTGGAATGAAAGCTCTTGCAGATTACATACATTCAAAAGGCTTAAAATTTGGAATTTATTCTGATGCAGGATGGAACACATGCGGAGGCAGACCAGGCAGCCGCGGCTATGAATTTCAAGATGCAAAAAAATATGCTGAATGGGGCGTTGATTATCTAAAATATGATTGGTGTTATACTGAAGGATTATGCGCAGAAGGAGCTTACCTAACAATGAGAAATGCTCTTTATGCTGCAAAGAGACCAATAGTTTTCAGTATTTGTGAATGGGGAAACAACAAACCCTGGCTTTGGGCAAAAAATATTGGTCATCTTTGGAGAACTACAGGCGATATTACTGCATGCTTTGATTGTGTAGTTGACCATGGAAGCTGGAAATCTTGGGGAATTATGCAAATACTTGATATGCAAAATGGATTAAGAGCTTATGCAGGACCCGACCACTGGAACGACCCAGACATGCTCGAAGTTGGAAACGGAATGTCTGTTAATGAAGATAGAGCTCATTTTTCGATGTGGTGCATGCTTGCAGCTCCATTAATTGCTGGAAATGATTTATCGAATATGACAGATGAAACGAGAGAAATTCTAACCAACAAAGAAGTGATAGCTGTAAATCAGGATTCACTTGGAATTCAGGGATTTAAATATTTTGAGAAAGATGGTCTTGAAATTTGGTTCAAACCATTAAAGAACAATAATTGGGCGGTTTGCTTTTTAAATCGCTCAACAAAACCAATAGAAATTAATTTTCAATGGAATAATCATGTTGTAATTGATTCACTTTTTAATAAAGAAGCAAATTTTAAAACCAGCATCTATCAAATACGAGATTTGTGGTTAAAAAAAGAAGTTGGAACAACAGAGAAAAATTTCTATGCAGTCTTACCTTCACACGATGTAATTATGCTTAGATTAAAACCCATCAAAAAATAATTTTAAATAAAAAAGGCTGACTCTGTTCGAGTCAGCCTTTTACCAAAAAGATCTTAAACTACTTGAGTAAAATCATCTTCTTATAAGCTTTGAAATTATCTGCTTCGATTCCATAGAAGTAAACACCAGAAGCAAGGTTACTTGCATTAAATTCTACAGAATAAACTCCAGCACCCATAAATTTATCAACTAAAGTAACTACCTTTTGACCCAGAATATTGTAAACATTCAATTTAACATTTGAAGGTTTAGCAATAGAGAAGTTGATTGTTGTAGTTGGGTTAAATGGGTTAGGATAGTTCTGCTCGAGTGCATAACCTTTTGGAATTTGATTAAGGTCTTTCACAGAGCTAACAATAGTAACTTTTATGAATTGAATAACATCAAGACTTACATTAGAACCTGACAAAGTAATAGTATGCTTTCCTTCGGTTAGTGAAAATTTATCAGTAAGATACGATAAACCTGTTGAATCGGATTTGCTTTCTAATGTTGCTGTTAATTTATCAGCTCCATCTACTTTAACTGTCAGAGCTTGTGGACCGCTGTAATTTTGATACAAAAGGTTCAAAGCATAAGTGCCAGTGCCTGGTGCATTTACATCAAATGAAATTGAACCACCGCTTCCCAAGTCAACTGCTTTGAACCAGCTTGGAACCCATTTAGCACCTTCAACCATTGGTTGAACGAGGTCGTAGTCAGTTACATCTGCACCAGTTAATTCTTTAATAACTTGTCCATTCTTTATTATTCTCAGACCTGCAAAATTCTGCCAGCCCCAGGATTTTTCAATTCTAACAGTATTTGTTCCTTGTTTGAATGTAAGAGCACCAGCTTCAATAATATCTGATTGTTTTACAACAACCCACTGCCAGCTGTTGATATCAATTCCTGCTGCAGGACCAGAAGCCGGGTCATAAATCAACTCGCCCCAGCCATGAGCAGCATCATGAATTTCAACTCCATTAACATAAGTATGCTGACCTCTCATTCCATTTCCACGCATGTGTTGATAAATTCCCAAATCATATTCACCACCTTCTGGTAAATCGAATGTCCATTCAATATACCCACCAGCATCCATTACAAAATATACAAAACCTTCCACTGCTTTAACTTGTGCGTTCCCACCTAATGTTGTCTTTTCTGCTTCATGAGAAGAAACAATATCATACTTGTAAATTGGTCCAGCAAGATTTCTTAATTGTTCAACATACTGGTCTTTATTCTTTTCAAAAATTGCTTTTTTATCAGGGAACCAGTTTAAGTCGCCCAATGGCAAGCCATCAGTTCCAGCAGTTAATAGAAAAGCAGGTTCTGTATAAGAAAAGTTTTCTGGCAATGGCCAGCTTGGGCATGTTGCACAAACGGTGCCGTCTGGATTTGTTGGTAAATTCCAAAAATAAGTTGGAATTTCAGTTGCACCAGACCTGATTCCAGTAATATTTTCAATCATTTTAGGAATTATTTCTGATGGATATACCGGGAAGTTTGGTCTTTGGTCGAGCCAGAAAGTATCTCTAACTACCATATTTTCATATTTGTTTAAGAAATCCTCTTTAAGAACAGGACCTACAAAAGGTTGTTTCCTGATATCATTAGCATTAAAGAAATTAATAAATTGAGGATCTAACCAAGCTGCTGTATTAGCAAAAAGAATTCTTCGGCTTTGTTCAGGTCCATATTTTGTTGGCAGTGCTCCAAAAGCAAATATACCTGAAGTAGTTGCGCGTGGATCTCTATTTGGACTGTCTAATTCAGTTTGGTTATGTGCTTCACCATGCCAGAATGGATTAATTAATAAATTGTTTGCAAAATAAGCTTCGTACAACCATGGTGTTGTGTTAATACCGCGTCCATTAAATACAATTGTATTGTGATTAAATCTCAGATATTTTGCTGCTCCGCTTTCAATCTGTAATGAAGTAAAGCCAATATTGAAGAAAGTATTATTTTCAATTATAACTGTATCTGCATCATTCCAAATAGATAAACCGCGACCTGTCCAGATTTGTGTTGGAGGCGATTCAAGTAAATTTCTGTAGACACAATTTGTAATTATTATATCATTATTTTTTCCTGTCCATGCTACAAGAGCAAAATTAGTTCTTTCAAAGATGCAACGGTCAAATACAAATCGGGAATCGCTTGCATCTACCTGAATTGGTTGATAAGCTGTTTGAACTCCGGCATCATCACAGCCAATAAAATAAATGTTCTTGAAAGTTATACTGCCGCCACCAGTAATTAAACGTGCTGTTACAGAACCATCTGGTCTTGAAACTCTTTGAATTACTGCAGGAAATTTTTCGGGATCCTTTGGGTCTGGTGGTTCACCAACAATTCTCAAGTGCCAGCCATCATTTTTAATTTCTTCTGTTACCCAATAAATTCCTCCTGCTCGTAATTTGTAAACTCTGCCTGCAGGTCTTAACGTGTCGTTTTTAATTGCATTTGTTAATGCATCAACTACAAAATTACCCTGACTGTCAAGATATTCAACTACAAGTGTATCGCCCTGCTGTGCGCTGACTTTTTGAGTCGGTATAAGAATTAAACCAGCAACTAAGGATAAAAATAGTAATTTTAGAAAAAGCTTCATAAGAACCATCCTCCTATATTTTGATAAATAAATTAATTAAGTGAAAGAAACTCACTTCATCTTGCTAAAAATTATATCTTATTCCTACATCCATAGTAAAGCCGTAGTATTCTGTATAAGCCGCATTGGTTTCTACATTTCCTCTGTAACTTCTATCTGCTCTCTTGTTCAAATTATTCAGATTAACAAATACTTGAAGATTCCAAGGCAGTTTTTGTTGTAGTGTTAAATCCCATCGATAATATGTTCCTGTTGATTGGTCTAATCCAGGATAATTAGCCAGATATGTAAGCTTGTCTGTTTGATATAAGAATGATAATCTTGCAGAAAAATCTTTAATATCATATCCAAGTGTGAAATTAAATATGTGGGAAGGTTGATAGGGCATTCTTCCAGTTCTTATTGTATCTTGAACTACATATTTAATTGTTACTCTTGGTGGTTTCCCTTCAATTACTCTTTTTACAATGAATCGCTGTTTATCAACCTCAGAGAAAATTCTTGAATAATTAACATTAAATATCAAACCTCTTAGAAATGATGGTAAGTACCAGAAGTGTGTTTGCCATTCTACTTCGAAACCTTTATAATAAGCTGGATTGGGATTATTTAGATAGGTATCCATCCAAGGAGTAGCAACTACTCTTCCATCTTTATCAACAAGCCAAGATTTAGGTATATTTAAGCCTTCAGGTATTGCAACACCAGGCTGCAGCTGATAACCGCTCTGGAAAATTAAATCACTGATTTTCTTATAAAAGCCGGAGAATGTTAAAAATCCAACATAGTTTTGATAAATCTGAATTGAGGCATCATAGTTAATAGATTTTGCCGGCTTAAGAGCAGCATTATTAGCTCTAATATATCCATTGAATCTATCAATTGTTGTAATTGGAGCATATTGCATATAATCTGGTCTTGTTAATGTTTCAGTTCTTGCCAATCTAATTTTTAGCCAGCTAAATGGATTTACAATAAGATGAACCATTGGAAGCCAGAATTTATTATCACGAACATTTTCCAATCTTTCAAAATCTGCTGGCGGTAATTGTGTGCCTGCTTGTTCAACTTCTTTAAATCGTTGGCCATGATATTTAGAATAGTCTGCTTCGTATCTTACACCGGGAATCAATGTGACTAAATTTTTGTAACTTATTTCGGTCATAATATAGCCTGCTTGATATCTTTCAATTCCATCATAATCATATCCAATTGAGCCCATTGAATAATAAAGCCAATTTTGCGGGTGGTCTTTAGAAGTTTCCTGAAGTGCTTCAAGAAATTGTTTTAATAATCTTTCATCAACCATGAATCCTAAATCATATTCTCCATTAAGGAAATGAGGCGGCTGTTCGTTAGTTAAAAATCTTGAAATTGGAAAGACTGCATTTGATCTTGCCAAAGCAGAATCTTTCAACCAATTCCAGTCATCTGGATATTTTGCGCTTAAATATCTTAAGACTGGCTCTACAACACTATTTAAGCCAACACCTCCATATTGAATATTGTCTCTTCCATATTGTTCTTGGTCATTATTTTTATCGAGCCATCTGAATTTCCCGCCAAATTTTACATATCCATTTATATTTTTACCAAGATTAAATGGAACCTGAAAATTCATCTGCAATGCAGTTTCATTTTCTTTTAATTTGTTACTATAAGTAAAGGCATTTCTAAATCCAGTATTTAGAGTATCAATTGTTTGTAATGCTGGAATTAAGTGTGGGTCCATTCCTGGTTCCACTTTTGTAGTATTAAATGCACCATTCTCTTGAACAAATCCAAACACATAATCTTCTGGACTTTTACTTAGTGAAGAGGATCTTGAAAGACTCATATCAAAATTTAAGAATCCAAATTCTTGTTGGAAACCAAGAGCCCCTGTAAATATGGATGTATTGCCTTCTCTTAATTCAAGATTATAATAATGGCTGTTATGTTCAATATTCATATCATTAATTCTAAATAAACCTTTAGAATGAAGATTGTTATAAAATACATTTGCTGTTACTTTTCCGGATGGCAGTTTATAATCAAGCAGAACACTTGCACCAGTTCTTCCTCTTCTTAGATTTTCATTTCTTAAGGTGATTTCCTGTGGCTGCACAATTATATTTTCTCCAGAACCTGTTTGTTTATAATTGCCTTGAAATTTATCTGCACTTCTATCATAATTATCTAAATTGAAATTGAAAATCACACCTAATTTATTTTGAAGGAATCTATTACTTGCTGTTCCATTGAAATTGTAATTACCATAATAATTTTGCAATTGATTATAACCACCTTGAGCAGTTAAGCTGATTTTCAAACCTTCAGGGGCTTCGCGAAGTCTTAAATCAACAGTTCCGCCTAAAGCATCTGCATCCATATCTGGAGTATTAGCTTTCTTTAGAACTATTCCGTCAAGCATATTTGATGAGATTAAGGATAAGTCAACACTTCTATCATAACTGCTTGTAGATGGTAATCGCACTCCATTAACAGTAATTGTATTATATTTTGGTTCTAAGCCGCGAATAGAAACTTTAGTTGCTTCGCCACCGTATCTTTCAATCGATACACCAGGCAGTCTACCAATTGATTCAGCTGCATTTACGTCGGGCAATTCTTTAATACGGTCCTTGGATACAACATTTGCAATTGTATTTGAAGATAATTGCTGATTAATTGCAGAAAGCTGGCCTTCTGCCTGAGCTGTTATTATAATTGTTTCACCAGTAATAGTTTTTGCTTCAAGATAAAAATCCTGTTGAATTATTCTATTAGCAACTACATTAATTTCCATTGAAACTGTTGTGTAACCAATGTAAGAAACTGTCAAAATGTGTGTGCCAGCAGGTACTCCTCTAATTACGTATCTGCCCTCAATATCTGTTGCTGCACCTAAACTTGTATTTTTTATAAGTACATTCGCACCAATCAGTGGTTCGCCTGTTTCTTTTTCGAATACGCGCCCGCGAATTGTTCCTGAACCCTGTGCATTCAAAGATTCGCTTATTAAGAAAACACAAAGAAATGCATAAATGAGGTGCTTAAAAATTTTGTAAAAATTTGTCATTCTTACCTCCTGAAAAATTTATGTTGTCTTAAGCTTGTGTTACTATATTTTTACTGCCCCGATTTATTTTTTAATTTTTCGCAAGAAATTAACTTATTCTATTAGCAATTACAATGAAGAATTTTCGTACATACAGTAATTCTTCATTAAAAGTAATGATAATTTTTTCATAAATTATGCCACTTAAGTATCACGGTAAAATGGTTAAAATAAGGTAGTTTAGATAGGCATTTATTTATTATTTTAATAAAAAATTATGTTTATAATAAAAAGGAATTTAGAGGGGAAAGTGCTCAAAAATTTGATAAATTCCTATTTTTCGAGGTGATACAATGCAGTTTAACTTACAGTTTTAATTCTGGTGCTTCCTGGGGGACTCGAACCCCCGACCAATAGATTAAGAGTCTACTGCTCTACCAACTGAGCTAAGGAAGCGTTGCAAAAATATCAAATTTTCTTCCATCATCAAAATCAGTAAATTTCTTTCTAATTTATTTTATATAATTGAAAACTTTTTGGAGAATTATGAAGAAGTCAATCAACTTTATTTTCATTATTATATTAATTCTTATTTCCTGCGGAAAAGAAGAAAAAAATTTTAACACAAAAAATTCTATCAAGGATGATATTGGGAATATTATAATTTTTGATAAAATCCCTCAAAGAATTATCACACTTGCACCAAATCTTACTGAAATGATTTTTGACCTTAAACTTGAAAAATACCTGATTGGAAATACTCTTTACTGCAACTATCCTGAAGAAGCAAAAAAAATTGATAAAGTTGGGGATATGCTTAATTATGATTTCGAAAAAATTCTAACATTAAAACCAGATTTAATTTTTATTACAGTCGAAGGCAATACAAAAGAAGCTTATAACAAATTCAAAGAGCTTGGTTTGAAAATTTTTGTATCCAATCCAAGAAATATTTTTGGAATTAAAAAAACTTATTTAGATATAGCAAAAATATTTGGTATTGAATCTTATGCAGAAAATAAAATTTCAAAATGGGATTCAATTACAAACAGTATCATAAATGCTTCAAAAATATATGATAAAAAAAATGCTATGTTTTTAATTGAACTTAAACCTATCATGCTTGCAGGCAAAAACACATTTATCAATGAATACATGGAAGTATGCGGCTTAAATAATATTGCAGGCGACTCAAAATTAAATTATCCTGTTTTCAGCAGAGAAGAAATATTAAAACGAAATCCTGATTATATTATAGTTCCAAGCAATGGCTATTTTACTGTAGAAAGAATTTTAGGGAGTTATCCAGAATGGAAAAATTTAAATGCATTCAGAAAGAAAAATGTAATAATTGTTAATGCTGACCTTTTTGTAAGACCCGGACCAAGATATACAGAGGCATTAAAAGAATTGTTTATTGCTCTTCATCCTGAGGAAAAATTTCTTCATTAGATTCTGCAATAAAAAGCATTGCACATTTATCGCCTTTGAACTTACCGGTTCGTTTACAATTTTCGTGACGTTCTTTGATTTTTTGTAAATCAATTTCACCGGGTTCAATTCCAAAAAAAGTCAAAGCCTCTCCACATTCTGCACAGAATATTACATTGTTTTTAAGTGCATCATCTTTTTCAATCGTGTAATGTTTTTTCTTCATATTCATAATCCTTTAGTTCCCAATCCAATCCATCACATGGAAGATATTTTAATGTTGGATGTTTATCGTACTTCATACAAATTACAGCTGATTTATCAAAGTATTTACATGAAGAACACAAACTATTATTAATAAGTTCTTCATTTTCTTCTTGAAACATTCTGTATTGAATGGTTGCAGGATAAATTATCACGCCATAAATTGAAAGAATAACAAGCCACCACCAATATCGATATTCAATTACTCCATACAAAATCCATAGAACAGGAATTAAAATTGCAGTCCTTACAATTCCCCAAAATATAATTGAGCCCATAATTTCCTTTTTGTTATGAGCATGATAATTTATCCATTCAAAAAATATGATTTACTTTTTGAAGTATCAATTTTTTAGTGATTTGTTATTTTATTCTGGTGAGTAACTTTTCGTTAACGGGTTTTTGAATCGCAATGCATAAGAAAAATTTTTTCTCTAAGTTATTTATGATAATTTCTCAAATCAAAAGAACATTCAATCCTACTACAAAATTATTATTATTTCTGTGATTTAATTTCCATGTGAATTCGAGCGAGAAAGGCAAAAGGATATGACCAATACCAAATCCAAGTTCATAGAATGGATGCTTAAATTCTTTGTATGAATGTATTAAAATATTTTTACTCTTTTCCGAAATACTGATTAATGCTGCATTAAAATGACATGTTAATGTCAATTGAGAATTTTTCAGCAAGGGAATTTTTAGCATTCTAAACAATTCATCTTTAAAATCATACTGTGTATTTAAGATAAATCCTCTGTCACCAAAAACTTCTCCCAATCTTATTGTTCTAAATGTAAAATTTTTACCAAGATTATTTATGTTACCCGACAAAGCATACATCATCTGAAAAGGCACAGCCCCTTCTGAAAAAATATTTTCAACATTATAAACAAAAGAAGTTGATTTGAATGAATGAATATTCCCATACAAATTAAAACGATAAATTTTGAATTCGCTCTGACTTTTCAAAAACGATTTGCTGCTTATTATAACATTCCCGCTGAATTTAGAAAATATTTCTCCCCTGCTTACTCTTTGACGGGTATAACCATTTTCAATAAATTTTCTGATGTCTATAGTAAACCGAGCTGTAACAGCATTTATTTTATTCTCGTAGATTAATTTGTTCTCTCTGTATTTTCTTGATTTATAGAAAAAAGAAAAATCAGAATTATTGAAAGCATTGTTATCTGTTCTGTTTAAAAAACCAAATCCTAAACCAAGCACTGGAAAAACTTCGTCAAACAATTGAAGCTCCCAGCCTTTTGTATAATAATAATCTCTAAAATCATATTTATTAAACAAACTCAATAACGATGAAGTGAATTTACTGTATGAAATATTTTCCCCAAACAAATCAACAAGCTTATTATAAATATTTAATGATATTTTCCCTGTGCGATATTCTCCCCAAAAATAATTCATTGATAATTCTGTTTTATATTTTTTATCAGAAAAACCATAACCAATTTCAAAATATGAATTAAATCTTTTATCAAGTTCTTCATCAATGTAAAATCCAAAATTCAGCTGATGACCTGTAACTCTGTTGAAACTGTAAATTTCAAGTGGTCCTGTTATCGAATAATTATCAGAAAAATACCATCTGTTGCTGATGAAAGAATTGTTATCCCAAAAACTTCGAGGCACATGCTCCAGACTATCAATTCTTTTGTATGCTGCAATTTCTTCATTTGTGTTTGGAATTGATTGAATTGATTTCCAGTAAGATGAATCTTTTTTATCGGCATCTGAGAGAACTTTTACAATTGCCATATCAAAAATCTTATCATCAATTTCAGTATTGAATTGGTAATTGTAATAAATTGAATTAATCTCGAAACCAAATTTTACAAGTCCAAATAAATTTCCTTCTAAAAAAAGTCTATAATCAATTGGCATATAAATTTGATTCTCGTAAGTAGAAAATTGCTGAAATATATTCACCTTGTTAAAAAATTTGCCGGGATTGGCTGCATCATTCAGAAATATATCTAATTTCAGCAATGAATATGAGCTGTCAATTAAGTAAATATCTCCCAGAAATCCAGGACTTGATGTATCGATTGGTTCAAAATAAATTTTGTAGACTTTATGATTATCAATTGCAAGCGTATCTTTAATTAAATAGTAATAAAAATCAAGTGCATCATCTGCAAGCGGACTTAACAATTTTCGATTATAAAATCTAATATCATTAGAATAAAAATTTTGTAAAAATCTTCCGCCAGTTAAGATATTAATTGAAGAGGGCAGGTTGGCTGCTTGTTTTCTTGCAACAATTTCTTCTTTATAATGATTTGGTTTTTTATAATATCCTCTGCTTTCGTTTTCAATTATTCCGGTAATCTTTAAATTGCCTGTATCTTTCTCGCCCAACGAAATGCCTACGCTTCTATCGCTTGCAACGATATCTTTTGTGGTTTTTATCAGAACCTTCGTGTAAGCATTAAAGATATATGAATTAAGTTTTTGTTCTCTTTCTTTTCGATATTTGATTGCATTTTTTATGAGTTCAATTGCAGGATTAATTCCAGGAACAACAGTTACTTCAGACAATTTTATAGAAATTGGCTCCAAAAATATTTTTAGATTTTTATGCTCTGTTAAATTAATTTTTATCGTATCAGATTTATATCCGATATAAGAAATTATCAATGTATAATTTCCAGAATTTAATTTTAACTCATACTCGCCTTCTGAATTTGCAGCTGTTCCAGTTGTTGTTCCACTTACTCGAATATTTGCATAACTCAATTTTTCATTTGTCACTTTATCCTTAACTATTCCTTTAATTGAATATAATTGAGAATAGGTTGTTGCATTTAACAGAAAAAATATTGCAAATAAACATTTGATTAAATTAATCATAAAGCCCTTTTGCTATTATTCTAAAGTAAGTATTTTGTATATAAGAAAAACTAATATAAAATATGCAAAGAAAAATTATAATAACAGGAGCAACAGGATTAATAGGCAGAAAAATTTCAGAGTTTTTAATTAAAGATAAAAATCATTTAATTATCTTTTCAAGAAGACCAGAAGAAGCAAAGAAAATAATTACTAATGCAGCAGAATATGTTTTATGGGATTATGAAAATTCTTCTGAATGGAAAGAATATCTCGAAGATGCAGATGCGGTTATTAATCTTGCTGGTGAATCAATAATATCAAAACGATGGAATGAAAAAACAAAACAAAGAATTTATAACAGCAGAATAATCAGCACCCGCTCATTAGTAAATGCAATTAAAGAAACAACCCACAAACCTGAATGTTTTATTTCAGCCTCGGCAGTTGGTTTTTATGGAAATAGGAATGAAGAAGTAAATGAAAATTCTGAAAAGGGAAATGGATTTTTAGCAAATCTTGTTTTTGACTGGGAAAATGAATCACAAGTTCTTGAAAATTATAATGTGCGAACAGTAAATATTAGATTGGGCACAGTTCTATCTATGAATGGTGGTGCTCTTCCAAAATTAGTAAAACAATTCAAATTATTTTTTGGTGGAACATTAGGAAGCGGGAATCAATGGTTTCCATGGATTCATATTGATGATGCTGCAGAAATTTTTTTATTTGCATTGGATAATAAAATTCATGGAATATTGAATGCCGTCTCTCCAAACTTAATAACACAAAAAGAATTTTCTAAAACTCTTGCAAAAGTTCTTGGGCGTCCATGCATTTTTAGAATACCAGAATATTTATTAAAAATAATTTTGGGCGAAGCTGCAAATGTAATTCTCGAGGGAGCAAAAGTTTATCCTAAGAAAACTATTGAATACGGTTATAAATTCAAGTTTGATAATCTTGAGAAAGCATTAAGAAATCTTTTGTTAAAAAATTATTCAAACCAGGAAACAATTTCGAGATTGCCTGTCCATGGAAATGCTGGAGGGCTGCCTAACATAAATCTGCTGTCGTAACGATATCTTTTACTAAAACCATTTACTATTGTAATTCCACCTCCTCTTTCTTCACGAAATTGTCCTACAGGACCTCTCATGTATTGTGTAATTCCTCCGTATAAAAAAATGGTGCCGCTTGGTGGTCTTGTATTATAATTTTCTGCAGTAAATGAACCGCGCTGTGCATAAATTGCTGCCTGAATAACAATATCAGAACGATTTGGAGTATTATCAGTTACTACAACATCTCTTTCTGCAACAATGCCAATCATATCAGTTGAATTAGGATTGGTTTGAGGATTATTATAACATACAATGTTATCATCTAAATAGATTTTACCGCGATCAGCTCCTGTTCCAGAAGCCGCAATTGTATATTGCCCTTTCACAGTTCCTTTAATATGAACTTCTGCATTATCAATATAAATTACACCATTAGGTGCAAATGCAGAAGCAAGAACATATGTCCACGAACCAGTACTGCTGAATCTATAACGAATGCTGTCACCTCTAAATTCCATATAAACAAGATTTTTACCTGTTATAACTTTTCCACCTGCAGAAGCAGCATTTGCAACACCAGCAACTCCATTCTGCGGTATATCTTGATGAACACCTGTTTCTAATCCGCCATAGAACTTGGGCCTTGCACTATTGCTGTATTTTACAACACTTCCATCAATTGTAACTTTGCCATAAAAAACTGGTTCATCTGCTACTCTAAGCTGTCCATTTGTATGAAATGGTCCCCACACAGTATCTCGAGTTGTCCACCAAATAGTAGATCCTTCTGTATCAGAAAAGTAAGCATATTTTGCAAAAGAACTTGGTTGAAACAAAACTTTTATTGTGTATGTAGTGCCCTGATAATTTGCTGTAGAGACAATTTGCCTTAATCTTCGAAATGGGTCAATTGTAATTAGTCTAACCTGAACATCACCATAGTCATTTGGTGTATCATATAATCTATAATTAAAAGTGTTATCCCCCATTGAGTTATTTAAGAACAATTTGTTTGCAACGAGGTTTAAACCTGCAGCTGCATAATTATGAGCTTTAGATGTGTAATAATAATTAGCAAAATTTTCTACTGTGCTGGTTGCCATTTGATTAAAATTTCTTCCTGCAACCATGAATATCAAACTAAAACCAAGTACCAATAATAAAGCTCCTTTTCCACCCATAATTTAATTCCTCTATCTTGTCTTAAGATTTCTTGCAGCCAATCTAATTTGTCGCCAAATAACTTTTCTTTCAGCAGAATAATCATTACCATATGCAGCTGGATTTTCCACTGCCACATCAATTTGAATTGTACATATGCCTAATGGCGGCTCTGAAGGCATTTCACTTGGTTTTAATGTATCTCCCAGGGCATCATAAAAAGTCAACTTAAATTGTGTGACACCAAGATTTGAACCTTTCACTGGTTGATTATTTACAACTCTGTACAAAATTCTATCATTTGGATTTGGAGTTGATGTTAATTCTGATTTGTTCCCCAGAAAATATTTTAATGTGTCTGGATTTCCATCACCTTCTAAATTTGATTGGCTTACTGCTACATCGGTTAAAAATGTTATACTTGTATCTGTTGCACTTAATATTGCTTTTGCTGGGTCTGGTATCTTTGACCAATTCGCACAGTAACCAATCTTTCTAAAATCATACTCAATTAACTGCACAAGGTCAACAAGGTTTTGTTGAACAATTTTTTCTCCACTGAATAAATAATTATTCTCTACTGCTGTATCATTCATTCTTAAGAGAATCATCAGCAGTAAGCCGCCTACAATTGTTGAACCAAGTATGTCTAATAAAGTACTGAATCCCATTATTTAAAATTCCAATAACTATAAATTGTTGACATTCTTATTGTATCTTCCATTGAGGGACTTGTCACAATAACCTGTAATCTTTTATGCCATGTTCGTGTTGTACTTGGATTATTTGGATTTGTGTCGCTCACGTAATCTACTCTGCAGAATGTATTAAAATAGAGTTTTTTACTTGTGTCTGCAGGGTCAATTTGAATTGCATCTCTGTAAGGAATATTTCTATAACAATTATAATCATCAAAATCATCTAATAAATTTGGGTCGTTCCTTGATTCACCCGCATCAAGCCCTAAATTCTGTGGCAAAGTTAATTGACTTGTATTTGTTACTTCGGTTGTGTCTGAGTTTTCATCAAAGGCTTTACTTGTTGCTCTCTCTATCATAGATGTAGCTAATGATGATGCCATAATGCCATAGCGATTTGAAATCATTGTTGTATTTGTTGTTAAAAAACCTCTGTTTACCGTTAATATGACTGTGCTCAAAAGAAATATAGCTCCAATCGTTAATAACATTTGACCTGTATTCATAACAACACCTTTTGACTCATATAAAAATTAATTAAAATACACTATTATTGCTATACAAATATTATGCTATAACTTATTATTGTGATTTTATTCAAAATGAAAAAATTTTGTCATTAATATGTAATTTTAACTGGTATTTATTTCTCAAATTAAAACTGGTTTCAGTATGGATCCAATAAATTTTTTAATACTAATTAATCTTATAGTTACAACAAGTGCAAATTGGAGCGGTGCAAGAAAAGGTTTAAAAGTTTCTTTAACGAAAGTTGTTGAAAAACCAAAAACTTATTTACAAAAACTCCCGCCAAATATTTCTGCTTTAATCTTAATTCTCATCATACTTGGAATTTTCGATGTGGGAAATCTGCCAATTAAAAGTGAAGAAAGATTTCAAATTATTCGTATTTCTGGACTAATAGTTTTCATAATACTTTCCTGGCTTCAGGTTTATGCTTTTAAATCTCTTGGAAATTTTTATACTCAAGATATTGTAATTCTTAAAGAACACAAATTAATTAAAAGTGGCATTTACAAATTTATCAGGCATCCTCAATATTTGTGTCAAATATTTAGCGACCTTGGCGCTGGAGTTGCTCTGTTTAATTATTTAATTGTTCCGATTGTTGTTTTAGTCGAATTGCCGCTTTTCGTTTTGCGTGCTCGTTATGAAGAAAAATTACTTGAAAAATATTTCAAGGACGAATTTATTAATTACAAGAAACAGAGCGGCTTTTTTATCCCATTTATTGGATAAAAATTATGAAGCTTTTCAAGTTAATATTCTTTTTTTTGCTGATTTATCATTGTGGAATTTATTCTCAAAGAACATTAAAAATTTCTGTTGAAATTAATAATGAAAAATTTTCTCTTTCTTATATCTCAAAAAATGGAAAAGTCTTTGTTTCTTCTAAAGAATTAGCGGAAATCTTATCTGCAAATTTTTATTACAATCCCGAAACCCAAAAAGTAGAATTAAAATTTCAGGATTACACATTAAGAGTAACAGCAAAAAACAGTTTCATTGTTTTAATAAAAAGAGAAAATAATTCTCAAGAAGTTTTTCAGCTTCCATTGAACACTCTTTTAATCAACAATGATATTTTTATACCAATAAATTTTATGAAAGAATATCTTAGCATTGCTGCTGGTAAAAATTTTATTTTTGATTCGAGCACAAGAACTTTGACAATTTGCGATGAAACTAATAACAATCAAAATAAAGTAAGGAAACCTTCAGAGCAAAACTATGACATTAGTGATATTTCAATTGAAGAAAAAATCAATGGGACATTAATTCGATTCAAAGCAAACAAAAAAATTATTCTGCCGCGATATTCAATTCATAACAATGTGCTCTATGTTTTTTTTGTCAATGCTAATGTTAATCCAGATGTAACAAAAAACTTAGCTTCTGTTGGACTTGTAAAAAATTGCAAATTTACAATAACATCAGCACAAAACAGTCAACTTGAATTTTCTTTGAACGATGGTTACTCAACCATAGAAATTTTTCAAGATAAAGATTCGAATGATATTATCCTTACAATTCACAATAAAAATTTTATTGAAAAAATTAAAAATAACGATAAAACCAAATGGCAGTTTGATGTTGTTGTAATTGATGCTGGTCATGGAGGAAAGGACCCTGGTGCAATTGGAATAACTGGCGTAAAAGAAAAAGACATAAATCTTAAAATTGCGCTTAAACTCGGAAAGCTGATAGAAAAAAATTTGCCTTCAGTAAAAGTAGTTTACACAAGAAAGTCTGATGAATTTATTGAATTATATAAACGAGGGAAAATTGCAAACGAAGCTGGAGGAAAACTTTTTATATCTATTCACTGTAATTCTACTCCACAAAAAAATATCTCAAATAGAGGTTTTGAAGTTTATCTTTTAAGACCCGGCAGAACAAAAGAAGCAATTGAAATAGCAGAGTTTGAAAACAGCGTAATAAAATATGAAGACAATCCTCAACGTTACCAGCAATTAACAGATGAAAATTTTATTCTTGTTACAATGGCTCATTCACAATACATGAGATATTCAGAAATGTTTTCAGATTTATTAAATGAAGAATGGAAGAACACAGTAAAAATTCCAACCAACGGAATTAAACAAGCAGGTTTTTATGTTCTTGTTGGGGCATCAATGCCATCGGTATTAATTGAAACTGGTTATCTTTCAAATCGAAAAGATGAAGCTTATCTTAAAAGCAATTCGGGTCAAAATGAAATTGCAAAAGCAATATTTAATGCCATCATAAAGTATAAAGAATTTTATGATAAGGAAATTGATATTCTTTCTAAAAATGAAAATAAAAAATAGAATCATTTCTTAAAGTTATGTTCAAAATTTTTCCCTTTCGATTTTTCAAATGTTTTGTTATGATTTTCTATATTAATGTTTACACTTTTTCGAAAATAATAATATGAGAAAATTTGAGTTAGTCTCAAACTATGAGCCTGCAGGCGATCAGCCCAAAGCAATTAAAGAACTTGTCGAGGGATTAAGAAAAGGATTAAAGCATCAAGTTCTGCTTGGTGTAACCGGCAGTGGAAAAACTTTTACAATGTCTCATGTCATCAAAGAGATTAATAAGCCAACACTTGTAATTTCTCACAATAAAACTCTTGCTGCTCAGTTGTATTCAGAATTCAAATCTTTCTTCCCAAATAATGCAGTTGAATTTTTCATAAGTTACTATGATTACTATCAACCCGAAGCTTATGTGGTTAAGAGAGATTTATACATCGAAAAAGATTTCTCTGTAAACGAAGAAATAGACAGATTAAGATTAAAAGCCACAACAGCTTTAATCGAGGGCAGAAGAGATGTAATAATTGTTGCCAGTGTTTCCTGCATCTATGGAATTGGTGCACCCGATGAATATGCTCGACAAATTTTATTCTTAAGAAAAGGTCAATCAATCGAACGAAAAAAATTAATGAGAGATTTAATAGATATCTACTACACAAGAAACGATGCGGAATTTTCGAGAGGTTCTTTTAGAGCAAGAGGAGATGTAATTGAAATTATTCCAGCATATCAATATGAAGAAGCTGTGCGTGTTGAATTTTGGGGAGATGAAATTGAAAGGCTTTCAATCATAGATTCGTTGACTGGAAAAGTAATTAAAGAAGTTGAATCAGTTCCTATTTATCCAGCAAAATATTTTGTAACAACCAAAGACCAAATTAATCGCGCAATTCAATCAATTGAAGAAGAACTTAAAGAGAGACTTCAATATTTCTGGTCACAAGAAAAATATGTCGAAGCACAAAGACTCGAGCAACGAACAAAATTCGACATTGAAATGATGAGAGAAATTGGTTACTGTTCTGGTATTGAAAATTATTCAAGGCATCTTGACGGAAGACCACCTGGTTCTCGTCCTTATTGTCTTTTTGATTATTTCCCAAAAGATTATCTTCTGATTATTGATGAATCTCATGTTACAATTCCTCAAATAAGAGGAATGTATAATGGAGACAGGTCAAGAAAAGAAACACTTGTTGAATATGGATTTCGTTTGCCTTCGGCACTTGATAATCGTCCTCTCAAGTTCGAAGAATTTGAAGAAATGATTAATCAAGTAATTTATGTAAGTGCAACTCCAGGAGATTATGAACTTGAAAAAAGCGGCGGTTCTTATGTTGAGCAAATTATTCGTCCAACTGGATTAATTGACCCTGAAATTGAAGTGCGTCCGGTTAAAGGTCAAATTGATGATTTAATCGGAGAAATAAGAAAAAGGGTTGAAAGAAATGAAAGAGTTCTTGTTACAACATTAACAAAAAAAATGGCAGAAGATTTAACAGATTACCTTGATAAACTGAATATAAAAGTTCGCTACATTCACAGTGATATTGATGCACTCGAAAGAGTAGAAATAATTCGCGATTTACGAATGGGAGATTTTGATGTTCTTGTTGGAGTAAATTTACTTCGTGAAGGTTTGGATTTGCCGGAGGTTTCACTTGTTGCAATTCTTGATGCAGACAAAGAAGGATTTTTAAGAAGTGAAAGATCTTTAATGCAAACTGCCGGCAGAACAGCACGAAATGTTAATGGAAAAGTTATTATGTATGCCGATACAATTACAGAATCGATGCGCAAAACAATTGAAGAGACAAATCGAAGAAGAAAACTTCAACAAGAATACAATGAAAAACACGGCATTACTCCAAAAACAATCTACAAAAGTGTTGAAGAAATTCTTTCTTCGACCTCAATTGCAGATGTAAGAAGAAAAGATTATGAAAGAGAAGAAGCCACAATGCTTAAGGTTGTAGAGCCAGTAATAAAATACATGTCAAACGAGCAGCGCCAGGAATTAATTGAACAGATGACAGAAGAAATGTATGCAGCAGCACGCGATCTCGAATTCGAACGCGCAGCTTATCTAAGAGATGAAATCGAAAAACTGAAGAAATTGATTAAATAACTTCTTCACACAGTTACTTGTCACAAAATATAATTATAATGAAAAAAATTATTTACAGTTTGATTGCAAGATTTTATATTACTGCGAGAACTATTAATCATTATATTATTCAAAAAAATCAGGGGGAAAAGTCTCCTACTTTTTAGTCGAAAATTTTAGATATCTAATTAAAAAATGAAAAACAATCAAAATAATTATGATTGGAAACATCCAGGAGGTAAATTATTACATCTTGGAGCAGAAAAACTTACTGACGCTGAATTATTAGCAATTTTAATTTCGACTGGAACAAAAGAAAAATCAGCAGAACAAATTGCAAAAGAAATTATTAATAAATTTGGTTCATTTAAGGGAATGGCAAACCAGCCTCTACAAAAATTTCTTGAAATAAAAGGAATAGGAAAAGTTAAAGTAATTCGATTTGCTGCTGCTTTTGAAATAGCAAGAAGAATAGTTAATGATGTAATAAAACAACTTGATTATGAAAGATAAAAGAAAAACATCAAAAGAAATTGCTATCTCTCTGCCTTCACCATATAATTTTTCATCTCATAAAACCGAGCGCTCAGCAGTCGCAATAATAATGCATTGGATGAGAGAGATAATTGAAAAGAATAATATTGACCTTGGTTTGCCGGATGTTGAAACTTCAGGCACAGACAGAAAAATGCCAGATACAGTTATTTATGAATCGAGAAGAAGTCAAAATGTATTATGTGTTATTGAAGCCAAGCCACCCTATTACGATATTTTTGATGAAAGAGACTTAAAAGAACCTGCACGAGAAAAAGCTACAAAAAGAAAAGCAAAATATTTTTGTATTACAAATTTCAAAACGTTTATATGGTATAAAACAGAAAATGTAAATGCACTAAAACCCGAAGAAGAGCAAATCATTGAAAAATATCACTTATCTGAAATCGAAAATCTCGATGAAATTGAACAAACCAGATTCAGTGAAAAGATTAAGAAAGCTCTTGAAGATTTCTTAATAAAACTATTTGCCGTTTCCACAGGCAAAGAACCCGAACCCAAGCAAGCAATCGATGAGTTTTTAATTTTTAGATTACAGGAAAAAATTAAATTTCTTTCTAAGCACTATACTAACATAATTGAAGATCAGATTCACAAAGACCATACATTTTATAAAAAACTTAAAAATTGGTTTTTAGACCAAGGCTGGAGTTTTACTAAACAAATTCAGGATTATGATAAAGCTGCAAGACAAACTGCATACCTATTGGTTAATAAAATTCTTTTTTATAATCTTCTTCAAGCAAAAAGACCTCAGGAGCTTGACCCTCTTGAAATCCCCAAAAGTCTTACTAAAGGTGAATTATTAAAGAAAACTCTTCAAAACTACTTTGATGATGTCTTAAAAATTGATTATGAAACTATTTTTACAACAGATTTTATTGATACTATTGCTTTCCCCGATGAAAAAGAAGTTGTTAACCAAATTAAAGAATTAGTTAATGTTCTAAAAAGATATGATTTCTCTAAGCTTGGTTATGATATTGTTGGAAAAATATTCGAAAGTTTAATCCCTGGTGAAGAAAGACATATATTGGGACAGTATTTTACTAACTCAGATGTTGTAGATTTAATATTAAATTTCTGTTTACATCATGAAAATGATAAAATTATTGACCCTTCGTGTGGTGCAGGAACTTTTCTGGTAAGAGCATATCAACACAAAAAAATATTAAATCAAAGATTAGAACACGAAAAAATTCTTGAAACCTTATGGGGTGTTGATATTGCTAAGTTCCCTGCACATCTTGCAACAATCAATCTTGCAATAAACGACCTTGCTTCTGACAAAAATTATCCAAATATAATACACGATGATTTTTTTAATCTCAAAGCTGGCAGTGAAGGTTTTGATTTAGAAAAATGGCGTAATTCTAAAGCCAAAACACTTACTTTACACGATAGAGATATTATTTATCCTCGTTGGTTTGATGCTATTGTTGGTAATCCTCCTTACACAAGACAGGAAGAAATACCTGATATCGGAACTGAAAAAGAAAAAATAATTGAAAGTGCTCTATCTAATGGTAACAATAAAATTGCTGATATAAGCAAACGAGCAGGAATTCATGCTTACTTTTTTGTTCATGGCACAAAATTTTTAAGAGAGGGAGGATACTTTGGTTTTATTGTTTCCAATTCATGGCTCGATGTAGAATATGGAAAAGGCTTACAAGAATTCTTTCTTAAAAATTATAAAATCATTTCAATTATTGAATCAAAAGTCGAACGATGGTTTGAAGATGCTGATGTAAATACTTGTATTGTAATTCTACAAAAATGTAACAACGAAAAAGAACGAAATGAAAACATTGTTCGCTTTGTGTATCTAAAAAAACCTTTAAGAAATTTTATTCCCCCAGCAAATGATATGTGGGAAAAACAAATTGAAAGAATTAATGCAATCGATAAACTCAAAAGAACAATCCTTGCCCATAATCACTTTTATGAAAATGATGAACTGAGAATTTTTCCAATAACTCAACGTGAATTATGGAAAGAAGGTTATGATAAAGAAGAAAAAAAATTTGTTGGGGCAAAATGGGGAAAATATATTAGAGCTCCAGAAATTCTTTTTAAAATTCTAAAAAAAGGAAAAGACAAATTTGCACCATTAAAAAATTTTGCGAATATAAGATTCGGTATAAAGACAGGTGCAAATGAATTTTTCTATCTTACAGATGAGAAAATAAAACAAAGAGGAATAGAAAAAAAATTTTTGCAGCCTGTAATTTTTTCATTAAAGGAAATAAAAGGATACAAGATTGATAAAGAAGCACTAAAGTATAAAGTAATTATTTGTGACAAGCCAAAAGAGAAATTAACAGGAACAAATTTGCTCAAATACATAAATTGGGGAGAAAAACAGAATTATCATAAAAGACCAACATGTGCTTCGCGCAGTCCACAGCCATGGTATAGCTTAGGGACTGGATGGGAATATGCCCCTTTAATATTTCCTGCAAAGGTAGGGGAAAGAATGCCTGTCTTCTTAAATGAAAATGTATTTGAAGATAAAAAACTCTACGGCATAATTCCCAAAAAACCTAATGAAAAATTACTTCTTGCAGCTCTTCTTAATTCAACTTTAACAAGATTCTTCATTGAATTTACATGCAGGCAACTTACTGGCTCACAGGCAATTGCAGATATTGATGTAATTGTTGTTCAGAACTTATTGATACCAAACCCCAAAGTACTTTCAACAAAGGTTAAAAAGAATCTTATAGAAAAATTTAATAATTTATGCAAAAGTTATGCAGAATCAATTTTTGTAGAAATAGCTCCTAACCCTGAAGATATTACACTTGATAAAATCAAAATTGAAAGAAGAGAATTAGACAAAATAATTATGGAAGAAATTCTTGGATTATCTGATAATGAACAACTCGAGGTTTATTGTGCAGTAGTAGATTTGGTTAAATCGAGAATTGAAAAAGCTAAAAACAGTGAAAATAAAAATAACACGAAACTTGAGATTAATATAGAACAGCTAAAGAATTCTATTATAAATCAAATTGAGGAGATGTAAAAGATGAAAAAGATAGGACAATTCTATAGAGAAAAAATACTCTCCTTACCTGAAAATTTAAGAATTAAGAGAGTAATTCCGATTAATCCAAATAAAATAAAGATCGAAAAAGACTTGTTTGGCTGGAAAATTATTATGGATAATGAAATTATAGAATGCAACTCAGAAGAAGAGGCACGGTATATACAAGTTTTTACTGATATTGGAATGGATGAAATTTTTGTCCCAAAAGATTTAGAATATTTGAAACAAATACTCCCTGAACTTGAAGAATTAAAAAGAAAAACTGAAGAAATAATTGAAATGAATTTGGACGGTATACGTGATCCAAGAATCAGAGCTAAAGTTAGATACGAAGTTTATCTTGAAATTACAAAGTAAAAATTGTAAGGATGTTTATTCAGCGGACTTAATTTTCTCTTAAATCTACCTCATCAATACCATCTTCTTAACATAAAATTGATTTCCTGCTTGAAGTGTATAAAAATAAATTCCGCTTGAAAGTTTATATTCATCTGAAGAAAATTTTATTTCATGTCTGCCTGCTTCTTTATAGTCATTTATCAACACTGCGATTTCTTTCCCCATCACATCAAAAACTTTTAATATAACATAACTTGCTTTGGGCAATTCATAACTGATTATTGTTTCAGGATTAAATGGATTTGGATAATTATCATACAAGTATGGCGTAGTAACTTTTTGTGTTAATGCTGCTTCTCTTATATCTGTAACATTATTTTTAATTAACAAAACTTCTCCATTATCAGGGATTGGATTAAACATCACATAATTAGAAAAATTTATCTGAACTAATTTGTATGAAATCTCGGAACCATTCTGCTTGACAACACAATTTTGCCAGTTAGTTGGCAATGGTCTTCGTATTGTGACCGCATGATTAAATAAATTATTATCAAGTGTATCTGTTATGCTAACTTTAATTGTATCATCACTGCTGTAAATTTCTTTTATACGAATGCTGTTTCTTTCTTTGATATACTTAACAACATTCGCAAAAGTTGATACCCAGAATCTCTCTTCATTTGCTTTAAGGTATTCTATACTTTTTCTTAAAGTATCAGATGGAAGAGGTGAATATCCTCCATCATTATCAATTCCATGAAGAAGATAAACACACCAGCCTTTAGATCTTGCAGCATTTTCTGCTTTAGAATTAAAATCAGATACTCGCTTAACAGAACCTTCCGACCCGCAGATTATCGAACTGATATTGTAAATATTAGAAGGTGTGCTGCTTTCTATATATCCCTGACAGCCTCTTGCTGCAATGTAGTATTTGCTTACAAGTGAATAATTTCCAGTTTGACAATATGGATAAGCAAATGTAATACACTTCTGATTTGTAATTCTTGAATTTATTGCTGCTTGTGAATTATATAATTCAGTATTCTGCTTTTCATCAGACAATCCGCTTAACGAAGTATGAGTTACAGTGTGGCTTGCTATTTCATGACCATTTGCAGCAGCTTTTTGTAATCCAGTCCAATTTGGTCCCCAGTTTGTAACTGTAAACAATGTTAACTTAAATCCAAATTCATCAAACATTGGAACGACTTTTAACAACTGATTAGAACAGTTATCATCAAATGTATAAGTTACAGCAGCAGAACAGAAATTAAACCAGGTACCAATTTCATAAGGTTTATCAACTTGAGCATAGTAATTTTGAAAAATTAAGAGCAGAAATAATTTCAATAAATTCTTTATCATAATTTTTATCCTTGATTTGAAACGAGGTTTTCGCACATCAATCAATCAAATACAAATAATTTGGCAGTTTAATTTTGTAACCCGAATTCCCGCCAACCAAATCACTCCATTGGTCGCCAATGTTTGCAATAATTTCATAACCCTTTTTAACAAGTTCATCTCTTTTCTTTGCTTTAAATTCTGCAGCCGGAATATTATGTTCTTCTTTTGTTCTTGTTATTACAGTATCGAATTTTGTATAACCCTGTTCAATTAAATTTTTTATTGTTGCTTCTCTTAATTCTTCATATCTGCCGGAAATAAAAATTACACGAATATTTTTTGAAATAAGAAAATCATAAAATCTTTTGGTTTCTTTAATTGCTTTTGCTTTACCTTCTTTAATCCAGTTGTTCCATAATTCAACTACATATCCAAATCCAATAGATTTTGTGTGCTCATAATTTGAAAGTGCGGTTTCATCAATATCAAAAACAACTGCAGAATGTTCATTTATCTTAATCTTATTTATATGATTAATAGCATCATCAATAATCTTAGAACATTCATAATCATAAAGTCCAGATTCATAATAATTTTGAACAGCATTTTTAGCTGCATCAAGATTGATGATTTTTATTGCAGGATCAGATGAGTTGCATGAAATGGATAAAAATAATATGAGCAGTAAATAAAATAATTTATTTATTCGCATATTATTTCTCTTAGAAACTATTAAAGGATATATTTGCTGAGGTCTCTGTTCTTAACAATTTTATCTAATTTCTGCTTAACCATATCTCCTGTAATTTTAATTGTTGATTCCGGCATTTTATCGGGAACATCAAATAAAATATCTTCCAATAAAGTTGTTAAGATTGTATGAAGTCTTCTCGCACCAATATTTTCCACTTGTTCATTCACAATTGCAGCAGTTTTTGCAATTTCTTTTATTGCATCATCTGTAAATTCAATATGAACTCCTTCTGTTTGAAGCAGTGCAGCATATTGTTTGAGCAAAGCATTTTCCGGCAATGTAAGAATTTTTATAAAATCTTCTTCAGTCAAACTTTTTAGTTCAACTCGAATTGGAAATCTGCCCTGAAGTTCTGGAATTAAATCTGATGGTTTTGAAACATGGAATGCGCCTGATGCAATGAATAAAATATGTTCTGTTTTTACAGGACCATATTTTGTATTAACAGTAGAACCTTCAACTATTGGGAGCAAATCTCTTTGAACGCCTTCACGGGAAACATCAGGGCCCTGAGTGCTTTTGCTTCCTGCAATTTTATCTATTTCATCGATGAAGACAATTCCAGATTCCTGAACGCGCTGAATAGCTTCTCTTTGAACAGCTTCCATATCAATTAATTTTTCTGCTTCTTCCTGTGCAAGTATTTGTCGTGCTTCTTTGATTGTAGTTTTTCTTTTCTTTTTCTTTTTTGGAATCATGCTGCTTAACATATCCTGAAGATTCATTGTAATATCATCCATTCCCATTGGACCGAGCACCTGCATTCCAAAAGCTGGAGTTGAAACATCAAATTCTATCATTCTTTCATCAAGTTCGCCTTTGCGTAATTTTTCTCTCATCCATTCTCTTGTTCTTTCATTTCGAGCTTCTTCACTTTCTCCATTTTCATCTTCAACTTTAAGAGATTTTTTAACAGGAGGAATTAAATAATCGAGAATTTTTTCTTCTGCCATTCTTTCTGCTTTTTCTTTAACTTCAAGAGTTTTTTCAGAGCGAACCATGTTGACTGCAATTTCTGTTAAATCACGAATCATTGATTCAACATCACGTCCCACATAACCAACCTCAGTATATTTTGAAGCTTCAACTTTTACGAATGGAGCTCCAGCAAGTTTTGCAAGTCTTCTTGCAATTTCTGTTTTACCAACTCCAGTAGGACCAATGAGAATAATATTATTTGGCATTATTTCTTCTTTAATACTTTCCTCAACTTTTTGACGGCGCCATCTGTTTCTCAAGGCAATTGCTACTGCTCTTTTTGCTTCGTCCTGTCCAATTATATATTTATCAAGTTCTTTAACAATTTGTGAAGGAGTAAGTTGTTTCATTAAGTTGTCGTTCATAAAATTTCTCCAAACTTTTTATTCAATAACTTCAACTGTAATTCTGTCATTTGTGTAAATACAAATTTCTGCTGCTGTTTTAAGTGCCTCTTCTACAATTTCCTTTGCTGATAAGTTGCTGTATTTTTTCAGCATTTTTGCAGCTGCAAGAGCATACATTCCACCACTTCCAATTGCAACGATATTATCTTCTGGTTCAATTACATCTCCAGTGCCTGAAACAATAAATGCTTTTTCCTGAGATATAACTGCAAGCATTGCTTCGAGTCTTCTTAAGTATTTATCAGTTCTCCAGTCTTTAGCCAATTCAACAACTGCTCTGTTAACATTACCGCTGTAGGCTTCGAGTTTTTCTTCGAATCTTTCAAGCAGTGTAAATGCATCGGCAGTAGAGCCTGCAAATCCGCATAACACTTTTCCATTTAACAATTTTCTAATCTTCACAGAGTTATGTTTCATAACTGTATTGCCGAGTGTTACCTGACCATCACCCCCCAAAGCAGCTTTGCCGTCTTTAATAACTCCAATTATTGTTGTTGAACGAACTTTCATTTATTTCTCCTGAAAAATTTTTGATTCCTTTTTGAAAAATATTTTGTATGGAAATAATCTTGGAACATGTTTTTGATATTCTAAATAAGCAGTTCCAAATTTTTCTGCCAATTTCTTTTCTTCATAAATTGAACCAACATAAAAATAAATTACAGCACAAATGAAAGTAACAAAATAGAATAAATCCATTGATGGTCTTAATCCTAAAAATAAAATCGAGAAAAAATAAACTGGATGACGAACATATCTACCAGCTCCATTTATTCTAAAAGATTCTTTTGCATCTGCATCTTCAATTTTATATTCGTTTCTCAAAAATCTTATTATCTGAGATATTCCTGCAAATTCTTTCAGGTCAATTCCTTTTAATGACCAGATTAATCCTCCAAAAGAAATAACTTGAGCTACAAATGTAACAATATCAAAAGGATAATGTAAGTCATAAATTAATATGTCGGGTTTGGGAGAAAGGAAATAAAAAACAAGAAACAGAATGATAGAAATAAAATTGTAGAAGAATCGATAGAAAGCAATTTTTTCCCCTATGTTTTTAATCAGCTCATTTTTTATTCTGCTTGAAGCAAGAAAAGAATGAGAGAAAGCAAAAATTGAGAATAAAAGAACAATTAAGAAAATATCGATAATCATAATTTTTTGCGTAGCCGGGCAATAGGAATTTTTAATTGTTCTCGATACTTAGCAACAGTTCTCCTTGCAATATGAATTCCTTTTTCCTGAAGTATGCTTGCAATTTTATCATCACTGTATGGATTATCTTTGGGTTCGTTTTCACAAATTTCTTTAATCAATTCTTTAATGTGTTTGTTCGAAATTTCATCTCCGCTGTCTGTAGAAAGTCCTTCACTGAAGAAATATTTTAATTCATGAATTCCTTGCGGACTTTGAACATACTTTCCATTTACAACACGGCTTATTGTTGAAATATCCATTCCAACTTCATCTGCAATATCTTTGTATATCATCGGTTTCAAATATTTTGGACCGTTTTCAAAAAATTCATATTGCTTTTCGAGAATTGTCTGCATTATTTTCAAAAGTGTGTGTCTTCTTTGTTGAAGTGAAGCAATAAACCATTTAGCCGATTCAAATTTCTCGCGTAAAAATTTATGTGTTTCTTTCTCTCTTTCTGAAATTTTTCTTTTTCGTTTGTTCGATTCAAGCATTTCAAGATAAGTTTTGCTGATTGTTACTGAAGGCACATTTTTGTCATTCAAAGTAACAATATAATTATCATCAACTTTTTCAATTATAAAATCAGGAGTAATTTGATTTACTTCTTCTGCATCAATATTCCCTTCTCCAGGTTTTGGATTTAATTTTTGAATAATGCTTATTGCGGTTTTCAGAGTTTCTTTTGAGAGATTAAGATTTTTCTGAATGTTGTCAAATCTTTTATTTACAAAATCATCAAAATGTTTTTCAAGAATTTTTTCAGCTATGTATGAATAATAAGGGTCAAAAGAGGAATTTCTTATTTGAACTAAAAGACATTCCTGAAGATTTCTTGCACCGAGTCCCGGCGGGTCAAGTGTTTGAATTAAGCTTATGACTTTTTCTGCTTTTTTTACATCTACCTCAATTCCTTCAAATAATTTTAAATCGTTCACAAATTTTTCAAGGTCCTCTTTGAAGTATCCATCTTTATCGAGTGCACCAATAATATTTTCTCCAAGAATCATTTCCTCTTCTGATAAATCGAGCATATGAAGCTGATCAATTAAGCTGTCTCTCAAAGATTTTCTTTGTGGTGCAACTGGATAAAATTTTTCTTCATCCTGGCTTCTGTTCAATCTGTCGAATTCATACTCATATTCAGCATCATTCATAAAATCTTCTAAATCGAATTCATCTTCTTTGCTGTTGTATGTTTCTTCTTCTTCATCATCAAGAGTAATTTCTTCTTGATTATCTGTTTCTTCTTCGAGTTGTTCCAGCGATACTTCTTCTTCCATAGTTTCTTCAAGTATCGGGTTCAACTCGAGTTCAGTTTTAATTCTTTGTTCCAATGCCAATGTATTTAATTGAAGTAATTTTTGATATTGAATCTGCTGTGGTGAAAGTTTTTGTTGTAATGCTATTTTTTGTTGTAACGATAACATAGTTTACCCGATTGCCTTTTTTGTTTTCAAAACCCAGTCTTTTCCGAATGCCCGTTCAAGTGCGCTTTTGCAAAAATTAAAAATTGTTGTTGAAGTTTTATTCCCTTTTTCAAGTGCGGACTGGCATTCAGAATATTTTTCAAATCTTAAAACATGCCCTCCAAATTTAGAAACTCTTATTGGAAATAAATGACAGGAAATAGGTTTGATAAAATCAATCTTTCCAGCATTATAAGCTTTTTCAATTGCACACTTTGCAACATCACCTTCATAAGTTACAAACACACAGGCTCTATCGTTGATGCTTCTTGTCATTATTTCATCATAAACTTTAAACCAGAAACCATTTTTTTCAATTTCTTTTTTATGTTCATCGGGTAAATATTCTTTTATTATTGGAAGCAATTTATTGATAATTTCTACTTCCTCTTCTTTTAATGGTGCACCATAACGGCTTTCCATAGTGCAACATGCACCTTTGCATTTTGATAAATCACACTCAAAATTGGTTTCCCAGATTTCTGAGTTCACCATAACATTTTCTACTTCTATAAAATCTATGTCCATAATTCTCTTTTATTTTTTCAAAAGATACGAATTTTTGTTCTCTCTTTAAAAAAATATAGAAAAAATAGCACTCTCAAAGCAAATTCAGATTAGTGTAATTCAAAAGTAAAAGATAAATTTACATTAAAAATTTCAGGGTTATGGAATTTACAGGCAAAACAATTCTTTTAACAGGCGCATCTTCTGGAATAGGAAAAGCATTAACAGAAAAGTTATCGAAAGAAAATTGTAAATTAATTTTGTGTGCGAGGCGATTGGATTTGCTCGAAAAATTAAGAGATGAGCAAAAGCATTCTGCTGATATATTTCCTTTTAAGTGCGATGTAAGCAATAAAGAAGAAGTTAAAACCACTTATGAAAAAATTAAAAAAGAGATTGGTGAAATTGACCTTGCAATATTAAATGCCGGCGTAGGTTACAGAATGAACCTTGAAAACTTTAATTCAGAATTTGCAGAAGAAACATTTGGAGTAAATTTTTTTGGTCTAATTTATTGGATTGAAAATTTGATTCCCGATTTCTTAAAACGAAAAAAAGGAATTATTGCAGGGGTTTCGAGTCTTGCAGATAATCGAGGATATTCTAAAAGCGGATTTTACTGTGCAAGCAAAGCAGCAGCATCAATTTTTCTTGAGGGTCTAAGAGTAGAATTAAAACCTCATGGAATAAAAGTTATAACCATTAAACCTGGTTTTGTAAAAACTCCTATGACCGACAAAAATGAATTTGAGATGCCTTTTTTAATGTCTGCAGAAAAAGCTGCAGATATAATTTTAAGAGGCATTAAAAAAGAAAAAAGAATAATTCAATTTCCTCTGCCAACTGTAATTTCATCAAGATTAATTGGATGTATGCCTTCAGGCTTGTATGAATTTTTAATGTTACACTTTAATAAAAAATAAAATGATAAATCTTATTAAAAAAATATTAATCTTCTTTCTGCTTTTTATTTTTTTAATTTCATGCGAACATGATTTTCCAGTTGAACCTGTTTTCATTCAACGTGCAGAACTAATTAGTTATGAATTTTTAAGCAGTGTTAAAGCAGATAATCTTAAAACACTTACTGCAGGATTTAACATTGATGAATCATTAAAAACCAAATTTATTTATGATGTTGATGTTTATAAAATTATTTATACTACTTTAAGTCCTCAAGGCAGAATTGTTAAAGCATCTGGATCAATTTTTATCCCAAAAGGAATTGATAATTTATCAATTCTGAGTGTTCATCATAGAACTCAATCTAAAAGAAGCAATGTCGGTTCAGTAAATCCATATTATGCAATTGAAGGATTTGCAGGTGCTGCGGCTGGTTATTTTACAATTGTTCCTGATTACCTTGGACTTGGTGAATCAAACATTATTCATCCTTATCATCATGCAAAATCTTCTGCAGATGCTGTAATTGATTTTATTAAGACATCAAGAATAGCTGCACAAATTCTCGGTATCAAACTAAATGGACAGGTATTTTTAATTGGATACTCGGAAGGCGGATATGTAACGCTCGCAGCTCAAAGAGAAATTGAAAAAAATTATAGAAATGAAATTAACATTACTGCCTCTGCTCCAATGGCTGGAGCTTACGACCTTTATCTAACAGCTCAATTAATTTTAAAAAATAAATTTTATACTCAGCCTTCTTTTCTTGCTTTCTTAATCAAAGCTTATAACGAAATTTATGGCTGGAATAAAATCGACTCTATATTTAATTCTCCATATGCAGAAAAAATTTCAAAACTATTTGATGGCACAAGAACAACATCTGAAATTAATGCTGAACTGACAAATGACTTAACAAAATTATTCAATCAAAAATTTTTAAATTCTTTTCTTGATGGAAGCGAAAAAGAATTCACAGCCGCACTTAAAGAAAACAGTCTTATAAATTTCGTGCCTGCCTCTCCAACAAAATTATTTCATGGTGATGCAGATGAATTTGTGCCATATGAAAATTCACTGAAAGCCCAAAATTATTTTAACTCGCATGGTGCAAAAGTAGAACTTGTTACAATTAAAAATGGAACTCATACAAGCTCGGCAATACCGAGCATCATAAGTGCAATGGAATGGTTTGAAAGTTTCAAAATCAAAAAAATGATTGCCTCTAAATCAACATACATAAAAAGCATCCAATAAATTATGGGGGTAATTATGCAAAGAATTTTAATGGCGGTAATTGCATTATTTATTAATCTATCTTTTTTAACAGCTCAAGAATCTGAAGTAATTAAACTTCCTGCACCTCAAACAGAAATTGGCAAACCTTTAATGCAAGCTCTAAAACTTCGTGCTTCAACAAGAAATTTTGACACAAAAGAATTGTCACTTCAAGAATTATCAAATTTGCTTTGGGCAGCTTACGGCATTAATCGTCCTGAGAGCGGTAAAAGAACTGTTCCATCTGCAATGAATTGGCAGGAATATGATATTTATGTTGTACTTAAAAATGGTGCATATCTTTACAATGCAAAAGATAATGAACTCAAACTTATAACTAAAGGAGATATAAGAGAGTATTGCGGCGTTCAGGATTTTGTTAAAACTGCTCCACTCAATTTAGTTTATGTTGCAGATTTTTCAAGAGTTTCTCGAGTAAATGAAGATGATAAATTAATATTTGTAGCTGCAGATTGTGGATTCATTGCACAAAATGTTTATTTGTATTGTGCATCTGAAGGACTTGCTTGTGTTGTAAGAGGAATGGTAAACAAAGAAAAACTTCCTGAAGCATTGAAATTAAATTCGAATCAAAAAGTTATTTTAGCACAAACTGTAGGTTACCCAAAGAAGTAAAGAGTGATGTATTAAATCTTGATTTTAGAACGCAATTTCAATTGCTTATTTTTGTAAATAAAAAAGAGAAATAAAATGGGAAAATTCAAATACGTAATTAAACGAAGCGGGGCAATTGTACCATTCAATCCTGAAAGAATTGTAAATGTAATTTACAGGGCAGCTGTGGCTGTAGGTGGACGCGACAGAGAACGCGCAGAAGAATTAGCAAAGCAGGTCATTGCTTTATTGGAAGAAAAATATGAAGAAGGTTATAAACCACATGTTGAAGAAATTCAGGATATGGTTGAAAAAGTGTTGATTGAAAATGGTCATGCCAAAGTAGCTAAAGAATTTATTTTGTATAGAGAAGAAGCAGCCAGAAGAAGAAGAGCAGAATCACGACATTTATCAAAACCATCTGAATTTATTCCCTGGGCTAAAGTTTGGAATTCACTTGATTGGGCTGTATCTCATAATCTTCATACAGTTGAAGCTCTTAATGAAAGAATTAGAAAAGGAGAATTTCCGCAAATTGTTCATGAATCAGAAACTGCTTATGAAACTCAGCTCGATACTGCTGCTGAAATAATTAAAGAAAGAAGCAAAGAATTAAAAATGGTTATGGTAAGCGGACCTTCTTCTTCTGGTAAAACTACTACAACATTAAAACTTGAGCAAAGATTAAATAAAATGGGAATGAAGTTTGTCCCTTTAATTGTTGATAATTATTTCTTTGATTTAGAACTTCATCCAAAAGATGAATTCGGTGATTATGATTTCGAAACACCTCAAGCATTAGACCTTGAACTGATAAATGAACATCTAAAAAAATTAGCTAATGGAGAAGAAGTAAAAATTCCTTATTACGATTTCAAAGAAGGAAAAAGATATTTAGACAGAACTCCTCTCAAAATAGAAAAAGATGAAATACTGTTGATTGACAGTCTGCATGGATTATATCCAGAATTCAGCAAAGAAATTCCATCCGCACAGAAATTTAAACTTTATCTCGAACCACTTCTTCAGATGAAAATGCCGGATGGGAAATATATCAGGTGGACAGACTTAAGATTAATCCGCAGAATGTTAAGAGATTCAGTTCATCGTGCGTATAATCCAGAACAAACTTTACTTCATTGGCATTATGTTCGTTCATCTGAGAAGAGGAATATTTTACCTTACTGCAATACTGCTGATTACATCATAAATACAGCAATGTCTTATGAGGTGCCGCTTTATCGTCCAAAACTATTAGAACATTTCAGAGAATGGGAAAAGAAATATCAGGGTGACCCCTTGAGAGAAGATGCATATGAAAGGGCAGCACGAGTAAGAAAAATGCTTGAATCTGTTGAACCTGTAGAAGATGATTCACCAATTCCAGGCGATTCAGTTCTCAGAGAATTCATTGGAGGAAGCACATTAAAATATCATTAAGTGAAATAAAAACATTATAAATTATATAATTTACTTAGTATTTCGTTAAATGATTATAAAAATCAATATTGATTTGGTGAATAATATAGAAATCTAAAGTTTCTCACATAAAGTCGAAATCATTAAAAAGATAAATATAATTATTAGATTAAGACAATTTTAATATAATTTCTCTAATCTATAAATAATGTTAAGAATATATAAAAACTGAAAAATATTACTTTTAGACAATCATAACTATTTTTTTAATTTATTATAACTCATAATAATAAATATAATGCAGTTAAATTGATTTTTTTATTAATCTTATTGCTTTAAAATAATTTTTTTAACTTTTTCACCTGCATGTTCAAATACAATGTAAAGGATTGGAATTACGATAAGTGTAAGCAGTGTTGTTGCTGTTAAACCACCAATTACTGCTTTTGCCAATGGCGACCATGTTTCTGAACCCGAACCTAATTCAATCGCAAGTGGAACCATACCAAGAATTGTTGTTAATGCAGTCATTAATACTGGTCTCATTCTTGCTCTGCAGCTGAATTCTACTGCTTCGTATAATTCCATTCCCTTTCGTCTTTGTTGATTAATATAATCTACCAACACAATTCCATTATTCACTGCAATTCCGACGAGCATAACAATTCCAACTAAAGCCATAACGCTTAAGGTAGTTCCAGTTATTGCAAGGAAGAAGAATACACCAATAATCGAAAGGGGAACTGTAAACATTATTATCAATGGGTCTACAAGAGATTCAAACTGAGATGCCATTATCATATAAACTAATAAAACAGCAGCTATAAAAGCCAATCCTAAATAAAAGAAAGCTTCCTGCTGATCTTCTGCCGTTCCGCCGATTATTACTTGATATTCTGATGGTATGGGTGTTTCTGCAATAATCTTTTTAATTTCATTTACTGCCGAAGAAAGGTCAATTCCCGATAATCCACATCCTACAGAAACAAATCTGCTTTGATTTTCTCTAAAAATTGTTGGACTCGATTGTTCTTCTACGATATCAGCAACATCTTTCAATTTAATTCTACCACCAGATGGTAGAGCAATTTCAAGCAGCTCGAGTGCTTCTTTTGATTTTCTGTATTCTTTTGCAAACTGAACATAAATATCATACTCATCACCTTTTTCACGATACTGAGATGCAACTTTGCCTTGAATTGCTGTTGATATATTCATTGCTACCTGGAGTGCAGATAAATTATAATGATTCAATAAATCTTTATTCAGGTGAACTTGAATTTCAGGGGTTGTTTCTTTTGTATTCAGTGAAATATCTACTAAGCCTTTTATTTTTTCCATCTTAGATTTTAATTCATTGGCAATTGCTTTAGCGCCGTCGATATCAAAACCAATAATTTTTACTTCAATATCTTTCTCAGTTGTAAAAGAACCGCCTTCCTGAAATGTGTATGTAACACCGGGAATTTCATCAAGTTTTTTTCTTAATCTATCCTGAATTTCGAACTGTGATATTTTCCTTTGTTCTCTTGGAGTTAATCGTATAAAAAATTCAATTGTACTTGAGGTTGTGCCATAAGCACCAATACCTTCTCTTGTTCCATAAAATATTGACAATGATTCTAAATCTTTTTTATCAACTACTTCTTTAACAATATTTTCAATTTGGTAAGCATACAATCTTGTTTTTTCGATAGGTGTTCCAGCTGGCGATTCTAACATTACATTAATAAATCCTTCGTCTGTTTTGGGAAGGAACTCGCCGCCTAACAAAGTCGCCAAACCCAATGAAAGTATAAATAAAACAGTAACTGAAATAAGAACAATTTTTTTATGATAAAGTGACCAGTGCAAAATTTTGCTGTATCTATCTGTTAATTTTGCAATCCATTCGCCCACAGCATCTTTCATCCTTGAAAATCGATTCTCTTTCTTCGAAGAATTGAATTTAAGAATATTTGCAGACATCATCGGAACAAGTGTTAATGCAACAATCAAAGATACAGCCAAACTAAATGTAATTGTAAGAACCATATCTTTAAATAATTGTCCAGTGATATTTGGGACAAATAAAACAGGCACAAAAACACTTATTGTTGTTAAAGTTGATGCAGTAATTGCCATGCCTACCTCGGCAGCACCAATATCTGCTGCGTCGTATATGTTTTCTCCCATTTCTCTGTGCCGGTATATATTTTCTAAAACTACAATTGAATTATCTACAAGCATTCCAACTGCCAAAGCCAAACCAGCCATCGAAATTATATTTAATGTTACATTTGCCAAATACATAACAGCAAATGTTGCAATTATTGATACAGGGATTGATATTCCCATTATAATACTGCCGCGTAAATTTCTTAAGAAGAAATAAATAACAATAAAAGCTAAAACAAATGCAATCAAAGCAGAGTTACGCAAATTTGTAATTGACCTCATTATAAAATCTGCCTGGTCCCAAATTACACTAAACTTTGTTCCTTGCGGCAGTCTTGAAATTATATCTGGTATAGCTTCTTTTATTCTTCTGCTTGTAATAACTGTGTTTGCATCCGATTGCTTCATAATCATAATCATTACACCTTCGCCAAAATCTGCTCTTACTTCGCTTGCATTTTCTTTATAGCCGTCTTCTACAGCTGCAACATCTTTAACATAAACAGGCACTCCGTTTTTATATGTAAGTATTGTATTTCTAATTTGATCAAGAGATGTGTATTCGCTGAATACTCTTAGATTATAACTTTTACTTGTTGTTTCGATTGTTCCAGATGGTAAAAGTCCGCTGCCATATTGAATTGCCTGTGATACATCATTAGGTGATAAGTCGTATGATGCTAAAAGTACTGGATTTATGTTTACATTTATCTGCCTTTGTAATCCACCTTGAGTTTGAACTGAAGCTACCCCTTCAACCCTTTCGAGCAATGGTTCAATTTTTTCTTCAGATAATTTTCTCAGTTCAGCTGGACCTAAATATGGCGAGCTAATGCTTATATAACTTATCGGCATCATTGATGGGTCAAAAACAAAAACAATTGGTTCTGATGCATCTGCTGGCAGATAGTCTCTTATATAATCAAGATTCTTTCTAATATCATTTTCTGCCTGCTCCATATCAGTTCCATATTTAAATTCAAGAGTAACAATTGAAGAGCCTTTAAATGATTGGGAAGTAACTTTCTCAATGTTTTTTACAGATGATACTGCTTCTTCAATTGGTCTTGTCACCAGGTTTTCTATATCTTCTGGACCTACTCCCGGATAATTTGTAACAACTCCAGCAATGGGAAAAGTAATATCGGGAAAGAAATCAATTTTCAATTGTGAAAATGAAAACAAACTGAATAAAATTATTACTCCGTAAATCATTAAAAGTGTAATCTGTCTTCTAAGAGAAAATTTTGTAAGTATCATAGCGGATTATTTCCTTATTCAATTACTTTAACTTTTTGGTCTTCTTTAACAATATTCTGGCCAACAACAATAACTGTATCGCCTATATTCAATCCGTCGGTTATTTCAATTTGACCATCATTAAGAATTCCAGTTTTTACTTCCTTCATTTTTGCTTTTCCATCTTTAACAATGAAGAGAAAATATTTTCTAACAGGATGTTGCAAGCCTGTATCTTTATCAATTTTTACTTCTGTTTGTGTTAATAAAGCATACTCTGGAACAACAATGCTTTCAGGATGATTTTCAATTTCAATTAAGAATTCACCAAACATTCCTGATTTCAAACGATAATCATTGGACATAATCTTGACCTCAACTTCTAAAGATTTTGACAACTGGTCTATAGAAGAATTCATTTTTTCAACTTTTCCATAAAATTCAGCATTTTGTATTGACGGAAATTTTATTTTAACATTCTGACCAACTTTCACGTAGTGAATATCATTGCCTGTAAGATAAACTTTTGCTTTCATCTTAGATGGGGAGATAACCTGAACGACAGGCTGTCCGATGTTTATCATCTGATTTTCTTCAACATAAACAGCAGCCACATAACCGTCAAAAGGAGCTTTAATAAAACTATTTTCGAATTGTTCTTTTGTCTGTTCATAAGATGCTCTTGCTTGATTGAGAGCCAGTTCAGCTGTTTCTTTTGCAGTTTTAGCTTGCTCAAATTGCTGCTGACTAATAGCTTTTTCTGTGTAAAGCTTATACATTCTTTCATAATCCTGCAATGCAAGTTTAGCTTGAACTTCTGCTGTTCTTAAAGCAGAATTAGCAATTTCCAATCCCTGCTTTAGTACATCGTTCTTCTGCCGGGCAAGTATCTGATTTTTAGTAACCGACTGACCTGGTTTAACGAAAATTTTTTCTACACGTTCTGCCATTTTACTGTAAACCAAAACGTCTTCCTCGGCAGAAATTATCCCAGTAGCCCGAACATACTTTGAAATTGATTCTGACTTTACCTTATAAATTTTTACAGGAACAATTCTATCAACTTTTTCATCAGTTTGTTTTGAACAACCTACAATTACAAATAATAGAATAATTAAAAGAATTAATTTCTTGTGCATTTTATCCTCTAAGATTATTTCCAAATTTTATCTAATAATCCAATCGACTTCAATAAAGCCAATTGACTTACATTGTAATTATAAATTCCCTGAAGATAATCGCTTTTACTTTTAGTGTAGAGCAATTGTGAATTCAACACATCAAGCTGATTACTCATCCCCTGTGAATAAAGTAAATTTGATATTCGAAGACTTTCTTTATATTGTTCCATTGCATCTTTAAGACTTTGCAAATTTTTTGAGGCTTCAACATAATTGTAAAAACTTTGTTCAATATCCAAATCAACAGCATATTGTGTTTGTTTCAATAGTAAATCCATTTGCTCTGTTTTGATTTTTGCAATTTGATAGTCAAGAATTTTTTTCCCGCCTTCGAACAGCGGCCATGTTACAGAAAGAGTTAATGATTTTGACCTTATGTAATCACTCCGAGTAACTTTAGAATTTTCCATAGGTGCGGTTTGGTCAACACTTGCAGTTATTGCAACAGTTGGAGTAAAATTACCGAGTGCAATTTTTTCGCCAACTTTTGCCACTTCCTTTTGATATTTCAATGCTTTAATATCATTCCTATTTTCTTTTGAAACAGCTTTTAATTCATCTAAAGAAATTTTCCCATATTCATTAAGAAAATCTATTTTATCAAGACTATCGGTAACAACAAGTGAATCAGAAAGAGGTATATTTAATAAACTTTTTAATCTTTGTATTGCAAGTTTTTTATTTGAAAGAGCAGATTCATAGACCGGAAGTGTTGATGAGTATTGTGCTTTTGCTCTTTGTAAATCGAGTTCAGTTGCAGTTCCGGCATTATAAAATTTTTCTACCTGTTCTAAATTTTGTTTTGCAACATTAATTGCTTCCTGAGCTGTTTTGCACATTTCATCTGCAAGTATAATTGCATAATATGCCTGCATTGAATTTAGAACTGTTTCCTCTTCTTTCCCTTCCAATTCTTCTTTCAAAGATTTCTTAATACTTTTTTGAATATCATAATTTAACCATCTGCTTCCGCCAGTAAAAATTGGAAATGTAAGATTGAAAGAATGCTGGAAATTATAAGGAGTTCCTACAACAAATCTTTGTCCCATAAAAACAAATACAGGTAATTCAATATTTTTTTGAGCAATGCCTTGATAAGTTAAAGAGGGAAGAAAATAGGAAAGAGATTTCCATGTTTCTAAGTTTTGAATATCATAATCCATTGATTTTGATTTCAATGAAAGATTATCTTTTAAGGAAATATCGACTACATTTTTCCATGATAGATAAATTATTCTTTTATCATTCTGTCCATAGATAAAAGCAGAAAAAAGAATAATAAACATTAATAAAAATTTCTTGCGCATCATATTAATTACCTCTTTGAATCAATTTGCAAAAAGATTTTTAGTATTGTCTCAATAGACGTTTTAATTTTAGAAAAAGTTACCCTGAAAAATTCTTAATCTTTAATTTCCTTATAAAAATTATTCCAGAGTTTTAGCATTTCCTTGTCTACATTATTTAAATTACCTTCGAGCAAAAGACGTAATGCAATCCCATCATTTGAATATATGAACATACGAGCTATCTGTTCATCAGTCATCGGAGAAGAGAATTCCTTCTTACTGCGTGCAATTTTTATGATTTTAATCCATGCATTCAATTCTTCTTTTTGTGCTTTCTTAATTTTCTCCTGAAAACCAGGGAATAATTTCATTGCATCGAACATAATTGTAATATAATTGATATTTATTGCCTTATCAGAATCAAGTATTTCATTTTTGAGTTCTGTCAATATTTTTTTAATCTGTTTTACATAGTCATGGTAAAATTCCCATAGTGAATTATGTGATAGTTTTTTGTAATCTATCTGCATCCTTTCAAAATAATAAGTATTTATTACTTCGATGAATAATTGTTCTTTACTCGGGAAATAATGATAAAATCCACCCTTTGATAATTTGGTTTCTCTTACAATATCCCTCATTGTAACTTCTTTAAAACTTTTTTGAAGAAACAGTTTGAAAGCTGTTTTTAAAATATGTTCTTTTGTATTTAACATATACCGACCGTTTGGTATGGATAAAAATACAAAAAATATTTTTGATTGCAAATCATCTGTGCTTTATTCCCGAATGATTATAATTCAATTATTAACCTAACAATTAATTCATACTTAATTAACTGCATTATATTATTATAATCTTGAAAATTTTTACAACCAAAAGTTCAATCTCTCAATTAAAATATTCAGCAATAATTCTAAGCTTGTTTTTTATTCTTATACTTTGCTTTTTTACAAGCCATTTAATTTATTTTTGATTAGATATGAATTCAAAAAGTTATAAAAGTGCATTAAAACCATTAACTTCTGTTGTTATCTGGGGTGGGTCTTTTATAGCCACAAAATTTTTATTAAATGAGCTTGAGCCACTTTTAATAATTTTAATTAGACAGATTCTTGCTGTTTTATTCTTATCTGTTATTGCAATTCAACAAAAGAAAAGCTTTGCAATTAATCTTCACGACCACACTTATATTTTTATTCTCTCTTTAATTGCAACATTTCATCTATGGATTCAACTTAATGGTTTGAAACATACAACTGCATCTAACACTGGCTGGATAATTGGCATTACTCCTGTTTTTATGACAATTCTTGGAATAATCTTCTTCAAAGAAAAAATAACATTTACTCAATTTATTGGAATTTTGATTTCTTTTACTGGATTAATTTTATTGATAAGCAAAGGGAATATTTCTTCAATAGATTTTATTTCTAACAAAGGAGATTTTCTAATTCTTGCAAGTTCATTTACATGGAGTATTTATTCTTTTGTTAATAAAAAAATTTCTGTTCATTATTCTCCATTGATGACAATTCTTTATTTATTCTTAATGATGTCCATCATTCTTGTTCCTTTTACAATTAATTCAAAAAATATTAATTCACTTTTTCAACTTTCAGCATTAAGCTGGTCTGCATTAATCTTTTTAGGAATTTTTTGTTCTGGCTTAGCTTACGTGCTTTGGGCACAAGCAATGAGTGAAATGGAATCATCAAAAGTGGGGGCATTTCTTTACATTGAACCTTTTGTTACTGTTTTTACAGCATGGATATTCCTTAAAGAAGAAATTTCTTTTTTTACTTTGTTCAGTGGAATTGTTATTATTATTGGGGTGATACTTGTTAATCGAAAATAATTTTTGAAAAATTGGATTCATAAAAAATCTTGCCTTTCAAAAAATATTTTGAGGGAAAAATGAAAACGAAAAAGTCGAACAACTCATTAATCCCAATTGACAGTATCATTAATAAAATTCTTGTTATAAGAAATCAAAAAGTAATTTTAGACAGAGATTTAGCCGTTTTATATGGCGTTGAAACCCGGGCATTAAAACAAGCTGTCCGAAGAAACATTAAAAGATTTCCAGAAGATTTTATGTTTATACTTACACAAAAGGAAATAGACCAAATGGTGTCACAATCTGTGATACCATCCAAAAGTTATTTTGGCGGTGCAAATCCTATGGCATTTACAGAACAAGGTGTAGCAATGCTTTCTTCTGTATTAAACAGCGAAAGAGCAATTGAGGTAAATATTTTAATCATGCGAGCATTTGTAAAATTGAGAGAAATTATTTCATCTCACGAAAAAGTTCTTGAAAAACTAAAAGAACTGGAAGCGAAGCTTAAAGAACATGATGAACAGATAATCCAAATAATTCAGGTCATTAATCAATTAATCTCCCCGCCACAAAAATCTACTAAAAAAATTGGATTTTCAATTGATTAAAAATTATCACATATTAAATATGAGCCGAGAGATATAATATGAAATCAATTCATTTCTTAACAATTATTTTATTGTCATTTTTCTTAATAAAATGTGAGAATAAAATCATGGACGAACAAGCAGACTTAGTTCTAATCAATGGAAATGTTGTTACAATGGATGATTCAAAAATGTATGCAGAAGCAGTAGCTATTAAAGAAAATAAAATATTGTTTGTTGGTTCCAATGATGAAATAGAAAATTTAATTGGTGATTCAACTGAAGTGATTGACCTTAATGGTAAATTTGTTATGCCTGGTTTTATAGAAAGTCATGCTCATTTAATAGGATTAGCCGAATCATTAATTAACATTGATCTAAGAAATGCTAAAAGCTGGGACGAGATTGTAACAAAAATTTCACATGCAGCTAAAAATGCAAAACCTGGTGAATGGATAATTGGAAGGGGATGGCATCAGGAAAAATTTCAGACCGTTCCTCAACCAAATGTAAATGGCTATCCTGTTCATTATAAATTGAGTAAAGCTACACCAAATAATCCGGTCCTTTTATATCATGCAAGCGGACATGCAATACTTGTCAATGCAAAAGCAATGGAATTAGCTGGAGTAAATAAGAATACAAAAAATCCCGAAGGAGGAACAATTGTTCGAGATAATGATAGAAACCCAATCGGCATATTTGAAGAAAATGCAGAAAATTTAATTACAAAAATCTATGAAGAACATTTAAACAAAAGGTCAAAAAAAGAAATCTTTCTTGATTATGAAAAGAAAATAAAACTTGCTGCAGATGAATGTATAAAAAATGGAATTACATCTTTTCATGATGCTGGAGAAAGTTTTGAAATTATTGACCAATTAAAACAACTTGTTGATTCTTCAAAAATTCCCGTTCGTTTATATGTGATGATAAACGAGCCAGTTCATAAATTGAAAAGCTCCAGATTACAGGATTATAGAATTATCAGCTTTGCAGATAATCATCTTACAGTTCGTTCAATAAAAATGTATGTTGATGGTGCACTTGGTTCAAGAGGTGCATGGCTGCTTGAACCTTATTCTGATTTGAAAAATCATTACGGCTCAAATGTAACTCCAGTTGAAGACTTAGAGGAAATTTGTGAACTTGCAATTAATAATGGATTTCAAATTTGTATTCATGCAATTGGTGACAGAGGGAATCATGAAGTACTAAATCTTTACGAAAAGATTTTTAAAAAATATCCTGATAAAAAAAATTTAAGATGGAGAATTGAACATGCTCAGCATTTATCAAATGAAGATGTAAAAAGATTTTTTCAACTTGGTGTTGTTGCAGCAATGCAGGGAATTCATTGTACTTCAGATGCTCCATTTGTAATAGAAAGACTTGGAGAAAAAAGAGCCAAAGAAGGTGCCTACGTCTGGCGTAAATTAATTGATAATGGAACTATCATTTGCAATGGAACAGATGCTCCAGTAGAAGAGATTAACCCGATTAAGAATTTTTATGCAACCGTAACAAGAAAAACAAATAATGGAAATTATTTTTATCCAGAACAAAAAATGACAAGGCTTGAAGCATTAAAATCTTACACTGTCAATGGTGCAATAGCATCTTTCCAGGAAAATTTGTTAGGAACAATAACTAAAGGAAAATATGCTGATATTGTTGTTCTTTCTAATGACTTACTGAATTGTGCTGATGAAGAAATTTTATCAACAAAAATTTTATATACAATCATTGATGGTAAAGTCTATTTCAAAGCAAATTAAAAAAAAAAGGAAATAATCATGAACAGAACAATGAAAATTTTCTTTTCATTAATCTTATTTTTACCAATAATAAATTACAGAGCACAAACAGTAATTCAGGATAGGGATAATAAAATTTCTGAAATGATAAACGAGATTTCTTCCGAAAATCTTGAAAGGATTGTAAAAACACTTGTTTCATTTAAAACACGACACTCTTTGAGTACTCAAAACGATGATAAAGTTGGCATCGGTGCAGCCGCACGATGGATTAAATCACAATTTGATGAATATGCAAAATATGCAAATGGACGTTTAATAACTGAAATTGACTATTTCGAAGTTGAACCAGATGAAAGAAGAATTAATAGAAAAGTAAATCTCATGAATGTGATGGCAATTTTGAAAGGAACAAATTCAAATGATGATAGAGTATTTATAGTTGGTGCTCATTTTGATTCAAGAGCAGAAGATATTATGGATAGTGTAATTGATGCGCCCGGTGCAAATGATGATTTGTCCGGTGTTGCAGCTGTAATGGAGCTTGCAAGAATTATGTCTAAAAGAGAATTTCCTTCAACTATAATTTTTGCGGCTTTCTCAGGAGAAGAGCAGGGATTATATGGCTCCACACATTTAGCAAAAAGAGTAAAAGAAAATAAAATTACAGGGATACAAAATTGTAACTTAATTGCAATGTTAAATAATGATATGATAGGAAATACACTTTCAAGCGAAACATTATTAAGAGATAATATTCATGTTCGAGTATTTAGTGAAAACATTCCCGCAAATGAATCCCCTGAAGATGAAAGAATAAGAAAATTATCCGGTTCCGAATACGATGGAAAATCAAGACAATTAGCAAGATACATCAAAGAAATTGGCGAGCGTTATGTTGACCAAATTCAAGTTAAATTAATTTTTAGAAGTGACAGATTTTTGCGCGGTGGAGACCATACTCCATTTAATCGTCTTGGCTATGCAGCAGTTCGTTTTTGTGAAATGAATGAAAATTATGACCATCAGCATCAAAATGTAAGAATTGAAAACGGCAAGCAATACGGTGATTTGCCTGAATTCATTGATTTTGAATATGCTCGTAAAATTACAGCCATTAATTGTGCTGTTCTTGCTAATTTAGCATTAGCTCCTTCTTCACCTGAAAATGTTATTATAGATGTAAAAGAATTAACTAATAAAACTAAACTTCAATGGTCATTACCTTCAAAAGGTAAAAAGCCTTTTGGTTATTATGTTTTAATGAGAGAAACATATCAGCCATTTTGGGAGAAAAAATTTTTTGTGAAAGATACAAGTATTCTTTTGCCTTATTCAAAAGACAATTATTTCTTTGCCGTTCAATCTGTAGATGAAGAAGGACACGAAAGTTTGCCGGTTTTCCCTGTTCCACAAAGATGAATAAATCTTACAAAAATTATAATTAGATTCTTAATTGTTATTTTTGAATTAGTATTTTAGAACTAATAATTCATCATAATCGTTTTTATTTGAAAATCTCTTCATCTTGTAGATAAAAATGAAAAAAATTTTGCGAGGCATAAAATGAAAAAAAAATATTTGTTTATATTTCTTTTATTGATTGCAACCACACTCTTTGCACAAATTGATTTGCCGCGTTTAAGTCCAAAAGCATCTGTATCTCAAACCATCGGCTATACTGTAATTTCAATTGAATATTCAAGACCCGGAGTAAAAGGAAGAAAAATTTGGGGCGGACTTGTTCCTTACAACAAAGTCTGGAGAACCGGCGCTAATGAATCAACAAGAATTCAATTTACTACAGATGTAATCATTGAAGGAAATAAAATTCCAGCTGGAATCTACTCATTATATACAATTCCAGAAGAAAATGAATGGACTGTAATTATTAACAAAGCATTAACATGGGGAATAAATTATTTCCCAGAACAAGATTTACTTCGTTTCAAAGTAAAACCACAAAGTGCACCATTTACAGAAAGACTTTTATTTACAATTCCTGAATTAACTGATTCTTCATGCAGTGTCGTTATGAATTGGGAAAATTTACAAATATCATTCAATGTTGAAGTTGAACTTACAAAACAGGTTTATCCAAAAATAAAAGAAGCAATAGCAAATGCTAAAGAAGATAACTGGCAGATATACGTTGTTGCTGCAAATTATGCTGCAGAAAAAGAAGTGTTTTTGGATGAGGCATTTCAATGGATTGACAAAGCTCTTTCCATGTCGAAAAATTTTAATTGTTATTTTACAAAAGCAAAATTGTATGCAAGGAAAAATAATTTTATTGAAGCAATGAAGATGATTGAACGTTGCCGCGAAGCAGGAAGAAATGATGAAGATTTTCAAAATCGACAAATAGAAATTGACATGTTTGAAAAACAGATTCGTGAAAAGATAAAATAAATTTTGAAAAATCAGAGCAATGAAAAAATTTGATATTCCGGAATTTTATCGCAGTCCAATTATATCACGTATCAAAGAAATTAGAAAACTCGAAGACCAGCGAAAAAAAGATTTTACTCCAACAAAATTAGATTTTGGTCCCGTTGAATTTTTGATTGCACGACATTTCGGATTTTGTTACGGGGTTGAAAATGCAATTGAAATTGCTTACAGAACAATCGAAAATAATCCGGGTAAAAGAATTTTTCTGCTAAGTGAAATGATTCATAATCCTCATGTTAATCATGATTTAAGGAGTCGTGGCATTCAATTTATTATGGATAATTATGGAAATCATTTTGTTGATTGGGATGAGATTAATTCTGATGATATAGTTATTATTCCAGCATTTGGAACTACAATTGAAATAGAAAATCTGCTTAAAGAAAAAGGAATAGATACACTAAGTTACAACACAACCTGTCCATTTGTAGAAAAAGTATGGAATCGTGCAGAAGCATTGGGTAAACAAAATTATACAATTATTATACACGGCAAAGCAAAGCATGAAGAGACAAGAGCAACATTTTCGCACACTATACAAAACTCACCTTCTGTGATTATAAGAAATATTGAGGAAGCAAAATTTTTATCTGAAATAATTTTAGGTCTTAAATCTGAAGAGGAATTTTATTCTTTCTTCGAAGGGAAATATTCTCCTAATTTTAATGTTCACAAAGATTTAAATCGAATTGGGGTAGTTAATCAAACAACAATGCTGGCAAGCGAAACACAGGCAATTGCCGATTTACTGAAAGATACAATGATAAAAAAATTTGGTTTTGAAAATTTGAAAGAACACTTTGCAGATACACGAGATACACTCTGTTATGCAACAAACGACAATCAGTCTGCTACATTAGCTTTAACAAAAGAAGAAGCTGATTTTGCAATTGTTGTTGGCGGTTACAACAGTTCAAATACTTCGCATCTTGCTGAATTGTTAGAACAAAAGTTCAGAACATATTTAATTTCAGATGAATCAAAAATAATCTCCAATAAAAAAATTTCTCATTACGATATCCATCTTCATCAAGAAATTGAAACAGAAAATTATATCCCTGAAAAAGAAAAAATAAGAATTGCAATTACAAGCGGGGCATCGTGTCCAGATTCAATTGTTGATAATGTCTTAAATAAACTATTATCATTTTTCGAGAACACAAAAAATTTAGAAGAAGCACTGCAAGCATTGTAATCTTATTCTTTATAATCTTGCAATTTTGCAATCTTTCCAATATGAATGCCTGTGATATAATTTTGTAATATTTGGTTATTCAAGCTAAATCTGCAAGTGAGCTGTAATCTGGGTCAAATAGTCTTCGATAAATTCTCATAGTATATGAATCAGTTGCACCAGCGATATAATCACAAACAAGCCTTGCTCTTTGTTTTTTATTTTTCTCCTTTCGAATTAATTTATCATTAAAATCTGGAAGTAACTTTGATGAATTAATTTTTGTTATATAATTTTCTTCGAGAAGCTCAAAAATTTTTTTCAGCATATTGTTTCCCTTAAACTCAATCTGATGAAGCGAAGAAGAACGAAAAACCAAATCAACAGAAATTTTTTTATAAAGATTTGCTCTTTCCAAAATATATCCAGGAATGATGATCAAATATTTATAGCGGTTTGTCAATGAATCCATAAAAGTTTTTCTTTCTTTTAAGCTGCATGAACGAATAAATTCTCCAATCATTGAACCAAAATTTCTTTTATAATTTCCAGTTTTTATCCATTCAATAATTTCTTCAATTACAGAATTTTGATAATCATTAAGATTATTATCTCTTTGCCATTTTGATAGTTTTTCAATAGTAATAAATCCTCCTGAAATACTATCAACAATATCATTAATCGCATAAGCGGTGTCATCTGCCCAGTCCATTATCTGGCATTCAATGCTCTGAAATTGATTCAATTTATCTGCATAAGAAAGTTCTTTTGGAATTTTTTTATTGCCAAAAACATAATCGACAAACTTTATTTGTTCATCATAAATAAAATGATTCTCTGGATTTTTAAAACTTGAAAATGGTGCTTTATACTTCATAATTCCATCAATGAAAGCTCGTGTTGGATTCATGCCTCGATAATTTTGTTCGTCTCTGTAAAAAATTTCTGTTATAAGCCTTAGTGTCTGTGCATTCCCTTCAAAACCACCGTAGTTCATCATCAATTGATTTAATACTCTTTCTCCTGCATGACCAAAAGGAGGATGACCCAAATCATGAGCAAGACAAATTGATTCAACCAAATCTGGGTCAATAAAATATTCTTCACTTAAAATTTCTTTTTGAGATACAAACAAATAACTGCAAATCGACCTTCCAATTTGTGCAACTTCAATGGAATGAGTTAATCGAGTTCTGTAAAAATCATATTCGCCAGGTAAAAATACTTGAGTTTTGCCCTGCAGTCTTCTGAATTCTGATGAATGAATTATTCTGTCTCTGTCAATCTGGAAAGGAGTTCTGTAATCTTCGGAACGTTTACTTTGTTTCATGCGTTCTATATCAAAGTCAGTATAAAATTTGTTTTTCATAAATTCTCTTTAGAATTTTGCTATTGTGATTAACAAATTAAGAAAAAAATAATTTGGCACATAATCATTCACATATTAATGGAGATATATTTTCTTCAACTAAAGGAAGATTAATCTTTACAATTTTTCTAAATTTTTTAATAACAGTTGGAGAAATTATCGGCGGTATAATTTCCGGAAGCCTTTCTTTGATTTCTGATGCAATGCATAATTTTTCCGACAGCATTTCAATTATTATCAGCTATATTGCACTCAAGTTGAGATTAAGAAGCAATTCATTGAAGCACACATTTGGACTTAAACGAGCAGAAATATTAGCAGCTGTAATTAATTCTGCAGCACTAATAATAATTTGTATTTACCTTTTTTATGAAGCAATTGGCAGATTCAAAAATCCTGAAGTTATTGATGCAAAAATAATGAGCATTGTTGCTGTTGTTGGTTTGCTTGCAAATTTATTTGCTGTCCTTTTGTTGAGAAGGGATTCAAAAAAAAGCATGAATATTCGTTCTTCTTATCTCCATTTAATTGGAGATACAATTTCTTCTGTTGGAGTAATTCTGGGCAGCATTGCAATATACTTATGGAAAATTTACTGGATTGACCCTTTACTGACAATTTTAATTGGATTGTACATACTTAAAGAAAGTTTTTCGATACTTCAGGAAGCCATTCATATTTTAATGGAAGGAGCACCGTTAAATATTTCAATCGAAGAAATTCAATATGAAGTAGAGAAGTTTAATGAAGTAGAAGATATTCATCACATACATATGTGGATGGTTGGAGAAAATGATGTTCATCTGGAAGCTCATGTAAATGTAAAGGATATGAAAATTAGTGAGTGCGATTTATTAAGGAAAAAAATTGAAATGAACTTACAATCAAAATTTGGTATTCGTCACATCACTCTGCAATTCGAATGTAATCAATGTCCTGAATCCGGTTTGATAGAACAACATTTATAATGTTAATTCTTTTTTTCTTTTATTGCTTTGAATGCAAGAGCATACATCTGTATTTGTTTCATCATTGCTGCTAAACCATTTTTTCTTGTTGGCGAAAGATGTTTATCAATTCCAATTTTTGTTAAGAAATCGGGAGGATTAGATAAAATTTCATCGGGTGAATGGCCCGAATAAACTTCTATCAAAATTGCAATCAGTCCTTTTACAATAGCAGCATCGCTGTCGGCTTCAAAAAATATTTTTCCATCTTCAAGTTTTGCGTGTATCCAAACTTGAGATTGACAGCCATCTAATTTGTATTTATCTGTTTTATATTCTTCGCTGATAGGCTTCATCCTTCTGCCGAGTTCGATAACATATTTATATCTATCTTCCCACTCAGTAAATTGTTCAAATTCTTTTATCAGTTTTTCCTGCTTTTCTTGTATTGTCATTTTAATCCAAAAATTATTTTCATCTCTTAAGTAAATTTTAACAAAGTAATGTAATTATTCAAATTTCTTTAAAAGAATATTCTTAAATTGCCGTAAGAATCTAAATATAAGAGAATTAAAATGAATAAATATAATTTTATACTTGCAATGCTTGCATTTTTTACTATACGAATTTCTGCTCAATCAGATACATCTGAAAGCAAGCCAACTTTATTTCAGATTTCCATAATTGATTCTTTGTATGAAGGCAAATATGATGGTAAATATAAATTAAGCAACCTGCTTGAAATTGGCGATTTCGGACTTGGAACTTTTGATAAATTAAATGGAGAGATGATTATACTTAATAGTTCAATTTATCAGTTCAAAGATGATGGTTTAGTTTATCAATCAAACGCAGATGATACAACACCTTTTGCATGCATCGTAAAATTTAACAGCAATGAATCTTATGAAATATTTAATATGAAAGATGATGAATTAAAAAAATTAATTGACAGTTTGATTACAAATAAGAATTTGTTCTATGCATTAAAGCTACAGGGCGAATTTTCTTATATTAGAACCAGAACAATAGCTCTCCAAAAGAAGCCTTACAAACAATTAAATGAAGTATTAAAAAATCAAATTGTTTTTGAAAGAACAAATTTATCAGGAACTCTGATTGGATTTTACTGTCCATCATTTGTAGATAAGATTAACGTTTCAGGTTATCATTTTCATTTTATTAATGACGAACTTAACTTTGGTGGTCATGTACTTAATTTCAGAATTGATAACGGCAAATTAGAAATTCAAAAAATTAATCAGCTAAAAATCATTTTACCTGATTAATGTTATTGAAATATTATAGTTTTTTTTCCATACTTTAGTACTCTGTTGTTAATGTGCAAATTAAGAGCACGGGCAAGCACAAGACGCTCCAAATCTTTTCCTTTACGAATTAAATCTTTCAACGAATCTTTATGAGTAATTCGAATTACATCCTGTTCGATAATTGGTCCCTCATCTAATTCTTCTGTTACATAGTGACTTGTTGCACCAATTAATTTTACTCCGCGTTCATAAGCTTTTTTATACGGATTTGCACCCATAAATGCCGGCAAAAATGAATGATGAATATTTATGATATTATTTGGATATTTTTCAATAAATAACGGAGAAAGAATTTGCATATATCTTGCAAGAACGATAGTATCAATTTTGTAAGAATCAAGTAGCTCTAATTCTTTTAATTCCTGTTCGTGTTTATTTTCTTTAGTAATTGGAAAATAATAAAAAGGAATGTCATAACTTTTTGCAACTCCTTCAAGTGTCGTATGATTTGAAATTATTAGTAGAATCTCGGCATCAAGTTCTTTGTTTTTATAACGCCACAAAATTTCCTGCAAGCAATGGTCATACTTCGAAACGAATATCGCAATTTTATGTTTGTTGTAACTGTATTTAATTTCCCATTTTGCATTTATTTCCTCTGCAAGAATTTGAAATTCTTTTTCAAATTGTTCGTTTGGAACATTTAGTTCGCTTAAATCCCATTCGACTCTGATGAAAAACATTTTTTCTTCCGGGTCAACATGTTCATCAAGGTCAACAATATTGCCGCCTCTTTGAAATATAAATTGTGATATTCGAGCTACAAGCCCTTTCTGGTCGTTGCATGATAAAATTAATGTTGCAGTATTGTTTTCCAATTTTTGCTCCATTATTAATTAACTTTTATAGACATCCATTAATTTTTTCTTCAAGTATTCAAAATATTCTTTTGTATAAGTTACCTGTTTGTAAACATCAATTATATCTTCATTTTTAATTTTATTAAAATCTTCTTCTCTTACTGTAATTAACACGCCTCCCAAATCAACTGCAGCTGGACTTATCAATAACTTCTCATTTCCTTCAAGAAAATATTGTTGGGGTCTGTGATTTAATCTTGGGAATATAATTAATTTCAGTTTTTCTTCACTGTAAAAAGAAATTAAGTTAAACATTGGTTCTTCTTTTGGAATAGAAATTTTCTTAATCGCATTATAAAATATTTTAAATGCATAAAGCAATTCACCTTTATGCTTTGATTCAAACGAAATAAATCTTCGCAGAAAATTTTCAAAGAAAAATATTTTTATTCTTTCACTTTCGAGGTAATTAGAATTTCTTTTCATCAATTCATAATCTTGTTCTAAAGGCAGAATATTTTTTTCAATTGCTTGAAAATGCATATGGTCTGGAGCCGATGCACCGCACTTTGGTCCATTATAAATAATTGTAAAATCTTTACTCAAATCTTCTGTTAAATCGAGCAGGTCATGAAAGTGGCTGATAATTGTTTGAGGTGTATGCTTTTTCTTTGTTATAGTTAAATGTTTATTAAAAATTGGATATGGATTAATCAGAATTATAAAATGTTTGTTATAAACAATTCCATTTTGTTCTTCAGGCAAGTTTTCAATGCACAAAAAGCATTTCCTTTTTTGAATTGTCTCGGGACTTACATCTGCCGCAGTAGATTTTATTCTGGCAGGATTGTATTGAACTATGACTTTAAATTTTGTTGAGGCATCAAATTCAAATTCTCTAATTTTTATGTCCTTAAGATTTTCATAATTATTTCTCAGCAATTCCCAATTTAACTTTTGTTCTTCAAACAAATTTAAAATTCGAGACGACCAAAATTCTTTTAATTGACTCTTTGGAATTTTCTCTTCAATTATCATTGTTTCTGTTTATTCTTATTAAAATTTCTTTCGAACGCAATGAATCTTTATAAAAATTATTTTCGTTGATTTTTTGAATGCTTAACGAAGAATCAGTATTTCCTTCCCACCTTCTGCAAATGTAAATTGGCTCATAAATTCTTGATATTTTATAATCACGAGAAATTGTGATGCCAAGATAATAATCTTCTCCATAGCTTACATTTGGAATTTCAATATTTCTTAAGATAGGTGTAAAAAATGCTCTTGGTGCTCCAAGACCATTTATTCTCAATGCATTGTTTGGACCGTTTTCATCTGTCCATTCTCTATGGTCAATAATTCCAGGAGGAATTTCATTAAGATTAAAATCAGTTAACAAATATGTACCGATTACCATTGCGGAATTTTCTTCATAAAATTTATTTATAATTTTTTGCAAAGTAGTTTCATCTTTGTATAAATCATCGCTGTCAAGCTGAACGGAAAATTTTCCACACTTAGGATAATGAACAGCCAAATTCCAGCAGCCTCCTATCAGCAAATCTTTTCTATCAGGAATTATGTGAACAAGATTTTCATGTTTTGAAGAAAGTTCTTTTAAAATTTCCGTTGTGCCGTCAGTAGATAAATTATCAACAACAATAACATTGAATTTAAAATCTGTTTTTTGAATTAGTGCAGATTCGATTGCTGTTGAAATAGTTTTAGCTCTGTTTTTTACAGGAATAATAACCGAAGCTTCGTAATCAAATTTTTCAAGATTCAAATTGACTTCTTTGAATGGAGGATAAATGAATGCCCCAATTGATTTAAGATGCTCTGTTGCAGCTTTTTCCATTTCAATTTGAACTGAGCGATTCTTTGGGTCAACATAATTGAATTGTTTTTCATGACTTGATGAAATTGAATTTTTTTCTATCGAATACAAAAATTCTTTAATATGGTGAACATTAGTTAAAAAATAATTTGATGAATTAATTTTTTCTTCTACCGTTATCTTTAATCGCAAATCATAAAAGCCTGCATAGTTATAATTTTCTTTTGCTTTTTGAAGAGCATTTTTGAACGAGGAAGAATTAATTAACATCAAATAACCAAAATCAAAATCATCGCGAATGCTGCCAATTTGATAATCAATTAACGGGTGCTCTGATTTTTTGTTGTTTTCAATTTCATAAAAATCCGAATAGACAATTTTAGAATTTGATTTTAGAGCAGCAGTTAAAAATTTTTCAATTGTATTTTTCTCTAAAAAAATTTTTTGTTCATTAAATAAAAAAAGAATATAATCCGTATTCACCCTCTCGCTTAATGATTTTAGGACAGATGTATGAAATAAACTTTCTCCGAAAATTATTTTAACATCAAGAAATGAATCATCAATTCCTTCCCCGCTAATTAAAAAAATATCTTCGATTAAATCTGAATTCTTTAATTGAGATATAAGATTTGTTGTAGTTTCATTAAATGATGAAATTATAGCTGTTATTTTTTTCATTGAATGCTCATCAAAATTGAATCAAAAATTATAAAAAACGATTGTCACTTTAAATTATTGCTCAAAGATGAAATAGCAAACCAGAATTAATTCGTTCAACCTCTGAATAAGATTAATTTAAGTGACCTTTATTTAAATTTGTTGTATGCTTTTATAAGAATTGCTGTATGTCTATATTTGTGCCGCAAAAATGAGTAAGAAAATAATAACATACAGTATTATAGGTTCTTTCCTGATTTTTACAGGAATTCAAACAGAAATAAGTTCATTAAATAAAGAGAACCATTCATTAATGATTGAAAAGTTTCACTCCGTTACTCACATCAACTTAACGGATGACAAAACAAGTTTCAAATCTCTTACTGATTATTATCAAAACAACGAAACCTTCTTTTTAATCAATATATTCAAACTTACAAACACAATTAATCTTTTAGAGCAAATCTATCGGGATTCTAATCCTCTGAGATTTACTCTTAAAAAGAATTCAAACCAAACCCTAAGGGGTTTCAATTCAACTCTGAAAATATAGAAAGTTAAAAATTCCGCCTGATTTTTCTCTTTACTCTTGAAGGTATGTTAAACAAAAAGCGAGGTATTTATTGCGAGCAATTAAAATAATATTAGTTATATTAATAATAGCAGTAACAGTGGGTGTATTTAACTTTGATGAATCAACAGCAAGGGAAACAAGCATTTTAGATAAAGTAAGAATAAGCAAAGATTCAACTCCAGAAGTTGTGCCAGTAAATCTCAATAATCTTGGAATAATGAAAGCATCATGGTATGGTCCAGGATTTCATGGCAAGATGACAGCAAATGGAGAGATTTATAATCAAATGGCTCTTACAGCTGCTCATAAAGAACTGCCGTTTGGCACATATCTAAGAATAACAAATTTGCGAAACGGCAAAAGTGTAATTGTAAGAATTAATGACAGAGGTCCTTATATTGAAGGAAGAGATTTAGATTTATCAAAAGGAACTGCGATTGCACTTGGAATGATGAAAAGCGGTGTAATAAAAGTGAAAGTCGAAGAAATTATTGTTGATGATATTAATCCAGTAACTGTGTTAAATTAGTTTTAAGGGATATTAAAAGTAAAATTAAATGATTAATGCAGGGAACTAAAAAATCATTCAATGTTCCCTGTTTTTTTATTCTGTGTAAATCTGTGATAAAATATAATCGATTTTAGATGATATGGTTTACTCCGTCTATTAAGTATAAAGAATATCATTTTTTGATGTAAAGTATCGAAGCAGGAAATTTATGAGGCAGGTAATTCAATAATAAATTCAATCGAATCCGGAAATTTTTCTACTTGAATTGTTCCATTATGCAGATTCACAATTGATTTTACAACCGATAAACCAAGTCCAACTCCTCCAGTACTTCTTGTTCGAGAAGTATCAATTCTGTAAAAACGGTCAAATATTTTTTCTATATCTTTTTGAGAAATTTCTTCGCACCAATTTTTCACTGAAATCATAAATTTATTATCATAAATTTTTTTTGAAGTAATAATTATTGGGAAATTGTCTGTGCCATATTTAATCGCATTATCAATTAGATTGGTAACTGCCTGTTTAATTAAGTCGTAATCAAAATTAGCAGAGAAATTTTCCTCAATGATTAATTTTATCTCTGTGTTTTTATCATCTGCAAGAACATTTGCATTTTTAATGATGCCTTGCAAGAATTCCTTTAGATTAACTTCTCTTTTGTGAATCTTAACTAAATTATTTTCACTCTTGGAAATAAAAAATAGATTATCAACAATTTTTATTAATCTTAATGTTTCTTCATAATTGCTTTTTAAGATTTCAATATATTCAGTGGGAGATTTTTCTGACTTTAAAGCAATTTCGATTTCACCTCTTAAAATTGTAAGAGGAGTTTTCAGTTCATGTGCGGCTGAAATTGAGAATTGATTCATGTATTCTACAGATGTTCGAATTCTCTGAATCATTTCATTCATTTTTTTGACAAGTCTACCAAATTCATCATTATGTTCTTCCCCTGGAATTATTTCACTTAAATTATGAGCAGTTATTTCTTCTGTTTTTTTAATAATCTTATCTATTCTTGATAATGACCTTTGCGATATTAATGCCCCTCCAATTAAAGATACCAAAAAGAATATTGGAGCAATTACAACATAAATATCAGTTAAGCTGTTAATTGTTTGCAAGATATGTTCCTTAGGATAAGCAACTATAACAGTATAATTTCCATCTTTAATTTGAGTTGCTCTTATTTCATTTTCAGATAATCGTTCGTCAACAAAGTCAAATGTTTGTTTATTCGATTTAATGTTTGGGAATTCTAACTTTATTTTTGAAAGATTAGCTGATTGGTAAATAACTTTTTTCCCAGAAGAAATTTGGATGAATGTATTTCTTTCATTAAAAACAACAACATCATAAATTATATCCCAGATTAAATCTTCTTCGCTCGAGTAAATATCGCTCGGTTCAAAAGTTTCTAAATCAAAATGTTTTGATTTTAATACGCGAAGAATCGCATTTGCCTGAGCTGAGAGCGACAGATCTAATCTTTTTAATGAATTATTGTAGAGATAATAATAAATTGTAAAACCAAGGATAATTTCCAGAATCAAGAACAGAAATGCATACCAGATGGTCATCTTAAATCGAGTGGATAATACATATGGTTTAATTTTACTGAACATTTTCATTCTTCTTTAATTATGTAACCCACACCACGAATTGTGTGGATTAACTTTTTGTCAAATCCATAATCAATTTTATTACGAAGTTTATTTATATAAACATCAATAACATTTGTATCGGTATCGAAATGGTAATCATAAACATGTTCAATTAATTTTGTGCGAGATACAATTTTATTTTTATTTCTTAATAGATATTCAAGAATGGAATATTCTTTTTGTGTTAAAATTATTTCTTTGTTGTTTCGATAAACTGTGTGAGTTATTAAATCTAACTTAAGATCTGCAGCAGTTAATATATTTGATTTTTGAATTTCAGTTCTTCTTAATAAAGCTCTTATTCTTGCAGTTAATTCTTCAAAAGCAAAAGGTTTGGTAAGATAATCATCAGCTCCTGCATCAAGTCCTTCAACTTTATCATTTACAGAATCTTTTACGGTAAGCAACAAAATTGGTGTTATAATTTTTCTTTTTCTTAATTCTTTTGTTAATGTAATTCCGTCGATGAACGGAATCATAATGTCTAAAATTATCAGGTCATATTCTTCGCTTGATGCAAGTACTAAGCCATCTTTCCCGTTATAAGCAACATCTACTGTAAAAAACTCTTCTTCCAATCCCTTTTTGATGAAAGAAGCAACTTTTTTTTCGTCTTCTATAACTAAAATTCTCATGTTATAAAAATACAAAAAAGGAGAGGTATAAACTCTCCTTCTTAAAGTTTAATTCCAAATCAAAATGCACTATTGTTTCTTTTCTTCTTTTGGTTTTTCTTCTGACTTTTTATGCATTTTGTGATGAGTGGTCTTCTCCTTCTTTTCTGCTTTTACAGTATCCTTTTTAGCTTCTTTCTTGGTTTCGGTAGCTGCTTTTGGCTTTTCTGCTTTTTGAGTTGAAGGAGCTGTTACTTCTTTCTTTGCTTTAGGTGTAGTGGTTTGGGTTTGTGCAAGTATATTGCTGCTTAAGAATACAACGGCAATTAAAACTGCAAGAATTGATGAGAATAATCTGGATTTCATGATGCTACTCCTTTTTTGTTGGACATATTGTTAACTAACTTACAGTTCAAACTTATTTTATAAACATTAAATGGTTATTAAAAATAGATTAAAAATTTTTAATGAAAGTTGGCTTGATTAAAAAAGTAATAAGCAAAGATTCTATGAATAATTATTCATTATTGTAAAATTTTTTTAATTATTGACTAAACTTTTGAATTGTAGTTGCGATAATTAACCAGAATCGTTTATCAATTTACACAGAGGATTGATAAACGAAATTAATTAAATGTTAAATTCACAGAGAGGTGCAACATGAGAAAGCTAGTAATAGCTCTAGCTATTCTACCGTTCTACTTCATAGCTACAACAAGCTATGCACAAAGTAGTGCTAGCGATAATGTCCAGGTAACAGCTAACATACTCGCTGGTCTTACAATTCAGCACATATCAGGTAACCTGGATTTTGGTGACATTACTGTAACTGGCAGTCCCCAAACACCACAAAAAACCCCCGATAATGGAGCCCTTTTTGAAGTAACTGGTAATAATAGTACACCAGTAACTGTAACTTTCAATAATGTTACTCTTTCTAATGGGGCTACTGGTACTATGACTTTTACACCAAACGTTGAACATACTACAACAAATACCTATAACAGTCCTACTTCTGTAAGTAGTGGTGGTTCTGTTACACTTACAAGTGGTGGAAAAGCCTGGCTGTGGGTAGGTGGTTCTTTAGCTGTTGCTGCTAATCAAGAACCCGGTTCCTATACAGGTACTTTTACTATATCAGTTGCTTATTAAATAGGGGGAGTGCCAAAATTTGAAGACACTGCCATATCGGGGGTAGTGTCTTCAATATTTTGTTCTTTTTGTTGATATTTGCATCTTTATTATTTATAATAAAGATGTATGATTAAAGCCAAATATACATTTTTGTTTTTGTTACTGACCTCAATTTGCTTTGCACAATCAGGTAGTGCAAGTGCATCAGTAACAGCAAATGTTATTACACCCATAACAATTATTACTACAGGAAGCATCGATTTTGGTGATGTTATAGTTATGCCTAATCCTTATCAGGTAACAAAATCACCTGAGAGCGGCAGCAGACATGAGGTGCAGGGAAATCCTAATAGCAGCGTGACAATATCATTTAATCCTATTACACTTGACAACTTTAACTGGGTAGCACAACATGGAGGAACTTCTGGAACAATAACTTTTATTCCAGAAGTAAAGCATACAGGGACTAATCCAAATTATGTTAATCCAATTACCGTCACAAGCGGCGGTGTTTATCAATTAACAGATGTTGGTGGAATTGGTAAACTTTATTTATGGGTTGGCGGTGCTATAAATGTTAATGCTAATCAACCAGTTGGTTATTATACAGGAACATTTGTAATTAATGTTTCTTATTAATAAAAATGAAAATAAATTCATTACATATTAAATATTTATTTCTGATTTTTTATCTTATAGTTAATGTTACATCATCAGCACAGCTAATAGTTAGCAAGCTGAATGATTTAGCTTTTGGTACGGTATTTAAAGGTTATTCTTCTTCTGTAAATCATCTTGATGTAAATGCAGCTAAGTTTTATTTCAATACTGGTAACCTGCAAAATGTAAATATTCTTGTACAATTTGTATTGCCGCAGAATTTAACAAATAATATTGATAATCTCCTGATTACATTTAGTACACAGCAATCAGCTTGGGCTACAAAAGATTTACCCACAGGAAGAACAAATTTTAATCCTTATCAACCATTAAGATTTAATAGATTGAAAAAAAATACAAGCATATATATCTGGTTGGGTGCAACTATTACGATTCCGACTGCAATTACAAGCGGCTTATATAATGGAACAATAATTATGAATGTAGAAAGAATATAGTTCTACTCTAAATTAAAAGGAATAGAATCATGAAAAAATTTTACTTTTTCTTTTTGTTGATACCAAATTTAATCTTTGCTCAAATTATTATTTCGCCTTATGTAGTTTATTTAGATACTAAAAATCAATTTGCCAATATGATTGTTCAAAACGAGTCCGATGAACCTTATGAAATTGGAATATCTTTCAAGTTTGGATTCCCTGTATCGGATTCACTTGGAAATCTTACAATGAAATATATTGATGAACCAACATCAGAATATCCCTCCATTTTAAATTATGTGCGAGCTTTTCCAAAGAAGTTTGTATTAAATCCCAGGCAAAAACAGCTAATTGGTTTGTCAATTAAACCTCCTCAAAATCTTCAAGATGGAACTTATTGGGTGAGAATTGTAACATCTTCTACTAGACAGAGACCTCAGCCACTTCTTGATACAAACAATCAAAATTTGAATGCACAAATTAATTTTGTATTGAATCAGATTACAACAATGCTTTATCGAACCGAAAATGCAAGCACTGGAATTGAAATCAAAGATTCTAAATATTATAAGAACACTGACAATATTGATATAGTTACTTCATTAAAAAGATTGGGCAACTCACCATTTTTTGGTGATGTAACAGTAATGTTATACGATAACAATAACAATCTTATAAAAAGTGATACTCAGCATGTGAAAGTATTTTATGATTTATCTGTTAAGAATAGTTTTAAACTTTCTGACTTGCCTAAAGGAAGTTACAGAGCTGAAATCAGAGTTAAACATAATGAAAAAGAAGATATTCCTAAAAGTGCTCCAATTAAGTTAATTCAGGATAATGTTCGAAATTCTTTAGAAATATTAATCGAGTAAAAAACATTTAATGTAATTGATAATAAACCATGTTATTCTGATATCTATTATTTTAATCTTTACTACGCCCAACTTTCTTTGGGGGAGTAAAGATTATTTCTTTCATAAAAAAAGCTATCCTAATTATTTATACTCAAATGGCAATTATCACCGAGATAAATCAAATAACATCTATTTCGAAAGTGATACTATAATTTCACAAAGCGAAAGAGATACTTCTTTTGAAAATAAAATTTCTCAGACAGATATTGAAGAAGCTTATTTTTTTCTTGTTTATCAAGATGTGGTAAGAACAAGAATTGTTATCTTCAATTACAATAATTCATTTTACCTGCCTTTAATAGAAATATTCAAATTGCTCGAAATAAATTTCAACTTTTCACAAAATCAGAAATTAATCTCGGGCTTTTTTATTGAAGCTGACAGCACTTATAGTTTTGATTTTGTAAAGCGTATTTATCAAGATAAATCAAAACAAATTTATTATTCAAATGATGATTTTATTTACACTCCACTCGAGATTTATGTAAAACCAGAATTGATTGAAAAATCACTTGGACTTTCTTTTTCCTTTAATATAAACGAATTAACAATTAACTTAAAAACAGAAAAAATATTGCCGGTTTACAGCAGAATAAAACGCGAGATAAATTATAAATACATAAAGAAAGAAATCATAAAACCAGATTTTACTTATCCAATTGAAAAAAAATTAATCAAAGGATTATTTCTTGACTATTTCATTTCTTCAAATTTTACAAAAGGATTGCCAGCTTTTCATAATTATAATTTAGGTTTGGGTGGAATTTTTTTAGGCGGCGATATCGAACTTAGCATGAATGGAAGTATTAATCAAAAATTTACTTCTATTAATGATTACATTTATAAATGGAATTATGTTTTTAATTACAAACATTTATCTCAAATATCATTAGGAACTTTAGAATATAACGGTTTACAACAAACTACAATTAGTGGTATTTCAATTACTAATGAACCCGTAGAACCAAGAAAAAATTACTATGTTTATTCCTTTTCAGATCAGTGTGGACCAAATTGGACTGTTGAACTTTACATTAACAATAAATTAACTGATGTTACCAAGGCAGATGCAAATGGCAGTTTTCATTTTGATATTCCATTAAATTATGGAACTTCATTTATCAGTTTAAAATTTTATGGTCCTGCTGGAAATTATTTGAGTACAAGAAAATTATTTCAAATCCCAGTAAAATTTATACCTCCAAAAGAATTTAACTACACTATAAATATTGGGAAAGTAAATTACAATAATAATTTCTTAGCACAGGCTTATGGCTCTTATGGGTTCTCCGAATGGTTAACAAACAGCGTTGGATTAGAATTTATTAAAGGAGATAATCTAAGAAATATTTTTCTTTATAATGAACTTAATGCAAGAATTAATTCTTCTTATATCTTTAATTTAACATTAGCTCCAAAAGCATATTATCGATTGGGACTTAATGCACTATATTATTCACAGATGTCAATTAATTTATTTGCAACAAAGTTTTTTAAAAATACTTTTTATAATCCATACAATATCAACGAAGAATTTCAATCCGATCTCTTCATTCCATTTGATTTTGGAAGTTACTCAATAAACTTAGGCAGCGGCTTCAAAATTCAAAACTCAGCTGAATTCAGAAATAAATTCTTTTCATTTAATGCTGGTGTAAGAACTGAATATGTAAATCCAACTATTTCCTATAAAATTTATTATAATGAATACAACAAATATCTATTCAAGCAATCTTATTTAACTTATGGTTTAATATTCCCTCTAAGATTTCTTGATAAATGGTCTAATCTGCTAAAAGCAAATTTGTTAAATATTCAATTCAATTATGATGCTACAAAAGGAAAACTTCTTCAATATAATCTGATTTATTCTGCAGACTTATCCTTAGAAAGCAGATTTGAAATTAATTACAACAAAATTATTAACATGGGTAGCACTCTTAAATTTGGATTGGTTGTTAATTTCCCATTTTTGAAGTCCTGGTCTACATTTAGTGATAATAGTTTGTTTACAAATCTTTATGGTGCTGTTGCATACGATATGGATATTAATAACTATTCGTTTTATAACCGCTCTCAAATTGGAAAGTCGGTCGTACTATGCAGACTTTTTATTGATAAGAATGGCAATAATAAATTTGATGATGGTGAAATGATGGTAAACGATGCAAGTATAACTTTAGAGACTCCCTGTTCAATGGAAAAAATAAGCGAAGGAATAATCAAAATTCGTGAACTAAATCCTTATACGACTTACATATTAAAAGTTGATGATAATGTTAAAAATCCTTTTTTATTCCCAGTGTTCAAAACAATAGCTTTTCAAACAATTCCTAATTCTTCAAGAATAATTGATGTGCCTTTTTATGAAGGTAATGAAGTTTATGGAAGCGTTATACTAATCTTAAAAGACAATTCTAAAAAATTATTAAACGGAATTAATGTTATTTTTGAAAACCTTTCTGATAATACAAAATTAAAAGCTACTACTTTTTCTGACGGAACATTTTATTTATTGGGAGTAAAACCAGTAAAATATAAAATTTATATAGACCCTGAACAAATGGATTTGTTAAATTGTGCATCGGACCCGGAATTTTTTATCTATGAATTTAATAACTATGATAGTTCTGGAAGAGATTTTAACTTTGAATTAAGGATTAAAAAATAAAAAGGTTTAACCATGCATGAATTTCTAAAACAAAAATATTTCGACAATACAATTCAAGAATATCTTTTGGCGATTGGAATTCTTATTCTCACATTTTTCATTCTTTATTTCTTAAAAAATTTTTTCTTACAAAGAATCAAAAAGAAATTTGAAGAAAGCGGATATAATAAGTTTCATTACATCGAAAGAATAACAAATCGTTTGCTTGTGCCTGCAGTATTCCTTGGAGCTGTTTATATTACTTTAGAATATTTGAGCTTTGGAAAAGAAGCAGATAAAATAATAAGCATCATCTACATAATAATTTTGACTTATTTCATTATCCGCTTCGGCAACGCATTAATTCGCTTTCTTCTTGAAAGATATTTTCAAAAACGAAGAGGCGATGAAGAACTAAAAAGAATTCAGCCTCTCTATGGAGTTATAAATTTAATTCTCTGGATTATAGGTTTAATTTTTCTTTTAGATAATCTTGGCTTTCATGTAACAACAATTGTTACTGGACTTGGAATTACAGGCATAGCTGTTGCACTTGCTGCACAGGCATTGCTTGGAGATTTGTTCAGCTACTTTGTTATATTTTTCGACAAACCTTTTGAAGTGGGAGATTTTATTTCTTTTGATAATAAATCCGGAAACATTGAGCAAATTGGAATTAAGACAACCAAAATTAGATCATTAAGTGGCGAACAACTTATTGTATCAAATTCAAAATTGACAAATTCTGTTGTGCATAATTTCAAAAGACTTGAAAAAAGAAGAGTGCTATTGAAACTTGGGGTTACATATCAAACACCACTTGAAAAATTGAAAATCATCCCAGATTTAGTTAAAGAAATCATCCTTAAAAATGAACTAACTGAATTTGACAGAGGACATTTTGCAAACTATGGTGATTTTAGTCTTAATTTCGAATTTGTTTATTTTGTTCTTTCATCAGATTATAAAACTTATATGGATATACAGCAGCAGATTAATTTCGATATTTATCAAAAGTTCGAACAGGAAAAAATTGATTTTGCTTATCCAACTCAAACAATAATTTTAAATAAAGATTAATTTCTGTATAAATTAATGCGGAGATTTTTATGACTGTGTTTTTTTCTAAAGCATGTGAACTCGGAATTCAAGCTGTTCTTTTTTTATCAATTAAAAAAGAGAAATTAATTTTTAATGCAGAAGAAATTTCTAAAGAATTAAAAGTGCCCAAAGAGTTTGTTTCAAAAATATTGCAGAAATTAACATATCACGGAATTGTTGGTTCGAAAAAGGGAAAGAATGGGGGATTTTATTTAGCTAAGAATCCAAATCTAATTAGATTGATTGATATTATCGAAGCAATTGATGGATTGGATGTTTTTAAGAGTTGTGTTTTAGGTTTTCCGGGATGCTCGAACGATAACCCCTGTCCCGTTCATGAAAAGTGGGGAAAACTTAGAGACGAAGCATATAAAATGTTCAGCGAAGAAACACTTTCACAATTAAAAGAAAAAACTATTCAAAAAATTTTGAATCTATAAATAATGTTTGACAAAAACTTCTAATACAAAAATCTTAGTAAAATTGTTAATACAGGTTCAATCTGAAAAAATTTTTATTGTTTTACATCATTTTAGCAGCTTCTTTAAAATTAAGTCTTTCTCTAATTTTTATTTCAAATAGGAAACGAAGCCGCCAAACATTCTTTGCGGCTTCGCATGAAGTGATCTTTTTCATATCGGTCAAAAATAATTTTTTATTATTCTAACATTAAGACTATAAATTTTCTCTTTAGTTTATTAAACTAAAATTAGTTTTTCTTCTCAATCTTATTATTTATTCTATTTCTTCTTTTTATTCAATCTCATTTGTTGAGCCAATTCTTTTATTTCAGATAAATCTCTTTGCATTTCGCTCCATCCATACCACAAAGCATAATCAGGATTATTATGAAATGTTCCTTGAAAAGTTCTCATTCTGTGTTCAAGAAACATTACAAATAATTTTTGTTCTATTACCGTTGGTGCATCATGAAATGTTAAAAGCATAGGATATGCATGAGAATAATTTGCAGGTTTTTTTATTATACCATCTTTATATAAATCTGCAACTATATTGATTGCTTCTGCCATAAGTCTATCAGCATTTTTTATAATATCATCACCTTTTTTAAGTTCAGCCTTTACATAATTTTCTGAATGACACTTGCTGCATACTTCAATCATTTTATTTCGTTCTTTATCCCAATCTTCTTGATTTAATCTTGCAACATCAGCAGCTTTAACTATTTCAAGTAATTGAGTTGGTTTGCCTGATGGATCTAAAACTCCCAGAGCTTTTAATATTGTAGCTCTGTCCTCTGCCCATTGTTTGTCATCTGGCATAGGCAAACGAACAGCAAGAAATCCCCATGCTGTTCTTACTTCATGATTTCCTTCGGGCATATGACATGTTTGACATGTTGGAGCAGCACTATTTTCAGGTAAAATATTATTTTGTTTTAATAAATATCGCACACCATGTTTTGAACTTGAATACATTTCCCATTGTGGATGATCGAAACCTTGATGACAGGTTTGACAAGCTTGAGGTTGTTGTGCTTCTTTTTTGCTGAATGTGTGTCTTGTATGGCAAACATCGCAGGAAGCATGACCGAAAACAGAACCGCTGCTTTTTAATTTTTCAATTTCTTCTTTAGATTTTAATCCAATTTTATGACAGCCGCCGCAACCTTTCAAACCTTCCATTAAAATCATTGGCTGCATGTGTGCAGTAGGCATTGCATTCATCGCTGCCCAAGCAATAGAATGCTTCCCTTTCTTAAATTGATTTACCTGAGTATCATGACATTGAGCACAAGTTTCGGGTGTGGGTAACTTTACTTTCGAAACATCAGAAGCTGACATATGTTCATCACCATGACAAACTGAGCAATTAATGTTACTCTCTGCATGTTTGCTTAACTGCCAATCTGATACAATTTGTGGAGTAGCTGAATAGTGACACTCAACACATTTGTTGGTTTGTGCATTAACACTGCTAATAAATACTAACAATATTATTGATGAGGTGATGATAATATTTCTCATTACTCCTCCAAATTAAAAGATAAAACATAATTAGCTTTTTGATATATAAACTAAATTTTCTCCTTTTATTTCTGTAAAAACTTAGAATCCTTCCCGATATTATTTATTTCCAGTTATACAAATTTTCCTCCAGCAAATTTATTTCTCTTAATATCTTACCTTCGATACTTATTACAATTGCCTTAATTGGAATCTCTTTATTCGATAATTGTATTGCCTGATAGGCTAAATTTGCAAGACCACTGCAGCAGGGCACTTCCATAATTAGGACAGTAATTGATATAATGTTCGATTCATTTATCATTGTAATTAATTTTTCTAAGTAAACTTGTTTATTTGAATCAAGTTTTGGACAGGCAATAGCAAGACTTTTTCCCTTTAGAAAATCTTTATGAAAATCAGGATAAGTAAAACCGCAGCAATCGGCTGCAAGTAATAGATTAGAATTCTTAAAATATTGTGCGATAGGAGATACAAGATGTAATTGAATAGGCCATTGTCTCAGATAAGAAATTCTGCTTCCTGTTTCTTCTATCTGATTGTTAATCATTTCAATATTTCTTTCAAGCGAGCCAGAACAGCCGCAAGTTAAATTATTTTCTTCGTGTTCATCATCAAATTTTGGAATCGGAATTTTATTTTCATTTAAAAATTCAATTGCCTCAGTTAGTAAATCAAATTCATTGTGTTCTTTAAGATGTAATAGATGAGCTTTTATAACATTCTTTCCGCCTTTTATAATATATTCCATTACTTTCTTTTCATTGTAAGGTTCTGCTTCTCTTTGTTCAATGGATAAAGCACCGGTTGGACAAAATCCAATGCAGGCACCAAGTCCATCACAAAATAAATCACTTATTAATCTTGCTTTCCCATCTATAATTTGTAATGCTCCTTCTTTACATTCAGGAACACAATTTCCACAACCATCACAAAGTTCTTCATTAATTTTAATAATTTGTCTAAGCATTAAAACTCCTATAAACAGATTAATTGTTCTGATTTAAAGATAGAAATATTTTTCCCTAAACTCAACTAATACATTAAAAATCTTTCTTAATAAATTTTTTAAGACCGGCAATAAGGGGAATTAAAAACCACAATGTCATTGCAATTAATGAAATAAATATCCCAAAAGAATTACTAAAGAATTTTTGGAATACTGCTCCGGTATATCCCATCAGAGCTGAAATATCGAGCTTAAGAATTAGAAGAACTCTTGCAAGGTCTATAGGATTTAGAAATGTTAAAGCCAATGAAATCTTTTCAAGCGGGTAATCTTGAAAATTATTAAGAAGCAGCAAAATTATTCCATCATAAATTGCTGTAAAGAAGAGCCAGAAAAAAATTGAAACTCCTAAACCAAGTAACTTATTTTCATTTATTGTTGTAATATAAAAGGCTAAGGACGAAAAAATTAGTGTCTGTAAAATTCCAGAAGTAATTAGTAAAAACAGAATAGGATTGTCAATAGTAAATTTATTTACGAATATTAAAAATGGAATTCCAGCCCCAAATAAAAAACTTAATATCAAAGGTGCAGCCATGCCAAAGTACAATCCTAAATATAAAGTTTCTCTTTTGATTGGTTGGGAGAGCATAAATACAATATATTCTTTATTGTTATACAAATAAATCGTTCCGAAAATAATAGATACAAGTGGAATGAAAAGGAGTGTTACATTCAAAAGACTGATTACAATTTTTGTAAAATTATCGCTGAACGAAAAAATTGAATAGCTGAATGCAAAAAAGAAAATTGTATAAATCAAAATCCATTTGCTTCTAATAATATCATGTATTTGATATTTGATAATTTTAATTAATGTGTTCACCATTAATTCCTTTCATAAAAGAAATAATTACATCTTCGAGATTTGATTCTTTAATTTCTTCTTTCTTTTTTGATAATACAATTTTGCCATCAAGAAGAAAAACAAAGGTGGTTGCAAGTTCTTCAAGTTCACTCAAAATATGAGATGTAAAAATTATAGTTTTCCCATTTTGGTTTTCTTTTTTAATTTTTTCTTTTAAGATGCTGCAGCTCAAAGGGTCCAGTCCAGCTGTTGGTTCATCAAGAATCAGTATTTCGGGATTAAACATAAAAGCAATCGATGCATTTAATTTTTGCCGCGTGCCGCCTGAAAGATTTTTTATTTGTTTATCAAATTCTTTTTCCAAGCCGAAACTTTCAATCAATTCTTCGTCTAAATCAGAATTATTATTTCTTAATTCTTTCAGCATATTAAAAATTTCTTTTACGATCAGATTTTCCGGGAAATTTGCTACTTGAGGCATGTAGCCAATTATTTCTTTGTATTTATAATCGCCATTTAGTTTAATTCCATTTACAAAAATTTCTCCTTTCGTTGGTTTTATAAGTCCAAGTATAAGTTTAATTAACGTAGTTTTTCCTGATGCATTTGGTCCAATTAAATATGTGATGCTTCCCTTCTCAATTTCGAGCGAAATATTTTGAAGAGCATCAACAAAGCCATAGCTTTTATACAAATTTTTTATTCTTATCATAACATTTTTTTCATTAATGGTTCTAAATCAATTAAGTCTGAAGGTGTAATTGTTGGAATTATTTTTTCTGCAAAATCGAGTATATCAACGAAAAAACTTCGTAATAAAATTAAAGCCGGGGGATTATTGACAACAATAAATGAAAATAACTTAACTGGTCTGTATGGAACATCACCGATATTATCTTTATTCAAATCATAGCCGTCATATTTTGACCAGAAATTATTTTTGAAAGAATTATAATTATGTGTGCTGTTTGTAGAAATATCAAAAGTATTTTCAATAAAATTATTATTCTTAAAAACATTATCCATTGAGTTTGCCATTAATTTAATTGCCCATCCATTTTCAATAAAATTGTTTTTATAAACTTCGATACGATTGCAAGCTTCAAAATAAATTCCGCATGAATTTTTCTTAAAAGTATTATTCAAAATTTTGCTGTCGTAAATTTCTTTCATCAATATTCCATAAGATGCACTTCCCCAATTTTTTTCAAATGTGTTGTATTCCATTAATATATTTTTTGTAAACATAACTGCTACACCGGCTTTGTTCATTTCAAAAAGATTGTTTTTATATAAACAGCTGTCTGAAAACATAAAATGTAATCCATAGCGTAAATTATTTTTGCTAATGTTTTTTATTATTTGGCTGTGTTTCACAAATTCCAAATAAATTCCATCACGATGTCCTTCAATTCTGTTTCCTTCGATTAATATATCTCTGCAGTTCCATAAATGAATTCCGTTGCCGGAGAAAGTTTGTTTTGTACTGTTTGACTTAATTTGATTATTAATAATTTTGCAATTAGAGGATTTCGATAGATATACAGCAAAAAAATTATTTATGAATTTGTTATTCTCAATAATGCAGTTAGTAACATTATCAAGCTTTATAGCTGAATTATCTGATAAAAAGCTCACACCGGAATTCTTAAATATAAAACCCGATATTTTTACATTGGATGATTTTACTATTATGATTTGATTTTTAGCCTCTCCGTTTAGAACAGGAAAATTTTCACCGATTAAAGTAAGTTGTTTATCTATTATTAATGTCCCTTCCAAATAATTATTTTGTTTTATTATGATTGTATCGAAATTTTTAGACGCATTTAATGCAGATTTAATAGTTTTATAAAAAGAATTATTATCAACGATAATTGTTTTCCCTTCTGCATCAATTAAATTAAAAAGTAATATTGCTATGCAAATAAAAGTAAAATCAATAACATCCTTCGATATTTCATTAATGCATTTCATGTTTAGTAAAATTTAATAATTCATTCCATTTTAAAATTATTCCATCGTGTTTTTGTTTTACTGCATTTAAGTCATTCATATTTTCAAATGCACAAACATTTAAGCCCATAGGACTTTGTAGTTCATCCGATTTGAGATAAAAAGCTTTTTCTGCATTAATTAAATTATCGGGATTGCTAAAATCTGTAACCCAAAGTGAATGAATTTCTTCTTTGTTAAAATTATTCATATATGATATTAAACATTCGATAGAATCAAATTTATAGACTTTGCCTTTTTGAGTAATTAACTCAGAACCATATTTTTTGTCAGATATTGTCATCTGGCAATTCGCACAATCTTCGTTGTAATAATTAATTGGCTGGGGACTTTTTTCACATGATACAAAGAGAAACACAAAAACAATTATTAAGTAAAATTTATTTAACATCATTTTTATTTCCCTTTCTTTCCAATACTAAAATTGAAGCACTCAATAAAACAGAAGTTCCAATTAAGTAACTACCAATATCTGGAGAAGAAGTAGTTTGCATATTTAATAATTGTTTGGTTCCAACGAGCGGCGGTTGATATGACATGCCGGGTACTTTTATTGGTGCATTTGGATTTAAGTTGTGTCCATAGTCATATTCCCAAATGTAGAAATCATATAATCCGATTGAAAGAATAATTAATAACGAAGCTGTCCATGTGATTACTAAAAATTTTTTATTAACGATAGAAGTAATAATTCCTAATAAAATAAAGAATAAAATTATATATGGCATTATTTTAAGTTCAGGGATTGCACTTGGTTCAATTATTTTCATACCTATGTAATGATTTAATTTATTAATATTATCAAGGTCGTATTCATTTACGCCAGTAATTTTGTCTATCCATATTCTTAAACCGATCCCTTCGGGGTATTGAGGTGCATGGAGATCAATTTTCCAAATCGGAAAGAAAAATGTTAAAGCTAATAGAATTACAGAAATTAACATCAGCAAGCGTGATTTATTCAATTTCATTTTCCTATTCCTTTCAATAAAAGATGACACAGATTACTCTTTAAGAAAAAATTATATTTATCAACAGAGTAATACTGTGTCATCTTTTTAATCTCAATTATAATTAATCTTCACATTACTGTTTGCAGAAGAAACTCTTATATAACCCTGCATTTCCTGATGCAATGCAGAACAAAAATCAGTACAGTAGAATGGATAAATACCGGGTTTTTGCGGTGTCCATAAAATTGTTTTTGTTTGTCCAGGCATTATCAATAGTTCAGAATTATTTAATCCTTTGACTGTAAATCCATGTGGTATATCCCAATCCTGTTCAAGATTAGTAACATGGAAATAAACTTTATCGCCGACTTTAATGCCTTCAATATTATCGGGTTTAAAATGTGTTCTGGTAGCTGTCATATAAACATGAACTTCGCTGCCATTTCTTATCACTTTAGTTTCTTTTTCGCTTTTTGTTTTATATGGATTATTATTCTTTTCTAACTCATAAAATTTTTTATTGTTTTTAATTAGAATTTCTGCAGGAATAGCTTGAGCATAATGCGGTTCGCCTACTGTTGGAAAATCAAGTAAGAGTTTCATCTTATCTCCGGAAATATCAATTAATTGTGCAGACTGGCAGAGTTCTGGACCAGTAGGCAAATATCTATCTTTTGTAATTTTATTAAGAGCAACAACATATTTACCCCATGGTTTTTTACTATCTCCTCCAGGAATCATCAAGTGACCAATTGAATAATAAGTTGGAATTCTATCGACTACTTCCCATGTTCCTAATTTCCATTTTACTATTTCAGAAGAAATAAATGCAGAAGTATAAGCATAACCTTTGCCGTCAAATTCAGTGTGCAATGGTCCTAAACCTGGATTTTCTACTTCACCAGCAATTACAGATTCATATCTTAGAATTGGTATTCCATCAATTTCACCAATAAAATCTTTTTTCTCAATTGCTTTTAACATCTTTGAAAATGAATGAACTGGGATAACAGTTGCAAGTTTTCCTCCTGCAACAATATATTCACCGCTTGGGTCAACATCAACACCATGAGGAGATTTTGGCGTTGGTAAATAGTAAATTATTCCGGGACAATCTTTAGGATTGAGCACAAGTACTTTAGATAATTTATCTGAATATGCATGCTGTTTTTCTTCATCAAAAATATTATGAAAATATTCTGCATCAATTAATTTACCTTTCCCCTGTGAAATATATTTTTCTGCTTCTTTCCAGTTTACAGCTGCAATAAAATCTTTATCATTTTTTGATGCATTAATTTCGAGCAAAGTATTTGCCTGCTCACTATTGTATGAAGTAAAAAATGCCCAGCCGTGTGAAGGTCCTTTACCTGCATGTGCTAAATCATAATCAAAACCAGGCACAAGAATTTGAAAAGCAAGATTCATTCTTCCTGAATTCTGGTCTACTTTAATAAAAGATAATGTTCCTTTGAAATTTTCTTTATAAGAAGAAATCTCAATATCACGATTCGGAACTGGCACACTAAATCGAGTAGAAGCAACAACATATTCAGTATTTTCTGTAACGAAAGGCGAGCCATGATTTCCGGCAGAATTTGGTATTTCAATTATTTCTGATGTTTCAAATGTTTTTAAATCAACTCTTGCAATTCGAGGTGTATTGTTCGCATTAATAAAAATCCAGCGCCCATCTGGAATTCCATTAGTTTGTGATAATTCAGGATGATGTGCATCGTCCCATGGCACAAAACCATAAGAAGTATTCAACATTGCTTTAGTTTCTTCAGAGTAACCATAACCCGTTTCAGGATTTTGTGAAAATACATTTATCACTTTAAATAATCTTCCCGAGGGAAGTCCATAAACTGAAATTTGACCATTAAATCCTCCCGACATAAATGCATAAAACTCATCATATTTGCCTGGCGCAACATAAACTTTTTGAGCTGCATCTGAAAAATTTCCTGCTTCTTTTGACTGCGAACAATTAAAAAGTATTGCTATTAATATTACTGCAGGTATTGACAATAAAATTATTTTTTTTGTTTTCATATTCCCTCCTTTTATTTTGCTTCAGAACGCAAATACTCAAGTATCTTTCTTGCATCTTCTTGAGTTACATTTTGAAAAGTCATTTGAGTTGCAAATTCACCTAAAAGTTTTTTTGCTTCTGGATGTTTTTGAGTCATCTCTTGAGGATTAAGAATCATATTCATGATATATTCTGGTGTTCTTCTTTTTGTAACATCGCGAAGCGCGGGACCTGTATATCTTTCATCAAGTTTATGGCATTGAGTACATTTCTCTTCAAAAATTTTTTTACCGCTTTCTGCCATAATTTTATCAATTGTAGTAGGAATATTCATTTTTTCTTTTATCGGACCAATTCCATTTTCGTATTCAAAAACTGTTAACCCAGCTTTAATTGCTAATTTTTCCTTCTCAGGGTCATAATTTGAATTATCCCCACCGCATGCAGATAAAACAATACTTAAAAACAATGCAAGTATTAATTGATTCTTCATTTTTACTCCTTCAATTTTGTTTTAATAAGTTTTCTTCTAATTCAACTGATTTTGGAAATAGTATATAATTTTCAAGATGAATATGTTTATGCAAATCTTTTTCAAATTCTTTTATCTCTTCATATGCTAAAGAAAATGTTGTGCATGCATCATCAGGCAATCTATAATCATTTGTTAAATAACGAAGTTTATGCAGAATGTTACCAGCCGAATCATGTTCAACTTCCATTTGTCTAATCGGATTATTAATAGAGCCAAAACCGCTTGTCTTTGGTTTCTCATTAAACTTCTGGCATTCAACTAAATATTTCATGTACGGGAATAAAATTCTTTCTTCTTTCATCATGTGATTTTCTAATTCTTTTGATAATTGATTAAACAGTAATTTTATTTCTGTGAGATATTGATATTTACTGCCATGTTTTTCTACTACTTTATCTAAGAATGAAGAAATTCTTGGAACTGCTTCCAAAACATATTTATGATGAACCTCCACTATGTAATTAATTAATTCTAATATCCCCCAATCATTGAAGTTTTCTGATTTAACTGTTTCATTTTTTATTACTGAAAGCAGTTCATCTACAATTTTTTGCTTATCTGATTTTTTATCTCTTAAAACTTCATCAAGAGAAATATTGCCGTTACAGCAAAAATCAATTTTATATTTTTCTAATACTTCAGCAGTTTTATAGTTTATGGTCACAATATCTTTTACTTTAATGTTTGAAAGCTCATCTATTGTTTTAATGTCATTCATATTTGTTTCTCCTTCTTATTAAGTTTAAAAAATCCGATTATGTCATAAAAAATTTTATTCTTTTGCTTTTCCTGTAATAGAACAAGATTTAATTGCATAATTGAAATTTTTTATGAACTCTTTCCAGTTATCACAGAAAGGACATATTTTTCTTTCACACAAATGCGACATATCAAACAAACACTCATTATTTTTTTCTTTGTAACCCAATACTCTGAATACAATTTCATATTTAATTTCATCCGGCGGCAATGCCAAATAAAAACCACCGCCTTTTCCTTTCTTTGATTTTAATATGCCCTGATAAACCAATGACTGCAAAATTTTCGAGATAAATTCTTTTGGGATTTCTAATTCCTTAGATAACCTGGCTGCTGGAACTACTTCATTATTTGATAGCCTGGTAAGATAAAGCAACGCTTTCATTCCATATTTTATTTTATTACTTATGAACATTTATAACAGATTATTAATTCTGATTAAACATAATAATCTTTATTAAAGATGTCAAGTATTATTTTTAATCAAAGAAATAAAATTATTATTGCGTATTTTTACAGAAAATTGACAAGTTTAATTTTTTACAGTAAATTTAATACGGATTATTTAATCTGTATATAAATTTGATTATTTTATGAAAATTATAAAGAATACTGAGGAACCAATTCAAAAATATAGATTCTTGATTCAACTCCTTTTTGCATTATTATGCATATGGATTGGAGTTGAATTCACAATTTTTGTAAAATCACTTGAACCGCAGAATATAAATTCTGTTGCATATCGTCCGCCGGGAGTTGAAGGCTTTCTGCCTATCTCTTCACTTATGAGTATTTATTATTTTATTTTAACCGGCGAGATTCATTATGCTCATCCTGCAGGATTTTTTATTTTCCTTGCAATTGTTGCAATTTCATTTTTTGCCGGTAAATCTTTTTGCAGCTGGCTTTGTCCTATTGGATTTTTATCCGAAATGATTGGAGACTTTGGCGAGAATGTCTGGAAAAAATTATTCAAAAAAAGAGTAAAGCTTCCTAATTTTATTGATTATCCACTCAGGTCATTAAAATATCTTTTGCTTGGATTTTTCATCTACGCTATATTCTTTGCTATGACAGTTGATGCTTTGAAATTATTTCTTGATAGTCCTTACAATCTTGTTGCAGATATTAAAATGTATTATTTCTTTGCAAAGATAAGCAGATTTTCTTTAATCGTAATTTCTATTTTGTTTTTCCTTTCAATTGTAATTAGAAATTTTTGGTGCAGATATTTATGTCCATATGGAGCCTTGTTAGGCATAATTTCTTTTTTAAGTCCACTCAAAATCAAAAGAGAAGTAAAAAGCTGCATTGACTGCGGTTTATGTGCTAAAGCTTGTCCATCTTTTATTAAAGTTGATAAAGTAATTAATGTTCGTTCTGATGAATGTTCAATGTGTTTAAGTTGTGTCGATGCATGTCCAGTAGCAAATACTCTCGAAGTTAGAACTAAAATATTAAATAAAAGAGTTTCTAAAAAAATTGTGGCTTTAGGTATTATTCTTATTTATATTGCAGTTACAGGGATAGGAATTTTAACAGGCAACTGGCAAAATAAAATTTCTAAACAGGAATACATTTTTCTTCATAAGAATATCGACAAATTAGGTCATCCAACTTCTGCAAAAGAAATTCGTGAATTAAATAATAAATCCAGTTCAGGAGAATTTAATGGAGCAGAATAAATCTAATTTCATAAAAAAAATTATTCATGCTTTAACACCCCCAGAAAACTGGAGACTGCCAGTAATAATTTTACTTGGTATTTTTTTCGGTTTGTTTTTTCATGTTGTTTATATTTCAAATGCATTATCCTATGTATCAGATGACCCAAAAGTATGTGTAAATTGTCATATTATGCGACCAGAATATGCAACATGGCAACGTGGAAGTCATGGAAGAGTAACTACTTGCAATGATTGTCATGTCCCACAGGATAATATTTTTAGAAAATACTGGTTTAAGGCAAATGATGGATTGAGACATGCAACAATTTTTACATTAAGATTGGAACCGCAGGTAATTCAAATTAAAGAAGCAGGCAAAAAAGCTGTTCAGGAAAATTGCATTAGATGTCACACAAATCAAATTCATCCGATTAGTTTAAGAGCTATAAACAACAGAAATGTAGCAGAACAAACAGAAAAATACTGTTGGGATTGTCATCGTGAAATACCGCATGGAAAAATTCACAGTCTTTCATCAACACCTTATGCAAGAGTGCCGCAATTAGAACCAATTATATCTGGATGGTTATCAAAATTTTTTGAAGAAAAAGAAACAAAAAAATAAAAGGGAAAAATTATGAAACCAATTCAAGAAATTATTAAAAGCAAGCCCTGGGTTGCATGGCTTCTGTTTTTTGCAACCGTAATAATCGTTTTCTTTATTGGATTGTTTGCTTCTTCAATTATAGAAAGAAGAAGTGAAGCTTTTACACTTCAAGTTGTTAAGCCAATTGCAGAATGGGAACCACGCAACGAAGTATGGGGAGAAAATTACCCTCGTGAGTATGAAACTTATCTTCAAACATTAGATACATCTTTTGCAAGCAAGTATGCAGGTTCTGTTACAAGAGATTATCTTGCAATGTCTCCAGAACTTGTAATCATGTGGGCTGGTTATCCCTTTTCAAAAGATTATAAAACTCCAAGAGGTCATGCTTATGCAGTAAAAGATATTAGATTAACATTAAGAACAGGAGGAAATAAAATCAGTCCAATGCCTGCTACATGCTGGACATGCAAAAGCACTGATGTTCCAAGAGTTATGGCAAGAGATGGAATAGAAAATTTTTATAAAGGTAAATGGATTGAAAAAGGTCATGAATTTGTAAATCCAATTGGATGTCAGGATTGTCACGACCCCAAAACAATGGACTTAAGAATTACAAGACCTGCACTTATTGAAGCATTTCAAAGGCAGGGAAAAGACATTAAGAGTTTTACTCACAATGAAATGAGGTCGCTTGTTTGTGCTCAATGCCATGTTGAATATTATTTCAAAGGGGAAGGAAAATATTTAACATTTCCATGGGATAAAGGATTTAGTGCAGATTCAATGGAAAAATATTATGACGAATTAGAATTTTCTGATTGGACTCACGCATTGAGCAAAGCTCCTATGTTAAAAGCTCAACACCCAGATTATGAATTATACATGACCGGAGTTCATGCAGATAGAGGAGTTTCATGTGCAGATTGTCATATGCCTTACAAAACTGAAGGCGGTGTAAAGTTTACTGACCATCATATTCAAAGTCCGCTTAATAATATTGAAAATTCTTGTCAGGTTTGTCACAGAGAAAAAACTCAAAAGCTGATTCAAAATGTTTATGAAAGACAGGATAAAATTAACGAATTAAGAAAGATTGCAGAAAAAGCAATTGCAGCGGCTCACATTGAAGCTAAAATTGCATGGGATAACGGTGCAACAGAATCAGAAATGAAAAATGCTTTGAAATTGATTCGACATGCTCAATGGAGATGGGATTGGGTAGCTGCAGCAAATGGCATGGGATTTCATGCACCTGTTGAAGCTTTACGAGTTCTTGGAACCGCAATTCAAAAAGCTGAAGAAGCACGTAAAGAAATAGCTTTGGTTCTTGTTAAACATGGAGTTAAATATCCCGTTGCTTTGCCTGATATATCAACCAAAGAAAAAGCACAAAAATTTATCGGCTTGAACATGAAAGAACTCGAAGATGATAAAGCAGAATTTTTGAAAACAACAGTTGTAGAATGGGATAAAAAAGCAAAAGAACGACAAGGCACACTAAAAACTTATTAAGGGGGAATTATGAAAAAACTATTTTTGATTACTTTAATCCTTGTTTCTTATTTCAATTTGTATTCGCAGGATAACTTAAAATTCTCTTTCCAAATTAGACCAAGATTCGAAATCGACAACAAAGATTTCAAATCTTCTACAAATCCAAATACTTTTACTCAATTACGAACAAGATTAGGACTATCATTCAAACCATTAAAAACTCTTTCTGGATTTGTTCAAATTCAAGATTCAAGAACTTTTGGAGAAGAACAATCCACTTTATCCAATTCTAAGAATCTTGATCTTCATCAAGCATATTTTGTTATTAATGATATTTTCAATCTCCCTGTTGATATCAAAATTGGAAGAATGGAATTATCTTACGGCTCGGAAAGGTTTATTGGTCCTGTAGGCTGGAGCAATATTGGGAGGTCGTTCGACGGAGGGCTTATTGCTTTCAAAGATAAAAGTTTCAAAGCAGAACTTTTTGCAATTCGTGAATTTGAAAAATTCAACCCATCAGATTCTTTAGACCAGAATATTTATGGATTATTCACTGATTTATATTTATCCGGCTCTTATAAAATTCAGCCTTTTATTATTTGGCAAAGAATTAATCCAACAAGTTATCTCGACAGAGCAACAGCAGGTTTTTATGTAAAAGGAGAATTAGGAAGATTTCAACATGAAATTGATTTTGGATATCAATTTGGAAAAGCATTCATATCAAACAGAAAACAAGATGTCAACGCATTAACTTTTTCAATCAACGGGAATTACACATTCAAAAGAAATTGCAAACCTACTATTGGTGTGCAGTTTGATTATGCAAGCGGAGATGATAATTTAACTGATAATAATTATAAAGCATTTACAAGTTTATATCCAACTGGTCATAAATTTTACGGTTACATGGATTATTTTGTAAATCTTCAAAACGATACTTATGGATTAGGCATTATGGATTTAATTGGTAAATTTAACTTTATGCCTTTGGATGGATTAGCAATTCATTTCAACTATCATCTTTTCAAATCTGCTAAAGATTATAAATTAATTTCCAACAAAACTACAAATGATTTTGGTTCGGAATTAGACTTTCTAATTAATTATAAATACAACGAATATGTGAACTTTGAAGGTGGGGCATCATTATTTTTCCCTGGAGAAATTTTTAAAGAAAAGAAAGGGAAAGATACTTCCACCTGGTTTTATTTAATGGCTGTTATAAACATTTAGCAATCAAAATTTCAAAAGAGCTGACTAATAAAAAACAAAGATGAAATGTTTTATGAAAATTTATTAGTCAGCTCTTCTTTATAAAAGTGTTATTAAAATCAGTGGTAGATGAGACAGAGTCAAAATTCCAAATCGATATATTGATTCCCTTCTTGCATCTTGTGAGAGATAAGAAAAATATATTCCTTTCATGATTGTATTGCTCATCATTGCAATTAATATTGCAGACACGAGAATATTAATACCAAAGTTTGGGGAACTGATTAATGATAAAATAAACGGGTCAATATCTGTAACTCCTACTACAGCAGAAAGTGTCAGAACTCCAGATTTACCAAAATAGATTTTTACCCATCCAGTTATAACGGATAAAACAATAAATAAAACTGCGAACAATAATGCAGGTCTGATTTCAAACGGGTTTTGAAGATTTTGTGAGTCCTTGTTGAAATAAGATTTACCAGAACGAACTTTCATTTTTAAAAATGATAAGGCAAAGCCAATTAAGCTTAGAATAATCAACTGCCACCAAATATGAATAACAATAGATGGAGTGATAATAAAAATCAAAATCAATACTCTTAAATACATAACACTCGATGCAATCAAAGAACCTTGAAGAGCATTTTTCGAAATGGTTTCATTTTTTTGAGCTATCCTTCCATAAGCAATTGCAACTGCCGTGCTTGAAACTATTCCGCCTACCAAACCAGATAATCTAAAACCAATATGGTCGCCAAATCTTTTTGACAAGAAATAACCAATAAATCCAAGAGAAGAAACAATGATTACAATTTTCCAGATTTTAGATGGATTAAGATTGAACATCGTATAATCTTTATCCGGCAGGACAGGAAGAATAATTAAAGTAACAAGGAGGAATTTCAAAACAGCAAGAAATTCAACACGGTCAAGTTTTTCAACCATTTCTTCCATTCTTGATTTTTCAGAAAGCAGAATTGTATTAATAATTCCAAGAGCCATCGAAGCCCAGATATCAACAAGAAATGCAAGTGCCCCCACAATAAATGTTACAAGTGCTGTAACTTCGCTTGTAACACCAAGTCTTTCTGATTGAACTTTTGTAAAATATGAAATTGCTGTTAATCCCGATACAGCAATTAAACCAATTGGCAGTATAGCTTGAACACCAATGTGATAAAGCCATGCACATCCAAATCCAAGCATGCTTATTATTGGATATGTCCTGATGCCGCCAAGTACAATTTTCTTTTGTCGGGATTTGCTGCTTTCGCGTTCAAGTCCAACTAAAAAGCCCAGTGCGAGAGCAACTAAGAATCTTAATTGTTCCGTCCATTCAATTGAAAGCATGTTTAACCATTTTCTTTTTTTACAATTTGCTCAAAAAAATTTGAATTGTAAAGCATGTTAAATTGTGAATTATTTTTCAATTACCACTTATTGTAATGAATTCTTTCCGGCTTAAATCTTTCAGGTGTAGATTTTGACTCGTTGGGATAACCAACAGCAACAAGTGAAACAGGAATAATATTTTCTGGAATTTCAAAAAATTTTGAGAGAGCATTCATTCTTTCTTTACGCGGATAAACGCCAAGCCAAACGGCACCCAAACCCAAATCGTGCGCTGCAAGCAGCAGATTTTGTGTGGCTGCAGCACAATTAATTGCAATATAACCTTCCATTTTTTCTAAAGTTAAATCTCCGCATATCATAATTGCAAGCGGAGCTTCATAACACATATCTGCATAAGGATGCAGACGAGGAATTTCATCAAGCTTTTTCCTGTCATTAATTACAATAAAATGCCAGGGCTGAGTATTTCTTGCAGAAGGTGCATACATTGCAGCTTGAAGCATTTTAATTATCAATTCTTCTTCAATTTCCTTGTTCTTAAATTTTCTTATGCTTCTTCTTGTAATAATTGCTTCGAGTGTCTCCATAGCTAATTTTTTTTTGTTGCAAATTAAAAAATTTTTTAATGTTGATTACATGATGTTTTAATTGCTATTTTATGAAAGCAAGTTACTTACTAACTTATTAGTAAATATGATAATTCAAAAAGAAATTACTTTGAAAGCAAAATCCCGCGGATTTCATTTAATTACAAATGAGATTCTTAATCATATTCCAGAAATTAAAAACATTAAAATTGGCATTGCACACATTTTTATAAAACACACTTCTGCATCTTTAACAATAAATGAAAATGCAGACCCAACTGTTCGTTCTGATATGGAAACCTATTTCAACAAAATTGTTCCTGAAAATGCAAGTTATTTTGAACATACACTTGAAGGTTCTGATGATATGACATCTCACATAAAAACTACAATTATTGGAAGTTCTTTATTTATTCCCATCACTAATGGAAGATTTAATCTTGGCACATGGCAGGGAATTTATTTATGCGAGCACAGAAATTATGGCGGACCGAGAAAAATTGTCGTCACACTTTTAGGCGAGAAATAAAAAAAATAAATTGAACATTATACTACTTATCTCAAAATTTAAGCGAGAAATTTTTATAAAAATTTTTCAGTATATAAAAAGCTTTTTTGCGGATTCCTTTTTCTGATACAACTCCCTTTCTATTCCATTGGTCTTGAATATCAGGTAGTAATCTTGTTGGAGATCGGAAATCAGTTAATATCCAAGGAGCTATTCCACGAAGCTGTGGAATTTGAGAAATCATAAATAAGTTTTTCTTATATAAATCTTCTTGAAATTCTTCTGTCCAAATTGTTAATGTATCTCCATGAAAGCCTTGCAGGCAGCCGCCACCAAATTCAGAAATAATAACTGGTTTATTGAATTTAATTTCCCATTTTGTTTTTAAACATTTATCTGGTAAACCATCATACCAGCCGACATACTCGTTTATTCCGATTACATCCATTAATGCAGCTGTTGAGTCATCAAATATTTTTATAAATGGATTATCTTTACTCGTATAAAATGAATTAAAGGCTTTGCTGATAAGACGAGTATTGTCAATCAATCTGGCTTTTTCACAAAGCTCTTTAATGAATTGATGCCTGCGTGGATTATTTGGGGTTTCGTTTCCAACTGACCAAATAATTATTGATGCTCTGTTTTTATCGCGTGAAATCATTTCCTCTAAGCAAACTTTGGCAATTTCAAGTGTTGATGGATTTGACCAATCAATATCCCAATAAACAGGAATTTCAGACCAAACGAGTATTCCCATTTTATCTGCTATTCGAGTCATGAACTCATTATGAGGATAATGTGCAAGCCGGACAAAATTACATCCCAATTCTTTTGCCCAGCCAAGCAGCATTTCTGCATCTTCTTTTAAATAAGCTCTACTTCCTCTAATTGGATTTTCTTCATGAATATTTATTCCTTTCAAAAAGATTGGTTTGTTGTTAAGATAGATATCAGTCCCTTTGACTTCGACTGTTCTAAAACCAATTTCATCTTTCACAATATCGTTTTTACTTTTTATAACAACTTCATAAAGTTTAGGATTTTCTGGCGACCATAATTCAATTTTATTTACATCAAAATTAATTTTTGCATAACCATTATCATCGGTTTTAAATTTTTTGTTGATTTTTAATTCAGGTATTTCAATTGTTATTTCTTGAATTTTATCTTTTCCATCAAGTTTTACATAACCTCGAATTTTATTGTTAGAACCTTTTTCTAATTGAATGCAATAATCAATTATAAAAGTTTCGGGCACCTCAATCAAAAGAACATCGCGGGTAATACCACCATAATTCCACCAATCAGTTTTTAGTGCAGGTATATATTCTTTTTTCCTTTCGTTATCTACACTTATGAACAATGAATTGTTCTTTTCTTTAAGATAATTTGTAATTTCAAAATTGAATGGTGTAAATCCTCCTTTATGAGATCCAATTATGTTACCATTCAAATAAACTTCTGCATCATAATTTGCAGCACCTATGTAAATAAAAACACGATTCGATGGATTTACTTTTTTATAGTCAAAAATTTTTCTATACCAGATAAGACCTTCGTAATAAAATAATTTTTCGGATTGTGTATTCCAGTCGCCAGGCACATAAATGGTTAAACTTTTGTCGAAATCATATTCAATGCGTTCACTTTTATTTGATTGTTTGCGATCCATAAAAATTCCTTCGTACCACTCATTTCTTTTGCCGCTTTTATATGGGTCAACTACATATTTCCATTTTCCATTTAGTGTAGTATAATTTCTTCCATAAGGATTTTGAATTAAATTTATTTGAGGATTTACAATGAATGGAAACAAAGTAAATAAGAAAACTAATTTTTTCATAGAAAGCCCTGAAGATTTTATTTCTTTTATTTTATTTGAAAAATTTAATTACTGAGGTCAAAAAATTGGTAAAAAGTCAAATTTAGTTGAAATTATTTTTAGAGAGACTCTCATAATTTATGCTACTTTTGTTTGTGTTAATTTAAGCTCCTTCTTCAGTGCATCTCTTAATAAATACAGTTTTTGATAATTATTAATCTTTCGCATTCTTAACTCTGATTCTATTAAACCCATGGTTACCCATCGGGCTAACATATCCGGGGTTTTCCAATATTTTATTTTCCTTAAGTATGAAGCCAACTTTGAATTTACATTTTCAATACTGTTTGTTGTGTTCAATGATTTACCAAGTTCAACTGTTAACCCTAACCTATGTAATGTAAGAGTTTCCTCTAATCCTTCTCTCAACGAGTTAGCTGCCGTCCTATTAATCCTTTCTAAATCGTTGATTATCTCCATCAACTTTGTCTTTG